>CAYJKU010000001.1:0-132679 GCA_964371215.1 uncultured Clostridium sp.
GAATTCAATAAAGACCTATGAACCTTGTCAGGTCCGGAAGGAAGCAGCAATAAGTAGATATCTTTATGTGAAATCTTTCCATAGAGAGATTAGAAAATACTTATTTTTTTAGTGTGAAGGATGTGAAAATATGGGGTATACAGCTCTTTATAGGAAGTTTAGACCAACTACATTTTCAGAAATGGTTGGACAAGATCATATAACAAAAACATTAAAAAACCAAATAATATCAAATAGAGTAGGGCATGCATATTTATTAAATGGTGGTAGAGGAACAGGAAAAACATCAGCTGCTAAAATACTTGCAAGAGCAATAAATTGTACAGACCCACGAGATGGGGAGCCATGTAATAAATGTGAGATATGTACAGAAGCTATAAAAGGTTCTTTAACAGATATAGTTGAAATGGATGCTGCTTCGAATAATAGTGTTGAAGATATTAGAAGTATTAGAGAAGAAGCAAACTTTTTACCAACAAAAGCGAAGTATAGAGTATATATAATAGATGAGGTTCATATGTTATCAACAGGAGCATTTAATGCACTACTAAAAACATTAGAAGAACCACCAGCACATGTTAAATTTATATTAGCAACAACTGAACCACAAAAATTACCAGCAACAATATTATCTAGATGTCAAAGATTTGATTATAAGAAAATATCTAATGAAAATATTGTTAAAAGGTTAAAAATAGTATGTGATGAAAGTGGATTAAATGCTAGTGATAGTGCTTTAAATATTATTGCAACTTTATCAGAAGGAGCAATGAGAGATGCCCTTTCAATACTTGAAAGATGTGTTCAAGACGGTGAAACAGATATATCTGATGATAAAATAAAAGAATTAGTAGGAATTCCTAAAATACAATATGTGCATTCAATCATAGAGAATATAAATCAAAAAAATATTGAAAATGTAATAATAACAATTGAAGAAATTTTATCACAAGGTAAAGATATTACGAATATAATTTGGGAAATGATAAAATATGTTAAAGATATATTAGTATACAAGACTACTAAAAAGACAGAGATATATAATGAAGATGAAGTAAATAATATTAAAACATTATCAGAAAATATGTCTAAAGAAAAATTAATAGAATTGGTATATGAATTATCTGAACTAGAAAGTAATTTAAAATGGTCAACGCAAAGGACAATAGTTTTTCAAGCAGGGATAATTAAATTATGTTCAGATAAACCAATTGTAAGTAATAATGGAAGCTCAAATATACCACAAGATATTACAACAAGAATAGAAAAAATTGAAAACTATTTAAGAAACAATAGACAGCCTGTAAATCAAAATATAGCTAGAAATGTAAATAGTGTTAATGTAAACATGCAAAATAGTCCAAAAATGAATATGAGCGAAAATAGACCTATTAATACATCAGTAAATAAAGCACAAAAAAAATTCTCAAATAATGCAAGAGAATTTTGGCCACAAATTATAACAGACTTAAAACAATCGGGTAAAATAGTGTTATATACAAACCTATTAAACACTAGAGCAGTTGAAATAAATGATATGACTATAGGAATTGAGTTTAATAAAGAAATAACTGCTTTTGGAAAAACAATATTAAATAAACAAGAAAATATTAGGGAGTTATCAACATTAGTTTCAATAGCATGTGGAAAAGAAATGAATATTAAATATATTACAGCAGAAAATACAATAACACAAGAAGTGTCATATGAAGAAACATTACAAAATTTAGCAAATGAGTCAGATATACCATTTAATATAGTAGAATAAAATAAAATGAAAGGAGACAGTAATATGTCAAAAAGAGGAGGATTCCCAGGAGGTATGGGAGGTTTCGGTGGAATGAACATCGGAAATTTAATGAAAGAAGCAAAAAAAATGCAAGCAGATATGGAAAAATCACAAGCAGAATTATCATCAAAAGAATTTGATGCATCAGCAGGTGGAGGAGCTATATATGTAAAAGTATCAGGACAAAAGGAAGTTAAAGAAATTAAAATTAAACCTGAAATAGTTGATCCGGAAGATGTAGAAATGTTAGAAGATTTAGTCCTAACATGTATTAATGAAGCACTAAGAAAAGTAGATTCAGCTCAATCTGCGGAAATGGGAAAATATAACTTACCAGGAGGACTTGGATTTTAGATTTATCTAAAGTCCAATTAATATATTTAGGAGGATGTAGAAGTGTCACTTTATTCACCATCAATAGAAAAATTAATTGAAAGTTTTGAAAGATTACCAAGTATAGGGCATAAGACAGCTGCAAGGTTAGCATTCTATATATTA
The DNA here is from genome assembly GCA_964371215.1 of uncultured Clostridium sp. GTDB lineage: Bacteria > Bacillota > Clostridia > TANB77 > CAG-508 > CAG-269. Next base: position 2,288 of record CAYJKU010000001.1, read on the forward strand.
AATTCATCTGATGAAATAACAAATGAATTTGTATCTTCAATAATAAATGCAAAGAAAAATTTAAAATATTGTAGTAAATGCTATAATATATCTGATACAGATCCATGTACGATATGTGGAAATGTTAAAAGAGATAGTAGTTTTATTTGTGTAGTAGAAGATGTAAGAGATATAATTGCGATGGAAAAAACTCACGAATTTAAAGGAATATACCATGTTTTACATGGCTCTATTTCTCCAATGAATGGGGTTGGACCAGATGATATTAAAATAAAAGAACTTTTAGCAAGATTAATGGATGGAGAAGTAAAAGAGATATTAATTGCTACAAATCCTAGAGTAGAAGGTGAAGCAACAGCAATGTATCTATCTAAATTAATAAAGCCATTAGGAATAAAAGTAACAAGAATTGCTCATGGAATACCAGTAGGTGGAGATCTGGAATATACAGATGAAATAACACTTACAAAAGCATTAGAAGGTAGAAGAGAAATATAGTATAAAAGAAGAAGTACATAATTGTACTTCTTTTCTTATATATATAATCTGTTTAATAAAAGCTTACAGATATTTTCTGTTGAATCAATTTTTGCTAATTTTTTTGTATTATTTTTCATCTCTTCTAGTTTTTGAGATGAGCTTAATAAGTTATTTGCAATGGTCCCAATATCAGTTGAATTTTTAATCCAGATTCCTACACCTTGAGATTCTAAAAATTCAGCATTTTCTTCTTCTTGTCCTGGTATAGGATTTATAATTAATATAGGTAAATTAGATGCTAAACTTTCCGTAGTAGTTAATCCACCTGGTTTAGTTATAACCAAATCTGATGCGGACATTAATTCAGGTACTTTATTTGTGAATGGTAAAACTCTTACAAAGTCATTACAATTATTTTCAGTAGCAATATTTTCAAAAACTTCTTTCATCTTCTCGTTTTTACCAGCTATTGCAATTATCTGGTAATCTCTACAATTAGTAATTAGTGAAGTAAATAAATCAAAAGTTTTTGTTTTACCAAGACCAAATTCTCCACCACCGAAAAAAAGTATAGTTTTCTTATTTGTATCTAATTGTAATTCATTTAAAATAAGACTATTATCATATTTTTGTAAAAATTTTGGAGATAATGGAATTCCAGTAACATGAATCTTAAAAGGCTCAACATTTTTTGAGATTAAATAATCTTTCATTTCTTCATGTGCTACAAAAAAATAGTCACCAAATTCTTGTCCAACAAGCCATTGGTCATGTGGGCAAAAATCTGTCATAATTGTTGCAATTTCAGCTTGAATCTTATTTTTTCTTTTTAAATATGAACACATTTGTGTAGCAAATGGATGTGTAGATATTATTAAATCTGGTTTTATTTTTTTGAAAAGTTTTAAAAGTTTTACTGCGAAAATAGAGTTTGCTCTTGTTGTTAAATGAGCAAGTGCTCCCTTTTGTGAGTCATAATACACTTTTCCCCATACCCATGGAGCAAGTTTTGCAGCTTCTTTATATGCTGTAGTAGTTAATTTATCTATTGCTTTATTTACATATCTAACACAATCAACTAATTCAACTGGTGAATCAGGATAGTCTTTTTTTATTTGTTCTTCTATGGATTTAGCAGCATTTAGGTGTCCTCCACCATATGATGCGTAAAATATTAATATTTTTTTCATTAAATACCCCTTTTTCTAAAGTAAAAATACTAAGTACATTTTATCATAAAAAAAGTAAAAATCAAATAAATATGTGTATTTTACTTGAAAAAATGTGTTTTTCAAGTTATAATAGTTGAGTATCTTAGAAAAGATATATTTGTGCCTATAGTTTAGTTGGATAGAATACGAGCCTACGAAGTTCGTGATGGGGGTTCGAATCCCTCTGGGCACACCAAGTTCTCAATATAATTGAGGACTTTATTTTTTATTTGACAGCAAAAAATATTTAGAATATAATGAATTTAGAATTATAAAAGGAGAGAGATATGAAAAAAATCAAAAAAATAACAGCTACTTTTATATCTATGATATTAGCTTTAGTATCAAAAGTATATGCAGTTGATAATTTGCATTCACAGTCAAGTATTCAGCCCGCATATGGGATCAATATGCCTACATACAGCTCAAAAAGCAATATAGAGCTCATAATAGCCCTGATATTGGAAATTTTAAAAGTAGTAGCTATACCGTTAATTATAATAATAGGTTTAATTGTATACTTAAAAAAAGGGAAAAATAAAGTATTAAGAGAACTAGCAGTAGTATTTATAATATTAACTATATTATGTATTATTGGATATTATTCAGTAGTAATATATATAGATTCATTATAAGATTAAAGATTAAGGAGTAGGTATATATTGTATATATACAAATAAAATATGAATATATTTAAAAAACTATATAAATTGGGTGAATTGCAATTAGAAAAACAGCATAACACAGAAAATATGAATAAAAATCCACTGATTGATTTATTCTGGGAATGTACTTTAACTTGTAATGCAAAATGTAAACATTGTGGTAGTAGTGCAGAAAATAAAAAATATAGAGATGAATTAACAACTGAGGAAATTAAGAATGGATTTAAACAAATAGCAGAAGACATGGATGCAACAAAGATTTTAATTAATGTAACAGGTGGAGAGCCACTTGTTAGAAAAGATTTGTTTGAAGTTATGGAATATGCAACAAATGAGTTGGGATTTAAATGGGGAATGACAACTAATGGATATTTATTGACAGAAGAAAACATTAAAAAGTTAGAAAAAGCAAATTTAGAAACTGTATCAATTAGTATAGATGGTCTTAAGAATACACATAATAATTTTAGAGGATTAGAATCATATGACATAATTATGAATAATATTAAAAGTTTGAAAGCAGCTAATTATTTGAAAAAGTTACAAGTAACAACTGTTGTAACTAAAGCAAATATTAATGAATTAGAAGATTTATATAATGAACTTAGAGATTTAAATATTGATTCATGGAGATTAATGTCAATGGATCCAATAGGTAGAGCTAATGATAATTCAGAGTTATTATTAGGAAAAGAAGAACATATAAAATTATTGGACTTTATTAAACAAAAAAATGTTAAAAATCCTAAAAAGTTTGCATTAACATATGGTTGTCATAGTTTTCTGGGATTAGAATATGAGAAAGAAGTAAGAGTACAGTACTATAAATGTGTAACTGGAGTTAATATTGCAAGTATTTTATATAATGGAGATTTATTTGTATGTCCTAATGTGCCAAGAATTAAAAATCTTATACAAGGAAATATTAAAAAAGATAATTTTAAGCAAGTATGGGAAACTAAGTACAAAGAATTTAGAGATAGTAAAAGAAAATCTTGTGAAAATTGTGACAAATGTGAATTCTGGGAAAATTGCCTTGGTGGTGGATTCCATACATGGAATTTCGAAGAAAGTATTCAAAATAAATGTATATATAATATAATTAAGTAAGGAGGGATTATGAGATTACTTTTTGAAATAGATACAAAAGATTATAATATTAATGGAACTAAGAATATAAGACCTTCAGCAAGATCAATAATAATTAAAGATAATAAAGTAGCAATGATACATAGCTTAAAATATAATTACTATAAGTTTCCAGGTGGAGGAATAGAAAAAGGTGAAAATAAAGTTGATGCATTAATAAGAGAAACAAGGGAAGAGACAGGTTTAGTAGTTATTAATGATACAATTAAAGAGTTTGGATATGTACATAGAATTCAAAAAGGAATGTCAGAAGATGTGTTTATACAAGATAACTATTATTATCTTTGTGAAACTGAAGAAAATATAGAAGAACAACAATTAGATGATTATGAAAATGAAGAAAGATTTACACTTGAATATGTAAGTCCAGAAGAAGCAATATATATAAATAGAAATGAGAGTCATGGAAAAAAAGATTTTAATATGATAGAACGAGACTCTAAAGTATTAGAGTTATTAATTAAAAAGATAAGGTAATAGAGATAAAACGAGCCACTTACAATATGTAAGTGGTTTTGTGCAAGTTTTGATGATATTAAAATTCAAACATATTAAAATAGTGATTAATCTCTAAAGAGAGCAAACGAAATTTCTTATTTACCATTAGGTAATCATAAATACATTCCAGTTTGTAAAAGTGGTCTCTAATATTTTTGTTATCTCGAACATAATCAAGAAAATCGTTAAAAATATGATCATCTATATTTTTCTTACTTTTTTCAATATCTTTAGAAAAATTTTGCAATAATGATTGTAGCGAACTTTCTAAACCAATTAATCTATCAAGAATTAAAACATACACTCTAGCTGTAGAGTGAGTAGTTTTGGATAGTACCACAATGATATCTAATAATTCATTCAAATCATTGACATGAACTATAAGTGTTTGCCGATCCATAAAATACATCCTTTCTAAAAAAATAATTACTTGCATACATGTTGTTAATAGAAATGTTATATCATCTATATACTGAAAAGTCAAATGAATTATACATATAAAAAAAGACTAGCAACCATGCTAGCCTCTTTGTGATGATATAATTATATATTTTATTTAAATCAGAGTATTAAAATTCATTAAGATAATCATTTGCGAGGTTAGATTCTTGAATAGTTGATTTAGAGAATAAAGCTAATAAAGATTGTATGCTGTTACACAAATCAGAGCTAGACGATTTTGTATGTTGACTTGAATAAACAATATTAAGCATTTTTACTATATGCAATGTTGTTGAATTATCAAGTATTTCATCATAGAATTCAAAACCTAATTTTATATTATGAAAAGAAAAAACTATATGTATTTTTTCGCATAATTTATTAATAGTTTCAACTAATAATGTATGCGTATTATCATCTAATTCACATATGAAAGTTTTTGAATTTGAACTTGATTTCTTTTTTATACAAATATCTAAAAGTTTATGTAATTCAAATAATAAATGCCTTACTTCTGTAATTGGTTTAGATAGTTTATCTTGTCTTTTACTCATATGTATTCCTCCAATCAGTAGGTTATCATCACAAAAAATATATAATAAAATCATTATACTATTATCTTAGTAAAAAAGCAAAGTAGACATTACAATTTGTAATATCTACTTAAATATTAAATTTCAATGTGATTATATGGAATATTTAAATCATTTAATATATTTTTCTCTCTATTTGTACAAGTTAAAATAATTATCTGATGATCATTAAAATTAGTATTAATATATTTTAAGACATTAGACAATCTTTCTGTATCATAGTAAGCAAAAGCTTCATCTAATATTATTGGCATATTTTCAGTTACAATATCTTTAGCCATAGAAAGTCTAAAAGAAAGGTATAACTGATCAATTGTACCAACACTTAACTTAGAGATAGGCTCATAGTTACCATTTTCTAATTCGGCGATCAATCCAGAATCTTCTGTAAATTGAATATTAGAATATTTAGAATTAGTTATTGAACTAGAGATATCTGAAAGGCTTTTAGTAAATTTTGGACTTATTGTATTTTTCATTTTTTCATAAGCATTTCTTAAATATAGTTTAGCATATTCGATACTTAGATTTAAATCTTCTAGATTTTGTTTTTGAACAATACAATTATTTAATTCTTCTTCTACAGTAGAGATCTCTCTATTTTTATTATTTATATTTTCTTTATCTAAAGATAATTTGTGTAATCTTAACTTTTGTGAATTAATTTCTTCTGTAATATTTGTAATTTCATAAGTAAGACTATCTAAAGAATGTATATTTAATAATTTGTCTAAAATATTATTAGATATTTTATTTTTATATAAATTTTTTAAATTATTAGATTCAGCATAAAAATATGTAGTTATTGAATAATTAAGTCTATCTATTTCATTATGTGTATCAGCTGTATTAGATTGAATATTGTTTAATTCATTTGTTAACGAAGTTAATTCTATACTTAAAGACTCTAAAGATTTAGATATATTTGTTTCATTATCTTTAAAAGAAGTTTTTTTCTTTTTAGTAACAAGTCTAGAAACTAATATATATATAAACAATATAGAAATACCTAATATAGTTGCAATTAAATTATTAATAAAAATAAATTGTAAAATATTTAATATGATTAATAATAAACTAATTATAGCAAAACGGATATTTAAAGATTTAATAGTTGAAACTTTTTTATTAAGTAATTCTGTTTGCATGTTTGAAATATTAGTTTTGTTAGTATTTAATAATTTAATTTTACTATTAATTTCATTTTGCTTTAAAGAATTAGAATCAATAATATTTTGTTGTAATTTTAATCTTTCTTCATCAATATATCTCTTTTCGAAAATTAATTTAAGTTCTTTTAATAAGTCGATTTGATGTTCTAAATTAGAAATTTCAGATTGTATAATATAAGCATCTTTATCAATATTATTTTGTATATTTGAAACTTGTTTTAAAGAAAATTTTTCACTTTGTAATTCATCAATTTTTTTAGCTAAAAGATTAATTGGCTTTTGTCTTGAAGATTGTGAACCAATTTCATTTAATTGGCGTTTAGAAAGTATATCAATTGCTTTTTGGTATGAAACATTATCTTCACCAGTTCCAACAAGGTTGGTAATTTTTTGTATTAATGTATTCTGTTCATTTTTACCAAGTTTAACATCTTCTTGTGTAACAATAAGTGAAGAAAGAAAAAGGCTTAAATCCATTTTTGTTTGGTCTAAAAAGAATTGAATTCCTTTTGTTTTATCAATAGTGTAATTTTTAGACACATCTTCCATTTGTGAATTGAATATTTTAGGATTTTTTTTAGTAAAATCTCTGAATACTTCATAAGTTTCTAGATTATCCAACTCATAATTTATTCTTCCAGAAAAATCCATACCATTCCAAGGAGTAAATTTTTCAAAATCAGATAAATCCTTACCATTTTTATTTTTAGATATGCCATATAAAATAGAAATCAAAAAATTTAAGAATGTTGATTTTCCAGATTCGTTTTTACCATAGATAATGTTTATATTATCAGATAATTTAATTTTCTTATTTAATAGTTTTCCATATGAATTAATTTTAATATCATTTATTTTCAAATTATCACCTCTATTCTAAAGCATTTAACCCTATTTCTAGAGCTTTTTCTAAAATGTTTTTATCTATATTTTTGTTTTCTAATAATACTGGATTATTTAAATCTTCCATAATTTTTTTAACAAAGATACCTCTTAATGTATTTTCTTCAGAAAAAGTATCTAAATCAACTTTAATTGAAGAATTATCTTTAATTTTTAATATATGAGGAACTGAAAGTAATTTTAATAACTCGATAGTATTTATTTCAAAATTTCTATTTCCAGTTAATATTATTTTAATGTAATTATTCTTATTTAACGATAAATTTTCTAGTGAATGCACTAAATCTTCTTTATATCGTATATTAGATATATCAAACTCTATTTCTTCAAAGTTTCTTTCATCTAATTGTATAAACTCAATTTTATTTCCAAGTTTAGAAAATTCACCTACAATCATACCATGTGCACCTAATTCATCAAAACCATGTGAAATAGTGGAACCTGGATATACTATTTTATTTTGTATGGATTCACGTTTATGAATATGTCCTAAAGCAACATAATCAAAACCTTTATGTAAAAGTGTTGTTGTAGATAATGGGTTATATACTTTTTCAGCACTTTGTGAACCATCTAAAGTACCATGTATTACTAATATATTAAATTCATTATCATTAGTAGAATCTATTGTTAAATTTTCAAGTTCAGGAATATTTGAAACATAAAAATCTTCAAAACCATAACCATAGATATTAATATTGTTTAATGAAAATTTTTCAACATTTGCATTAAATACCTTAACATTACTAGACCAGTTAAAAGTGTTATAATATGAATCTTTTAAATTTGGATCATGATTTCCTGGTGATATAAATATATGTGTATTAGGTATTTCTTTAAATAGATTATTCATAAAATCTATTGTAGATTTTTTAATATAATTATGTTCATATAAATCTCCTGAAATAAAGAATAGGGGAATACTATTTTCTTTTATATACTGGATTATTTTAGTAAATATCTTTCTTTGCTCCAATCTTCGTAATTCTCCCATATTATCTTTATCTGAAAGATTTAGATATGGGCTATCAAAATGCATATCTGCAATATGTACAAATTTCATAAATTTAAATTCCTTTTAATAAATTATATTTTATATAAAAATATGGTTTATTATATATATATTATTTTTAAAAGTCAACAAAAAAGAAAACTTTTGTTCTATATTATTATCCAAAAAGAAAACATATAGATAATTCTATATGTTTAGGCTTCTATTAATTTTTTTGGGTCCAAAGTACTATATTTTTCTTGAATTTTCTCTATTTCTTGAAATTTATTTCTTAAGATATTTAAAAATACATCAGTAATTTCTGGGTCGAATTGGGTACCTTTACATCTTTCGAATTCAGATATTATATAATCTTTAGCAAGAGGGTCTCTATATGTCCTTCTAGACATCATGGCGTCAAAACTATCTGCTATTGCAGCTATTCTTGCTAAATAAGGAATGTTGTCACCTTTAAGCATACCTGGGTATCCAGTTCCATCATATTTTTCGTGATGGTGTTTTACAATTGGTATAATATCTTTAAAAATTGTAGCAGATGAAAGGATGTGAGCACCAATTGATGGATGATTTTTGATTTCTGAATACTCATCATCAGTTAGTTTAGTGTTTTTTTGAAGAATAACATCTGGTACACCTATTTTTCCAACATCGTGGAAAAGTCCTCCGATTTGCAAAGTTTTAATATCCTGTTCATTTAATCCTAAATCTTGTCCGATTAAAACAGAAATCTCAGATACTCTGTCAGAATGTCCTCGTGTATATGTATCTTTTACTTCAACAGTATATCTAAGGGTTTGAATACTTTCTAGATAAGATTTTTCTAACATTTCATTAGTTGTTTTCAAGTCTTGATTAATTTTTTTAATTTCATGCATTTGAGAAATTGATTTTATACCAGATTCAATCAATAGCATTAATTGGTCAAATTTATCACTTTTTTCACAATATCCTTGAATTTCTAATCTTTTAATTGTTTCTAATGGTGGAGCTAAATCTTTATGTCCTGTTAAAAGTAATATATATATTTCTTTATTAAATTTTCTAATTTCTTCGACAACTTGGTCTCCGTGAAAAGGGGTCATTATGAAATCAAGAATTAATAAATCATAATGTTCATTCTTGATTTTCTCAATAGCGTCTAATGGATTAGTAATACCAGTAAAATGATACCCTTCTCTTTTAAGATATATTGATAACGAATCGATTATACCGGCTTCATCATCAACTGCCATAACCTTGTATTGAATGTTTTTTTCAAAACCTAGTTTGTTTGTTGCATTTTGTATACCTTTTCTCATATATAACCTCTTATTGTTTTTTTTAATTATATTAATAAAAAATATAAAATGCAATAGATTTTTAAAAAAAAGTAAAATTGGAAAGTATTACCAATTTTACTTTATATATTTGAATTATAGTTGATATAGTATAAAAATATAATTATATTATAAGTGTAATCTTTAATTTAATATATTTAAATAAACATATTAAATTAAAGAATTTCCCTTGGGTAAAATAATTGTAAAAGATGTTCCTTTTCCTTCTTCAGAATCAACAGTTATATCTCCATTAAAGTTTCCTTTAATAGTAGAATATGACATATATAATCCTAATCCAGTACCATTTTTACCTTTAGTTGTTATCATTTCTTTAAATAGTTTATCTTTTACTTTTTCTGGTAATCCATTTCCATAATCTTTAACAGTTATAAGGACATTATTATGAGAATCATGGTCTACAGCTAAGTCTATCGATTCACCTTGTCTATCTCCATATGCTTGAATAGAATTTGAAATCATATTATTAATAACTTGTATCAAACTATTAACATCTCCATTTATAGTTTGACTAGCCGGCACATTTAAAGAAACATTTAAATATGTATGCGAATTTTTTAATTCGTGTTTCATTAATATATCTATTCTTTTTAATAATTCATCTATAGTAAATGACATCATGTCAGTATTATTAAAATTAACAGCTTGACCTTTAACGGCTGTGATTATATCTGACATATATTCTGTATGTGTTCTTATTTTTTTTATCCATTCTTCCATTTCAGCAGCTATTTCATGATGATCTTGGAAGTTTACTTCTGGGTCTTCTATTGATGTATCATATTCTTTAATTAAATCTCTTAATCCTTCACTTGCTCCAGATATTGACATTATTGGTGTTTTTAAGTTGTGTGCTATTCCTCCAATTAGTTGTCCTAGTGAAGCTAAACGTTCTTTTTCCATTAATATTGATTGGTTGTCTTGTATTTGATGTATATGAATTTGAGTTAATTTCTGGATTTTATTAAATGAATTTACGAGGTCACCTATTTCGTCATTTGATAATGAATATAGGGTATTTGTATTTTCTAATATGTTTTTATTTGACATTTTTTTGAAATTTAATGAAATATCTACTATATTTTCACTCATATTTTTAGACCAAATATATATTACAAAAACATATAAAAGTGTTAGTATAGATGCAATAATAGAAAAATATAATATTATCGAATTATCTGTTGTTGAATATTTAGCACCAATATAAATATCATTATATCCATCTAATTCTATTTTTTTCATATAAGCTTCTTCATCTATACCGTAGTATTCATAAATTCTACCATCAGTAGCCCAATAAAAATCATTAAGATAATGTAAGAAAAATTCAGAAACTGAACCATTATCATTAGAGAAATACGAACCTTCATCATAAAGAATTAAGGTATAATCTGAAGGATCTTTTAATGGTATATTGTTTAATTCAGACATAAGCGCATCTATAGTTGAAAATTCTGTAATAGAATCTATATATGTTTTATAATAGTAATATCCGGCTATTACCTTTTTCTTCAGACACTCTTGCGTATCCAAACATTGTTAATGCGATGATAATAACTATTAGAAAAGGAATAAGCCCAAATAACAAACTTTTATAAAATGTTCCTCGTTTAAAGTTTAAGACTACATCTTCATTTATACGGTAAGTAGACATTACAATTTTATCAATATCAGCTCTTATAAGTAAGCTTGATATAATGGCTGCAGACAAGAAGAATGTAAAATACATCAATGTGAATTTTACTATTAAAGTAATAGTCATATCCATCAACACGAATAATGAGGATAATATTAAAATAAGAAGAATGAGTTGTATTAAAGCAATTTTAGGTCTTATTTTAAAACAATCTTGTCGAATTAGTTCAGCTTCTTCCCTAGATACTTGAGATGGATTTTTTTTCATATATATAAAGATTTTTTTAAATAATCTATTTATGAAAAATATATGAATAAATACAGCACTTACACCTAGTAAAACATATTGCATATTATGTGTAATTAATTCAAATTGAAGTTGAAATGAATGCTCTTCAGAATAAGGTGGGTAATTAGCTAATACTGGAACAAGAAATCTCATAGAAATAACCAGTATAATTTCTAAAAGTATAATTTTAAGATAAATATTTCTTTTAATTTTTGTGTTTTGATTCATAAATTTTCTCCTATTTAAGTGGTAAGAGTTTGATTAAATTATTAATATAAGTTGTGTCTATAGCATTCCATTTAAAACCAAGTTTGTTAAGTTGATTAATAGTTAATCTATTATCCACTGGTGTTTCAAAATATTCATTATTGCTAAGAACTTCAAGTAGAAGTGCATCTAAAGGTTCTAAGGATAGTGTATTTATAAAGCATTCTAAGTCTTCATTGCAAATGATTTTGAAATCACTCATAAAATCACGTAATAAATATTCTAAGGTTACTTTGTTGTTATTAGAGATGTGGAAGATACAATTATCATTATAAGAATCTAATAATTTTACAATAGTTTTTGAACATTGGTCAACAGGGCTAATGTCAATGGAATAAGTTTTTAGGCTATTTGATATATATTTGAATTTTAACAACGTATTTAATCTGCATATAAAAGCATTTTCAAATATATTTTTTTGGAACTGTCCATCACTTTCACGAGGCATTATATTTCCAAGTCTAAAGATTTTAGCATCTAAAAGTCCATTATTAATAGAATTTAAAATTTCAATTTCTGCATTATATTTTGAAATCATGTAAACATTATTGTTAAATGATGGATTGCTTATAAGTAAATCTTCTTTTAATATACTTAAAGAATCTAATTTGGAAAAGCCTCCTACAGAAAGAGTTGAAATATGTGCTAATTTAGCGTGGAGAGAGTCTTGGCAGAATTGAATAATTCGTTTAGTTCCATTAACATTAACATTATCAAATTCATCATAATTACCATAGTGTTTTACAAGAGCAGCAGAGTGTATAACAGTAGTTACATTGTTAAGTAAATCATGATATGAATTTGTGTGTAATCCTAAATTATTTTCAGTAATATCGCCATCAAGGACAATAATTTTTTCCTTAGCTAAATTTAGTAAATTGTCTTTAAAGTAAAGATTATATGTTTCATTAAATCTTTCTTCAGATGTCATCGATTTATTACTTCTAATTAAACAATATATTTTTTTTACATCTTTATTTTCTAATAGCTCATACATAACATGTGAACCAAGAAATCCAGTAACACCAGTTACCAAGATATGAGATAAATCAAATTTAAATAGATTTTTTGGAAGAGAAGTACCTGTATATGTCGTCAATTGACTAGTAGAAGATATATTTTTTTGTGAATTTGATATCAAATTATCTAATTTTTCAATAGATGAAAAATTATTTAAATCTTGGATTTTTAAATTGTAACTTGTAAGTTTTGTTGATAGTGTCATAATATCAAGTGAATCTAGATTCAAATCATTAAAAAAGTCATCATCTAGTGAAATGTTATCTTTTTTTAAAGTTGTAGTAAATATATTATATAATTCTTTTTGTAAAATAGTTTTAGGTAAAATAACTCTTTTGGTTTCCATTTGTATAGTAGGAGTTTGTGATATCAATTTTCTTTTATCGATTTTACCATTTGCAGTTATAGGAAATGAATCTAAAAATACATATTGAGAAGGTATCATATATGTTGGTAATAAAGTTTTAAGATAAATCGTTAATTCTTCTGGAAAAACAGGTCTGTCTAAGATTAGATAAGCACAAATAAATTTATTTTCATTAATATTTAAAACATTAACAGTGACATCGTTAATAGCAATATGAGATTTTAAAGCAGATTCTATTTCTGATAATTCAATTCTAAATCCTCTAATTTTAACTTGATTATCTATTCTTCCAAGAAAATTTATATTATTATTATTATCCAAATAAACTAAGTCACCAGTTTTATACATTTTATTTTCTGGATTAGCAAAATCTGGTAGAAAACTGTTATTAGTAAGTTCAGTGTTATTTAAATAACCTAAAGACACACCAGAACCACCAACATATAATTCACCAGGTACATAAGGTGGTTGTAGAGTACCGAATTTATTTAATATATAACATGTTGAGTTTGAGATTGGTTTTCCAATTGGAATAGAGTCAGTGTATTTTTCATTAATGCTAAAGCAGCAAGAAAATGTAGTATTTTCAGTAGGACCATAACCATTAATGATACTCAAATTTGGACACGCGTCACGCACGAGGTTTATTGTACGTGGAAGAAGTGCATCCCCACCAGTTAATAAAACTCTTAAACAGCTAAATATAGAAGGATCAAAATCAGCAAATTTATTAAAAATTGCAACAGTTAGCCAAACAATAGAGACTTTATTTTCTGAAATATAGTTTTTAAAGTAGTTAATATTTAGTAAGTCAGATTTATTCAAAATGCAAAGAGTTAAATTATTTAGTAATGCTCCCCAAATTTCAAAAGTAGATGCATCAAAGGCAAGAGTACTTGATTGCAATATAACATCTGAACTATTAAAGTTTATATAGTTAGTATTTTTAACTAAGCGGATTATATTTTGATGTGAAACTATAACTCCTTTAGGTGTACCTGTTGAGCCAGAAGTATACATTATATATGCAGGGTCAGTAGGCAAATTTAAATTTTCTAAATTAGCATCATCATATTCATCAAGTGCTTCCATTAAAATATATATAGTTTTATTAATATGTTTATGGTGGATAAGTTTTTTAAAGTCTGTATCAGCAAAAATTAAAGTTGGCTCGCAATCATCTAAAATTAAATTTATCCTATCTTTTGGGGCTTCTGTATCGATAGGAACAAATATAGCACCGGCTTTAATAATTGCCAAAATTAGTATATATGTTTCAGTATTTTTTTCTGTGAGTATTATAACTTTATTATTTTTTTTCAATCCAGAATCAATAAGTTTTCTAGCTAATTGATTAGATTTCTTATTTAGAAGATCATAAGTTATATTAGAATTTTTATATTTTAAAGCTACTTTATCAGGGTTAAAATTGACTTGTTCGTAAAAAACTTGACTTAAAGTCTTTTCGAAAGGATAGATACTTGTATTTGCTTCATTTAAGTTAATGATATTATCTTTTTCGGTATTTGTTAAAATATCAATATTTTGAATATTTAGAGAAAGATCATTCATTATTTGTGAAATAATGTGCAATAAGCGAGAATGAATATTACATATATCATTTTCTTTATAAATTGATGTTTGATAGTCATAAAATATCTGTAACTCACCAGTATCATCAAAATCATAAATATGTATATTGATATCTTCTGTAATCTCTTTATTAAACACCCAATCAACGTGATAAGGTGTAGAACTAGATTTGCTGTTATCTCGTGTATTTTGATAAGATAAAATTAAATTATAAAATTTTGTAAGAGAAGGATTTTTTTCTTTTAAATCATTAAGAAGAGTTGTAATAGGGTATTTTTGATGTCTAAACAAAGTTTTTAGATTTTGTGAAAGTTCAATAAAAAAATCTAATACTTGTATATTAGTGATATCTATCTTAAATGGAATTGTAGAAATGAAGAGACCTGTCATATTTTTCTCTTTGAAATTTGATCTATTTAAAATAGGTGTTCCTATAACTATTGAATCTTGATTATTTGCCTTACTTAAATAAATTGAAAGAGCTCCCATAAACAATGTAAAAGGGGAGATTTTAATTGATTTACAAAAGTCAAGTATAGAAGTAGTTAAATCATGTGACAATGAAAATCCTTTTCGTAAAGCTGAAAGATCATTTTGTGAAGAATGCTTATTAGTAGGAATAAAATAAGTATGTTCAGGCATGTCGGATAAATAAGTATTCCAGAATTCCTTATCTTTAACAAATTTATCAGAATTAAAATATTCTTCTTCTTTCCTTATATAATCTAGATAAGAATAGTTAATAGACTCTGTCGTATTTGGAAGATTTAATAATTTATTATATTCATTAAGAATTTGATTACTTAATAATCCCATACTCCATGCATCTGAAATTAAATGATGCATACATATTATAAATCCACCACTTCCATCAAATTTTTTGAAAATAGAAAACTTAAATAGATAATTATCATGTATATTAAAACTAGTATTACGTAACAAGTCTTGAAGATAACCGTTTCTGAGTACTTGAATTAAGTTCTATTTCGTCAAAAATTAAATCAGTGTGATCACAGATATATTGGAAAACTTGTGATTCATTTATATTTAGTTTTGTTCTCATAGAATCATTATTTTGGATAAAGATATTTATGGCTTTTTTAAAAGCTATAAAATCTAATTTAGTTTCAACTGTAAGTATACCGCAAATTTTATTCACATTGGTATTAGGGTGAAATTGTTCAATAGACCATAGTGACTTTTGAGGATTTGTTAATTTTAATAATTCTTTTTTTTCCATCTTTTGCATCCCTTTATATTATATTTAGCAAAAGTATATACATATATCTACTAAAAATCAATAATTATACTGAAAAAATATATAAAATAAAGATAAATGTTGATAAAAAGATTTTTTTGGTATAAAATAGAAAAAAAGCGTGGAGGTATATATATGAAAATTATAGCAGGTTCAAAACTTCATGAAGTAGATGAAGTAAATAATTACAGAGAGTTATTACAAAGGACAGTATCAAAATACCCAGACAAAATTGCGTACAAATTTAAAAACAAAAGATCTGAAACAGACTTTGACTATGTAAATAAAACATATTCAGAATTTGATAAAGAAATAAAAGAATTTAGTACAGCATTACTAGAAAAAGAATTGCAAGGAAAAAGAGTAGCGTTAATAGGAGATAACAGCTACAGATGGTGTGTAAGTTATTTATCAATAACAATGGGGGACATGGTAGTTGTACCACTAGATAAATCATTACCAGAAAATGAAATGGAATCATTAATAATTAGAAGTGAAGCAGAAGCAATTGTTTTTGATAGCAAATATGCAGATATCATGCTAAGAATTAAAAATGAAGGAAAAAGTAATTTAAAATATTTAATATCAATGAACGAAGTAGAAAAAGAAGAAATAATATTACATGAAGAATTAATTCAAAAAGGAAAAGCATTATTAGAATCAGGAAACACAATATATGAAAATATAAAAATGGATAATGATAAAATGTCTGTAATGTTATTTACATCTGGGACAACAGCACTTCCAAAAGCGGTTATGTTATCACAAGCTAATGTTTGTTCAAGTGTAAAAGGAACAGCTAGTTATGTTAAAATGTATGAAACAGATACACTATTATCATTTTTACCAATACATCATACATTTGAATGTTCAGTAACATTCTTATATGGAATATATTATGGTGTAACAGTAGCATTTTGTGATGGTTTAAAATATATTGTACAAAACTTAAAAGAATATGAAGTAACAATATTTGTTGCTGTGCCACTTGTTTTAGAAACAATGTACAAAAAAATTCTTAAAGGAATAGAAGATAAAGGTAAAACAAAATTAATCAATAAAATGATGAAAATATCTAATGGTTTATTAAAATTAAAAATAGATATTAGAAAAAAAGTGTTTAAACAAATATTAGATAATTTTGGTGGAAAATTAAGACTTGTATTTTATGGAGCAGCTCCAATGAATAAAGATACAATAATTGGATTTAATAGTTTTGGAATTGACTTATTACAAGGATATGGATTAACAGAAACTTCTCCAGTTATAGCATGTGAAACTAATAAAGAAGTAAGACCAGGATCTGTTGGAAAATTACTATATCATACAGAAGCAAGAATAGATGAACCAAATGAAGAAGGTGTAGGGGAATTAGTTGTTAAAGCACCAACAGTTATGCTTGGATATTACAATAACCAAGAAGAAACAGATAAAGTATTAAAAGATGGATGGTTTAGAACAGGGGATTATGCATATTTTGATAAAGATGAATTCTTATACATAACAGGAAGAAAAAAAGATGTAATAGTACTAAAAAATGGAAAAAACATATATCCACAAGAGATAGAATTCTTAATAAACAAAATTCCATATATAACTGAAAGTATAGTATATGCTAGAGAAAAGGATTCAACTGACACAGTTTTAGGAGCTAAAATTGTTTATGATGTAGAATTAATTAAATCTTCATTAGGAGAATTAAGTGAAGAAGAATATAAAGAAAAAATATGGGAAGAAGTAAAAGAAATTAATAAAAATTTATCAATAGATAAAAAAGTAAAACAAATTGAAGTTACAACAGAACCATTTAAGAAAACAACTACTCAAAAAGTTAAAAGATTTGAAGAATTAAAAACTATAAAAAATTAATTATAAATAAAATATCTGATTAAAAGTAATATAAAAGGTAAAAATATTTTAGAGGTGAAACTATTGAAAAAAAGAAAAAATAGAAACCGAGGAAAAGTATTATTTACTACATTTATATTACTTTTTTTGTGGATTTTTGGGATATATGTATATAATCTGTATTCAAATATAGAAATAAATGAAAGTAATTATGAAACTGAATTCATGTTATCAACAAAAAGTGAACAAACTGTGGAAGAAGTAGAAGAAGAAAGTAAAAAAATAGCAGATGTATTAGAAGATACAGTTTCTAAAGTTGTGGGGATATCTAAATTAAAAGAAACAGGAAGTAGTATATTTGGAACAAGTTCAGAAAATGAATTAGGATTAGGTACAGGTATAATTGTTACAGCTGAGGGATACATATTAAGTAATGAACATGTAACAGGTAGTAGATATAGTAATTGTTATATAACACTAGATAATGGAGATACATATGAAGGAACGGTTGTATGGAGTGATAGTAGTTTAGATTTATCTATAACAAAAATAAATGCAAAAAATTTACCAGTTATTGAATTAGGTAATTCAGATGAAGTCAGAGTAGGAGAAACAGTATATGCTATAGGAAATCCTATTGGATTTGAGTTTAGAAGAACAGTAACATCTGGAATAATAAGTGCAAAAAATAGGACAATAAGAATAGATGAAGAAGAAAGTTCGTCATATATGAGTGATTTAATTCAAACAGATGCAATAATTAATCCAGGTAATAGTGGAGGTCCATTAATAACTCCAGATGGTAAAGTAATAGGAATCAATACAGTTAAAATATCTTCAGCAGAAGGTATAAGTTTTGCTGTTCCAATTAATATAATTAAACCAGTTATCGAAAGCTTTGAAAAAACTGGGACTTTCTCAGAAGCCATGCTTGGGGTATATGCATATGATAAAGCAGTAATCCCATATTTAGATGATACATTTAATGCTAATTTAGATAATGGAATATATGTTGCTGAAATTAGTCAAAATGGTCCATCAGATAATACAGAACTACAAGTAGGGGATATAATTAAAACTATTGATGGAATTGAAATAGATACACTAAATGATTTAAGAGAATATATTTTTACGAAGTCACCAAGTGATATAGTAACATTAGAAATTAAAAGAGATAAAATTGAAAAAGAAATTAAAATAATGTTAGGTAGGAAATAAAAAGTTATTTCCTATATAAAAATTCAACAATATTATATACATCTATCCAAATTTCATTAGGACTATCAATTTGTGATTCATCAAAAATTAATTGTATACCAAGGTGAAGATGTGGGACATTAACATTATTAACATTTTCAGTAATACTATATCCAGTCATTCCTAAATATCCAATAACATCACCTGCTTGAACCTCTGAACCTTTTTCTAATCCTTCAACATAAGGTGTATCTTTTCTTAGATGAGCATAATAGTAATATCTATTTCCATCAAAACTTCTAATCCCAAGTCGCCATCCACCATATTGGTTCCATCCAATATTTTCAACAATACCAGATTCTATTGCAATTATAGGAGTTCCAATAGAACCCATTAAGTCATTACCTAAATGGGTTCTAGAAAATCCATAAGACCTTGAATTACCAAAATCTTTATAATGTGTAAAAGAATAATTAGATGAAATAGGGGAGAATGCTTTTAAGCCATATGTTTCTTCATAATATTTATTACCATTTTCATCTTGTTTTTGAATTGTATGTAATCCAATAAATTCTTTTAAAACAGCACTATATGCTTCATAGTAATAATAATAAAGAGGCATAGAGCTAGTTAATTCCTCTATTGTTTTTCCGGAATCTAACTCGTAAATTAGATTATCTAAATCTTTTTGAGAATACTTATTAAAATCTCCACCATAAATACAACCTAAATATGCCAATAATTCAATCCAATCATATTTGATATCTAAATTATTTAAATGTGATTCTATATCTAAAAGAGAAGTTTGTTTTAAAGCATCATATGATACATTAAAATCTACCCATTCAATATAATCACTATTAACATTTGATGTGATTTCAGATGTTATATTAGAGTCTAGAGTATTAGAAACTATAGCAAAAGATATAATAAGTAAAATTATTAATAAAAAAATAGGAATGATAAATATATGTATATTCTTTAATTTAATTGATTTTATAAACAAAAAACTCACCTCAATAAAATATATTGGTGAGTTTTAATTTTATGAATAATTATATAAAATAACTACGGTGTTACTGTATTTGTATCTGTACTAGGAGTTGGTTCCGGAGTTGGCTCAGGAGTTGGTCCTGGTGTTGGTTCCGGAGTTGGCTCTGGTGTAGGCTCTGGGGTTGGTTCTGGTACTGGCGTTGGAGTAGGTTCAGGTGTAGATACAGCTGGCCCAACTTCAACTATTTTAGTCATAGGTGTATATGTGTCTTTTGAAAGTAATACTGTAGAAATAACTTTTCCGTCTAAACTTTTAGTCATATAAGTTTCTATAACTTTACCTGTTTCGCCATTTTGTGTAACTTTTTCTGTACCAGGTGCTAAACTCGAATTATCTTCATATACAGTTGAATATGGTATTGTAGATAATGTTTTTGAATAAAAACTATATGTGTATCTTTCTTCATGTATACCAAATATTGAAACCGTATTAACTCCATTATTTAAGCTAGGAACTATTTTTATTGGGTATTCTCTAGTTTTTTTAAATTGGTTATCTATATATCCTTATGCAACTGTAGCATCACGGCCTATAGGTGCATATTTTGCTTCGAATTGATGGTTTACTCTTTCAACTATTTCCAAATCTGACATTAATACTGAATTATATAATGTTGTTGTAACTTGGCAGATTCCACCACCTAAACCATTAACAACAGCACCTCCAGAATATATACCAGCTTCTCTATAACCTCTAGCATAAGTTCTAGGGCCTAAAGTTTCATTATATGAAAATGTTTCTCCTGGCATTAAAACTACTCCATTAATTGCTTGAACAGCAAGTCTTAAATTTGTAGTTCTATTTATATTTGTTGGGTCATATCTAGTTGTATAAGTTGCTAATTGATCAGGGAAAGCTTCACTTCCTATTTGTGAAAGTGTAACTGCTGGTTTTGTTATTGTAAGTGCAATTCTATATTGATCTTGAGGTGTTGCTAATATTTGTCTAGCTGCTTCAACATCAAAGTTTATCCCTTCTACTTCTTCAAATATTTCAAATGGTTCTTTAACATAATATGCATCTTTTGGTTCTGTATAAACTTCAGAATATATTTTATCTAT
This sequence comes from uncultured Clostridium sp., assembly GCA_964371215.1. Lineage (GTDB taxonomy): Bacteria > Bacillota > Clostridia > TANB77 > CAG-508 > CAG-269. The sequence continues at coordinate 23,338 of CAYJKU010000001.1, forward strand.
ATCAATTGCCGCAGGTTCAGAATTAAGTACAGGAATAGTCAAATTAAAATTCATATTATTTCTATCATTTAAAGCATTTTTAATTTCTGATTTAAATGATTCAACATCAATTATAATTCCGGGTTGACCTTGAGATATAACAAGTTCATTTCCTTCTATAACATAACTTGATTCAACAACTAATCCTGGTATAGCTAAATTCATTTCTTGAATAATAGAATTAAGTGTTTCTTCATTTAATGTCATATTGATATCTAGATTATTATCATTAAAATATGACATTAATAGTGTATAATTGTTAACAAAAATATTATTATCTCTTCCTAGTTGAAGTGCTTCTTCAACTACAGGTTCAATGTTATAGTTAACTTCTAATGCAGTTGGATTTAAGTTATTAATGTATTCTCCATGTTGTGCAATTAGTTCAGTTTCAATTTTTGTTTTATATGTTTCGTTTAATTTATTTATAGCATCTTCTTTAGATAAACCAGAAACATCAACACCATCTATATAAACTCTTGAAATAATATTTTCATTATTCATATTTAATAAAGAGAATATTGTTGAAAATACTGCAAATAATAATATTAATATACAAATAAATATTATAGTTATTTTTAAAGATTTAAATTTTTTCTTCTTTTTCTGAGATTTCTCAATACGATCATATTCTCTTTTCTCTTTTGCTGATACAGTATTGAATTTTTTATTATCTTTAACATCTTCAGTAGTTTCAGATTTTATATTAACTTCGTCTTTAATTTCTGTAGTAGATTCTAGATTTTCAACTTTTGTCTCTTCAGCTTTTATGTCTGTTGTATCTGGAGATATTGTATTTTCATCATTTTTAATAACATCTTTTTTTTCATCTAATAATTCTTTTGACATTTTTTTTGCTCCTTTTATTTTAATTCTTAATATATTTTTCCTATCTATAATATTATATATACATATAAAAAATTGGATATATTTAATATAAATTTAATTATTCAGTTACTTTTTTAAATATTATTTCATCTAAATCAGTAATTTCTAGTGAAGTAGTTCCAGAAGCTATAATATCATTAATTGGTAAATCTAAATCTATTCTTGTTTTGTAACTATTTCCATTTCCTAATTTTAAAATTAAATCAAATTGAATATCTATTTTCAGTTGTTCATTAGTTATTCCTATTTTTTGAAGTAATTCAGCATGATTTATTATTTCATCATTTGATAAATATTCTGCAATATCACTATTTGAACACCTAAATGCAATTGTACCACCTTGAGTAGTTAATTCCATTGATTTAAAATTATTTTGTGTACTTCCTGTATATTCTAAAGTTTGTGCTAAATTAATTTCATTATTACTAAATATTAATTGTGTTGAATCTAAGTCTGGTTTATATATTTTAATATTTTCATTATTAATTGATTGTGTAGATATATTTTCAATAATAATTGAATCAATATATTCTGTTTCAGAACAATCGGGGTTTTTATCAAATTGAATATATATATCATTATTTTGTGAAATATCAAATGCCCATCTAGTATCTGTTGTTTCTTTATTTATACCTTCTGATGTAGATATAATAGATATTTTAGATAAATTAAAAGGTAAATTAGTTTCACCTTCCACATTATACCTTAAAATAATTAATAAAGTAATAAATGATAATATAAAAATAATGGATAATATAACAACTATATGAAATACATGTGAATTATTTAATTTGCGTAATAATGTTTTCATTTACTAATCACTCTTTCTCTTAGATTTTCTAAGTTCTTTAAAAAATTTACTTAATATTTTTTGGCATTCTTCTTGAAGTACATTTGATTCATATTCAACAACATGATTAAAAGTATAATCTTTTAATAAGTTTAAAACAGAGCCACAGGCTCCAGTTTTTTCATCAAATGCACCAAAATATATTTTTTTAATTCTAGAATTAATTATTGCACCAGTACACATAGAACATGGTTCTAAGGTAACATATAGTTCACAATCAATTAATCTCCAAGAATTTAGTTTTTTACTTGCCTTTTTGATAGCTATCATTTCTGCATGATAAGTTGTATCAAATTTACTTTCTTTTAGATTATGACCTCTTGCAATTATTTTATCATCTTTAACGATAACACAACCAACAGGCACTTCATTTTTATCATATGCTTTTTTAGCTTCTTTTAAAGCTTCAAACATGAAATAATCTTTTCTATTCATAAAATCTCCATTTAATGTGTGTGGTGTGCCCAGAGGGACTCGAACCCACATCTGTCGCTTAGGAGGCGACTACTCTATCCTGCTGAGCTATAAGCACATATATTGACTTATATAGTATCATATTTAATAAATAAAATCAACAAAAATTAATGGAAAAATGAGTTTGTAAAATAACAAAAAATATGATATAATGCTATATGTAAATTTGTTGATATTAATTAAAATATATTAACTTTGAGAGGAAAAATTATGCAAAGAATATTAAGTCATATGAGAAAAGCAATAGAAGAATATAAGATGATAGAAGAAGGAGATAAAATAGCTGTATGTTTATCTGGAGGAAAAGATTCAGTGTCAATGTTACATGCATTTAAAACATTACAAAGATTTTATCCTAAAAAATTTGAATTAGTTGCAATAAGTGTAAATCCAGGTTTTGAATTTTTTAATAATGAATTATTAGAAGAAATATGTAAAGAAATAGATGTACCGTTATTTATAGAAAATACAAATGCTAAAGAAATAATATTTGATATTAGAAAAGAAAAAAATCCATGTTCATTATGTGCTAACTTAAGAAGAGGTGTAATTAATTCAGTTGCAATTAGAGAAGGTTGTAATAAAATAGCTTTAGGACATAATCAAGATGATGTTTTAGAAACATTTTTATTAAATTTATGTTATACAGGGAGTATAGGAACATTTGCACCAGTAAGTTATATGGATAGATCAGATATAACGCTAATTAGACCACTTATATATACAGCAGAAAAAGAAATGAGAAGATATGTAAAAAAAGCAAATATTAAGATAATGCCAAAAGTGTGTCCAATGGATGGTAAATCTAAAAGAGAAGATATGAAAACATTAATTGTTACATTAACAAAATCTATACCAATGGTAAGAGCTAATTTATTTGGAGCAATTCAAAGAAATATACAAGAATGGAAAATAAGTAAAGATTAAATCTTTACGTATTTTATTAATTTAAAAGGCAACTAATCTATAAGAATAGTTGCCTTTTAAACTTATGTTTTTTTTAAGTCGTATGGCTGAACATCTTTTGTTGTCCAGACATCAAATCCTGTTCCAGCATATTCTCGTAATCCTTTTTGGATTACGAGAGTATTAAACTCATTAATAGCCTTTTTCAACTTTTCAGACTTATTAATTATTACTCCAAAATTCCAACCGATATAGTGATCTAAAAAATCATTTAAGAAGTATTTCTTTGCTTCTAAAATATCACTAGAATCAACCTTTGCATTTCTTATACTATCGTCAGTAAGTGTCAAAGTTGCTGAACCTGTGTAGTCGCTATGAATTGTATCTTTTAATTTGATAGCAAATCCATATGAAGCAATGAACACATCTGAGTCTATATATTTTGTATATAGCTCAATCATTTGAATAATGATATCATCTAAATTTGTTATTGATTTAAATGCATTTTGATTATTCAGAATTAAAACTTTTTCAGAAGTATACCATTTAAATGGACAAGTTGGCATACCATCATTTGGTGGATAAAGGAGAATATATTTATCCTCTTTTGCATAGTATGAATTTGTGAAATTTTCAGACTGATTGGTTTTTTGTGAAATAGGATTACCAATATAATCTAAGTGGTTTTCTTTTGCTATTTGTTCAGCAGTTATTTTAGAAAATTGTGAACGCTTTTTAAACAGTTTAAACATAAATGATCTCCTTAATAATTATTAATGATAGATTTTGATGCGAAATAGTTATCTCCCTTCAAGTTAGTGTGAAATTTACATAAATATATTAACATAAACACTGTTGGAAATCAAGTATAGTAAATATCTAATAAATAAAAAAGAGAACTGCTAGGAGTTCTCTACAATCTTCTTATGCCTGCGAGTGCTACCTAAGTAACATCGAGTAATATATTTAGACTATATAATATATGATGATTAATCATATTAATAATATTAATTACAATAATTTAGTCATAGCATCTTTTAATGATTCTAATTTAGCAATAGCTTCACTATTAGTTTTTGCTTTAATCCCCATATATAGTTTGATTTTAGGTTCTGTTCCAGATGGACGTATACAACACCAACTATCATCTTCTAAATCATAATGAAGTACATTAGATTTTGGAAGACCAGTTGAAGAAGTTTCACCAGTTATCATATTTTTTTGATAATCATTATTGATATCTCTAAATAATTCAACTTTATATTCTCCGATAGAACTTATTTCTGTATTTCTCATTTTATTCATCATTTCTTTAATTTCTTCAGCTCCACGAGGTCCTTCTTTTACAATAGAAACTTGAGTTTCTTTATAATATCCATATTTTTCATAAATATCTATCATACCATCCCATAAAGTTTTATCTTGAGATTTAAAGTAACAAGCAGCTTCACAAAGAGCCATAACTGCAGAAATACCATCTTTATCTCTTGCATAATCACCGATTAAACATCCATAACTTTCTTCAAAACCAAATACATATTTGAATGTATTGTTTTGTTCACATTCTTTAATTAATGCACCAATGTTTTTAAATCCTGTTAAAACTTCAAAATATTTTAAATTATATTCTTTAGCAATTGCTCTTGCTAAATTTGATGAAACAATAGTAGATATGAACATTCCATTTTCAGGAAGTATATTTTTTTCTTTCATTTGAGAAATTCTATATTCTGCAATTAATAAAGCAGACATATTACCAGTATATTCCATATATTCACCAGTTTTACTATTTTTAGCAAATACTCCAAGTCTGTCTGCATCAGGGTCTGTTGCAAGAATTATATCTGCATCTACTTCTTTAGCTAAATTTAGTGCTAAAGTGAAAGCTTTTTTATCTTCTGGATTAGGATAATCTACAGTAGGGAAATTTCCATCTGGTTCTTTTTGTTCAGGAACTACAAATACATTTCCAAAACCTAATTCTTTTAATAAAGGTTCAACTATTGTATTACCAGTACCATGTAATGGTGTAAATACAACTTTTAAATCTTTTCCTTGTTGTTTTACTATTTCAGGATTTAAAACAAGATCTTTTAATACTTTAATATATTTTAGATCCATTTCATCTTTAATAATTGTTAATAATCCAGCTGATGTAGCTTCTTCCAAAGTTATAGATTTAATTTCATTAAAATCTACAATGGCATTAACATTATCCATAATACCTTTATCTACAGGTGTGATTATTTGAGAACCATCATCCCAATAAGCTTTAAATCCATTGTATTTAGGTGGATTATGACTTGCTGTAATCATAACACCACCAGTACAGCCTAACTCTCTAATTGCATAAGATAATTCAGGAACAGGTCTTAAATTTTGAAATAAATATGTTTTAATTCCATTTGCTGCAAATATTAAGGCAGCTTGCATACTAAATTCTTTTGACATTTTTCTTGAGTCATAACTAATAGCAAGTCCCATTTTTTGTCTTCCTTGTTGAACTACATAATTAGCAAAACCTTGTGAAGCTTTTCCAACAGTATATTTATTCATTCTATTTGTTCCAGCTCCAATAATACCTCTTAATCCAGCTGTACCAAATTCAAGGTTTTTGTAAAATCTATCTTCAATTTCTATTGCATTATCTTTAATTTCTAATAATTCTTTTTTTGTTTCTAAATCAAAATCTGGGCTTTCACACCACTTTTTGTATTCATCTAAATAATTCATAATTCCTCCTATTATTTAAAATAAAGGATAATAATACTAATATCATATCCTTTATTTTATTTATATTTTAATCTAAGTTATAGAATTTTTTGTATAATTCTTTTGCTGTTTTTGGGCAATCTACTCCTGCATCATCTGAATTTTTAACAGGTGCAAATTCTTCTTCTCTTTTTACTCTTAAAACAGCCATTTCATCAACTGCACTAAATGCATCAAAAATAAATGCTTCAAATTTATATGCATTTGGAGAAGTTGGTTCTACAAGGTCGCCATTCTCATTAATAAATTTAGCTTTTTTATGTGCAACATGGTATGGAAGAGGATTAGCTCCCATTCTTTCAACTGCTGAAACATTAAATAAGTTACAAAGAATATGTGATTCACCATAAACTAATTCACCATTTTCATCAGTTGCTTCTGCCATTTCATCTGTAATTTCGGAATATTCAACAACATTAGGTTTACCATTTTTATTACAAAAGACTCCTACTTTTTCATGAGGGTTATCTTTAACAACAGATTTACATGCAACAGTAACACCTTTGTCAATAGCTACTCCCATAATAACAGGATCAACCATTTTAACTAAGCAGTTATCCACTCCACCAATGAAAGCCCATTCAATTCCTAAACTTTTCATTTTGTCTGTTAATTTGTTTTTAACAAGTGCTTCATAGATACCACCATGACCGTCAGCAGCTAATTTTAATAATCCATCTTCACCTATTAAAATTTTACCTTCTGTATCAATCATTGGTAATTCACCTTGAACAAAGAAAAATAAATTCTTATTTTTTTCATATCCAAAGAATTTGTTTTTTTCAAAGAATTCTTCAGTTGCTTTATTATTTTCTCTACTTGTCATTATGAACCAAGGAACAATTACATCATATTTTTTACCTTCTTCTTTTAAACCATCAGCTAATAATTCAAATAATGATTTATGAGAATCAAGACCTATATCATATGTACCTTTAGGTCCGTTGTGGCCTAATCTAGTTCCTTGACCACCGGCCATAGTAACTGCAGCAAGTTTACCTTCTTTTATTGCTTTTTTACCGATATTTTCAAAATACTTGTAATCTTCATTTAATTTGTATTTATCTAAGTATTTAATTGGTGTTATTTCATTTGCTTTATATTCTGTGTGTTTGTTTGTTGAGTCATAAAGACTTTTAATTAATTCAAAATCGATATGAGATAATTGTGCATCTAATTTTTCTTTTGTTATATCATTTTGCTTATTATAGTGATTAAGAATATGTTCTTGATCATATTTTTTTAATAAATTTTCAATATTATTTTCCATATTTGACTCCTCTCAAATTTAAATTTAATTTAATATGTTTTTCCATTTTACAACAAAGTGGTTAAAAATTCAAGTAATCTAGTATAAATTATATTTTCATAGATAAACCAACTTTTTGTCTTTCTAAATCTATTTTAATTACTTTAACTTTAACTACATCACCAACTGATACTATTTCAGAAGGATTTTTAATAAATTTATCACTCATTTCAGATATATGTACTAAACCATCATGTTTTACTCCAATATCTACAAATGCCCCAAAATCTATTACATTTCTAACAGTTCCAGTTAAAACCATTTCAGTTTTTAAATCTTCAAGTTTTAAAACATCACTTCTTAAAACTGGTTTTGGCATACTATCTCTAGGATCTCTTCCTGGTTTAGATAATTCTAAGATAATATCTTGAAGTGTCATTTCACCAATACCTAAATCAGTAGCTAATGTAGGTATATCTAAAGTTTTTAATTTAGATATAAGTTCAGATTGTTTTTCTTTATCTTTTAAATCTTTTTTATCAAAACCAATACTTTTTAATAATGTTTCAGTTGCATCATATGATTCAGGGTGAACTGCAGTTATTTCAAGTGGATTATCTCCATCTAAAATTCTTAAGAAACCAGCACATTGTTCATAAGCAACTTTTCCTAATTTAGGGACTTTCAATAATTGTTTCCTATTTTTTAATTTACCATTTTCATCTCTATATTTAACTATATTTTTAGCAATAGTTGAATTAATACCAGAAACATAAGAAAGTAGGGAAGGAGTAGCAGTATTTACATCTACACCAACTTTGTTAACACTATCTTCAACAACACCTGTTAAACTCTCAGCTAATCTTTTTTGATTAACATCATGTTGGTATTGTCCAACACCAATTGCTTTAGGATCTATTTTAACAAGTTCTGCTAAAGGATCTTGTAATCTTCTAGCAATTGATATAGCACCTCTTATAGATACATTAATATCTGGATATTCTTCACTTGCAAGTTTAGATGCAGAGTATACAGAAGCACCAGCTTCACTAACTATTACATAATGGATATCTTTACCAGATTCTTTAATTAAATCTGATACAAACATTTCAGATTCTCTAGAAGCTGTACCATTACCAATAGCTATCATATCTATATTATGTTTTGTAATTAATTTTAATAATTCTTTTGTAGCACCTGCTACATCATTTTGAGGTAGAGTAGGGTATACAGTTGTATAATCTAAAACTTTTCCTGTTTCATCAATTACAGCTATTTTACAACCAGTCCTGTAAGCTGGATCAAATCCCATAACTGTTTTTCCTTTAATAGGTGCACCTAGTAGTAACTGTTTAGAGTTTTGTCCAAATACTTTAATAGCTTTTTCTTCAGCTTTTTCAGTTAAATCTGAACGGATTTCTCTATCTATTGATGGTTCAATTAATCTAGAAAAACTATCTGCTATAGTATCTTTTAACATTTGAGTAAATTGAGTTTCTCCGATTAAAATATTCTTTTCAATATATTCTAAAATCTTTTCAGTATTTTTTTCTATTTTAATTTTTAAGAACTCTTCTTTTTCTCCTCTGTTCATTGCTAATATTCTATGACTAGGAATAAATTTTATTACTTCATTATATTCATAATACATTTCATAATTAGATTTTTCTTCAGGTTTAGAAGCTTTAGAGCTTATTAAACCTTCAAAATAGCAAATTCTTTTAATTTCTTTTCTGTATTTTGGTTCATCAGATATCATTTCAGCAATAATGTCTAATGCACCAGCAATTGCATCTTCTGCATTTGCAACAATTTTATCCTTATTTTCTTTTTTAGCTTGATCTTCTTCACTAAAATTAGAAATATTAACAAAGTTCTCAGCTATTTTTAGAATATTTTTTGTTTCTGTTTGTTCTAATATTATTGTAGCAAGAGGTTCTAACCCTTTTGCTTTAGCAACAGTTGCTCTTGTTTTCTTTTTTTGTTTAAATGGCCTATATATATCTTCGACTTCAGCTAATGTCTTAGCTGTAAATATATTTTTCATTATTTCATCAGTCATTTTACCTTGTTCTTCAATAGATTTAATAACTTCTTCTTTTCTTTGTTCTAAGTTTCTTAAATAATTTAATCTATCACCTAAGTCTCTTAATGTTTCATCACTAAGTCCACCTGTTACTTCTTTCCTATAACGAGCAATAAATGGGATTGTATTTCCATCATCTATTAATTCAATAGTACTTTTAACTTGAGATGTTTTAATATTTAATTCACTTGCAATAATCTCTATAATTTTTTCCATGTTTTCTCCTTAAGTTTTCTTTTGAATGTTAAAATTATTCTACACCTAAATATTCATTATATGAAATTTCTTTATCTATAACTTTTCCATCTAATTTAATATCTATAATCCTATTAGATACTGTTTGAACTAATTCATGGTCATGTGATGTAAATAAAATGTTTCCTTTGAATTTTTTCATTCCTTCATTTACAGATGTAATACTTTCCATGTCTAAATGGTTCGTAGGTTCATCTAATATTAAGAAATTAGCACCAGATAACATCATTTTAGATAATACACATCTAACTTTTTCTCCTCCAGATAATATATTAGATTGTTTTAAAGCTTCATCTCCAGAAAATAGCATTCTACCTAAGAAACTTCTAACATATGTTTCATCAGGGTCTTTAGAATATTTTCTAAGCCATTCAGTAACATTTTCATCTGTTTGGAATAAATAGTTATTATCTTTTGGGAAATATGAATTTGAAATTGTAGCTCCCCAAATAAGTTCACCTTCATCCGGTTCTAATTCACCAGCAATAATTTGGAATAAAGTAGTTCTAGCAATTTCGTTATCTGCTAAAAATACAATTTTATCATCAGTTTTAACATCAAAAGATATATTATCTAATATTTTAACACCATCTAATGTTTTAGAAATGTTTCTAACTCTTAAAACTTCTTTCCCAGCTTCTCTATCTGGTTTGAAATCTACATAAGGATATTTTCTGTTAGATGGCTTGATTTCATCTAATTCTATTTTTTCTAATGTTTTCTTTCTAGAAGTTGCTTGTTTAGATTTAGAAGCATTAGCACTAAATCTAGCAATAAAGTCTTGTAATTCCTTGATTTTTTCTTCTTTTTTCTTGTTTTGTTCTCTAGCTTGTTTTAAAGCAAGTTGACTTGATTCATACCAGAAATCGTAATTACCTGGATATACTTTTATTTTACCGAAATCAACATCAGCAATATGTGTACAAACTTTATTTAAGAAATATCTATCATGTGATACCACTAAAACAGTATTTTCAAAATTAATTAAAAATTCTTGTAACCAGTTTATACTTTTCATATCTAAGTTATTTGTAGGTTCATCTAATAAAAGTACATCTGGATTACCAAATAAACTTTGAGCAAGAAGTATTTTAACTTTTTCTTTAGCTTCAATTTCTTTCATTAATTTATAGTGGTTTTCAGGAACAATACCTAAATCATTTAATAACATAGCTGCATCTGATTCAGCATTCCAACCATCTAATTCAGCAAATTTCTCTTCAAGTTTAGCTGCTTTCATACCATCTTCTTCAGAAAAATCTGGTTTAGCATATATCTCATCTTTTTGTTTCATAATATCATATAAAACTTTGTTTCCCATAATAACTGTATCTAATACAGTATATTCTTCATATGCGAAGTGATCTTGTTTTAATACAGATAATCTTTCTCCTCTATCCATACTTACATCACCTTTACTTGGTTCTAATTCCCCAGATAGAACTTTTAAGAAAGTAGATTTACCAGCACCATTTGCACCAATAATTCCATAACAATTTCCTTTTCCAAATCTAATATTTACATCTTCAAATAAGACTCTTTTACCAAATCTTACTGTGACTCCATTCGTATTTAACATTTAATCCTCCAAAATCTTTTTTTATGTATTATACACTAAATATTATATAATTACAACATATATTTTCTACGGGTATAAAGGTTTTAGAGTTTATATGTTATTATCTAAAATAGTGAATAAAATTAATATAATTAATTTACAATAAACTTAGTATATGATATATATAATATATTGATAATATATTAGGAGATAATTATGAAAAAATCTAAAGATAAAAAATTTAAGAGATATTTTAGCTCGAATAAAAAAACAAAAATTATAGATTTAAATGAGAATAAAGATCATGGAGCACAAAAATGTGATAATTGTGGTTCAACAAGTTTTTCACATGATATAGAGACAGGTAAATTAATTTGTGATTTTTGTAAAAAGGAAGTAGTAAATCAGGAAATACCAGATTTACTAGGAGGAGTTTCTAAACTAGAAGGTAAAACAATTAGTGAAGGATCGAATATTATAGATGATAAGAATGGTCTTATTACATTAAAATGCTCAGGTTGTGGTGCACAGATAATAATCAATACAGAAGAAACTTTGCATTTTAAATGTCATTGGTGTAGAACAATAGTATCTATAAATGATCAAATTGAAAATGGAGCAGTTCCGGATATTATACTACCATTTAAAATTGAAAAAGAGGATGCACAAAATAATATAAATCAATTTATAAATAAAAGAGCATTTTTTGCTAATAGTAAGTTTAAAAAAGAATTTACAGTTGAAAATATTCGAGGTGTATATTTACCATATTATGTTGTAGATATAAATGGTCATATTAAATTTGAAGGAAAAGGTGAAATTCACGAAAAAACATATAATAAAAATGCAAAAATATATTATGATGCTAAAAGCTATGACATCACAAGGGAATTTGATATCGAAATAGATAATTTAACATTTGAATCAAGTATAGATAAATTGGATTATTTAGAGCAAGAAAAAAGTAATGAAATAATTAATTCAATAATGCCTTTTGATATTGAAAATAGTGTTAAATGGAATGCAAATTATTTAAAAGGACACTCATCTGAAAAGAGAGACTTAGATGTGGGAAATGTAAATGATTTTGCAAAACAACAATCAATAGATGTAGCAAAACATTTAATGAAAAGTTCAATAATTCAATATGATAGAGGTGTTTCATGGAAAAAAATTGACTTGGAAATAAAAGGCGAAAAATGGATTGCAGCACTTTTACCAGTTTGGATGTATAGTTTTAAAGAGAAAATTGGACAAGAAGAAAAATTACATTATATTGTAGTAAATGGACGAACAGGGGAAACTATGGGAAGTGTTCCTATAGAAAAATCAAAATTAATAATATTAAGTATGTTATTAGAAGTTATAGCAATAATTCTATTTATATTATTATTTAAAGGAGATGTAATTGCTGGAGGTATAGGGGTTATATTTGCAATCTTAGGAGTAGGATTATACACGAAAATAAATGGTAAATATGGTAACTATGGAGTCAGACATTTGTATGAAAAAGAAACAAAAGCAAGATTTAAAAATTTTGAAAATAAAGATAAATTAATCAGAACAAAATATGGAATTTTAAATAAACAAATAGAATTTCAAAATTCACGAATATTAAATAATAGAGAATATTTAGATAAAAAATATAGGTTATATAGTAAAATAAAAAAAGAAGATACTATATTAAAAAAAGTAGATGAAACAATAAATGAATTTAAAAATAAATTGTAATAATAATATAAAAAATAAAACATATAATCGTATGTTTTATTTTTATAAGATATTTAATCATCTTTACTAAATAATAATTTAATTCCCCAAAGTCCTGAAAGACCGACTAGACCATAAACTATACGGGAAACAACAGACATATAACCAAACAATGTAGCAACAAGGTCGAATTCAAATAATGCGATTAAGCCCCAGTTTAAAGCACCAATAATGATTAAAAGTAATGCTATTTTATCAATAATTTTCATTATTTTACCTCCAAAATAAATATTTTGTATAGTATTAGTTTATGTAATAAAAAATTTTTTATACATTAAATATGAGACATGTGAATAATTTTAATAAAATAGAAAAAATTGTGAAATAAAAATGAAAACAAAATTAAAAAAAATATATAATTAATTGATAAGTATTTCAATTTTTGATATTATGTTAGATATATTAAACAAAGGAGATTTTTATGAAAGAAGAAATAAGTGGAAGAGCACTAGTGGTATTAAGTATAATAGTTATTATCTTAATAATACTTGCAGGGATAAGTATATATAATTATCAAATGAAAATGGGAGAACAAAAAGAAGTTATTGCAAATGCTATTGAAGAAAATAAAATAAAAGAAGAAATAATAGTAGAGCCAGATATAACATTTTCAATTGCAGCAATAGGTGATGTTATGTGTCATAACACACAATATAGAGATGCATATGTAAGTTCAACAGGAGAATATGATTTCAATTATGTATTTGATGAAATTAAACAATATACATCAGAAGCAGATTTAACAATAGGAAGTTTAGAAACTGTATTTGGTGGAGCTGAAATAGGGTATAGTAATTATCCAATGTTTAATTCACCAGATGCTTTAGCAACAGCTTTAGGTAATATTGGTGTTGATGTACTTTCGACTGCAGGAAATCATGCTTTAGATAAAGGATATAATGCACTTACAAGAACAATAGACGTTTTAAATACTGCAGGTATATCTAATGTTGGAACATATAAATCACAAGAAGAAAGAGATACAGTACTAATAAAAGAAGTTGAAGGTGTTAAAATAGCTATAATTAATTATACATATGGAACAAATGGAATAGCTATTCCAACTGGTAAAGAATATAGTGTTAATTTAATAGATAAAGATTTAATGTTAAAAGACATAGAATCAGCAAAAGCCCAAGAAGTAGATATGATTATTGCTTGTATGCATTGGGGAACTGAATATTTAAGAGAAGCTAATAGTGAACAAGAAGAACTTGCAGATTTCCTATTTCAAAATGGTGTAAATGTAATTTTAGGAAACCATCCTCATGTTATTCAACCAATGGAAAAAAGAACAGTTACATTAACAGATGGAACAACACAAGATGGATTTATTGTATATGCCTTAGGAAACTTTATATGTGATCAAAATTATCAATATACAAGAAATTCAGCTATATTAAATTTAGAAATAACTAAAAAAGCAAGTGGTGAAATAACAATAGATGAAGCTAAATATACTCCAATATATATGTATAAAGATAATGCAACAACAGTACAAAGAATGAAACTTATGGATATAGAAACAAATATATATAATTATGAAAATTTAGAAGAAAAAAACATTTCAAATGCTACATATAATTTACTTAAAACTGAATTGAAATATGTAGAAGAAGTACTTGGTGAAGAGTTATTAAAAGAAGAAATAGTTAAAAATGAAGATACTCAAATATAGTTAAAGTGCAAAAACGACCAACAAACACGAAAAATAAAGTGCAAAAACGACCAACAAACACAAAAGATAAAGTGCAAAAACGACCAACTTGCTTGATTTTAGATATGAGATATGTTAATATATATGTAGAGGAAGTGGTGAAATGAAAAGAAATTTTGAAGAAAAATTGATGAAATGGAAATCTAATTTAAATCATAAACCATTGATGGTTATTGGTGTTAGGCAAATTGGAAAAACATATATTATTAATGAATTTTGTAAAAAGAATTATGAAGAATATATATATTTTAATTTTGAATCAGATAAATGGTTAAGGGAAGTTTTTGAAAATACTATAGAACCCAATAAAATTAGAGAATTAATTGAATTAAAATTAGGTAAAAAAATTAATATAGAAAAAACAGTATTGTTTTTTGATGAAGTTCAAATATCTGAGAAATTTATAACATCATTAAAATATTTTTGTGAAGCAGAAGAAAAATATAATATAATTTCGGCAGGAAGTCTGCTTGGAGTTAAGATAAATAGATTTGAATCTTCGTTTCCAGTTGGTAAGGTGCAATTAGAATATATGTATCCAATGAATTTTGAAGAGTTTTTAAATGCAATTGGAGAAGAGTTGTTGATAGGAAAAATTGAGCAATCTTATAATAATTTAGAAAAAATGGAAAACTTTTTACATGAAAAGATATTAGAATTGTATAAAATATTTTTATGTATTGGAGGAATGCCAGAATCTGTAAAAGAATATTTGAATTGTGGTAAAGATATTTTATTATATGATAAGCGTATATTAAATAACTTGGTTGAAATGTATATTGCAGATATGAATAAATATACATATAGTTCACAAG
Organism: uncultured Clostridium sp.; assembly: GCA_964371215.1. GTDB lineage: Bacteria > Bacillota > Clostridia > TANB77 > CAG-508 > CAG-269. The sequence continues at coordinate 38,717 of CAYJKU010000001.1, forward strand.
AATCAATAAAAAATGAGAAATTATATAAAAACATAACTATCCAATTAGCAAAAGAAAATAAAAGATTTAAATTTTCTGTAATTGAAGATGGTAGTAGAAGAGCTAAATATGAAACTTCTTTAGAATGGCTAGTAGCATCAAATTTAGCATTGAAATGTAATGATATTAAAATACCGAATATACCATTAGAGGCATATAAAGAAGAAAATAATTTTAAAATATATGTAAGTGATATAGGTATATTAAATAGTATTGCAAAGATTAATTTTTCAAGCATAATACTAAATGAGCCATTTAGATTTAGGGGAGCTATAACGGAGAATTATATAGCCACAGAATTAAAAAGTGTAGGACTAGACTTATATTATTGGACATCAGAAAGAAATGCAGAAGTAGATTTTATAATTACAGATAAAAATAGGATAATTCCTATAGAAATAAAATCAAATGATAATGTTAAATCAAGAAGTTTGAATGAATATATAAAAAAATACAGCCCAGAATATAGTATTAGAATATCAAGTAAAAACTTTGGATTTGAAAATAATATTAAAAGTATACCATTATATGCAACATTTTGTTTAGCAAAAGATATTAAAGAAACAAATTATTAATTAGAAAATAGGCACATCTTAAATATACTAAGATGTGCCTATTTTTAATTTAACATATTTTTTCTTTTTAGCCACCAAGTAACAATAATTGTTAACAAGATTGAAATAGATATCATAATTAAAAAGCCAAATGAGCTATCTTTAAATGGTATCATAACATTCATTCCCCAAAAACTTGAAATCATAGTTGGAACAGCTATAACAATAGTCATAGAAGTTAAAAACTTCATAACACCATTTAAGTTATTTGAAATAATAGAGGCATAAGCTTCCATTGTGTTATTTAAGATATTTGCATATATTTCTGCCATTTCAATAGCCTGCCTATTTTCAATTATAGAATCTTCTAATATTTCTTGACTTTCTTCTGTTAAAATAACAATTTTTCCTCTCATAACTTTTTCCATTACAAGTTCATTAGATTTTAAAGATGTTCTAAAATATACAAGACCTTTTTCTAAACTTAGTAATTTTAATAACTCTTTATTTTTCATAGAACTTTTAAGTACAGATTCAGCTATTTCAGTTTCTTTATTAATTTGTTTTAAGTATTGTAAGTAATATGATGAATTCATATATAGTATTTGGAAAATTGCTTCAATTCTTTTAGATGTATCAAAATTTCTTAGTTTTCTATTTTGAAAATATTCAATTACTTTATTTTTCTTTAAAGATACAGTTATAAAATATTCATTTCGAACTAAAATGATACCAAGAGGCATAGTTGTAAAAGTGTCATTATCATCATTTTTTTCAATAATAGGTACATCTACAACAAAAAGAATAGTTCCATCATCTTCTTCAATTTCGATTCTGGCTTTTTCTTCATCATCTAGTGCATCTCTAATAAAATCTTCTGAAATATGAATATTTTTACAAACATTTTTAATCTCAGATTCAGTAGGATTTATTAAATTAATCCAAGCACCTATTTTAAAATCTTTTTCTTCAAGAGTTTCTTTTGTGTCTAAATCAGTATGATATATTTTTAACATACAGTTTTCTCCAATCCGTAATAGTAGTGTATTGGTGCATCATAGAGGGGTCGAACCTCCGACCATCAGATTAAGAGTCTGCTGCTCTGCCAACTGAGCTAATGATGCATTTCTAAACAAATTATATTGCTAAATAAAAGTAAAGTCAATATATATAATTAAATTACTAATTCGTATTTTACTATATGTACTTGTTTTTTTACAAAAAGAGAGTATAATATACACAAATGAAACAGCAAAATTCTAAAAATTAAGTAATATTTAGAAAGGAAAATAATTATGTCAAAAGAAAAAATATCAGAAAGTAGTAATCTTAAAGGAGGTACATTAGAAGAAAATATAGCTAACCTAAACTATGAAACATATTTTAAATTGCAGTTAACATATCTTAAGTATTTAATACAAGAAAAAGAAAAAGCTTCAGGGAAAAAAATTTTGAAGACAAAACAATATAAGAAACTAGATGAAATTATTGAAAATGTGCAAGTAGACGAATGTAATGTATATGATTCAATACATGAATATATTAAATACAAGCTAGAAGAAAAAGGATTGAAAAAAGTTATTCCATATATAGAAATATGTCCTTCAAAACAAGAATTTGAAGCTTTATCAATAGTTAAAAATATTCAAGATTTGTATTTAGAATTATTGTTAAAAACTTTTTTACCTATAGAAACTTTTTTACTTAAATTTAGAGTGAAGAAATCTATCGTAACAAGAGAAAAAGTAGAAACTACTTTGAAATCGGAGTGTGCTACTTATTACGAAAAACTTGAAAAAGTATCAGGAAGAATGAAAACAGCAATTAATGGCATTGAATTTGATTTTCAAAAACAAACATATATTAAATTAAATTTAGAGACAGAAGAAATAGATTATATAAAAATGCATAAAAACTTTTTATATAATGAAGCATCACTTAGAATAAGTAAAAATGTAAATTTAGGAGTTAGAGTAGATACTAGTAGTGTTGCACCAGTTATTGATGAGTTTATTAGATATTTAATAATATTAAATCAATTCTGGAATGATCTGTTCTGGTATCAAATGTATGGATATGTTTCTTTCGATAGAAATGCAGAAGATGCAAAGTCTAAAAAATCCAGTTATTCATTAGAATATGTGGATGAATATATTAAAGAAACAATTATTAAGCTACATAAACATAGTTTAAACTTAAAAAGAGAAGAACATAGTTTGGACTTAGAATTTTTAACAGATATGTATTCAGTAAAAAAACCATTGGAGAATTATTTAGTAGAAATTCAAAGATTACGTATAAACTAAAAGATATTAAAAAAAACATATATAAAAACCACATCATTTGATGTGGTTTTTATATATTGAAAAAGCATAGAATACTAGGGAAATAAATGATAGAAGAATTTAATGAAAAATATTAGACAAATATGTAAAACAATTGTAACAATAAATTAATATAAAAGTAATAAATACACATGTTGACAATCCGCAAGTACTCAGAGCAACAAAGAAAAAAGCCTATTGAAATCAAATAAAAGTATTTGTTAAAATTGGGATAATAAAAATATAGTTAAAACAAGGAGAAAAGTATGTTCAAAAATCAAAATGGTATAACAATGATAGCACTAGTTGTGACAATAATTGTATTAATCATAATCGTAGGAATCAGTGTGGCATTAGCAACAAATAATGGGTTAATAGACCAAGCAATTGAAGCTGAAATACAAAAAACAATTGCAGAAGAAAAAGAAAAGATAAAACTAGCATATCAAGCATGTGAGATAGATTTTCAAGTAAATGGCGTTATAATTAATGCCAGTACTTTTGATACAGAAATGAAGAATTTTGATAAAGAAACAGAAGTAAAAGAAGTAGAAGGTCTTTTAAGTGAAGAACAACAAAAAAATATAGTTGTAGATAGAGAAGATAGAACTAGTTATGGAGAAGTTACTTTTAAAGCAACAGGACATAAATATTATGTTGCATTTATAGACTATGATCCAAATTTACCAAGATATACAATAATATATGATGCAAATGGTGGTAAAAATGCTCCAGTAAATGGAGTGAAAATACAAGGATATAATTATACAATATCAACAGCTAAACCATTAAAAGATGGATATTCATTTGTTGGATGGTCGACATCACAAGGGTCAAGTGAAGTAGCATATAGTGGTGGAGAGATATATACAATAAATGCTGATTTAAATTTATTTGCAATATGGACGCTGCAAGAGTATACAATAACATATAATTTAAATGGTGGAACATTAGTAGGAGAAAATCCAACAAAATATACAGCATTAGATGTAATAACACTAATAAATCCAACAAGAGATACATATGCATTTCTAGGTTGGACAGGTACAGATATGATTAATCCAAATAAAAATATAACAATAGTTAATCAATCAGGTGATAGAACATATACTGCAAATTGGGAAGAAGCATATTATTTAGTTGATGGAATAACATATGCAGGATCATTAGAAAATGCATTGAGTATAGCTTCAAATGGATCAACAATAAGAGTATTAAGAGATGTTACAGATAAAAGCACAGAAATAATTGTAGATAAAGAAATAATATTAGAACTAGCAGATAATGTAATTACAGCAGATAAAACAATTCAAGTAACAGAAACAGGAAATTTAAAAATATTATCAGAAGAAAATGGGGCTAGAAATGGTAAAATAGAAAATAGTACAACAGTTGCTATTAACAATAAAGGAATATTACAATTAGGTGAAGATGAAGGAAATATGAAAAGTTTTTCTCCTAGAATATCTGGAAAAGAAATAGGAATAGAAACAACTGGAATATTTAAAATGTATGATGGTGAAGTAGAAGGTGATGTAGCTATTGAAGGAGACAATATTCAAACACCAACAGGATTACATGCAATGGCAGAAGTAAATGGATCTAGAGAAATAGTAAGACTAGGGAGTTTAGGTGATGCTGTTGTTAGAATTGGATATAGATATTATTCAACAATACATAGAGCAATAGAAACAATTGGAGCAGAAAAACAAGAAACAATTACTTTGGTTACAAATGTATCTACAGCTACACAAGCACAAGTAGTAGTTGGTAATAAAAATGTAGTTATAGATATAGCTGGATACCAATTAGATTTTGAAGATACATTATTAAATGAAGGGAAATTAGAAATACAAGATAGTTCAAACGAAAAAACAGGAGAGGTATTAATTAATAAAACAGGGACAAGTAGTAATTATGTACAAGGAATATTAAATAGAGGAGAATTAGTATTAGCAGCAAAAGTAAGAACACCTTCAAATTATATAAGACTAGTACAAAATGAAGGTGAATCTAAATTTAGATTAACACAAGGCGGACAGTTAATTACAAGTTCTACTTATACTTATGGTGTATACAACATAGGAAATTCAAATAGTATAATTGAAACAGGAAGTATAATAACAACACCAGGGACTAAAAGTTATAGCATATATACTTTAGAAGACTCTAATACTGAAATAACAGGTGGAACAATAACTTCTGGATTAACTGAAATATATATAACTGGTAATTCTACAGCTAAGATTAGTAATATTTCAACAGAATATATAAGTGTTGCAGGAGAAGCAACAGTGGAATTAGCTGGAGAAATAAGCGGTAAAGGTATAGCATTTACATCAAATTCTACAGGAAATGTTAATGCAAATATAAATTTAAGTAGTAGTATGAGTGTTTCTAATAATGCAATATTAAATATAAATGGAGGAAATATATTAGCATATAGTATATCAAGTTTAAATAGTGGAACAGTTAATATTAATAATGGACAAATCAATTCAACATCATCAACGGTAATAAGCGCTTCAGATACAAGTAATATTAATGTACTAGGTGGAATAGTTAGCGGAAAAATAGGGATTAGGATGGATGATTCTGTAAAGATAACAATTGGAAATAAAGATGGAAATGTTAATATTGAAACACCACAAATTATTGGTACAGAAACATATGGAATATCTGGTATAGAAGGAGGAACAGTAAAATTTTATGATGGTAAAATTACAGGGAAAACAACTGCAATCGAAGCTGGAATAGAAGATATTGAAGTAGAATATAATATTACAAAAGAAAGAGATTCTTCAGATAATGAAATAGCATATTTAGAAAGAAAAGCAGTAGCTCAAATTGGAGAAGAAACCTTCTACACACTATTTGATGCAATTAACTCTATTGAAAATAATACAACAGAAGAAGTATTAATTAAAATGATTAATGATCATGCAAATACACAAGAAATAAATATTGAAAATAGAAATATAACATTAGATTTAAATGGATTTAGAGTAGATACAAATGAAGGTATAATAAATACAGGAACATTAAGAATAATAGATAATTCAGTTGAAAATACAGGTATAATAAATGCTACAGTAGGAGGTACAAATTCTAACAATATGATCATTATAGACAACTTAGGTACATTAGAATTATCTGCAAAAATTCAAGGAGATAGAGCATATACTAGAGTTATTCAAAATAAAGAAACAGGAATTCTTAAAATATTAGAAGGGGCAGAGCTTATAACTATTAAAGCAAATAGTGTAGGTATATATAATGAAACTACAAATGATATAGAAATATTAGGAGGTATAATTAAAATTTATGAAGGAAGCTCCAATGGAAGGAGTTATGGAATAGTAAATGCATCAACAGGAACAATAGATATATCTAATCTTACAATAGACTTAGAAGGAGGCTATTATTGGAATTATGTATATGGTATACAAAACAACACAAGTGGAGAAATTAATATAACTAATATAAAAATAGATTTTAATCCTGAAGCAACATGTAGGGGGATATTTAATAGTGGAGCAGGTAAAGTAAATATATCAAATGGGCAAAATATAGAAATAGGTCCTAAAAATGAAGAAAATTCTAATGAAGATATGATATATAACCAGTCAACAGGTGAGATTAATATATCAAATGTTAAAATGAAAATAAATGGTGCTAAAATATATAACTATTCTACAGGTAAAATAAATATAACAAGCAGTACAATAAATTATGATGGATATACAACAAATGTAATAACAAGTTATGGAACAGGTTTAATAGAAATAGTGGATAGTAGTATAATACAAACAGGAACAGTAACTGCAACAAATCCGAAGATTATTCAAAATAATAAAGGTATTATCAATGTGAATAATACAGAGATAAATGGAATGGCAACAAATACTGTGGGTATAAATAATTATAGTACAGGAACAATTAATATATTAAATGGAAGTAAAATTATTGCAGGAAAAATAGGTATTGAAAATACTTCAACAGGGACAGTAAATATTGGTACAGAAGGAATACCAGAAGGAGAAGTAATAAATATACAATTACCAGAAATTCAAGGAGAAACTTATGGGGTATATATGACAGCAGGTAATTTGAATTTCTATGATGGAAGAATAAAAGGAAAAACAGATAGTGTATTTGGTGCATATTCGGCTTTAGAAACAGGGTATAGCATTATTAAAGAAGAAAATGAATATAAAGAATCATATTTAGGTCAAGTATTTACAGCTCAAATAGGAGAAAATAAATATTTGACATTAGAAGATGCTGTAAACAGTATTACAGAAGGAACATCAGATGAAACTACAATTAAAATAATTAATAATATCGTAAATGGAGATACAAATGACTTAGTATTTGGTGATAGAAATATAATTTTAGATTTAAATGGATATATATTAGAATATAAAAAGATATTTTCTAATAGTAAAAGCTTAAAAATTATAGATACATCTGCAGAAAATACAGGAATATTAAATTATTCTAATACAGGAACTGAAGAAAATAATTCTGTATTTATAGAAAATAATGGATTATTAGAGATTTCAGCAACAGTACAAGGAAACTCTACATATACTAAAATTATTGCAAACAAAGAAAATGGAAGACTTAAAATATTAGATGAAGCAAATATAATAAATACTAATAGATATAGCACATGTATATATAATGAAAGTATAAATGATTTAGAAATATCTGGAGGAATTATTGAAATAAGAGATGCAGATGGAAATGCTATATATAATAATAGTACAGGAACAATAAAAATGACATCAGGAACAATTAATTTATATGCAATTGGTGATACATATGGGATAAATAATATATCAACAGGAACAATAGATATGTTAGGAGGAAAAATAAATCTTGAACTTTCTAGTTCAAGAATAGTAGCCTATGCAATATACAATAATGATAGTGCAACTGTAAATATAGAAAATTTTGAAATTAAAACAGATAAAACAAATAAATATAATGATGATTATGGAATATATAATAATAGTAATGGACAAATAAATATATTAAATTCAAGTATTCAAAACCAATCAAGAGGTATATATAATAAAGAAAATGGAAAAGTTAATATTACAACAAGTAATATTAATATTGATGGTCCAGAACAACGTTTAGGATATGCATTGGATAATAATTCGGGAGATATAGAAATAATAGATAGTAATATTTCAACATATGGTGTGTGGCCAACAGCAATAATAAATAAAATTGGAAATATAAATATTAATAACACACCAGTAAGTAGTGAGACAGGAATTTCAAATGGAGGAACAGGAACAATTAATATATTAAATGGAAGTACAGTTACAGGAAGTGATATAGGAATTGAAAATGTATCTACTGGAATTATTAATATAGGTACAAAAGATAATAATGTTAGTATTGAAAATCCAAGTATTCAAGGGAATTCATATGGTGTTGAAAATCTTACAGGTACACTAAACTTTTATGATGGAATAATAAAAGGGAAAACAAATTCAATATATGGTAATATAACAGAAATTGAAAGTGGAACTAATATAAAAATAGTAGAAGGAGAATATGAAGAAGCATATTTATCATTAGAAAGTGTAGTTGAAATTGATGGAGTAGGATACACATCAATACAAGCAGCAGCAGATTCTATACCAGAAAATAGTGCACAAAAGACAATAAAAGTTATAACAACAATTTTAGAAGTTGGTATAGAAGATACTATTATAGAAAATAAAGATATCATATTAGACTTAAATGGAAATACAGTCACTTCCCCTAAAACTATGGCTAATACAGGAACTTTAAAAATAATAGATTCATCTGTAGATAAAACAGGAGTTATTAATTTTAATAGATCTGGAACAGTAGATAATTATACAGTATTAATTAGAAACACAGGAACTTTAGAAATACAAGCAAAATTAGAAAATAAGGCATCATATACTAAATTAATTAGTAATGAAGAAAATGGACAAGTTATAATTGGAGAAGAAGCAAATATATTAGTATATAATTATGGATATGGTGTATATAGTGATAGTGGAAATATATTAGTAATAGGTGGAGTAATAAGCTTGAGAATGCATGCTATAGGTATATATAATGATGTGAATTCAACAATAAGTGTAAATGGATTAAATATGACAGTAGAAAATGTAGGAACTTCAGTAATAACTTATGGTATATACAATAAAGGAACAGCACAAGCTATTATTCAAAATACCAATATGACATTTACTGGAGAAAAGTATGGAACAGGTATATACAATGAAAATTCAGGTGATGTAATATTAGATAATGTAACATCTGTATATAAAACATATGGTAGAGCAGAGACTTTAATTAATAAAGGAACAGCAGAGCATACAAATACAATTAATATAATAGATTCAAATTATGAAGTAGGAATTATTAATAATAGTGTAAATAGTACAATGAATATATCTAATTCAACAATTGATAAATCAGTAACTAATTATGGTACATTAAATGTATTAGAAGGTGCAAAAATATTATCAATATCAAATCAAACAACAGGAGTATGTAATATTTTAGCTGGAGAAATTGGAAGTGTGTCGGTATATGCATCAGCTATAGCTAATAGTGGTACTGTATATATGACAGGAGGTATAATAAGGGTTACAGGATCAGGATATTCTTCTGGTGCAGGTATAGACAATAATGGAGGTACTGCATACATAACAGGAGGAGAAATATATGCAACAGGTGATGTTGGATATGGAGTAAGAAATAATCAAGCAACTGGTAAAATTGTTATAGGAACAGAAGGTGGAGAAGTAGGAACTACTAGTCCAATAATATCTTCAGAATTGTCATATGCAATAGTTAATAGTGTTGGTACTGTCGAATTTTATGATGGTATATTAAAAGCAAATAAAAATAAAAATACATATTATGGTGAAATAACTAAAATCGAAGAAGGATACCAATTATCTGAAAGTATAAATGGAGAAATCGAAGAAGGAATATTAAAACCAGTAGGTGGAGATGTAATAGTTGCAACAATAAATGGAGTAAATTATGGTTCTCTACAAGATGCAATATCATCAAGTGTTGAAGGTGACGAAATAGTTCTTAGAAAAGAAGTTATATTAGAAACATCAACATTAGAGATAGAAGCAGATAAAAAAGTAATAATAGATTTAAATGGTAATAGAATAATTTCTAATTCAAATGTAACTATTTTAAATAGTGGAGAATTAGAGATTAGAGATACAAGTAGTGCAAGTACAGGAACTGTAGAAAATACAGTTGGTGTGGCAATTGTTAATAATAATAGATTAGTAATAGGAAATAATGCAGATTCAGTAAATTTAAATTCACCAAAAATTATTGGTGGAACAAAAGGTATAGAATCAACAGGAACATTATTGTTCTATGATGGAATAGTATTAGGGGCTGAAGCAGCAATTGAAGGGACTATAGACTATAAACCATTAGCATACAGAGTAATAACAACAACTGAAAATGGAAAACAAAAAATGATGTTGGAATCAGAAATATAAAATGTATGTGAAATATTTTAAAAGTGGGACAGAGCATGTCTCACTCTTTTTATGTTAATTAAGAAAAAGGATTGAAAAGCAAAATAAATGGTGATTATCCGATGGTAACATCGTCAAATCCAAATGCATCGGGAACAGCATCAGCTGCTGGAATAGGTCCAGCACATATATCAGCTATTATAGGAATTATAAAGGCATATTGTTCACGAGTGGGAAATGGACCATTTGTAACAGAACTATTTGACGAAATAGGAGATTTAATTAGAGATTTAGGACATGAGTATGGTACAACTACAGGTAGACCAAGGCGATGTGGTTGGCTAGATCTAGTATTACTAAAAAATGCTACTAGAATTAATTCAATTACAGAAATCGCAATTAATCATGTTGATACAGTTGGTAAATTACCAGAAATAAAAGTTTGTATTGGATATGAACTTAAAGATGGTAAAATAATAAACGACATGCCAATGGATTTAAAAAATGTTAAACCTATATATAAGGTATTTGAAGGTAATTGGAATACTGAAGGTTGTACATCATATGAAGAACTTCCAGAAAGAGCTAAGCAATATATAGAATATATTGAAAAATTTATCAATACACCAATAAAATATATTGGTGTAGGGCCATCAGACACGGATTTAATTATAAAATAATAAATATAAAATAATAAGTATAAACACTAGCATAAGATAAATATATATGATATAATGGTATACATAAAAAATGGAGGTAGAAGATGTTTTTTGGTAAATTTTATTTGGATAAAGAAAAAGATATAGTTGTAAGTTTATATAAAGAAGAGAATATTGATGAGATGACATATGTATTAGAAACACCACATCATGGAACAGGTAATTTAATAACAAATTTAGCAAAACTATTTAATAAGCAAACAATAAAAGATGAGAATGACATGAAAATAATTACAGGAAAAATATATGCAAGGATTAATGGTAATAATCAAATTGTATATATTTTAAATTTAGGTGGAATTAAAATTGCAAATGTATATGAAAATGGAGATATTTCTATTAAAGCAAAAATACCTGCAATAACAAAAACATTAATGTCACAAACTAAGAAATATAATTTACCACTAGAAAAAACAATAGTTGAATCATCTATATTAAAAAAATCTAAATTCAGAACAGATTTACATACACATATGAATGCCAATTTATCTCCAGATGTGTTAATTGCATTAGGAATTAAATATCAGATAAATTACCCAATATATTATATTAAAAAATTAGGATTAAAAGTAACTGAGAAACAACATGATGAAATAAGTGAGAATAGAAAAATTGTGGAAAAACAATTCTTACAAAGCAATTTAAAAGGCAAATATTTAGATAGAAAAATAGATGATAATACATTTATTAATTTTGCAGATTTAATATTAAATAACATAGAAAATTCAGAATATAATATTGGAAGAATAAGTAAAAGTTTAGCAATATTAAAAGATGGACAAGCAGTTTTTACTAATTTAGAAAAAGTATATATATATAGATATGTATTTTGCAAAGGAAAATCTGCAGAAAATAAAATAGATTTATCTAGTGAGAAAATAGAGAATATACCAGATAAAGAGATAAAAGAATATTTAAAAACAATGTTAAAAGATAAAGAAAATAAAAATCTTAAAGATATTGTACTAAGACAAGATAAATTATTATGGATAGCAAGAGAATACCAAAAACAAGGTATTGAATATGTTGAAATAACAGATACAGATTTAGCCAAATCAAATGGCCCAGCAATCCAGTATGTGAAAGAAATACATGATATAATGCCATATATTGAAAAAGAAACAGGAGTTAAGATAAGGTTCTTAGTAGGATTAAGACGTATACCACTTACAATAATAAAAGATCAAATCATTGAAGGGAATTATTTAAGAGAGAATTTAGATTGTGTAAAAACTATTGGAAAAAGTCCATATGTTGTTGGAAGTGATTTTATTGGTGAAGAAATAAATGATATTGAAGATTTACAACCAGCTATAGATGAATTAGTCGAATATGTTAATGATGAAGACAATAATTTTACAATAAGAATCCATGCAGGAGAAAATGATAGTTTAAGAGATAATGTTTCTAAGTCAATTGATTGCGTAAAAAGAGGATTAAAAGAAAATCAATCTTTTCCAAAAGTGAGACTTGGACATGGGTTATATACAGCAGATTTAAAATCTGATGAAGGAAAAGAATTACTTAGAAAATTAGTAGATTGTAATGCTATATTAGAATTTCAAATAACATCAAATGTTAGGTTAAATAATTTAAGTGACATGAAAGTTCATCCTTTAAAAACATATTTAGATAATGGCATAAATTGTGTACAAGGAACAGATGGATGTGGATTTTATGGTGTAGACACAATTGACGAACAATTAGCATTACATAATTTATTAGGATTAGATGATAAAGATTTTGAAAAAATGAGAAATATTGAAATCAAAAAGATAGAAGAATCTAATATATATTTTAAAGAAAAAACAGAGAGTTTTGAAAGATTCTTAAATGGAGAAGATATAATTACAGCACTAGAGAGACTAGAAAGGCAAAATTATGAAATTGGTAAAATGAGTAATAAGCCAATGAGGGTAAATACTAATATTGAAGCAGAAAAGGTTTTAAAGGCGAAAATAAAAGAATTGCCTCAAAACAAAGTGCCAATAGTTATAGCTGGTGGTAGCTTTAATAAAAAAGGTAAGAAGACAGAAATTTCAAATGAAGGTAGAAAAGTATTAGAAAAATTAATATCAAAACTTGACTCACAAAAAGTATATTTTGTAATAGGACATAAACTAGAAGGTTATGAAAAAGAAATAGTTGAAATAAGTAATAGATTAAACAAAAAATTTGAAATAGATGCTATTATACCTAAAATGGTTTCAGAAGAAGAAATAGAGAATCTTAAAACAAATAATATAGATGGGATAAGGGTTTCTATTGAAAGTGATGAAATGGGAATATATAAAAGTTTTAACTATGAAATTTTTGAAAGAAGAGAATCAATAGTTATGGCATTTGATGGAAATTCCCCTGTATCTAATTTAGTACAAGAAGCTAAAAATGGAAAAGGAAAAGCAAAGATATATGTCAATAATGAAGCTCCTGTACTAAAACAAAAAATTAATACATTAGAAGGATATGTAACACCTTTTAATATAGAAGATGATATTGTTGATAAAATATTTGAAGATAACCCAAATATATTTGAAAATAAGATATATAAGAAAATAAAAATGTAAGTATAAAAAAACAAAGCATATTTGATATATTCAAGTGTGCTTTTTGTATGTACTTGACATAATTTTAAAATATGCTATAATATTAAAAAAAATATTTAATTGATTTAGATTATTAACTAAATCAAGATGGAGGACAAAATGAAATATGAAAAAGTTTCTGTAGTTTTTAGTAAACAAAACGAAGAAAATTTAAAGAAACCGTTAGAAGAATTACTAACAGAGATTCATTATTTTAATGGATTGTTACCACGGGACATACAGATTCTAAAATTACTAGGCTTTAGCAAGACAAAAATCGACTTTAGAAACAAAGAAGAAGTTGCTAAAGTAGCAGAATCTTTAAGAAAATTAACTATACCAAAATGGTATGAGATGGTGGAAGAAGGTGAACTAGACTATTTCACATTTTTTCAAATACCAAAATCATGCAGGAAAGCATATGTAAGATATGCACTGAGGTACTATACTATAACAGAAATTGAGTCACTAAAAAAAGAACAGTTTAAAGCAATTTTAAAAATCCGTGGGAATAAGAGAAAACCATACAATAATAGAGATTTCCAAAAAGATATAAGAGAGATATTTCCAGAAATATCAGAAACATATGAATTTAAAAACTTTGAAAGAAATTCTGAGCCAGAAGAGTATAGTAGATATATTAGATGGATATTAAAAAAAGAAGGTATAAGTACAGAAACAATTTTTAATATAATACAATTGGATCAAAACTTTTTCAAGAATAGAGAATATGGTGATATATTAACAAAGTTATCACCTATAAATTTTAATAGCAGAATTTCAGAAACACTAGAAACATATCCAAGATATATCAAGGAAGCTACACAAATTATGGATAAGTATTGTGAAAATGAGTTGAAAGAGATAGAAGAAATTGGATTTCTTCCAACTAGAGATGAGAAAAACCGTAGAATTTTTTATTCGAATTATGATTTAGATATATATAAAGTTATAATTGGATATTATAAAAAGGTAGGATTTAACTCAGGTCAATTTGCAGCTTTAACTGAAGAACAAATTATGGATCATGAAAAATGGGTATTTTGTGAAGAATACCAAGAGTTTCATGATACATTCATGAAAGAAGCTAAAGTACTGTGGAATTACATAAAAATTTAAAGTTCGAGAAACTAGGTTGTAACCTAGTTTCTTTTTATATTAATTTAAGAGTAAACCACCAGCTATGCTGGTGGCATAAAAACACTTATAGTTATGCGTAGGGTAACAAAAATCCCCACCCAAACATGGTATAATATTTAAAGTTTGACGGCTATAAATATTAAATATGAGAGGAGTGGGACGTATGAAAAATCCATACACAGATAGTTTAGCACATACAACATGGGAATGCAAATATCATGTAGTATTTGCACCAAAATTTAGAAGAAAAGAAATATATGGAAATTTAAAACAGGATATAGGATTAATATTAAGAGAACTATGCAGGAGAAAAGATGTAGAGATAATTGAAGCAGAGGCATGTCCAGACCATATACATATGTATATAAGTGTACCACCTAAAATATCAATATCAAGTTTTATAGGATATTTAAAAGGAAAAAGTACATTAATAATATTTGAGAGACATGCACACTTAAAATATAAATATGGAAATAGAACATTTTGGTGTAGAGGATATTATGTGAGTACGGTAGGAAATAATAAGACGGCGGTAGCAAGATATGTTGCAAATCAAATGAAAGAAGACATGATGTCAGATCAAATAACGATAAAAGAATATATTGACCCTTTTAAGGGTAATAAGTAACAAAGATGTAAAAGTAAGAGGCGTAGCTGTCAAACTATAACGCTTAAGCGTAAACTGGAAAAAGGCCTTATAGGCCGACAAGAAAATCCCCCAGTTATACTGGGGGATAATTATAAAAATTCATAAAAAAACATTAAATTAAGGTAAAATTAAGAAAAATCATATATAATATATAAAAAAGAGAGGTGTAATATGAAACTATTATTAGTAGAAGATCAAAAAAATATGGCTCAAGCAATTGAATATGTACTAAAGAAAAATAAATATTTAGCAGATGTGGCACATGATGGGGAAGAAGGATTAGAATATGCATTAGTAGGAATTTATGATGTGATAATCTTAGATGTAATGTTACCAAAGTTAAATGGATTTGAAATAGTAAAAAAATTAAGAGAGAAAAATATAAACACACCAATAATAATGTTAACAGCCAAAAGTGATGTTGAAGATAAAGTTAAAGGGTTAGATAATGGTGCAGATGATTATTTAACAAAACCATTTGAAATGGAAGAATTAATAGCAAGAATAAAGGCGATATCAAGGCGAAAAGGTGAGATAAAAGAAGAAGCTGAATTTAAATATGAAAAAATAATATATAATAAAGAAAAAATGTCTATTGAATGTGGAGATAAGTTATATACACTTACAATAAAAGAAGCAAAACTATTTGAATTATTATTAGAAAAACCAGATAAAATAATTACGAAAGAAATAATAATTAGTAAATTATGGACATTCGATAAAGTTATAATAGATAATAATGTAGAGGTATATATATCGTTTTTAAGAAAAAAGTTAGAGAGCTTTAATACAAATGTCAAAATTAAGACAATAAGAGGTCTAGGATATATGTTAGTAGGTGAATCAAGTGTTTAAAAAATTAAGAAATGAAATGTTAATAATGAATATGTTAATAATATCAATATTAATGATAATTGTATTTGGAACTATATATGGAATTATATATAGTAATCTACAAGCGCAATATCAAGAAGAATTAGCTAAAGTAAGACTAATTAATTTAGATAGTATTAAAAATATAAATAAATTTGAAGACCAAGGATTTAGAGATGAAATAGGGAAAATAGATACATCTTTTAATATATTGTTAGATGAAAATAATGAAGTAACAAGAATATCATCATATTTGGATATAGAAGAAGTGGAATATGATGAAATAATTAAAAATATAGTAGAAATAGGAGAAAATGAAGGAACAATTATAATAGATGATAGAGAATGGAGATATTCAAAAAATGAGATACATAGTGGTATAATTAAAAGTGGAGTATTTGGAGATAGTTATTATGAAATTTCATTTATAGATATTACAAATTCTGAAGAAACTCTTAGTATGTTATTATTTATTTTAATAATTGTAGGAATAATTACATTGATAATAATATTCTTTATAAGTTTATATTTTTCGAATAAGGCTATTAAACCAGTAGAAAAGATATGGTTAAAACAAAAGCAATTTATAGCTGATGCTACACATGAATTGAAGACACCACTTACTATTATAAATGCAAATATTGATGCAATTACAGTAAATGAAGAGAGTAAAGTAAAAGAACATAAAAAATGGATTAAATACATAAAAAATGAAACAAAAGGAATGAATAAATTAATAAATGAATTATTACATACAGCCAAAAGTGAAGAAGAAAAATATGATTTTAAAAACGAAAATATAAGTAATATGATATCAGATGTAATACTATCTGTTGAGACAATTATATTTGAAAAAGATATAAAATTAGAGTTAGATATTGAAAAAGATATTAGAATAGAAACTGATATTGAAAAATTAAGACAAGTAATAATTATACTAGTAGATAATGCAATAAAATATACAAATAGAGAAGGTAAAATTAATATAAAATTATGTAAGAAAAATAAAAATGTTATATTTGAAATAGAAAATTCAGGAGAAGGAATTGATGAAAAACATATTCCATATATATTTGACAGATTTTATAAGTGTGATGAGTCAAGAACAGATAATAGTTATGGATTAGGATTATTTATTGCTAAAACTATTATAGACAAATTAAAAGGAACAATAGAGGTTCAAAGCAAAAAAAATGAGATAACAAGATTTAAAATTAAGATTAAATAAAGATGAAAAGGATAATCAAAACCACCAGAAAAACTGGTGGTTTTGATTCTTATACACTTCCATTAGTAATCATAGAATATTTATTTAAAGTACTCCAAAATTTGTTAAGACCAAATTTATTACTAAATAAAAATTTAATAGTAAATTTAGATTTTAAAGTATTATCATATTCTAATGATAATATTTTAGCAGAAAAATTTTCTGCTGACTTAAACAGAAAATGTATGAGCTCATATTCATCGAGACTTATTTGTTTCTTTACTGCTAGCTTTTCAAAGACACGAACACAGGCACTATAGTATAATTCACTTGGAATTTGTGTTTTGATTTGTGTGTTTGTGTTAACGAGTATTGCTACTGAAAAATCTAAAAAAGAATTTTCATGCAGAAAACTGCAGAAGATACTAAGATCGTCTATAGTTTCGAAAACAAAATTAACAAGTAATTGTTTTTTTGTTTTCGACTCTGCAAGGTCAAACTTATCAACTTTACCTTTTTGTTTATGAGCTATTGAAAGTACCTCATAAACAAATTCCAGTTCCTTTTTTGAATTGGAATTTATAGATTTTGTTAAACATCTACAAATTAATTTATGAAAAAGTTGTGGGGGGCAATTGCTGAAAAGCTTTCTCATATGAAAGTTTTCATTAAAAGGAAGGGTTACTGTAGTAGAAAATAATGTGTTAGGTTTCATTTTTACCTCCTTAGATTGTAGTACACTACAATCATTAATATATTTAATAGATATAATTATATAACGATTTACATAAAAAGTCAAATTTGCAAAATAATAAAATAAAAAAAGAAATAAAATATATATATTTATTTCTTTCTTTATTTAGCACTTTAAAAACTTATGTGTTTTTTACATAAACTTTGAAAAAGTTCAAAGTCTTTTGTGTCATAAAAAATGAACACAACTTCAAAACTATTATCATAATAGTTTTTTGAAATATTAGAAAGTTTTCCCATTGATGCTTGAGCAATTTTTAATAATTCTAATATTTCATTATGTGGCTCTAATTTGCTTTCAGATTTCAGTGATTCACTGAAAAAATTAATGCAATGTGCTATTGTTCTAGGACCTCCAGTTGGAAGCCCCAAATTTCCACAAGGTGTGGAGAATGCTATTGATATGAATTTTAAATTTGCCATATTTTAATTCTCCTAATATAAAGTATGTATTATAGTATATCATAATTCGTGAAGATAAACAATACATCTAGTAATTGTATTTTTAAATATAAAAGTATCAAAAAAGCTAATATGAATAAGTAAAAGCACAAAGATAACATCTTTGTGCTTTGTCTGATAATCTACAACTTAAAATGTAATGGATACATATTTTTTAAATAAGCATTGAAATAAATTAAAATCATATGCATTATTAAACTTTAAAGAAATCTTTAAGTTTGGGTCATATAATAATTTAGTAACAGATGTTACAGAAGCATTATTAGATTTAGCTAATATAAATACTGATAATATATTAGCTAAGTATTTTTGGTTTTCTTGATCAGATGTTAATGTTAATTCTTGGTTAAAGAAATTTAAATAGTAATCTGGATCTTTTACATTTTCTTGTATCATTTTTTTATTGAATGCATAATACATAGAAATAGTTGCAGAGATTGGTGTTATTTCGGGTCGGTGTAAGTCAGACATAATATCCTCCATTTATCACTGTACACAGTGAAGTTAATAATTTATAGTAATAAATAGTGTAGCATATTCGAGGGAAATATGCAAATATAATTAGGTTTGGTTTATTTATTGTACTTTATATATTTTTTATGTATAATTAATGTGAATTTAATATAAAGAGGTATATATGAAAATAAAAGAAATATATGAGAAATTTGAAAAAATAGGTTGCTTAACATTTGCAACAGTAAACGAAAAAGGCGAACCTGAAACTAGAATAGCACATCTAAGAGCATGGGATGATGATGGAATATATTTTATGACAATGAATACTAAATCTTTTTATAAACAACTAAAAAATAATCCTAAAATATCTATATGTGGACTATGTGCAGACACAAAAGTAAAACATGATGAAAATGGATTTCCAATATTTGATAAAGGTTATTCAATTAGATTAAATGGTACCGTAGAAGAGATACCAATGGAAGAAATTAAAAAGAAAAATAATCCAATATTTGATTTTTGTATTAAAGATCAAGAAAAATATAATGCAATGGTAGTATTTTGTATTAAGTCAGCACATGGAGAGATATTTGATTATGATTTTGAAAAACAAGATAGAGAAAATAAATTAGAACGTATATATTTTTCATATAATGATAAAGAAAAATATTCAGGATTAAAAATTAATCAACAAGAATGCATAAAATGTGGAAAATGTTATAGAAAATGCTCATTTTTAGCAATAAAAAAAGAGGAGAATAAATATGAAATTGATAAAAATCGTTGTGATGAATGTGGAGACTGTTATTTAGTATGTCCAGTAAAAGCAATAAAATTAAAATGGGATAAATAGAAGGAGGAAAAAAATGGCATCACTTGCAATATTAATATTACCAATTATAATAATCATGGCAATAGTTTTTTTAGCATTTAATGTAATTTTATTAATACTATTTATAACAACAATAGTGTTAGGTATAAAATCACTAAAACAAAAGCAAGTAAAAAATTCATTTATAATATTTTTAACAATATTTTTAGTATTAGGTATATTTGATGGATTTTTATGGTCCGTGATGTTAAAACCAGAGTTTTATGGAAGATTAGTAAATGAACAAATAGATGGAAAAGAAGTAACCGCTGTATATTATACAGATTATGAAGATGTTAAAAAACATTTAGATAGTGGGTGGAAACCAAATGAAGTAGAAAACTTTATGTATGAAATATTAGTAGAATATGAAGAAGATGATGATATAGAAGCAAATATGAAAGTATTAGAATTGTTACTTCAAAATGGATTAGATCCAAATAAACCAATCTATGCTGCCAAGACATGGACATCTCCAATAAATTTAGCAGTTTCATATGGATGTGAATCAGCAGCAATATTACTAATAGAATATGGGGCAGATGTAAATAATGAAATAAATCAAATTACAAGTTCACCAATACATAATTTATTTTTCCCATTAAATGATCTTGAACTAGAATTATTTAAATTAATTTTATCAAAAGATGTAGATTTGAATAAAGTAGATTATCAGGGAGTTACAGTTATAGATTTTTTAGAAGAAGAATTAGAAATGATGACACTTCAAAAAGAGCAAGGACAAAATGTAACAAATTATGATGAAGTAAAATCCATTATTGAAGGATTAAGGATTAAATAAAATAAAATTAAATATATATATTAGATAATTTAACATTATAACTAGAAAAATAGTTATGATGTTTTTTTAGTTAAAAGAGAAAAAGTATTTTATAAAATTTAAGATTCATTAAAGTTTTATGAAATATAATTCGAATACATTAGAAAGGAGGACATATTTATGATAAAAAATATGTTTAAAAGAACATGGCTAAATATTATAAGAAAGCCAAGTAAATCAATTATATTATTAGTTATAATGTTTGTTATGGCTAATTTAGTAATAGCATCACTTGCTATATCTAATTCAGTAGAGGAAAGTACAAATTATGCAAAACAAACAATAGGAAGTGAAGTGTACTTAAATCCAGATATGGAAAAAGCTAGGAACGAATTTTCAAGGGAAGATATGCAAAGCGGAGATATGTCAGACATGATGGAGAAAGTTCAAGCAATGGTAAGATCAGAAAGTACAATGAGTATGGTAACAGATATTATGAATTCAGAATATGTAAAAGATGTAACATATAGTTTGAACACATCTGTAGAAGCAACGGAAATAACACTATATGAAACTGAGAGCCAAAATTTTGGTGGAAATATGGGTAGAGGTCAAATGGGTTCATATATGAGTGGACTTAAAATTATGGGGATAAATTCTTATGCCTTTATTCCAGAAGTACAAAGTAGTGCAATGACAATATCAGAGGGAGAATATTTTGATGAAACAACAGATAATGAAGTATTAATTTCATTTGAATTAGCAGAATTAAATGAGTTATCAGTTGGAGATATTATTAAATTACCTAACAGTGAAACTGGGGAAGTATTTGAATATACAATAAGAGGAATATTTACTGCAAATCAATCTGGATATGAAAATAATATATATATGAATGTTGAATCAGCAGCAGTATTATTAAATGAAGAAACATATAATAATGGTGACTATAGTGTAAGTAGTGTTGTATTTACAATGAATAATCCAGAAGATACAGACAAATTTATAGAAGAAGTAAATTCAAAATATGATTTAGAAGAATTAGGATTAACATTAGATATAGATACATCAGCATATGACACAATGGTAGGGCCAATTGAACAAGTCGGAGGTTTTGCAGATACAATACTAATAGTTGTAGTAATTGCAGCAGTATTAATAATAACATTAATAATTAATAATAGTATTAAGAGTAGAAAATATGAAATGGGTGTACTTATGTCATTAGGTGCAGCGAAGTTAAATATTGTAGGTCAAATATTTTTAGAATTAGTTATTGTAGCTACAATAGGATTTATATTATCAATAGGAACAAGTACAGTACTAGCAAATGAGTTATCAGAAGGATTATTAGAAGACCAAATTCAAATGAGTGAAGAAGAATCAGAAGAAAATTATGGAAGACCATCAGGAATGGGAGGACAAATGGGAACTCCTCAAGGAATTCAAGGTAATATGGAAGATTCTGAAGAAGTAGAAGCAATAACAGAAATTGATGTTAATATAAATGCAAGTGAATATTTAATATTATTTGGAATAGGATATGTAATATCATTTGTCTCTATGATAATTCCATCAATAAATATTATGAAATATGAACCAAAAACAATTCTTACAGGGAGGGAGTCATAATGAATAAATTAGAAGTAAAAGATTTAAGATATGAATATTTAGATGGAAATAAGACTAATAAAGTATTAAAAGGAATAAATGCTATTTTTGAAAGTGGAAAAATGTATTCAATTGTAGGTGAATCTGGAAGTGGAAAAACAACTCTAATATCACTACTTGCTGGGTTAGAAAATATTCAAGAAGGAGACATTTTGTATAATGATAAAAGTATAAAAAACATAGGTAATGGAAAATTTAGGTTAAACTATGTAAATATAGTATTCCAATCATATAATTTAATAACATATATGACAGCAAAGGAAAATGTAGAAGTAGCAATAGATTTTGCTAAAATGCATAAAGGTAAAGAATATGCATATGAAATGCTTGAAAAAGTAGGAATAGATAAAGAAAAAGCAAATAGATTAGTCTTAAAATTATCAGGTGGAGAGCAACAAAGAACAGCAATTGCAAGAAGCCTAGCAAGTGAAGTACCAATAATAGTTGCAGATGAACCAACAGGTAATTTAGATGAAGAAACAGAAAAAAAGGTAATGGATATTTTTAAACAAATGGCAAATGAAGGTAAGATTGTAATAATCGTAACACATTCTAAAAATGTTTCTAAATATGCAGATACTGTATATAGGATAAAAAAAGGATTAATGGATTAAAAAATAAAGTGTTAAATCACATAAATGATTTAACACTTTTATATTATTTTAAAATTACACTAGAGTCAAAAGTAGATTGTAAAGAACCATTATCTAAGATTTTAAAAGAATGGACATGATCTACTGTTTGTGGTGTTTGAGAACCATATGTGTCAAGATAACTAGTATATATAGTTAAAGTATCTTGAGTAATAATATAGTTACCAGTTAATTTGGGAGGTAATCCACCAGTAGGGATATAAATATATTCTACCTCAGCAGTTTTAGAGTCTAATAGTTTTATATTATATTTAGTACTAGAAACAACAATAGTATTAGTTTCATCATATATTTCTGTATAATAACTATATAATTTACCAATAACCAAACCATGTAACTCGTCTGTTTCTGTTACTTCAGAAGAAGTTGTATTTGAAGAATTACTAGTATTAATAGTATTAATAGTATTATTCTCACTTATTGTTTCATTAGTAATATTTGTTGCTTGAGTATTAGATGTATTATCTGGTGTATTTCCAATGAATATAATAATTATAACAATTAACAAAACAATTATTATAGATAATAATAAACCTATTATAAAGCTAGAAAATTTTGACATATGTATTCACCTCCTATCTAAAATAATATTAACAAGTAAAATAGTTAAGTATCTAAAGAAGAGTTTCCATTAGAGTAATCTATGGATATTCCTGGTTGCACATTATATATATATACATTAAACTGAATTCCTGAACCATTATCTTCAACTGATTTAGCTTCGATTTGGACTCCGTTTGCAACTAAGTTATTTCCTTCATATATAGGAGTTACTCTGTATAATACATGATTCTTAGTATTTTCAATATATTCAGCGACTTCATTTTCAAAAGGTAACATTCCATCAACATTAAAATATCTTGTACCAGTAATTAAGTTTTTATCATTTGCATTTTCACTTGAAAGTTGGAAACCAATTAAGTGGCATCTGTTATATAAGTATTTTCCATCAACAATATCATATTCAACACTTTGCCATCCAGATGGTTTTATATGTGAGATAGAGCCTCTATCTTCTGTTGGCATTGTTTCTATTCCAAGATTTGCAAAGGCAACACCACATCTATCTAATGAATCTAAATTTGAATATGATTCAAAAGTTACATTTGTTTCATCAGAACTAGTGAAATTTGGAATATTGTTGTTTAAAACAACATATGGTGAACCAGAATATGCAGGAATCTCAGTAAGTGAATATGATGTAGAATGATTTATAGTATTTGAATCTACATCATTATTTGAATTAGATATATTTAGTGTGTTTTCAATAAATGACATAGCTTCAGAGACTTGTGCGGGATAGTTGTTATTTAAGTAATATCCACTTCCAGCAAACAATATTATGATAATAAAACCTATAATTGATTTAAGTAAATTTGTATTTTTTCTAGAGTTTTTTCTTTTCTTATGTGACATAATTCCTCCGTAAATATTAATTAATTACAATTAATATATCATAAGGGAAATAAAATGACAAGATATATCAAGAATAGTAAAATAAATAAAAAATACTCTAGTGTGAAAAACTAGTACTTATTATAAATTTCGCTTTATTTTTAAGCAAAAATGTGATATAATCTATTAGTAAATTAACAAAGAGGAGAAAATGTATGTTTGAAAAATTAGAATTGGTTGAAAAAAGGTATGAAGAATTAACAAAATTAATTTCAGATCCAGAAGTAATATCAAACCAAACAGAATGGCAAAAATATATAAAAGAACATAGTAATATTGAAGAAATAGTATTGAAGTTTAAAGAATATAAAAAGATGAAAGAATCTATGAAAGAAGCAGAAGAGCTACTAAAAGATCCTGAAATGAAAGAATTAGCTGAAATGGAATATTATGATGCTAAAGAACAATTACCTAAATTAGAAGATGAATTAAAAGTTCTATTAATCCCAAAAGATCCAGATGATGATAAAAACATTATATGTGAAATAAGAGCTGGAGCTGGTGGAGATGAAGCAGCACTTTTTGCAGGTACATTATTTAGAATGTATAATATGTTTGCAGAAAAAAATAGATGGAAAGTAGAAATTTTAAATGAAAACGAAACAGGTCTAGGTGGATACAAAGAGATAACTTTTATGGTAACTGGAAAAGGAGCATATAGTAGACTTAAATTTGAAAGTGGTGTACATAGAGTTCAAAGAGTACCAGATACTGAAAGTAGTGGTAGAATTCATACTTCAACTGCAACAGTTGCAGTACTTCCAGTTGTAGAAGATGTTGAAATAGATATAAACCCAGCAGATGTAAAAATGGAAGTATTCAGAGCATCAGGTGCTGGAGGGCAACATATTAATAAAACATCATCAGCTGTTAGATTAATACATGAACCATCAGGAATTGTTGTAGAATGTCAATCAGAAAGATCACAATTCCAAAACAAAGATAATGCAATGAAAATGCTTAGAACTAAATTATATGAAATAGAAAAAGAAAAACAAGATTCAGAAGTAGCAAATGCAAGAAAGACACAAGTAGGTTCTGGAGATAGAAGTGAAAAAATAAGAACATATAATTACCCACAAGGAAGAATAACAGACCATAGAATTGGAATGAGTGTTTTCCAAATGGAGAACTTCTTAGGTGGAGCTATTGACGAAATGATAGACAATTTAATTGCAGCAGATAGAGCAGAAAGATTAAAAGGTGAAGAATAAAATTAAAAGAGCAAAAGCTCTTTTTTTTCATATAGAAAGTAATTTTAAGATGAAAAATAAGTCTGGAAATTAAAACTTGAAAAATCTAATCAAAGTATAGGGATATAAAGTATTGTGGATAAAAACGGTGAATTTTATGAAAAGTAGAAAAACCTTAAAATAAAGAAATAAATATTAATAAAAAATAAAACAATATTAAGTATGCGTAAAGAAAATTTAAGTAAGAAAAGTATCAAAATTTGATAAAAGTTTTGATATTTTTTTACATTTAAAAATAAAAAATATCAAAATAAAAAATAAAATGTCATAAAAATGTAATTATAATGTAAAAAAGTGTAAATAGTAAAAATCCGTATAGAACAGCCTAAAAATACAAAAATGTAAGGCTTGAAATAGAAAATAAAAAAATATATATATAATGTAGAAAAAAGTGGAAAAGGAGGGAATAGTAATGGAAAAGTACATTGGAAAAGTTAAATTTGTACTAATCACACTAGTAGTATGTATTTTTGCATTAATATTTCCGAAAACAGAGGTAAATGCAAATGTTATAGAGCCAACAACAGAGCAAAAAATAAAATTAGTAGCTACAGAGCTAAAAACAGGCACAAATGGAAAACAGCAATTAATAGTTGAAATGTGGCTTAAAGACCTAAACTTCCAAGGAATGGATATAGTATTACAATATGATTCTAATATATTAAGCACATCAGATATGACAACAAATGAAATAATAGATGTAAATGAAGCAGCTTTTATTCCAACTTCATTCGAATATGCAAATGGATTTGAAAATTATATGGATTTATTCTCAATGTCATTTGAAGCTGGTGAATTAAGAACAGTAATAAGCATAAATCCAAGTGATTGGTGGTTAGCAGATAGAAATGAATATATTATAGAAGACTTAGTAAATGGAGATACAGTAAGTGCAAAAGGTGAAGTCCTCTTTGGAAAGTTAAGTTTTCAAGTAGGTGAAGGTCAAATAACAGAAGAATCAATCAAATTAAAAAGTGGTTCGTCATCACCACAAACAGGAATTAAAGTATCGATAAATGGTACAGATTATTATGAAAATCCAAGTATGTTTGAATTTGTACTTGCATTAGCATCAGAAAATGCTAACTTAAGTAATCTTCAAACAGATTTAAAAGAAATAACTTCATTTAATAAAGAAACATTGGAATATGAAATTATATTAGAAGAAGATTCAGAAAAAATAGTAGTAACACCTACACCAGAAGATCCCACAGCTATAATTAAAATAGGAGAGGATGTGGTTGATCCAAGTTTAGGATATGATGTTATGCTAAATCCAGCAGGAGAGAATACAGTAATAACGATATTAGTTACAGCAGAAGATCTGGTGGCAACAAAAACATATGTAATAACCGTTAAAAAACCAGCAGGAACGATAACAGGTAATATAATAACATTTAATGGTCAAGGAATATATTCAGCACCAGTTAAAATATATTCAAAAGAACAAATAGCGAATTTAACAGTTGTTGTAAATGAATCAACAGGAGAGACAGCATCATTTGATTGGAATACAATGAAAAACCATGATGCAATAGATAGCATAGAGCCATATAAAGAATTTGTAATAAATCAAGATGGAACGGTAAAACAAGATGGTGAGACAGATGAAGAATATAAAGCGAGAAACGGAACATATAATGAGAAAATAATGATAGGTACATATGACATAATAATAGATAAGCCAGGATATTTAGATTATATAATTACAAATGTAGTTATAACAGAAAACGGGATAATAGAAATTGGAGAAAAAGTCCTTGTGCCAGGAGATACAAATAAGGACGGAACAATAAACTTAGAAGATTTGGTCGAATTAAATAATCGATATGGTCAAAATGAGGAAACAGGAGATTTATATAGTATCAGATATGATATCACAGAAGATAAAGTAATAAACGTAACAGATTTAATAGAATTAAACAAAAATTACGGGCAAATTAAAGAAATTCTAAATCTATGAGAGAAAGAGGTAGAATAATGAGGGGAAATATTTTAAAAAAACAAGGGATAATTAGTGGAGTAATAATATTATTACTAATTGCAAATATGTTTGCGCCATATAGTGTGTTAATACCGAAAACATATGCTGCAACAGTTGTACCAGAAGTGCCAACAGTTGAAGTTAGAAAAAATTTAACATCACATCCATATTTTGGACAATATTTAACACTAGATGTATATTTTAAAGGAGATATAATTGTATATGGAATGGATTTCTATATTAATTATGATTCTTCAAAAATAATACCAGCATATATAGATATGATGAGTTTTCAATTAAAACAAACGGATAGTTTAGCAAATTCAATTGGAACTACTGTAGTACAACCATATACAATGTTCTATGCTGCGAATCAATCATATTTAAATATAGCAGAAGAAACAATAAGGGTTGTAATGGCAGGAAATACATCAGCACCTAATCCGGCAGATAGTGGAGGAGAGTTAAAAGCATTTTCAATAATGTTTGTATTAGCAGATGGAGTTACAGATGAAGATTTAACAAAAGATATGTTTTCTTTTATTCCAATAGCTGGAGGAGTATTAGATACAGGATTCCAATTAGGATATGATGGAGATAATGATGTAGGAACAATAACAGATACTACATATTTAAAAGATACTTCATATATGCAATTTACTGGATTTGCAGAAGGAGCTAAAACAGTTAGTTCAATAAATATAGTTGAGAATCCAACTAAAACAATATATGATCATGGAGATAATATAGACTTAACAGGTGGTAGATTAAGTATTGAATACTCAGATGGTTCATCAGAAGAAGTAGATATGACATCATCAGATGTGTCTATCACAAGTGGAAATCCAGCAACAGTTGGAACAACTGTAGTTGAATTGAAATATAAAGATGTAGCAACAAGTTTTAATATAACAGTAAATGATCCAGTTGATACAATTGAATTAACAACACCTATAACAAAAACAGAATATTCACAAAATGAATCTGTAGATCTTACAGGTGGAGTTGTAACAGCAACAACTAAAAGTGGGGTTAAAACTACAATAAATTTACCAAATGCAAGTATAACTTCAAATGTGACAACAGCAGATTTAACAGCTGGAAATGTCCAATTAACAGGAACAACAGGAGAAGGATTACCACGAGGTGTTCAAACAGGAACACTTACATATGAAGGTAAAACAGTAGATTTTGATATAGTAGTAAATGACACTATAGCAAGTATTGCAGCAAATGGAGCTAAAACAACATATAATTATGGAGATTCTTTAGATAAATCTCAAGGAAATATAACTGTAACAACAGGAAGTGGGGAGAATATAACTGTAAAATTATCACATGGTAGTGTGCAAATTACAGGATATAATCCAAATCAGTTAGGAAATCAAGAATTAACAGTTGAATACTTAGGAAAAACAAATACATATAATGTAACAGTTAATGACTATGTAACAGGGATATCAGTAACTAATCCAAGTAAAACAAACTATGATTTTGGTGAAGATATCAATCTAGCAGGTGGTAGTATAACTGAGACAATGGCATCAGGAGCGTCAGGAACAACTACAGCATTAACTGAAAGTATGATATCTGGATATAATAAAAACAGTCCAGGGTCACAAACAATTAAAGTAACATATAATGGTTTTGAAAGTAATTTTTCAGTATCAGTAACAGATACATTAGTAAGTATTGAAGTTACAGGAATGAAAACAGAATATACTTATGGAGAATCATTAGATTTCACAGGAGCTAAGTTGAAACAAAACCTGGCAAGTGGAACAAGTATATCATTATTAGATTTTACTCAAAGTATGATTACAAGTACATATAATCCAAACCAATTAGGAGAACAAACATTAAATATATCTCATGATGGAGTAAATGGAACTTTTATAGTAAATGTAAAAGATGTATTAGATAGTATAGCAATAAATACTTCAAATGCACCGGTAAATAAATATGGATATGGTGAAACAGTAGCTAAATCGGGAGAGATAATAGCTAGTTATGTAAGTGGAGCAACTAAAAATATTGCATTAAGTTCAACAGGTATTTCTTTAGAAAATACAGATAGTTCAGAATTTAATACTGAAAGTGTTACATTTACATCTGGAACAACAGTATCAAAAGATATGGTAATAAAATATGCCCAAGATTCAGTAGAAAAATCTGTAACATATCCAGTTACAATTGTAAATACATTAACTGGAATATCAATACAAGGAACTCCTCAATCTGCATATAATGTAAATGATAGTTTCCAAAATAATTTATCTATACTAGTTTCAAGAATACAAGGAGCAGCAGAAGCTGTACTTGTAACTGAAGGTATGGTAACAGGGTTTAATACAGCAACAGAAGGTACGAGACAAGCAACAATTACGTACATTGAAAATGGAATAACAAAGACAGTAAATTTCAATTATACTGTAACAGATACAGTAACTAAGGTTGAAATGAATGCAAATCCAAGTAAAACAACATATAATTATGGAGAAGACTTAGATTTATCTGGAACAACTATCACAGTTACAAAAGGTAGTGGTTCAGAAACAGTAAATGTAGATGAATCAATGATAAGTGGATATAATCCAAATAAATTAGGTTCACAAACAGTAACAGTAGAATATGGAGGGCAAACTACAACATTTGATGTAACAGTAAATGATTATGTAACAGGAATAACAGTAACTGCACCAACTAAGACAGAGTATAAATATAATGAAGATTTAGTATTAGATGGTGGTAAAGTAACAACAGTTATGGCATCAGGAGCAACTGGAACAGATATATTACTATCTGATTCAAGTGTAACATTATCTGGATATGATAAAACAGCAGTATCTTCACAAACAGTAACAGCAACATATGCTGGACATTCAGGAACATTTAATGTAAATGTAGTAGATGAAATATCTAATATAGTTGTAACAGTACCAACAAGTACTCAAGTATATAATCATGGAGATAATATAGATTTAACAGGTGCAACAATAACTGTAAATTATGTAAGTGGTGCAACGCCAAAGACAGTAACACCAACAAGTAGTATGGTATTTGAACAAGGTACAACAACAGTAGTGGATATGACACCAGATACATATGACAATACAAATAAATTAACAAAAACAGTAACATTAAGTTATACAGAAGAAGGTAAAACAGGAAGTGAAAACTTTAGTATAAATATAATAAATAATGTTACAAAAATAGAAATGTATACAACACCAAAAACAGTATACAATGTAAATGATAGTTTAGAAGTAACAAATGGTGAAATATTAGTTACAAGAGCTGTAGGAACACCAGAGGTAGTTACAATTACAGAAGCGATGGTAACAGGATTTGATTCAAGTGTTGAGGCATCAAATAAAGCATTAACAGTAACATATACTGAAAATGGAATAGAGAATACAACAACATATAATATTAATGTAGTAGATAGTGTAAATACAATATCTATAAAAGGAACACCAAAAACAGAATATAATTATGGTGAAAACTTAGAAGAATTAACAATTACAGCAGTAAGTGGAAGTGGTTCAAAAGATGTAACAGTAACTGAATCAATGATATCTGGATATAATCCAAATCAATTAGGTTCACAAACAGTAACAGTAGAATATGGTGGACAAACTACAACATTTGATGTAACAGTAAATGATTATGTAACAGGAATAACAGTAACTGCACCAACTAAAACAGAGTATAAATATAATGAAGATTTAGTATTAGATGGTGGTAAGGTAACAACAGTTATGGCAAGTGGAAGTACTGGAACAGATATTGAATTAACTGATTCAAGTGTAACATTATCTGGATATGATAAAACAGCAGTATCAGCTCAAACTATAACAGTAACATATCAAGGACATAGTGGAACATTTAGTGTAAATGTTAAAGATGATATTGAATCAATAACATTAAAAGGAACACCAAAAACAGATTATGGATATAATGAAGATTTAGATGTAACTAATTTAAGTATAGAAGTAGTTAAACCAAGTGGAACAACTACTGTTCAAATGACAGATCCAAATGTCTCTATTACAGGATATGATAAAACAAAATTTGGAGAGCAAACAGTTGTTATAACATATAATGGTACAGAAGTTGGAAGATATAATGTAACAGTAACAGACCCAATAATAAATATTGAAATGGGTGTAACACCTAAAACAGTATATATTAAAGGTGAAACATTAGATGTAACAAATGGTACAATAATTGTTAATAAAGAAAGTGGAGCAACTGAAACTGTAAATATTACAGATGCTATGATATCAGGATTTGATACCACATCAACAACTGATTCACAAACATTAACAGTAACATATACAGTAGATTCAGTAGATTATACAACTACATATGACATATCAGTTGTAAATCCAGTAAAATCTATAATTATAGATAATACACCAAAAACTTCATATAATTATGGAGAAGCATTAGATTTATCTAGTGGTACTTTAGAGGTAACTTTCGAAGATAATACAAAATTACCTGTTAATATTTTAAGTTCAATGGTAACTGAAATGGATGGATCACAATTTAATCCAAACCAATTAGGAACAAGAAATTTAAAAGTAACTTATGGTGGAAAAGAAGTAACATATGAAATAACAGTTAGTGATTATATACAAGATATAGTATTTATACAACCTACAAAAATAGAATATATTCTAGGTGAAAGTATAGATTTAACTGGAGGTTCTGTTCAAGAAATAATGGCAAGTGGTACAACAACTACTCCAATAGATTTAACAGACCCAAGAGTATCAGTAATATCTTTTGATAATACTATTAAAGGAACACAAACAGTTAAATTAGGATTTAATGGAGAAGAATTCACATATCAAATAGAAATTGAAGATAGTATAACATCAATAACTTTAGATTCATCATTAGCTAAAAAGACATATAAATATGGGGAAGATATATCAGAATCTGATTTAGTATTAAATGTTGAAAAAGCAAGTGGTGTAACAGAAAAAGTTGATGTAACATTAAGTATGATTTCTGGATATAATTCAAATCAATTAGGATCTCAAACAATAACTGTAACATATAATAGTCAAGAATTTACATATGATGTAATTGTTGAAGATTATATTACAGGATATGAACTTACAAAACCATCTAAATTAGTTTATGAATTAAATGAAGATTTAGATTTAACTGGAGCTAGTTTAGTAGAAAAAATGGCCTCAGGAATAACTGGAAGTTCAATAGCAGTAGAAGAATCAATGATATCTGGATTTGATAGTACAACAACAGGTGCTAAAACGTTAAAAGTTACATATAATGGAACTGAAATGGAATTTGGAATAGTTGTAAATGATGATATATCTGGAATCAAAATAGTAACACTTCCAAATAAAACTGAGTATAAATATGGTGAAAGC
The DNA here is from genome assembly GCA_964371215.1 of uncultured Clostridium sp. GTDB lineage: Bacteria > Bacillota > Clostridia > TANB77 > CAG-508 > CAG-269. The sequence goes on from CAYJKU010000001.1 coordinate 72,068, forward strand.
CTAGATTTATCAGGTGGTAAGTTAGAAATATCTAATGAAAGTGGAGCTACTGAAGAAGTAGACATGTCACAAGCATCAGTTAGTGGATATGATCCTAATAAATTAGGAAAACAAACAATAATATTAACATATAAAGGACAAACAGTAGAATTTACTGTAAATGTAATAGACTATGTTGATAGAGTAGAATTTATGCAACCTACAAAAACAAATTATTCATTTGGTGAACAATTAGATTTAGCAGGTGGTAAAATACAAGAAGTAATGGCAAGTGGGGCTATAGGAGAAGTTAAATCAATTAATGCCGGAATGGTATCAGGATTTAATAATCAAGAAGTTGGTAAACAACAATTAAAAATAACAGATAATGGTAATGAATTTACATATTCTGTAACAGTAATAGATAGTATTTTATCAATTACAATAAATAGATTACCAGATAAATTAAGTTATGAATATAATGAAGGATTTGATAGTACAGGAGGATCACTTACAATAAGAAGACAAAGTGGAACAAGTGTTATATCAATGACAAATAATATGATAAGTGGATATGATGCTACTAAATCAGGAAGTCAAGTTTTAACTGCAGCTTATGCAGGATATAAAGTTGAGTTTACGGTATCTGTTGGAGAACAACCAATCATACCAGTACCACCAATTGAAGATGATGACGATGATGATGAAATAGTCGGAGGAGTTATAACAGATGGCTACGATGGATTTAATTTAGATTTAAGTAGTTGGATACCAGTTATAGCAGGAATATTATCTATATTAGGTGCAGGAATATTCTTTATAATATTAGCTAAATTTAAAAGAAATGTTAAGGTATATATTGAAGATGAGGAAGGAAGATTCCTTATTGGTAAAGAAAAACTATCGTCAACAGACAGAGTATTAGATTTAACTAAATATTATGATAGATATCATGAAGATGAATTCCAAATTACTTTATCAAAAGATATTGTTAAGAAAATTAATAATAAGAAAGTACAAGTAATAGTTCATAACAAAGATAAAGATATATTAGTTAGTATGAAAAATCGTAGAAATACATATAAGGTTTAATATGAGTAATATATATAATTAAAAAAATAAGATTAATATGAATAATAAGAAGAAAAGTAAAATTAATAATCTACTAAATAGTAAAGGTAGAAAAAAAGAGAGTTTTCTACCTTTACTATAATAAATAATACATATAATTATTTAAAAAGATATTAAAGAAAAAGGATTATTAATAAATAATTTAAAAATAAAAGAACAAAAAAAGAATTAATAAAATTATTAATTTTAAATTAAAGTTAAATATTTGAAAATATAATTATATTTTTTAAATAAAAAAGAAATAGAAAGAGAGAAAACAAAAGTAAAAAAATAAAGAGTACAAAAGTAAAAAGTATAAAATAATAAAAGTAAAAAGAAAGTAAAAAGAAAGAAAAAACAAAAGACAAAATAAAAAGCAAAGAAAATCTTTGCATTTATATATTATTTATTTTTTCAAGCTGATTTACATATGTCAAATATGTTTGTTGACCGAGTAATTCAGCATAATCATTCATCTTAGTATCTTCACAATATACATTTATATCTGTACCAGTAAGATTGATGGTAGCAGATCCTACATATTTTTTATCTGAAGTTTTATTAAATATTTTTGCTCGTATTGGTTGTAATAAGTAAATCTCATAATGATGTAAATCTAGAGGTTTTATTGAAAATTTCATGGTTAATCCTTTCATATCATATTATTACACAATATTTATATATTATACCACGATTTACATAAATATGCAAATGGTAAACTTTTTGAGAGATATACCTGAAATAAAAGTAGGAACAAAAGAAAAAATAATAGCTTAAAAAACGCCTTAAATTTAAGAAGAAGTGTTGATTCAAAAAAACACTACGCATTGGCGTTGTTTGAGCTGAAAAAAGTTGAAAAACAGTAAAAATTAATAAAATTAGCCCCTTATTTTAAGGGCTTTTTTGAGTTGTCTACATAAAATATTTTAGTAAATGTTTTAAAATTGTAATAAATAAGGAAAAAGTTAAAAAACTACATCGGTATTTCCTGTTTCCCTAAAAAAAGTCAAAAATACAGTTTATATAACAAAAATAAACAGATATTGTGTATAAAATAATATATATATATACTTAAATCAACAAAAGATGAGAATGCAAAAGCTAAGTAAAAAGGGGTATATCTATGAATAAATTAAAAAACGGGAAAGATAACTTTAAAATTACAAGAAAAGGATTAGCAGTTATAATCTTAATAGCTTTAATAACAGTAATTGCTGCAATATTAGGTATAAGTAAAACATATCAAAATGTTTTAGTATCAAATAAGCAATTAAATAGCATAAAAGGAAACGATGTTAATAAAGGTGCAGCACAGCTATTAGTTAATAATATAAGTGTTAAAACTACTGATGCTAAAGTAGTTACAGCCGAAAATCATACAGTATTACTTAAAGAAGATGGTACTGTATGGTCTTGGGGTGCAAACGAATCAGGGCAATTAGGTATGGGGCAAACAGGAACAGGGTATAACTCTATTAATCCTATACAAGTTGTAGGTATTAATGGAGAAGGTTTTTTAACAGATGTTGTAGATATAGCTGCAAATAGACAGTATACTATAGCTTTAAAATCAGATGGTACAGTTGTAACATGGGGATTAGGTACATCAGGGCAATTAGGAAATTTTACTAATGTATCTAGTCCTTTTCCAGTTGTAGTAATAGATCAAAATCAAGAACCTTTAACTGGGATAACACAAATTGCAGCAGGATATAATTCTGGATATGTAGTAAAAAATGATGGTACAGCATATTCATGGGGAGCAGACTCATATGGTTCACTTGGAAGTTCAAAAACAAGTACTAGAAATTATGCTATGAATGTTGAAGTAACAAATTCAGAAGGTGAAATAGTAAATTTAACAAATGTTCAAGATATAACAGGTGGACAATATCATGGAATAGCTCTATTAAATGATGGAACAGTATGGTCATGGGGATGGAATAGATATGGAAAACTAGGTGATGGGACAAAGACAAATGCAGATATTGCAATTCAAACAAATATTACAGATGTTAAAAAAATAGTATCAGGAGAATATTTTGTAATAGCATTAAAAAATGATGGTACAATATGGACATGGGGAAGAAATAGTTATGGACAAGTAGGACATGGAGCTGTAAGTACTAGTTCAACAGGAGGAATAGTAACACCAGGTCAACCATTAAAAACAGATGGGACTGCACTAGTTGATGTAAAAGATATAGGTGTAATTAGTGAAACAACATATGCAATTACAAATTCAGGAGAAGTATATGCATGGGGATTAAATACATCAGGACAAGTTGCAGATAAAACAGTAGCAAATAAAACAAGAGCAGTAGTAATGCAAGATAGATTTGGTAATTTAGCAGGGAATGTTACATTACCAGACTCTCCAAATGGGGAAACAGCACATATGTTAGATGGAGAAAAATTAATTGCAACAGGAAAAAATAATGCAAATCAATTACAAATACCTACTAGTGTTGCAAGTATTAATTATATGACGATACTAGATCAATCTGAACAAGAATTAGTATTAAATAATAATCAAGAATATATAAAAATAGGTGAATCAATTCAATTAACAGCAAAATATAATGAAACTATGAATATATATAGTACTAATTTGTTGGCTGGTAATTTGGAATATATTAGTAGTAATTCAAATATAGCAACTGTAAATAATAGTGGACAAGTAAGAGGAGTAGGAGCTGGAGAAGTTACAATAATTTGTACAGATAAAACAAATGGAAATGAAGCAAGAATTCAGCTAAATATAATAGATAATAAAGATGGTGTAATAACAAACTCAATGGTTGTAAGTAATCAATATGCTACAATTATGTTAAAAGAAGATGGAACAGTATTGAGTATGGGGAAAAATACAAATAATGTATTAGGAATAGGTGCAACAGTAGCATATCAAACATATTTGCCTATTCAAGTTATTCAAGAAAATGGAGAGAAATTAACAAATGTAGTAAAAATATCTGCAGGAATTCATCATACTTTAGCATTAAAAGCAGATGGAACAGTATGGTCATGGGGATATAATAATTATGGACAATTAGGACTTGGTAATTCAACAACATATGGAGTAGCAAAACAAGTAGTAAATGTAGACAACACAGGATATTTAACAGATATAGTAGATATATCTACATCAACATATACATCAGTAGCACTTACTAAAGAAGGAATTGGGTATAGTTGGGGATATGGCTCAGGTTATGGATTAGGTCTTACATCAGCATCTAATAGGACTTTACCAAGTCAAATAATTTCTTCAAAAGAAATAGTACAAATTGAGCTAGGTGAAAGCAAAATACACCTTCTATTAAGTGATGGAAGAATAAAATCAATGGGTACTAATACTTATGGGCAGTTAGGGACAGGATTAGGTACTAGTACATATACATATTTTGAATATGCAGTAAATGAAGATAATACAAAATATTTAACAGATGTAGCAAGAATTTCTTCAGGGAAAATCCATACTATAGCATTAATGGAAAACCAAACTGCATATGGATGGGGATATAACAACTATTATGAATTAGGAAATGAAACTAGAACAAACCAATTATTACCGAAACAATTAACAGGTATATCTAATGAAGGAATAATGGAAAATATAAGAGAAGTTTCAGCTGCACCAAATAGTACAATAGTACTTTTAAATAATGGAACTGTATATGCAGCAGGACTAAATACAACAGGGCAATTAGGAATAGGAACAAATTCAAATTCTCAAATGTTTACTCCAGTTGTGGAATATAAAGTTGTAGAAGAAGAAACAATAGTATCTCAAATAACAGATATAGTTAAATTAGGAGATAATAAATATTTGTCTCAAGGATATATCAAAAATGATGGAACAGTAAATATGACAGGTGAAAATGTTTCATTACAATTAGGAGATAATACAGCTTTAAATAGAAACATAACAGTTAAATCAGGAGTTGGTGTTGAAAAAATATATACACAAAGTGAAACTATTAAAATAGATATAAATGGAAAATATCAAATAGTAACAAAATATAGTGAAGGATTGAATTTAAGACTTATAGATGAAATAGTTAAAAATCCTAATGAATTAACATATATATCAAAAAATGAAAGTGTAGCAACAGTGAGTGCAGCAGGTGAAATTACAGGAAAATCTAATGGTCAAACAGGAATTGAAATAATAGATGAAACTAATAATTTAGAAACAACAGTATATGTACAAATTGGAGAGGTTCAAGAACAAGATATATTAGAAATTCAAACATCAACAAGATTTACTGTTGCCTTAAAAAATGATGGAACAGTTTGGACATGGGGACTTGGAACATATGGTGAATTAGGAAATGGTAAATTTGAAAATAGTATTGAGCCAGTTCAAGTTATATCGCCAACAGGTCAAGGCTTCTTAACAGATATAGTAGATATAGCAATTGGAGATACATTTGTACTTGCATTAAATAAAAATGGAAATGTATATTCTTGGGGGCGTAATACATCAGGAGAATTGACTGCAGGTCCAGAAAGAAGAAGTGTACCAGGATTGGTATTACAATATGATGGAACACCATTAAATGGAGTAAAAGAAATAACAGCTAGAATAAGTAGTGCAGCAGCTGTAAAAATAGATGGAACTGTATTTGCATGGGGAGTAAATACTAGTGGTCAATTAGGGCAAGGAAATTCGACTAATATATCATATGCAACACAAGTAAAAGATACTCAAGGGACAGGTGTTATTCAAAATATTAAATCAGCATCTATGGGAACAAGTCATTTAGTAATGTTAACAAATGAAGGAACTGTGTTTGCAGTTGGTGTTGGCTCAGCAGGGCAGTTAGGAAATGGAGTTAAAGGTAATACAACACTACCAGTACAAATGAAAGTTGATGCAACAACAGTTGTAACAGATGTAGTACAAATAGCGACAGGGAATATTGTAAGTTATGTGCTTAAAAATGATGGAACAATATTAGCAACTGGAGATAGTAATGATGGTAAAACTGGTCAAGGAAATGAAACAGATATTATATATTTAATGCCAGTATTAAAAGCTGCAGGAGAACCACTTACAAATGTATCTGAAATTACAGACTCATATTTTACTCAAATAGCAATAACTAAAGATAATAAAGTATACAGTTTTGGTCGTAATAATTATGGACAAGCTATTTCAACAGTTATTGCAAATAGACTATATGCAACTGAAATAACTGGTTCATATGGTGTTACAGACTATCCTAAGATAATAGAAACAAGCTCAGATAAAACAGCAAATTATACATATTTAGTAAAAGAAGATGGATCTGTATTAGGAATGGGATTACAAGATAACTATAAATCTCAAACATCAGGAACAGGTACTCAAACAATACTAAGAGAAATAAACCCAAGTTATATGGAAATAACAAACAGAAGAAACTACTTAAAAGTTGGAGAAAATGTAACTTTAGAAACAAATGTAGTTGAAAATTTCAACATGTTTGGAGAAGCACCAATAGTTGGAAATTTAACATGGGAAAGTTCTAATGAAGAAGTAGCAGTAGTAAATTCAAATGGAGTAGTGACAGCTATTTCTGAAGGTGATACAACAATAACTGTTATAGATAGTAAATATGGATATGTTGCAAGTAGTATAATACATGTAACTAAAAATATAGAAGGAAATATAACTGTGCCACAAGTAGAACAAGGTACATATTTTACTATAGCATTAAAAGCAGATGGAACTGTGTGGGCAACAGGGTATAATAATTATGGACAATTAGGTGATGGTACAACAACATTATCACCAGATATGAAACAAGTTAAGATAAATGAAACTGAATATTTAGCAAATATAGTTAGAATAGAAGTTGCAGAATATCATGTTTTAGCATTAGACAAAAATGGAGAAGTATGGGCATGGGGAAGAAATTCTCATGGGCAATTAGGTCAAAATACAACAACAAATTCTTCATACCCTATAAAAGTTAAAAATTCAGTAGGTGATGGAAATATAACAAATGTTATAGATATTGCAGTAACAAATGAAACAAGTATATTTTTAAAAGCTGATGGAACAGTTGAAATGGTAGGAGATAATGGACATGGGAAATTATCAACAGGGAATACAACAGCATCAAGATTGCCAATAAAAGCAACAGGAATAGATAATGTGTTAGATGTTTCAGGAAATAATGATTCTGTAATATTCTTACAAGGAACAGGAAAAGTATGGGCTGTAGGAAATAATTCAAGTGCTGAATTAGGAGACAAAACAGTAACAATTAGTTATTTACCAAGAGAAGTATCAAATAGTACAGGTGATGGTCAATTATCTGGAATTGTTCAAATAGCAACAGGATTACATCATACAGCAGCTTTAGCTAAAGATGGATCTGTATATATTTGGGGAAGAGGAACAAATGGTCAATTAGGAAATAACCAAACAGTTGCAACAAATACAATTCCAGTTAAAGTAATTGATGGGTCAAATACATCATCAGCTATTAAAAATGTAAGTTATGTAGGAACATCACAATATACAACTAGTGTTGTAACAAAAGATGGGAAAATGTATAGTACAGGTGAAAATTCATCAAATCAACTAGGTACAGGAACAGGTGTAGATTCATTAGTATTTATTGAAGCAAAAGACACAACAAATTCTAATATATCAGACATATTATTTGTTACAAATTCTATAGGAAATATATCTAATAATGCTGTAATTAAAGAAGATGGAACAATTTGGACAACAGGAACAAATGAGTATGGTCAATTAGGAAATGGAACATTTGAGACAAATACAGTATATGGATTAGTTGGAAAATATCAAATAGATGCAGAAAATGAGCAAACAATAAAAGAAAAAGAAACATATCAAATTACAGCAAAAAGAATACCACCTTTTAATGTATTTAATCTGCAAGATACTAGAGAAAATAATATGACATATACATCATTAAATACAGAAATAGCAACAGTAAGTGCAACAGGGTTAGTAACAGCAGTAAGTATGGGACAAGTTAGAATAGATATATATGATCAATTAACAGAAGTAATAGAAAGCATAAATATAAAAGTTGTAGCAGAAGAAGGAGATATTGCAACACCACAAGTATTATCTACAACAAATGCAGTATTAAATCTAAAAACAGATGGTACAGTAACTTCATGGGGAAATAGTACAAATGGTATATTAGGAAATGGAACAACTTCAGGAATTCAAGCTACAGAAACAAATGTATTAGAAGTAGGAGGAGTTGGAAATTTATCTAATGTTGTACAAATAGAGGCAGCAGTAGAAACAGGTTATGCATTAAAAGCAGATGGGACAGTAGTTGGATGGGGACAAAACAATTATGGACAATTAGCAAATCATACAACATCTATTTCGACAACACCTGTATATATATTAGATGTATCAAAAAATAAATTAACAGATATAGTTAAAATAAGTGCAACATATCAAGGAGGACTAGCTCTTAAATCAGATGGTACAGTATGGGCATGGGGATATAATAACTATAGTCAATTAGGTATAGGTAGCACAAGTCAAGTATATTATGCTATACAAGTAAAAGATTCTACAGGGAAAGCATTTTTAACAGATATAAAAGATATATCATCAGGACATGGAAGTAATTATGCAATTAAAAATAATGGAACAGTATTTGCATGGGGAAGAAATTCATATGGTGAATTAGGAACAGGAAATACAACAGCAAGTGCACTTCCAGTAGAAACATTAAAAGGTTTAGATGTTAAAAAAATAGCTGCAAATATGCGTAGTTTGTATGTTTTAACAGAAAAAGGTGAATTATGGTCAGTTGGATATAATGGTCAAGGACAACTTGGAAATGGAACAACATCAACTTCAAGTGTATTAGTTAGGGTATTAGATGAAAGTGGGAAAGCATTAACTAATATAGTAGATATTGGTGGACAAGAATATACTGGTTTTGCAAAAGATGCAAATGGAGTTATATATTCATGGGGTGAAAATACATCAGGACAAGCTGGACAAAACAGTTTAGTAAATGTAACAAGAGCAACACCAATTAAAGGTAAATATGGAGAATTACTTACAAATAAAATAAAATTTTTACCAAATGGATACAATGGAAATATGCCAGCAATATTTTTAATAGGATATGATGGTTTAATATATTCAGCTGGTACAACAGCAAATTATGTTGCATTAGAAGGAAGATCATATAATAAAACAGGATTTGAAGAAATAACACCAGATTATATGCAAATAAATGAAAGAACTGTATATTTAAAAGAAACTCAAACACAAATATTAACAACAAGTGTGGTTTCAAAGGTAAATGGTTTTGGAAAAGTTATAGAACCAGGTAAATTGACATGGAGTAGTAGTAATGGAGCAATTGCAACAGTTGATCAAAACGGTAAGGTAACAGCAATATCTGAAGGTAGAGTAAATATTAAAGTTGTAGATACAAATGGATATACAGCAAGTAGTAATATAATAGTTACTAAAAATTCTGAAAATGTAGTAACAATACCACAAATAGGAGTAGGACTTAATTTTACAGTAATACTAAAAGCAGATGGAACAGTATGGACATCAGGAACAAACACATATGGACAATTAGGAAGTGGAAATACTTTAGAAAGAAATGTAGTAGGACAAGTAAAAATAAGTGAGAATAAAAATCTAGAAAATATAGTTAAAATATCTGTTGGAGATAGTCATGTAATGGCATTAACAACAAATGGAGAAGTATATGTTTGGGGATATAATTCAGTAGGTCAATTAGGGCAAAACACTACAACAAACTCTATATATGCTGTTAAAATGTTAAATGAAACAGGAACAGATGAAATTAGCAATATTATAGATATTTCAGCTACAGATGATACATCAGTATTATTAAATTCAGCTGGTAAAATATTAAGTGTTGGAAGTAACAGTTATGGAGAATTCGGAACAGGGAATACAACAGCTAGCAGATTACCAGTAATGATGACAGATAAAGAAAATATCATTCAAATATCTAGTACAGAAAGATCGTTATCATATTTAACTGGTGAAAGAGAAGTGTGGTCAATAGGATATAACAGTTATGGACAATTTGGAGATAAAACAACAACTGCAGGATACTATCCAGTACAAGCAATGGATGATGATTCTGTAGGAGTGTTATCTAATATAACTAAAATATCAACAGGGATACATCATGTAGTTGCATTATCTGAAGATGGATATGCATATACATGGGGATATGGTTTACAAGGACAATTAGGAAACAATACTATGGTAAATAGTTCGGTGCCAACTAAAATATTAACAATTGATGGAACTAAAGCAATACAAGATATTATAGATATCGGTACATCAGAAAGAACTACTTCAGTATTAAGTACATCAGAAGGTCTATTAACAACAGGGCAAAACTCATATTATGAAATAGGAAATGGAAATAATACAAATACAAAGCTTTTAGTAAAACCACAAGTAGTTCAAGGAGCTAATTTAGATAATATATTAACTTTATCTAATTCAAATCAATCAGCATATAATAATTCAGTGATTAAAAAAGATGGAAGTGTATATATAGTTGGAGCAAATACATATGGGCAAATTGGTAATGAAACATATACACTAAGTTCTAACTATACAGAAGTTGGTAATATTGGATTAGCTACAAAAAGTGCACATACAATGAAAGTAGATTCTACATATCAGATACAAGTAGAAAGAACAGATTCATTAAATGTATATAATGATGTAATTCAAAGAAATAATAAATTAATATATTCAACATCAGATGAAGAAATAGCGACAATATCTGAAACAGGATTAGTAACAGGAAAAGCTACGGGGTTAGCTACAATTAATATTTTTGAAGAATCAACAGAAGTAACAACTCAAGTAATGATAAGGGTTGTAGAAACAGAAGGTGAAATAGCAATACCACAAATAGTTAGTTCGTCAACAGCAACATTTAGTTTAAAAGCAGATGGAACAGTAACATCATGGGGAACAAATTCATCAGGAGTATTAGGAAATGGTACAACAGCTGGAATTCAATATGAAGAAAAAAATGTACTAGGAGTTGGTGGAGAAGGAATTTTATCAGATGTAGTTCAAATCTCAGCAGCATATGATTCTGTATATGCATTAAAAGCAGATGGAACAGTAGTTTCTTGGGGGAATGATACATATGGTAAATTAGGAGATAAAGTATCAGGTAATTCAAGTACACCAGTATATGTAGTAGATAGTAAAGGTGAAAGATTAACAAATGTTATTAAAATAGATAATACATATTATGGAGCAATGGCATTAAAAGCAGATGGAACAGTATGGGCATGGGGATATAATGGTCAAAGTCAATTAGGACAAGGAAATAGTACAAACTATGATTATGCAGTTCAAGTTAAAGATACAACAGGAAGAGGATATTTAATTGGTATAAAAGATATAGCAGCTGGATATAGAACAGGATATGCAATAGATAATACAGATACAATCTGGGCATGGGGATATAACAGTTATGGTGAACATGGTGTAGGAGCAACAGGTGCAACGACTTTACCAAGACAGTCAAATGTAGATTTAGATATCAAAAAAATGGTAGTAGGAACAAGTCAAGTATATATATTAACTGAGCAAGGAAGTATATATGCATGGGGAAGAAATAGTGAAGGACAATTAGGAATAGGAACTATAGCACACTCATATGTACCAGTTCAAGTATTAGGTGTAGATGGAAAACCATTAACTAATATGGTAGATATTGGAGCACAAGAATATACAGCATTTGCAAAAGATGCAGATGGAGTTATATATTCATGGGGTGAAAATACATCAGGTCAAGCAGGGCAAAATAGTTTAGTAAATGTAACAAGAGCAACACCAATAAAAGGTCAATATGGAGAAACATTTACAGAAGAAATTAAATATTTACCATCAGGATATATTGGTAATATGAATACACAATATTTAATAGGTGAAGATGGGACAGTATATGCATCAGGTTATGGAGCAAGTAGAGGAATGTTGCAAACAACTTCATATAACTGGCTTGGATTTAAAGCAGTATTACCAGATTATTTACAAATAAATGAGAGAGTTTCATATATTAAAGAAGGAGAAACTAAAGAATTAACAACAAGTGTTGTTGGAAGATTAAATGCATATGGAAAACCAATTAGTATAGGAAACTTAGTTTGGAAAAGTTCTAATGAAGAAATAGCTACAGTTGATCAAAAAGGTGTAGTTACAGCAAAAACATCTGGAGAAGTTACAATAATAGCAGTAGATTCATCAAATGGAAACATTGCTTCTGCAACAATTAATGTAACAAAAAATACAAAAGGTACAGTTGCAATACCAATGACAGCAATGGGACAAGGGTATACAGCAATATTAAAAGCAGATGGAACAGTATGGACAGTTGGAGATAATACATATGGACAATTAGGTGATGGGACAAATATTACTAAAACACAGCCAGTTCAAGTTAAAATAAATAGTACAGAATTTTTAACAAATGTTGTTAGAATCGAAGTAGGATTTACACATACACTTGCACTTACAAAAAATGGAGAAGTATATGCATTTGGACAAAACCAATTTGGACAATTAGGGCAAGGAAATACAACAAGTTTAAATTATGCAACAAGAGTAAAAGATATTACTGGAACTAATTATTTAGAAAATATAGTAGATATAGCAATAGCAGGAGGTTCAGCAAGTTATGTATCTTCATATGCACTTACAACAGATGGTTTTGTATATGGTTGGGGGAATAACTCATATTCTCAATTAGGAGACAAAACAACAACAAATAGATATTTACCAGTTAAAGTACAAGATGCATATAATGTTAAAGATATAGCAGGTTCATATGCAGCAATACATATGTTAAATCAAGACACAACAGTATCTGGAGTAGGATATAGTGCACATGGTCAATTAGGTTCAAATGTAACATTTAGTAACCATACTGCAGATATTCAAGATGTAATAAATCCTACAAGAAATGGAGTTTTCAGAGGAATTGTTAAAATTGAAGGTGGAACACATCATGTTATGTATTTAACAGAAGATGAAAAAGCATATGCTGCAGGATATAATGCTTATGGTCAATTAGGTACAGGAAATACAACAAACTATATATATCCAATTCAATTAAAATCAGATATGAAGATAGTAGATATTTCTGCTTCATATCATTCAAGTATAATTAAAACAGAACAAGTAGTTGATGGAGAAAAAGTATATAAAGTATGGAATGCAGGATATAATCTTGGGGGACAATTTGGTATAGGAAATACAACAAATAGCAGTATATTTGTTGAGTTAAAAGATAGTTCAAATCAAAATGTTAATTTAGATATAGATATGATAGGAGCATCAAAACCATCTACAAGTGGTAACTCATCATATATAGATATAAATGGTTATGTATGGACAGTTGGTGCTAACTCATATGGACAATTAGGTAATGATACTTTTAATACTAGTTATAATGTAATTAGAATAGGAAGTTTAATATTAATACCAAATGAATATACATATACAATGAATCCAAGTAATACAAAACAAATTAGCTTAACTCTTACAGATACATTTAATGTATATAACAAAGAAACTACACTTGGAAGTATTGAATACAAAAGTTTAGATACAGATATAGCAACAGTTTCTGAAACTGGATTAGTAACAGCAGTTACTAAAGGAAGCACAAGAATACAAATAACAGATAAAACAAATGATGTTAAAACAGTAATATTTGTAGATGTATTACCAGAAAATGAAGAAATAAAATATACAAGTATGGTTGATGGTGGTACATCACATTCGGTAGCTTTAAAATCTGATGGAACAGTATGGGCATGGGGATTAAATAGTAAAGGGCAATTAGGAAATAACACAACTATAACAACTGAAAACCCAACACAAGTAGTAGGTGTAAACATAGAAAAATTCTTAACAGATATTAAACAAATAGCTGTTGGATCAAACCATACACTTGCATTAAAAGCTGATGGAACAGTATATTCATGGGGAGATAATACATATGGACAATTAGGAGATAATTCTAATTCTATTAAATATGCTCCAGTACAAGTATTAGGTGAAAATGGACAAGGTGTTTTATCTAATATCAAATATATTGAAGCAGGAGAAAGTGTCTCTATAGCTGTTGATGAAGAAGGAAAAGTATATGCTTGGGGACAAAATCAATATGGACAATTAGGTGATGGTACAAATATTGCAAGAAGTGTACCAGTAAAAACAAAAGCAGCTCTAACAGGAATTATTCAAGTAGATACATATAATAGACATACTGTTGCTGTTAAAGCAGATGGAACAGTATGGGCATGGGGATATAATTCACATGGAGAGTTAGGTGATGGAACAACAACAGCTAGAAATATACCAGTTCAAATGAAATTAACAGCAACTACATATATTGAAAATGCAATTGAAGTAGCAACACAAAGATATTCTACTAATATATTATTAGATAATGGAACAGTTCTTAGTGTTGGATATAATGCTCAAGGACAATTAGGTGATGGAACTACAACACAAAGACTATTACCAGTAACAGTAAGAGGTGTTGGTAATAATGGAGTTCTTAGTAATATCGTTAGTATATCTGGAGGATATTATTCAGCATATGCTTTATCTAAAAATGGACAAGTATATTCATGGGGATATAACAATTTAGGACAATTAGGTAATAATACTCAAACAGTATCATCACTACCAGTTAATGTAGTAAACAGTAGTATTGAAGGAAATTTAGAAAATATTATTTCAATTGGTTCAGGAACATATCATGTATTAGCTATTGAAGATACAGGATTTGTACAAACTTGGGGATCAAATGCTTCTAAACAATTAGGAGATAGTACACTTCCACATGCATCTATACCAGTATATATTTCATCTAAAATTGAAATGATACCATCTGATGCTAAATTAGTAATAAATGAAACAGTTCAATTAGGAATAAAAATGAATTCATTTAACCTATTTGAAGATATAAATGAAGAAGGAAGAGAAGTTATATATAAATCTTTAAATGAAGAAATTGCAACTGTAAGTGAAACAGGTGTAGTAACTGCAAAATCATTTGGTGTTACTAGAATACTTGCAACAGATGTAGTATCTGGAAGAGTTGCAACAGCTGAAATAAGTGTACTTGAAAATAATAAACAAGTATCACCTAAAATAGATAATGGATCAAATCACTTCATATCTTTAAAAGCAGATGGAACAGTATGGACATGGGGAGATAATACATATGGACAATTAGGAAATGGTTCTAATATAGATAGTCAAGTTCCAACAGAAATTAAAATCGAAGATGTAATTGATGTTGCAGCAGGATTTAATCATTCAATAGTTCTTAAAAAAGATGGAACAGTATGGACATGGGGATATAATGGATATGGACAATTAGGACAAGGAAATACTACAACTTCATATACACCAGTACAAGTTAAAGGTGTAAATGGACAAGGATATTTAACAAATGTTAAAGCTGTATTTGGAAATGGATATACAACATTTGCCTTATTAAATACAGGAGAAGTAGTTGGTATGGGTAGAAATACTTATGCAGAATTAGGAGATAGAACAACATCAAATAGATATACACCAGTATATGTATTAGATCAATATGGAGTATCTCCAATGAAAGATATTATAGATGTAATTCCATCTACAACATCAGTAGCAGCAATAAGAGCAGATGGAACAGTTTGGGCATGGGGATATAATCACTATGGACAATTAGGAATAAATACATTAATTAATAGTAAAATAACATTACCAATGCAAGTAAGAGATGTAACAGGTACTAATACATTACAAAATATTATTCAAGTTACAAGTCATTACAGTGGATTTACAGCTTTAAAAGCAGATGGAACAGTATATAGTTGGGGATATGGAACACAAGGAAGACTTGGAATAGGAAGTAATTCAAGTTCATATATGCCAATACAAGTTAAGAGTCCAGATGGAACAGGATTCCTTACAGATATAGTTAGATTAGACGGTAAATTTAGTTCAATAGCAATATCTGCAGACGGAAAAGTATATAGTTGGGGATCAAATAGTTATGGACAATTAGGTGTAAAAACTAATTCATATAGAAATTTACCAACACAAGTATTTGCTGAAAATGGAACAGATTATTTAACAGACATTATGTTTGCAACTAGTGGTAATTCAACAGCATTTGTAGATTATGAAGGTAATGTGTATACAACTGGATATAATATAAATGGTGAACTTGGAAATGATACAACAATAAATAGAAATATTGTAACAAATGTTAGTGAAGTAATTATTTCAAATAATGAAAATCCAATTAAATTAGGTAAATCAGGTGAAACACATCAATTAGAAGCAGTAGCTAAGAAAAGATTTAATTTATTAAAAGAAACAGTAGATAATGTGAATTTAAAATATACTTCTTTAGATGAAAGTATAGCTACAGTATCTGAAACAGGATTAGTAACAGCAGTAGGAACAGGTTATACATTTATAAAAATATCTGATGAAACATTAGGAACTTCTACATCTGTAAAAGTGGAAGTATTAGGAGATGGAATAACATTACCAAAAGTAATTGGTGGAGAAAACTTCTATATAGCTTTAAAAGCAGATGGAACAATATATACATGGGGAAGAAATAGTCAAGGACAATTAGGACAAGGACATACAACAAATGTTTTAGAACCTACAAAAGTAGAAGGATTAGAAGGTATTATAGATATAGCAGCAGGTAGATATTCTGCATATGTTGTTAAATCAGATGGAACAGTTTGGGGGACAGGATATAATAATTATGGGCAATTAGGAATAAACAATACAACTAGAAAAAATACATTTACACAAGTTTTAGCAGAAAATGGAATAGATTATTTATCTGGAATTATTGGAATAAGTGCAAATAATTATCATGTTGCAGCATTAAAACAAGATGGTTCTGTTGTAGCATGGGGATATAATGGATATGGACAATTAGCAAATAATTCTACAACTACAAAATACATACCTACTAAAATGCATGGAGTAAATAATGTTATACAAGTAGAAGCAGGATTACATTCTATGTATATGTTAAGTGGTGATGGAAGTATATATGCAGTTGGGTATAATAGTTATGGTAATTTAGGAAATGGAACAACTTCAGGAACTATAACACCTATTAAAGTATTAAATCCAGAAGGTACTGCTGAAATGGAAAATGTAAGAGAAATTTCAGCTGGATCATATCATTTAGGTGTAATAACTTATGATAACAAACTATATCAAACAGGATATAATTCACAAGGACAATTAGGTGATGGAACAACATCACATAAAAACAAATTGGTTTTAGTTCAAGAAAATGTAAAAACAGTAAGTTCATATATGAATATTACAAACATTATTAAAGAAGATGGAACAGTATGGTCTACAGGTAGAAATGCATATGGTAATGCTGGTAATAATACAACAGCAAATAATACTAGATTTGTACAAATGCTTGGAGAAAATGGTATTGGAATATTTGAAAACGCCTTATTCGTTACAAATTCAGAAGAAAGCACTCTTGTTGCAGATAAATCTGGTAAAGTATATACAACTGGATATAATGGATATGGAGAACTTGGAGATAGTACTACAGTGACAAAAAGAGTATTATCTGGAATAAGTCTTGAAAAAGTAACAGTAAAAGAATCAATTGTAACAATAAATTCAATTTCAGGAACTAAAGAAATAGAAAGTTCAATGAATTTAGGATTTAACATCTTATATAATGAATTAAAAAATGCAACATTTACATATAAATCGAGTAATGAAAAAGTTGCAACAGTTACAGCAAATGATACTAAAACAAAAGGTATAATTACAGCTGTAGATTATGGAACTACAACAATAGAAGTACAAAATGTGGAAACAGGTGGTACTGCAATTGTAATAGTCAGAGTACTTCGTGAAGGTGATGTTGCAAATCCGAAAGTTGTAGCAGGATCAGATTTCTCTGTTGCATTAAAATCTGATGGAACAGTATGGACATGGGGAAGTAATAATTATGGACAACTTGGTTTAGGTGATACAACATATAGAACAGAGCCTACAAAAGTAGAAAACCTAGAGGGGATTATAGATATAGCAGCTGGAAGAAGTCATGTTATAGCATTAAAATCTGATGGGACTATATATACATGGGGATTAAACAACTATGGACAAATTGGGGATAACACTAATGTAAATAAAAATACGCCTACAAAAATTGTAGGATTAGACAACTTAATAGATATAACTGGTGGATATTACCATACATCAGTATTAAAATCTGATGGAACAGTATATTCATGGGGATATAATGGACATGGTCAATTAGGTGATGGAACAACAGGAACAAAAAATAGTCCAACAACAGTTAAAGGTATAAGTAATGTAAAAGATATTAGTGCAGGACACTATACTACACTAGCAGTAACAATAGATGGAAATACATGGGCATGGGGATATAATGGATATGGATTTTTATCAACACCAGCTGGAACAAATGTATTACCAAAATTAGTTGGTTTAGACAATATAGCAAGTGTTGAAGTTGGAATAAATAGTTATGCAGCAATATCTAATGTTGGAGAACTATATACTTGGGGATTAGATTCTAATCAAGTACTTGGAAACGGAAACTTAGGAACTACATATGTTCCTACACTTGTAAGAGATATAGATGGTGAAAAATTAACAGGAATTACTAATGTAGATATTGGTTCATATACAACACTTGCAACAACAAGTGAAGGAAAAGTATATGGTTGGGGAAATAATAATTATTCACAATTAGGAACTGGTAATACAGCAGTACAATCATTACCAATATTATTACAAAATAGTATGGGAGAATTCACAAATGTAATTGAAATAGCTTCTGGTTATGACCATACAATTGTAGTTAGAAATGACGGTAGTGTTTGGACAACTGGATATAATGGTGCAGGAAGACTTGGAGACAAAACAACATTTAATAAAAATATGTATGGAAGCATTAGTGATATGAATATTAGTTTAGAAGAAAACAAAATAGTCTTAGCTAAAGAAGGAGATACATATGAATTAAAACCAACTATATCTGTAGGATTCAATTTGCTATATGATGAAATACCAGAAACATCATATACATATGAAAGTGCTAACATAGATATTGCAACAGTAAGTCAAACAGGTGTAATAACAGCAGTATCTAGAGGAAAAACTAGAATAAAATTAACAGAAGAAAAAACAAATAAAATTACTTATCTTGAAGTAAGTGTACTTCAAGAAGGAGATATTACATTCCCTAAAGTAGAAACATCAAATTATACTACAATAGCATTAAAATCTGATGGAACAGTATGGGGATGGGGATATAATGATTATGGACAATTAGGACTTGGAAATAATCAAACAGTTATATCACCAACTAAATTACCAATAGATAATGTTATAGATATTAGTGTTGGATATAGACATTCTCTATTCTTAAAATCAGATGGAACAGTATGGGCAGTTGGTAATAATAGTTATGGACAATTAGGAAATGCTACAAAAACATCATCATATGAAATACTTCAAGTAAGAGATATAGATGGTGGAGAATATTTAAGTAATATTAAATCAATAGATATTGGAAGATATCATAGTATGGCATTAGACAAATCTGGAAATGTATATACTTGGGGATATAATGGACAAGGTCAATTAGGAAATGGAACATATACTTTAAGTACAATACCAGTAAAAGTATCAGGAATTTCAAATATTATTACAATAGAAGCAGGATATAGATCAGGTTATGGTTTATCAAATGATGGAACGGTATATTCATGGGGATATAATATATATGGACAATTAGGAGATGGAAGTTCAACTACAAGAACATCACCAACTAGAGCCTTCATAACAAATGTTATAGAAATATCTGTATCACAATCAGATAATGTGCTTGCATTAAAAGATGATGGAACAGTATGGGGATGGGGAAGAAACACATATAATGCTTTAACAGATGTTGGTGGAAGTGCACCTAAACAATTAAAAGGTTTAGATGGAAACAGAATGTCTGGAATTAAAGATATTGAATCATCATATTATAGTGGTTTTGCAGTAACAGAAACCGGAGAAACAATTGCATGGGGATATAATACATATGGTCAATTAGGAATTGGAAATAATTCAAGTACATCAGTACCAGTAATTGTTAAAGAAAGTGAAACTGAAAACTTTGCAAATACATTGTCAATATCTGGTGGTGTAAATTATACATCATTTGCTAAAGAAGATGGGACTGTATGGACTGTTGGTGATTCAGCATATAATAAACTTGGAAATGGTGAAAAAGTTGATTTAAATATTCCTAAAAATATAGCAATACCATATATTTCAGTAGATAATGATGAATTAGCAATTGTAGAAAATACAAGTATGAATTTAAATGCGAAATTTGATACAGGATTTAATTTATTTGAAGATACTAAAATAGATGTAGAATTAGCATATGAAATTAAAGATACTAATATTGCAACAATAGATAATACAGGTAATGTAACTGCAAAATCTGTTGGAAAAACGTATGTATATATTACATATCAAAATTATGTAAGAAGAGTAGAAATAAATGTTATAGCAAAAGAAGGTGAATCTGTAATAGATGTATCTGCTGGAGCAAGACATACATTATCTTTAAAATCTAATGGTACTTTATGGGTATTTGGTAATAATGTATATGGACAATTAGGAACAGGATTAGTAGATAATACAAATATATTAGAACCAGAACAAATAGATACTGGAGATATTAGATTTTCACAAGTTGCAACAGGTAGATATCATAGTATGGCTTTAGATAAAGCAGGAAATGTATATACATGGGGATATAATGCTCAAGGGCAATTAGGAAATGGAACATCAGCAACATCAGGAAAATTAACAAAAATTGAAACATTATCTAATATTAAAGAAATATATGCAGATGAATATAAATCAATGGCAATAGATATTAATGGAAACATATATGTATGGGGGTCTGGATTTGGTGCAACACCAATTAAATATCCATATTACACAGAAGTAATAGATATTTCAGAATCATATGTATTATTACAAGATGGAACAGTATGGTCAATTAGTTTAACACCAGTTAAAGTAGAAACACTTTCAAATATAGTTGAAATAGCTGAAGGAACAAGCCATTATTTAGCTTTATCAGCAGATGGAACTATATATGCATGGGGATCAAATTCATATGGACAATTAGGACAAGGAAATACATCTAGTATAACTGTACCTACAGTTGTTAAAAATTCAGATAATACTGGAAACTTAACAGATATAGTACAAATAGAAACTTCAAGGTATAGCTCATATGCAATAACTGGAGATGGAAATATATATTCTTGGGGAAGAAATATATATAACTCATTAGGTGTAACAACAGCATCAGATAGAATAACATTACCAATTAGTGTAACTACTGAAGAAGCTATAGAAATTACTTCAGGAGACTACTTTGGAGCATATGTAGATAATGCAGGATTTGTGCATACATGGGGATATAATGGATATGGTCAATTAGGTCATGGAGATACAACAATTCATGAAATACCTTCATTAATAGGTGAAATAGGAATTGAAAATTCTCTGAAAAATATAACTTTAAATATAAATCAAACACAAGAATTAGATATTAAGTTAAGAAATAAATTTAATTTAAGAATTGATGAAATATCTTCTGGTGAATTTAATTTAGATATATTAAATAATGACATAATTTCTATTGAAAACAATAATATAGTACCTAAAAAAGTAGGAACAACTGTAATAATTGTTAATGAAAATGTAACAGGACTTACAGATACAATAAATGTAGAAGTTATAGAAAATGTAACAACTCCTAGAATTGAATCAGGAGAAGATTTTACAATAGCTGTTAAAGCAGATGGAACTATATGGTCATTTGGATTGAACGATAAATCTCAATTAGGAATTGGAAATAGTGAAAATCAAAATGAACCAGTTCAAATAATAATGCCAGATTCATCAAGAATTAAAGATATAGAAGTAGGAACGTCACATACTTTAATATTAACTGAAAATGGTAAAGTATATGGATTTGGATATAATGGAAATGGACAATTAGGATTAGGACATACATATAATTCAAATAAACCAACTGCTTTCTTAGATGAAAGTGGAAGAACATTTACAAATATAATTGATGTATCAGCAGTAGGAAATAAATCATATGTACTTACAATTGATGGAGATGTATATGTCACAGGTGAAGGATATAACAAACTTGCAACAGAAATATTAACAGATGAAAAAATAATCAGTATATATGGAAACTATGGTATTACAATAGATAAAAAAGCTATAAATTTAGATACATTAGAAATAATTTCTAATGTAGAAAATGTAGAAAAGATATCTGTAAGTGATACACATGTAATATTACTTACTCAAAATAATGTAGCATATGCATTAGGAGATAATGAATATGGACAATTAGGAAATGGTACAAAATTAGATTCAAATACAGCTATCCAAATAAAAGATAGTGTAGGTACAGGAGTATTAAGTAATATTTCAGAAATAAAAGCTGGAACAAACTATTCAGTAGCAATACTTGAAAATGGAGATACATATGTATGGGGATCTAATGAAAATGGTAAATTATCTAGAATATCTGAAACAGATTTAGTATTACCTAGAAAAGAAAATATTAAAGAAAATATCTTTATGATTGAAACAGGTACAAACCATACAGTTATTGCAACTGAAGAAGGTAGAGTATATGCATTTGGTAAAGGAACTGAAGGTCAATTAGGTAACTTAGCAAATGAAAATAGTATCGAGCCAGTTCAAGTTGGTAAAGAATCAATTGTAGTAGATGAATATAATATTACTTTAAATGAAAAAGAAACATTATATTTAAATGCTAGATTAAGAAACTTTAATATATTAGCAAAAGATGTTGAAGGTAACTTCACATATAAAGCAAATGATACAAAAACTGTTACAGTAGACAATACTGGTAAATTAACAGCAATATCTTCTGGTACATCAAGTGTTGTAGTAACAGAAGGTGAAAAACAATTAATTGTTCAAATTACTGTAATTCCAGAAAATACAGATGTAAAATCTTCTGTAGAAACAACAGATTCACATACAGCTATCTTAAAAGCTGATGGAACTGTATGGACATATGGACAAAATAATTATGGACAATTAGGAATTGGAAATACAAGTAATGTAGATGATTTAACACAAGTAATATTTAGTGAAAATGTTAAAATTATAAGTATTAAAACAGGAGAAAACCATACAATTGCACTTGATGAAAATGGAAATGTATGGACTTGGGGAAGAAACACAAGTTACCAATTAGGTGTAACAGGTGGAACTAGAACAAGACCAATTAAATTAGATTTAGGTGTCAAAATAGAAAAAATCGAAGCAGGATATAATCAATCTTTTGCAATAACAGAAAATAGAGAATTAATATCATGGGGAGATAATTCTAATGGTGAACTTGGTGTTAACAAATATACATATACTACATTACCTACAAAAGCATATGAAATAGAAGATGTATTAGATGTACAAGCAGGAAGATCACATACTTTAATATTAAAAACAAATGGTGATGTGTATGGAACAGGGCACAACGGATTTGGTACTCTTGCAATAGAAGAATATAGAATAAATTCATTTAGGAAAATAGAAGAATTATCTAATATTGAATATATATATGCTGGAGAATATCAATCAGCTGCATTAGCTATGGATAACAATATGTATGTATGGGGATATAATATCTATGGTAACTTCGGATTAGGAAATAAAGATACAATTAAAGTACCAACTATATTAGAAGGAATAAATAATATAGAAGAAATTAGTTTAGGAAAAACATATTCAAGTATAATTACTGAAGATGGAAAAATGTACATGTCAGGTTCAAATGTTCAAGGACAGTTTGGTAATGATACAGATGAATCGACAGAAATATTTGTAGAAGTAACTAATATTAATGAAGTTATAGATATATCAGTTGGAAATACATATAGTGCAGCAATTAAAGCAGATGGTACAGTTTGGGCATGGGGAGACTATTATCACGGAATAACAGATACAAGAACAATAACTAATAGTTTAGTGCCAATACAAGTTGGAATAGATAAATTTGCTTTAAAAGAAAATGAAATCACAGTAAATGTAAGTAGAAATAAACAAATTGAAGTAATACCTAATGAAGATTTCAATGTATATGTTACAAAAGAAGAAACAATTAATGAATATAACTATATTTCATTAAATCCAGAAGTTGTAACAGTAAATGAACAAGGAGTATTAACAGGTATTAAAGTAGGTACAACATGGGTTAAAGTACAAGATAGAGTAACAGGAGAAGAACAAGTTGCAATAATAAGAGTAATTGGAAATACAAATACAGTTGCTCCACAAATAGCAGCAGGGAATAATTTTGTTAATATCTTAAAAGCAGATGGTACAATATGGTCTGCAGGATATAACTCACAAGGACAATTAGGTAATGGAACATATACACCATCAAATACATTAAACCAAATAAATAATGTAAAAACATATACACAAATATTAGCTGGAAATGATTTTGTAATAGCTCTTAAAAATGACGGAACAGTATATGCATGGGGAGAAAATTCACTTGGACAATTAGGACAAGGAAACAGAGTAAATATGACAGCACCGACACAAATTCCAGGATTACAAGATATTGTTAAAATATCTGCTGGAGATAATCATGTAGTTGCATTAAATAAATATGGAGAAGTATATTCTTGGGGATCAAATTCTAATTATCAATTAGGATTAGGAAATAATAAAAACCAAGATATTCCTCAAAAAATGGTATTACCACAAATTAAAGTAATAGATGTTGAAACAGGAGAAAATGGAACTGTAATAATAGATTCATTAGGAGATATGTATACAGTTGGATTATCTAATGAACAATATAATACAATTACTAAAATAGAAAATGTTTCTAATGTAGTAAAAGCTGAAATAAGTGGAAATAGCATAATTGCTTTACTTGAAAATGGGAATGTAATAAATATTGCAGATAGTGTAACAGATATATATACAGCAGGGAATGCTACAGATATATCAGCAGTTGCAGATGAAAATATGATACAAACAAATTCAGGGGAAGTATATACATTTGGATTAAATGCAAGTGGTGAATTAGGAAATAATAGTACTAATGAAATAACAGTACCTACAAAAATAGAAAGAGAAAACACAATTATAGGAATAGGATCTGGAGAACATAATACATATATTATTGAAGATACAGGTAGAGTATATGCAGCTGGAAATAATGATTATGGACAAATAGGAAATAATACAAATGAAGGAAACATGGAATATGTACTTGTAGATTCAAATAAAGTAGAGTTATCACCAGAAAATGAAGTAATTGTGGAAAATGAAACCTTAACATTTGAAATGATTTCAAATAGATTCAATGTTTTAAAAGAAGATTCAAGAATAATTACAGATTTTACATGGTCTGTAACTGATGAAACTATATTAGAAAATATAGAAGATGGAACTGTAAAAGGTTTAATTCCTGGAAAAGCAGATGTTGTATTAACAGAAAAAGAAACAGGAGCAGTTATAAACAGTGTAGTAATTGTTGAAGAAGCAGATAAAGCTAGAATCGAAAGAATAACAGTAGGAAATACTTTAGCTAAAATAACAGATTCAATGACATATGAAGTAACAATAGCAGAAAGTAATTCAGAAGAATTAAAAATTACAACTAAAGATAAATCAGATAAAATCAGTATAGATAATGGTACTACTTGGTTTGAAAATGGAATATTGACATTAAATAAAGAAATATTATCTAATCCAGAAGTAGTTGAAATCTTAGTAGAAAGTGAATTTGGAATACAATATGAATTTACCTTAAACATAATTAGTAAATCTAATAATGTAGATTTAGAATATATTAAAGTAAATGATATAACTGCAACAGCTATTAATGGAAATAATTATCAAGTAATTGTTCCAGAAAATACAGAAATCCTAAACTTAGAAGCAAAAACAGTAGATTCTGCTGCAAGTGTAAGTATAGAAGGACAAGAAGCAAGTAAACAAATTCAAACTAAAGAAATAGCTATGGAAGAATATACTGTAAGAACAATTCCAGTAAAAGCTATATCTGAATTTGGTAATGAAGTAGAATATATATTAACTATATATGAAGAAACTGCATTAACAGAATTAGAAAGCTTAACTGTAAATGGAAAACAGGCAATTAAAAATAATATTTCAGAATATAGTATAGTTGTATCAAAAGAAACTGAAAGTGTAGAAATAGTTGCTAAATCTGTATATGAATTAGCAGATGTTAATATAAATCACTTAGGTGAAGAAGTACAAATTTCTACAAGAACAATAGAAATAAATTCAGATGAAACAGTAGTTAGAATTACAGTTTCAGCAAATGGAAAAGATAAAGAATATACACTTAAAATTGAAAAAGAAAAAGATGCAACAAGTTTATCTTCTGTATATGTAAATGGAGCTATAGTTGCAAATGTAAATAATACATTTGAAGCAACAGTAAACTCATCTGCAATTAACGCAGAAATAACAGCAATTGCATCAGTTGAAACAAGTTTAGTCAAAATTGCTGAAAATGAATCTGAAATCAAAATGTCAACTAAAACTGTTGAAATATCAGGAAATGAAACAATATATGAAATAATAGTAACTGATGGAAGTAATAGCGAAAACTTTGAAGTATACACTTTAATACTTAAGAAACCATCTACAGATAATTCATTAAAAGAAGTATCAGTAAGTAATGGTCTAAGTGTTATAAAAGCTGAAAAATCATCAGAAGGAAATATATATAATGTAAAAGTAAATGATACAGATACAGTATTAGATGTAAAAGCAGTAGCAAATTATGCATTAGCAGAAGTTGCAATACAAAATGATATATATACTATTGGGACAAATGAAAGTGAAATCACTTTAAATGAGGATACTACAAGTATATTAATTAAAGTTAAAGCACAAGATGGAACAATAGCAGAATATACACTAAATATTGAAAGATTATCTTCAAATACAAATATATTAAATATAACTGTAAATAATAATGAAACAACATTAAGCAAGACAGAAGAAAATGTATATGAATATACATTAACTGAAAGTTTAGCAAATGTAGATGTAAAAGTTACAATGGAAGATAATTTAACAGATGTAGCGATAAATAATAAATTATTTGAAAAAGCTACAATTACAAAAACAGTAGATATAACAGGTAGATCAGTTGATGTAGTAATTAACACTAAAGCTGAAAATGGTGATGAAAAAACATATAAATTAATCATAAAAGGATTACCAGATACTACTAATTTATCTAAAATAACTGTAAATAATATTGAAGCTATATATGTAGATAGTGGAGATAAATATCAAGTTAAATTAAATAAAAATGTAACAGAATTTACAGTAACAGCTGTTGCTGAAGATATATTATCTAAAATAGGAATAAATGAATTTGAAAATGAGGTAGCAACAACTACAAAAGTTATTTCAAAAACAGGTAATATAACAACTGTTAAGATAATTGTTACAGCACAAAATGGTATCGCAACAGGAGAATATATTTTAGAAATACTAGAACAATCTAGTGAAACAGGAATTAAAACTTTATCAGTAGATAATAATCTTGTGGATATAGATGAAAATGGTAAATATAGTACAAGTGTTGTAAACAAAGATACTGTTCAAATAGGAATTGTTTTAGTAGATGAAAATGCTACAGTTAAAATTGGAGAAATTGATGGATTAACATCTACTCAAGATATCCAAGATGGAACAACAACAATTCCAGTAATAGTAACTGCAGAAGATGGAACTACAAAATCATATGAAGTAGTTATATACAAAATGTCTAATAATACAAATGTAACATCAATAGTTGTAAATGGAGAGTTAGCAATACTTGACGAAAATAATAATTATGTTGCAAATGTAGGAAATGCTAGTGAAGCTCAAATAGTTGTAACAGCAGAAGATGTTAAAGCTAGTGTTGAAATAGATGGTAATTTACCTCAAATGTCAACAAGTACAGCTACAATAGAAATATTAGAAGATCAAGAATTGGTAGTTACAAATTTAACTGCTGAAGATGGAACATCAGAAGCTAAACAATTAATTATTAATACATATTCTAAAGATACATCAATACTTAGTTTAACAGCTGAAAATATAGATAGTGAAAAAATTAGTCAAACAGGTGAATCTACTTATGAAATTGAAGTAAGTAATTTAACTACAAACATTAATTTAACAGCTATAACTACATTTAATAAAGCTAAAGTTAAAATAGAAGATGGTGTGTATTCAGAAAATACAGTTACACAAGATGTAAATATTTCTGGTAAAGAAGAAATTAATATAACTGTTCAAGCTGAAAATGGAGATGAAAAAACATATATAGTATCAATTGTTAGAGTATATGATTTATCTATTAAATCTTTATCAGTAGATAATACTATTATAGAAGAAGTAGATGGACAATATACAGCATGGGTAAACAGTAGTGTGACATCATCAGCATTAAAAATAGATACATTAAGTCCAGAAGCAATAATTAAAATTGGTGAAGAAACATATACTAACACAGTTACATTAAATGTAAATGTACCAGATAATACAAATACTATAAAAGTAAGTATATTATCTCCAGATGGAAAAAATGAAACTTCATATAATGTGTATATAAATAAAAAATCTGGAGATACAGATTTAGAATATGTACAAGTAGATTCA
Organism: uncultured Clostridium sp.; assembly: GCA_964371215.1. Lineage (GTDB taxonomy): Bacteria > Bacillota > Clostridia > TANB77 > CAG-508 > CAG-269. The sequence goes on from CAYJKU010000001.1 coordinate 101,025, forward strand.
AGTTTTGGTAGTTATGAAGAAGATAAATATGTAGTAACAGTTCCAATAAAAGATGATACATATTTATTAAAAGCTAAACCTAATAATGAATATGCTAAAATCAAAATAGGAAATAGTGAATTCTCATTAGGAGAAGTATCTTCTGAAATAGACTTATCTGGTAAAACAGAAGAAACAGTTCAAATAACTGTTGAAGCACAAGATGGAACTACAAAAGTATATGATTTACTTATTAAAAAAGTTTCTTCAGATAATACTTTAAAAGTTGTTAAAGTAAATAATGTTGAATTAACTGAAGAAAACGGAGTATATAGGACATATATTAAAAATAATGTAACATCAGCACCAATATATATTGAAACTAATCATTCAAATGCAAAAATTATTGTAAAAGAAACTGAATATACAAATATTGCAACATTTACTGAAAATACAGAAACAGGATCAAATTTAGAAATAACAGTAATTGCTGAAAATGGAACAACAGTTAAATATAATTTAATTATTGAACATGAATCAAATGATGCAAGTGAACAAAGTGTAATAGTAGATGGTCAAGAAGCTGTTAAAATTGGAGACAATACATATAGAGCAACAGTTAAAAAAGATCAAGAAACTGCAAACATTTATGTTAAAGCAGCAAATGAAAAAGCAACAGTTAAAATAAATAATAATCCTCAAATAGCAATATATGAAAATACTATTCCAGTACAAATTACAGATAGTAAATCAATTATAGTGCCAGTAACAATTACTGCACAAGATGGAACAACAACTAATACATTTAACATTGAAATTGAGCAAATATCTAATAATGTAAATATTGAAACAATTACAGTTAATGGATCAAGTGTTACAAGTTATGATGAATCATCAAAAACATATAATATAACACTTACAGATAATTCATTAGAAGAATCTACTGTATATATTAAAACTGAAGATGTATTATCTAAAGTTAAAATAGAACCAGGAGAGTTATCTACACATGAATTAACAAATGTTGTTGGTATACCAGATGATATTACTACTTTAATAATTACAGTAATAGCAGAAGATGGTTCAGAAGGTAAATATAATTTAATTATTAAAAAATTATCTAAAGATGCAGAAATATTAGAATTTTCATTAAATGGAAATATAATTGAGATAAGTGCAGATGGTAAATATTTAATAAATACTGTAGAAAGTGTAACATCAGGTAATATAAGAGTAGTACCAAGTAATGAATTTGCAAAAGTTACTATTGAAGGAGTTCAAAGTTCAAATGTAGGTATATTTGAAAGAACAATCAATTTACCAGATCAAAGAACTTATGAAACAAAAGTAGTGGTAACTGCAGAAGATGGAACAGTTAAAGAATATCCAGTTATTGTTACTAAGATTTCAGATGATGTAAATGTTGGTAAATTAACAGTAAATGGAGTAACTGTAACAGATTATTATGAAGATACAAAAACATTTGAAGCATTTATAACTGCTGAAAGTACAACTGCAAGTATTGTAGTTACACCAGGAAGTAGTTATGCTAAAGCGGGATATGCTGAATTAGAACCAGCTACAAGTATATCGTATTCAGTAAATACACCAGGGGATATTACTTCATCAGAATTCTATATAATGGCAGAAGATGGAACAATTCAAAAATATACTATTAAAATGCAAAAAATGTCGACAGATGATTCTTTAAAAGAAGTATTTGTTGATGGTAAATTAGTATTACCAGATGAAACAGGAAATTACTATATAAATGTTGCAGAAGATTTAGAAAAATCACTTGTAAAAGTAGTTTCAATGAGTGAATATGCTACAATTAGTATTAATTACGAAGTAGCAGAACAATCTCAAAGTATAAGAGAAACTATGTTACAAACAAAATCTACAACAGTAAATATAGTAGTAGCACCTCAACAAGGGGCAAGTAAAACATATACATTAGTAATATATAAAGGTTCTACAAATAATAATTTAGCAAGTGTTAAAGTAGATGGAGAAAATGTAATAACATATAATCCAGAAACTAGAACATATGAAGCATTTATTACAAATGGAGCTACAAGTTCAGCAATTGAAATATTAGCTGAAAACGAATATGCAACAATAACAGTTGGAGAAAATACTGCAAAAGGAAAATTAACATATAGTCAAGTAGTAGAAGATGCTGTAACAACAATTGGAATTGATGTAACATCAGAAGTTGGGGAAACTCAAAAATATACATTAAAATTAAAATATATTTCAATAGATAATACAATTAAATCAGTAATGGTTGATGATGTATTAATTGAAGAAGATAGATTTGATGGATATGTAACATATGTAGTAGATACAAATGAAATTGCTAATATTAAAATAGAAGCGAATAATCAATATGCAACAATTAATATTAATGATTTAATAGAATCAGAACAATTAGCAGAATTAGAAGTTACTTTATCAGAAGATAAAGAATTAAATGTACCATTTACAATAATTGCTCAAGATGGAACTGAAAGTGTACATACATTAAAAATAGTAAAAATATCAGATAATAATTCAATCCAAAGTGTTAAAGTAAACAATGAAGAAATAACATCTTATGATGAAGAAACTAAAACATATACAGCATACATAAATGAAGATATAGTAGAAGCTGAATTAGCAATAGTTGCAGCAAATAGTATGGCGAGTATAGAAATAGGAGTAAACAGCAATGTTGGAAATATAACAGAAGTTATAGAAATAACAGAAGATATGACAACTATAAATGTAAAAGTAACAGCAGAAACATCAAGAGAAGAAAATTATGTGGTAAATATAATTAGAAAATCAGGAAATGCAAATATTAGTTTAGTAGAGGTAAATGATATAGGTATAAATTCACCATATACTACTACTATCAAAAAATTAGATGAAACAGCTAAAATAAAAATCGTAACAGAAAACGAAAATGCAAGTATTAAAGTAGGAGAAAATGAACCAGTAATAGGAACATTTGAATTAGTTGTAGACTTAGAATTAAGTCAAGAACAAATAGTAATTCCAGTAGTAATAACTTCACAAGATGGAGTAAATGTAACAAACCATAATATAACATTAAATAGATTAAATAATGAAACAAGTATTAAGATATTAAATGTAGATGGAACTGAGATTACAGGAATAGATGGAGAATATGAAGCATTAGTAGTAGGAAAAGATACAGCTGAAATATATATTGAATTAACAGATAGTAATGCAAAAGTAAAAGTAGATAGTGGAGAATTCAGTACAGGAACATTAACAGCTACAGTTGATACAAAAACAACAACAATAAGAACAATAACAGTGGAATCAGCAGATGGAACTGTAAAAGAATATGTATTAACATTAACTAAAAAAATAGCAATTGAAGGTAAAGTAATAACTCAAGGAATAACAAATCATATTGCGACTGTAACAGCATATAGAACAGATGATACAAGAGTAATAGGAGATGAAGAAAATCCAAGAGAAGAAATGGCTAAAGTGGAAACAAGAGAAGATGGAACATATCAATTAATATTAGAACCAGGAATGTATGATATAGTAATAACAAAACCAGGATATTTAAGTCATACAGTAACACATATTAGTTTAGAAGAAGGTTCAAATGCAGTCATAGAAGATAAGTCAATTTATGGTGGTGACGTTATAGAGACAGGTGAAATAGAAATAGATGACTTAGTAAATATGAATAAAATGTATGGAAGACCAATAACAGATGTAAATAGAAAATATGATTTAAATGATGATGGAAAAATAGATATTTTAGATAGAAATATGTTAAGAGCAAATTATACTAAAAAATCTATAGTTGAAAAATGGGTAAATCCTAATCCAGTAATTCCAGAAACAATAAATGAAGTTCAAAAAGAACAAGTTAAATTCATAATTCCATTAGAAGGAAACTATGAAGTAACAAGTGAATATGGACAAAGAATCCACCCAGTAACAGGTGAAGAATCTAAACATACAGGTATAGATATAGCAGGAGCTCATAGAGCAAATATATTATCTATAGCAGATGGTGAAGTAGTATTTGCAGGAGAAGCTGGAGGATTTGGAAATGCAATAGAAATAAGACATGAAGTAGATGGAGAAGTGGTATATAGTTTCTATTCACATTTATCACAAATAGATGTAGAAGTAGGAGATAAAGTAACACAAGGACAAGTTATAGGATTAGAAGGTGGAGATCCAGAATTAGACCAAAATGTTGGATTAAGTACAGGACATCATTTACATTTTGAAATAAGAGTAAAACAAGGATATGGAAATGATGTAGACCCTAGACAATATATTAATTTCTAAGCATACAATGTAAACAAAATATTAATAAATAAACCGTATATAGAAGTAGAAATACTTCTGTATATGGTTTATTTTAATTATTATTAAAATGGCTTGTAGCAATAAATTGTGATAACTTGAAGGAAGTTGAGGATGTTATGAATAAAAACATAAAAATAAAATCAGCGTTGAAAGAAATTGAAAAATTATCAAGTGATGATGAAATAGTAGAAATAATAAGTAGAGAAGAAGATGATATGAGAAAAGCAAATGACATGAAAAATAGAGCATATCGGTTTAGGAGTAGAAGAAGGAATTGAACAAGGACGAATAAAGGAAAGAAATGACCTTAGAATGGAAATTGTTAAAAACTTACTTAATTTAAAAAAATCGACACAGGAAATTTCGGATATAATAGGTATAACTGTTAAAGAAGTAGAAGAATTAATAAAAAATATAAAATAGAAAAATATAATAGTTAATTAAATTTAATTTCAAAGAATATATAATATGCCATAAAAAGAAAGCACTTTTTATTTAATTGTTTACATTTTGTAAGCAGTTTATAATAGTGTTTTTATATTATAGAATTTTTAATAAAATAGAGTTTATTTATATATAAATATATTAAAATTAAGTATATAAAATAGTTTACATTAAAAATATCGTTTGATATAATTGACACAGATAAAAAGGAGATATGAAAATGGAAGAACAAATGAAAAATGTTGATGTTTTAGAAAATGAAGTAAGTAAAGAAAATGTTGAAGGTAGACAAAGAAGAAGGAAAGAAAGAACCAGAAAAAGAAGTAAAAGAAGAAGATTTATTGGAATAGCAATTATTATTTGTATTTGTTTAGGCATAGGAGCAGTAATTGTAGTACCAATGTTACAAGAAAAATCAAATCAAGTAGCAGAAAAAGACGATAAACAAGAAGTAAAAGAAATTTCAAAAGAAGAAGAAATAGCTAGAAATGTTGCAGTTACAAAATTTTCTGAATTAGGTGAATCAATTAGTTCAACTGAATTAGAAGTACAGGAAATACAAAGACAAGGTGATATTTATTATTATATATCTTCTAAAGAAAATACTGTTGAAGTTAGAAAAGAAGATAATGAAATAGTAAGGGTAAATAGTATTTTAGTTAAATAATATGTTTGATAAAATTAACTATGAATATGATAGAAAAGGAAGGAGGGATTAGCATGAAAAAACCAGTAATTATTTTATTAGTTGTAATAGCAATAATAGTTATTATAGGTATAGTTGGAGTAATAAGTCTTATAGTTACTTTGTTTATGCCAAAAGATGTAATTACAGCTGAAGAATTTAAGTCTGTTATGTTAGAAGAAAATTTTGAAGTCACAGATTCTATGGATCAAGCAACTACAAATAATATTGAAGAAATGTACATAGCAACAAATCCAACTAATGATTATCAAATTGAATTTTATGATTTAATAAGTGAAGATTATGCTGTAACTAGTTTTGAAAATATTCAATATGAATTAGAAATGGCAAAAGAATCAAATATGTTTGAATCTTCTGTAAATCTTCCGAATAATTCAAAATATACATTATCAGGTAATAATGAGTACTCTGTTGTATCACGTATTGGAGATACAATAATATTTGTAAGTGTATACGAAGAAAATAAAGCTGAAGTATCTGAAATATTAGAAAAATTAGGGTATTAATATAAATAAAAAAACCATATAACACTTGTTTTTAAGTGGCATATGGTTTTTTATTTGTATCATGTAATAAAATATTGGTTTTTAGTAATCCCAAAGGGGCATAAAATCATTAGGATCATATAATTCTATATCTAAACTAGAATTTAAAGTGAAATTACTCATATCTGTAGATTTTATCATATTTTCAGAAAGAGTATAAAAAGCGTTATTTGCATATATAATTCTTTCTATTTCATTTTCATAATCATAATATTTTGTATCTTCTCCAAAATGTGTAATAGATGATTGTTTGGTAAATCCAGTTTCTGGATTTATATTATATATTACTACACCTTGATATGATGAATAATAATTATTTTCAATATTTATAGGAAATGCTAATAAGTTTTTTTCTTTAGAAAAGAGCAATGCTTTATGGTTATTTAGTAATTCAGAAGATGTTCCTTTTTCACCTATCTTTTCAACGAATAGTTCTTTAGGATTAGTTGGATCAGTTACATTAAATAAAGCCATTTTAAAAGAGGTATTTACAACACTACCATAACTAGTAATTTCAGTATCATATCCAAATCCTATTAAATGGTTTTCATCATATGGATGTAGATATGAGCTGTATCCTGGTATTTTTAATTCACCAAGTACTTTTGGATTAGTTGGATCTTTTAAATCTAATACAAATAATGGATCAACTTCCACAAAAGTAACCATATATGCTTTATCACCCATAAATCTAGCAGAATATATTGATTCACCAGGTGCTAGATTTTTAATTGACCCTATTTCATTTAAATTAGAATCTAAAATATATAGGTTATTTGTATCTGTTTCATTATAATCTGTTATAGCTATTCTAAGATTACCGTTATATTCATCTAGTGAAAATTGATTTAAAATTTTACCAGATAATTCAGTTTCAGTATCAAAACTTGCAATACCATCATTTAATGAAAATTTGAATATATGAGTCTTATAAGTTGTAGAAATAGGGGCAATGTCTATACCAATTTCAGGCAAAATTGAAAAATCATCATAACCACTTATGTATTCAGTTCCAACAATATATAGATTATTTTCAGACATATATACTGTTTCACCAGTTCCAATATATGTAGCTATATTTGCTTTATTACTATTTTCTATATTAAAACTAGCAATTGTTAAGTATGAAGTACTAGAAATATATGGAAGAGGATATATACAGTTATATGGTATTGTAGAATCTTTTGAACTAATAGCAGAATCCATATAATTAGGAATATAGTGTTTTTCTTCATAGATTGAAGGTGTTTTATTAGGTAAATTATTTGAATATATATTTTGTGTTGCAAGTATATATATATCATTTTCAATCATTCTAGAATTTAGATAATCACCTTCAATTGAAACTTCTCTTTTTAATCTTGGTGAATAAGGATTAGATATATCATATGTTTTAGTAATAGTTGATGATGAATATTCATAGTAAGAGCCATCATAAATTGTGTAAATGATAACTAATGTATCATCATTTAAGAATAGTTCACTAGTAGATGTATCTTCTCCAAGTTCTATTTCAGATGCTATTTTAATATTAGTATTATCTTGTATATCAGCAATAATTACTCTATTTGGTATAGCATAAAAAATATAATTACCATTTGTTTTAACTATATCAGCTTCATCAACACCTTGTACTTGTATATTAGTTGTAGAAAAATCTGACGAAGTACTAGAATTTGAAGAAGTATCTGATGGAGCAAAACTATCAGGTGATAGCTCTCCTACAGAATCTTCATAGATAATATTAGTATTCTTAGGTGAATCTTGTAATATCGAGTATAAATTTTCAAAATTATCAACAGACTGTAAATTAGATGTCTGAAATGTGGGAGAGTCAGTTATTTCATTTGGAATAAATAAAAGTGTTAAAAAAAGCAGTGCAAATAAAATGAATATTAGAACTGCTCGTAAAATATTGTTGTTTTTTTGTGAAGTATCAATAGTTTCATTAGTATTTTTAGATTTTTTTTCGTTCATAAAAACCTCCATTAATTTATTTTCAAAAATAGTGTATAATTAAAAAATTTAATTGTAAATACAAATGTTAGAAAAGATATAGAAGAATATATGTTAAATATTAAAAAAAGAGTTATATATATTCATATAAAGATTAATAAATTTATTTTGTGATATAGAAGAGTAAGCATTATTAGATGCATGGAAATAATCCATTAGTTTGCCTGAGTAGATAGGTTTAAGATTATATATTGCTTTGAAATCTTCGGGTTTTACAGTAGCTGGTAAATTAACATTTAGGTTGGCACTATCTAAAAGGTATTTAACAAATTCAGCACAATAAAAAGTATTATTACTTGTAATATATTTATCAAATCCAGCTAAAAACAATCCTTTAGTATTAAAGGAATATGCAGATTTGTTATTTTCAAAATGAATTATTAGAGAATTGATAGTATTAAACTCTAAATCAGTAATTGTTAATGAATATATTTGCGTATATGTATTTGAAAATCTCTTGAATGTACCCCATGAGATACCTTCATGTACAAATCCACCTTTAAAAGGGTTATATGGATTAAGTCTTCCAAAACTATACATTTTTTCTAAATTAACATCTAAAGAAATTGAAGAGTGTGTAAATTCATTTTTGGTATAAAATTTAATTATTCTAGATAAAATTGTTCCTGTATGTGTTAGTACAATATATATTTCTTTCATATATTTCTCGTTTCATATTTTATTAATAAAGTTATTATATATCTAAAATATTTTTTTGTAAATGGAATATAAATATTAATTAATAATATAAATTATATAGTAATATAATAAATTTTAGAAAATGGTGAATAGTTATGAATATATTTCAAGCTACATTAATAGGACTGTTCTTCGGTACTTTTGGTACGACATTAGGTGGTATAATAGGAATACTCAGTAAAAGAGAGTCAAATAGATTTTTAAGTTTTATCTTATCACTAGCATCTGGTCTTATGATGTCAATAATATGTTTTGATTTAATACCAGAAGCATTAGAGTTAAGTAATATATTTATAGTTGTAGTTGGAATATTATTTGGAATAATTTTAATGTTTATTTGTGATGATATAATTAGTAAAAGATTTAAGAAACAAGGATTGGATAAAAATAAGGATAATAACAGTTTATTAAAAACAGGAATAATAGTTTCAATAGGTTTGGCAATACATAATTTTCCAGAAGGGTTAGCAATAGGTTCAGGATATGAAGTTTCAATATCTCTTGGATTAGGTCTTGCAATTGCAATATGTTTACATGACATACCAGAAGGAATATCAATGGCAATACCTATGAAAAAAGGTGGATTGAAAAAAATAAAGATAATTAAATATGTAATTATGTCAGGTATTACAACAGGAATAGGTGCTTTTTGTGGTGCAATAATAGGGCAAATATCTCAAGAGATAATAGCTATATGCCTTGGTTTTGCAGCAGGTGCAATGCTATATATTGTTTCTGGGGAGTTAATTCCAGAATCTAATAAATTATATAGAGGAAGATCGATTATACTCGGTAATATATTAGGTATGTTATTAGGGATTGTTATAGCTGTTATTTGAAATTTGTCTTAAAAGTATATTTATGGTATAATAGAGAAATGGGATATATGTGTATCTCAAATAATATATAACAAAGGAGCATAAATTTATGCACACAAGTGGTAACTGTAATCCGTCGATGTTTTTGATACCAATAACAAAGTGGGAGACTAGTAGAATGGAAAAAATCCATGGAGTAGTCTTTTACCTATCTTCAAAAGATGGGAAAAGGATCCATATTGGAAATCCGGACATCCAAAAATATGATGCTAAAGTCGGAAATATGGATAAAGTAAGTAAATATGAAATGAGACCATTCAGAATGTTTTCTATGTTTACAGAGAATCCAAAAGAGACGAATCGTCCAGTATATGTTATTCATATGACAGACAATAGTATGATAGAAGAATATCACATTGAAAATTCAATTAATATTCCATTAGAAGAAATATTAAAATTGGGATTAGAAGAATCCTTAAAACAGTATCACAATTAAAAATAAATGTAGAGTTCGTAAAGTTCTCTACATTTATTTTTTGTATGAGGTTAAAATGCTCTTGTAAAAATATGTGTAATGATATAAAATTAATTTGTAAATAAAGGAGGAAAATATAAATGGAAATACATAGTATTATAATGTGTGTATCAATAATCCTTGTGTTATTAATATATTTTATATTAATATTTAAGAAAGAAAAAAATAATAAAGATAAAAGTGAGAATGATAAAGAAAAAATAATAGATAGTGCAGAAGTAAAAGGTATATGGAAATATAAGAATATTATAATTATACTAATATTTGTAATAGCAATATTAATTAGAGTAATTAATATTGAAACGCTACCAAATGATATGAATGTTGATGAAACAGGGATAGCATATGATGCATATAGTATATCTGAATATGGAGTAGACAGGTATTTAAATAAATTTCCAGTATATTTTATAAATTTTGGCGGTGGACAAAGTGTATTATATACATATATTTTAGCAGCATTTATGAGTTTTTTTGGAAATAGTTTAGTAGTCGTCAGATTACCATCAATAATATTGTCATTAATATCTTTAGTTGTTATTTATAAATTAGTAAAACAATTTCATGGAGAAAAATCAGCTATACTAATGATGTTCATATATTCAATAATGCCATGGCATATAATGCAATCACGATGGGGATTAGATTGTAATTTATTATCATCTATGATATTGATAAGTACATATATGTTAGTAACTGCTAAATCTAATTTAAAGTATATATTAGCAGGAATATTATTTGGAATCACATTATATTCATATATACTTTCATTAATAATTGTACCAATAATGTTAACAATTATTTCAATATATTTAATATATATTAAAAAAGCTAAAGTCAAAAATATAATAGCAGTAGCAATACCAGTAGTAATATTAGTAATACCAATACTTTTAATGTTACTTGTAAATAATGGTGTAATTAATGAAATTAAAACAGATTATTTTACAATACCTACTCTTAATTCATTTAGAGGTGGAGAGGTAAGTTTAAATAATGTATTTGAAAATATATTAAGTATAGATGAAATATTTATATCTGATGGATTAGCATATAACGCTATTCCGGAATTTGGAACACTATATATTTTTTCAATACCAATAGTTATATTTGGAATAATAATATTGTGTATAAATACAGCTAGAAGTATTAAGAATAAAGAATTTTCAGTAGATGTAATAATGTTAAGTATATTAATTGCAAATATAGTTTGTTTTTTAGTAATAAAAGATCCAAATATTAATAAATTAAATTCAATATTTATACCTTTAATATATTCAATATATCTAACATTAAAATATACATATAAATCTAATAAGATATTCCTATATGTGTTAATAGCAATATATATAATTAACTTTATATCTTTCACAACATATTATTTTACAAAATATAATGAAGAATATTCAGAACATATATTTTGGAGTTCGAATATGATGGATTTAACAAAATATATTGAAAAATATGAAGTAGAAGAAATATATTTAGATGTAAACACAAGACAACCTTGGATATATACATTATATACAAATGAAATATCACCATATAATTTTAATGAAAGTATAACAAAAGAAAGTAAAACTAATTATATAAATATGTATTCATATGGGAAATATAATTTTAATATGATAAGTGAAATAAAAGAAAACAGTATATATATTTTTGAAAATATGAATGAATTTGAAAATGTCTTAATACAAAATGGATATGAAAAAGAAGAATATTTAGTATATAGAATTTATTATAAATAAAATTGAAGGAGTAGGTTATGAAAATAATGTATATATGTACAGGAAATATATGTAGGAGTGCAATGGCACATCATTTAACATTAAAAAAATTGAAAGATTTAAAAATAGAAAATATCGAAATATATTCATGTGGGATACATGCATATGACGGAGATGTACCTACATATGAAGCTAAATCAGTTATCAAAGATGAATTTGACGTAGATATGAATACTCACAAGGCTACTAATATAAGGAATTCAAATATAGAAGAAATGGATATTATATTATGTGCTACAGTAAAACATAAAATCGCAGTTTTAGATATATATCCAGAACTGGAAAATAAAGTATATACAATGAAAGAATACATAGATTATGAAAGACAATATCATGACAAAATAGACATAAAAGATCCATGGGGGTATGATGTGGAAACATATAGATATTGTTTATCTGAAATTGATGAATGTGTAAATAAGTTAATAGAGAAAATAAAGTAAATTAAAAAGATATAATATATAAGAATAATCTTATATATTATATCTTTTTTGTATCTATATTACAAAATGTAAAATCAAAGCAATTGTGAACATTAATATGAATCCTAAGATCATACTAAATAGTGTTTTTGAATAACCTTTTGGAGTTATTCTATCTTTTTCATCTAATTTTCTCATAATAGGATGTAGTTTCCAAAAATATGTAGCAATAGATAAGATCATAACACCAACACCATATATTTTAGTTGTTTCACTACCAGTTAAAAGAATAACTAATAATAAAACTATAAAGATAAGTTTAGTACCAGCAACCCAAAATGTCATATATTTAGCAAATAAATGCATATTGTCATCTTCTTTAGATTTGTGCCAGTCTTTAAAAACTGCAACACCGTTTCCATGTTTGAAATCTTGTGCAAAATATAGTATTAAAACATTTGCAGATTCCATAATAATAAATAAGATTATAGATATATCTAATAAATTCATAAACACCTCTTAATTATAAAATAAAATGAACTAGATTGCTTTTGAAGAAATCTAGCTCTAGTAAACAAAATAAAACATATAAATATATGATTTATTAACCGAATTGTAGCAAAAAAATGTACTAAAGTCAATAAAAAAATGTTAAAATAATTAAAAAAGATTGATAAACAAGGCGTTTAAAAGATAAATAAGATTATATATATATATTTAGAATAAAATATAAAAAAACTGGAAAAATAAAAATGGTAATGATATAATATTAAAAAATAACAAGGAGGAAGAAATGGGAGAGGAATTAAAAGAAAAATTATTCAACCAAAAGAAAAACGGATGGGAAAATATATCTGACGAAGAAAAACAAGAAGTGTTTAATTTATCTGAAAAATATATTGAATTTTTAAATAAAACAAAAACAGAAAGAGAGTTTATTAAAGAAGCTAGAAAACTAGCTGAATCTAATGGATTCAGAGATATAATAGAATTTGAAACATTAAAAACAGGTGATAAGGTGTTTTTTATAAACAGAGAAAAAAGTATGTATCTAGCAATAATTGGACAAGAACCAATTGAAAATGGACTTCATATGATAGGATCACATGTTGATTCACCTCGATTAGATTTAAAACCAAACCCATTATATGAAGATGGTGGATTTGCATATTTTAAAACACATTATTATGGTGGAATTAAAAAATATCAATGGACAGCTATCCCACTTAGTATGCATGGAATAATAGTTAAACCAAATGGAGAAAAAATAGAAATAAATATTGGAGAAGAAGAAAATGACCCAATATTTACAATTACAGATTTATTACCACATTTAGCACAAGATCAAATGGAAAAAAAATTAAGAACAGCGATAAATGGAGAAGATTTAAATGTATTAATTGGAAGTATTCCATATGATGATTCAAAAGTTTCTGAAAAAGTTAAATTAAATATATTAAATTTATTAAATGAAAAATATGGAATAACAGAAGTAGACTTCAATAGTTCAGAAATTGAATTAGTACCAGCATTTAAAGCTAAAAGCTTAGGATTTGATAGAAGTATGGTTGCGGGATATGGTCAAGATGATAGTGTATGTGCATATACTTCACTTGCGGCTATGATGGAATTAAAAGATGTTAAAAATACAGCAGTATGTATATTATCTGATAAAGAAGAAGTAGGAAGTATGGGAAATACAGGAATGGAATCTCATATGTTTGATTTCTTTGTGTCTGAAATATTAAATAAATTAAATATAAATAGACCAAATTTATTAGACAGAATTTTCTGTTTTTCAAAAATGTTATCATCAGATGTTGATGCAGGATATGATCCAATATATGCAAGTGTTTCTGAAAAAAATAATGCGGGATTTTTAGGTTGTGGAATGGCACTTGTTAAATATACAGGTGCAAGAGGAAAATCTGGTGCATCAGATGCAAATGCTGAATATGTAGCATGGGTAAGAAATGTTTTTGAAAAAAATAATATTAGATACCAATTATCTGAATTAGGAAAAGTAGATATTGGTGGAGGAGGAACAATTGCGTATATATTAGCAAATAAAGGTGCTGATGTAATCGATTGTGGTGTTCCAGTACTTTCAATGCATGCTCCTTATGAAGTAACAAGTAAATATGATATATATCAAGCTTTTAAAATGTATCAAGCTTTTTGGAATGAATAGACAATAAAATAAAAAGTGGCATTGCCACTTTTTATCTATTAAGTATATTGATGTTAAACATTATCTAATAAATCTATAAAAGATTTAACGAATTCTTTTTTTGATTCTGGTAATTTTGCAACTTTTTGCGAAATTTCAATATCTAAACGTAAATCTTCACTAGTAATTAAATTTTTAAATAATTCATTAGGTGTAACACCTAAAAGATTCATATAATTTATTAATGTTTGAGTTTTAATACCATTATTCCCAGTTTCAATCCTAGATATATATTTTAAAGAAATACCTAATTGTTCAGATAATTGTTCTTGAGTTAAGTTTTTATTAAGGCGAAAAGTTTTTAGAATAAAACCAATATTCCTATAAATTTCGTTACTTGTAATAGAACTCATAGAGCACCTCCTATTTTAAATTTAGTACAGTAATAGTATAACAATATTAGAAATGGGCTTGAACACACTAAAAATATGATGGATTAGAATATTAAAGATAATGGATAAAGATAAAAGTATTGATAAATAAGTAAATAATATGTTATTATTCAAAAAGGAAAATCTAATTAAAAGTTAGAATTAAATAATATATTATATGAAGAAAAAATAAAAATATGTATGAAGAAGGTGTATATATATGGAGACAAAAGAAGAAATAAAATCTATTTTAGAAGAAATAAGGAATTGTATAAGTTATGGAGATTATTATACTGTTAAAGAATTAGTTAATTTAGAATTGGAAAAATTTGAAGATGAAGAAGAGAAAAGAAAGAGGAATAAATGATTAGAAAATTTAAAGCTGAAGATGAAACTAAAATACTCACAATGTGGGTAAAAGCTAACTTTAGAGTAAATGATTTTATTGAAAGAGATTTTTGGATAGAAAATTTTAATGAAATGAAAGATAAAATTATTAATAACGAGACATATATTTATGAGTATGATGGTGAAATACAAGGTTTTGTAAATATAATAAACAATTGTGAAATAACAGCAATTGTTACAAAAGAAGACAGCTTGAAGCAAGGAATAGGAAGAAAATTAATAAATTATTGTAAAGAAAAAAAAGAAAATTTAAATATCAAAGTATATGAAAATAATGTTGCAGGGGTTGTTTTTATATTAAGGATGGAATTTAAAAATATTGGTGTACATATTGATGAAAAAACAGCTGAAAAAGAATATATTTTAGAGTGGAGAAGATAATAAAAGAAAAATATTAAAAATGTATTGACAATATGATTACTTTATGTTATTATTACTATTGTCATTTTCCTACGGGAAACAAATGGGTCAGTAGCTCAGTTGGATAGAGCACAGGCCTTCTAAGCCTGGGGTCAGGGGTTCGAATCCCTTCTGGCTCACCATGATTTAAAACACACATTTCGTATTAAACGGGTGTGTGCTTTTGTTTTAACACAAAAAATAAAATATCAAAGTAGTTTGACATTTTAAGTAATTAGCTATATAATATATTTAGAAGATGAGACATCATATAAAGTGATGTGTCGCTAAATTGTTATTGTATTAAAAATACATCTCTAACGACCAAGCAGAGATGTGTTTTTCTTTTTGTATTTATCAAAATTTTTGCTTACATTAACAAGTAGTGCAAACAAGACGATAACTACAATAGTTATATTTATAAGAATAAATAATAAAATAAATATTAAAAATATGTATATTTCTTCATATAACATAGCATCGCCTCCTTTCATTAAAGGATTGCGACATACCACATTTCTTGTTCTCTCATTTTAGTTAAAGTATACTACTGGATTAAGGTGAAAGCAATTAAAATTAAAAAGTTTTATTATATTTTAATTAAATAAAAAAAATCGACTCTCTCAAAATCGACTTTAAAATTATTTGTAGTGTCTCAGGAACACCTGAAACGCTTTGTTTAATGCTTTCTCATCTCTATTTTGGGGATTTAATACCCAAAAATAAAGGGGTAGTACATATTCATAAGAAGATTGAAATTCTTCTAATATATCTAACATTTTTAGTGGTGTTACATCTTTAGTATTAAAGATATAACATTTGTTTGTACTAACGATTGCAATATATTTGCAGTCATTAGATGTTTTGATGTTAATCAATTGGTTTGAAAACCGATTATTTACCCTACAGGGTATAAAAATATTGTTAAAAATCTTAAATTAATATTTAGAATATAAGTAATTTATAAAATAGTATGATATAATGAATTTAAATAAATTATTATATGTAAAGGAATTGATAATATGGTAATATTGGAAGAAAATAAAAGTGAAAATGAGAAAATGAAATATCAGAAGTACAAAAAATATGTGAAGATGATGCATGGAACTCAAAAACGAAAACAAGGAACTCCATATTATGAACATCCAATAGCTGTTAGTAAAATATTAAGAGAAAAAGGATTTGGAATGACATACCAAATTTGTGCATTATTTCATGATTTATTAGAAGATACAGAAGCTATCTATGAAGATATTGAAGAAATGGCAAATTCTGAAATTGCAGATATAATAATATTACTTACAAAAGAACCAGGGTATGTAATGAAAAAATATATAGGAAGAATTAAGAAAAATAAAATTGCTAAAATGGTTAAATTAGCAGATAGAATTCACAATTTGTCTGAAATAGAAGGAACAGAAAGAAAATTTATAGAAAAATATATTGATGAAACAGAAAAATGGTATATAGATTTAGCAAGAGGAACTGTATTTGAAGAAGATTTGAAGAAAGTTTTAGATAAAGCTAAAACAGTATAAAATAAAGACTTACATTTTAATAAATGTGAGTCTTTGTTTTATATATTATATTACATTATTTGTAGTGTTATTAGAAGTACTAGTATTATCTGTAACAGAATTATCTGTAGCGTTGTTTAAAGTAGTATTATTCGCAACAGAATTATCAGTAGTGTTATTTGAAGTAGTATTATTCGTAACAGAATTATCTGTAGTGTTATTTGAAGTAGTATTATTCGTAACAGAATTATCAGTAGTGTTATTTGAAGTAGAATTATCTGTAACAGAATTATCTGTAGTGTTATTTGAAGTAGTATTATCTGTAATAGAATTATTAGTAGTATTATTGTTTGTACTAGAATTATTATTATCTGTAACATCATCAGGTATAGTTGGTTCTTGTGGTGGCTCTGGAGTAGAAGGTGTTTGATTATGCCATGGATTATCTGGATGAGGGTCTGTAGGATCCCAATTTTTCAGATGATCTGAGGCAGAAGAGATATTTATTGATGATGGCTTTCCTAAAGGCCCAGGATTTGAACTACTATAAAATTCAACTTTTGTTCCATTTCCACAATTATAATAAATCCACATAGCATCAGCTATATTTAACCTAATACAACCAGCTGATGCAGCTGTACCTAATTTATCATATTCATAATATTTAAGACTTCCAGGATTATAATTTTGTAAATATGGTACTGAATGGAACCAAATATAATCAACAATATGAGTTGTATATTGTCCATAGACATTGCCAAATAATGCAAGCCATCTGCTTCTTGTATTAATTGTATACGTTTTCCCACCATATCTTGGAGTTGCAGTTCCAGTAGAACAAACCATAGCTTTAACAGGCACAGTATAATCATTATTAGAATCTTTACCATATATTGTAACAACTTGAGCGCCATAATTTATTTTAATATAATATGGCTCTTTATTAGAAGTACTTGTTGTAGTTGTGGAACTATTACTATTTATAGCTATATCAGTTACTTTAGGAATATCTGTTTCTTGTTCTAATAATTCATCAACTAAAAATTCTTCCTCTGTTGTTAACGGAATCTCTAAATTTACATCATGACTTGGTGTATATACATCTGAAGAATTTGCGGTTAAAGTAGGGGAAGAATCTTGAGACAAGATAAAATTAAGTGTGATTACACTTAAAAAGAAAATAAAAAGTATGGCTGTAAAAATTAGAAATAAACCATAACCTAGAGAATACTTTTTTAAAAACAAATTACGAACTATATTTAAAAACTTCATATATTTTTCCTATACTATTAAAATTAATATCTTTGATTAGATAATATCATAGTGAAATAATAATTACAAGTAATTGAATTAGGAATTAACAAATAATTTATCAAATAAATGTTCGCCAAAGCTTGACTTTTATTTTGGATATTTATATAATGTGAAACATGAAATAAGAAAATATAAGAATGATAAACAATAGTGAAAGAGGTAAATATGAAAGAACAATTTTTAGGGTTATTAAAACAAGTAAATAGAGAAGGTATAGATGAATTGATTGCATTTTTAGAAAAATCAGATTTCTTTACAGCACCAGCTAGTACTAGATTTCATGGGGATTTTGAAGGTGGACTTGCAGCACATAGTATAAAAGTATATGAAATATTAAAACATAAAGTTGAAACAAATATAGAAAAATTAGATATACCAGAAGAATCTATAATATTAATAGGATTATTACATGATATATGTAAAACAAATTTCTATAAAACAGATTTTAGAAATGCGAAAAATGCATTAGGAGTATGGGAAAAAGTACCTTATTACACAATTGAAGATACAATTCCATATGGGCATGGGGAAAAATCTGTAATGATGATAACAGAATATATAAAATTAACACCAGATGAGAAATATTCAATTCGTTGGCATATGGGATATACAGAACCAAAAGAATTATATAATGCGATTGGAGCAAGTTATAAGAAATATCCAGTAGCATTACTTACTCATGAAGCAGACTTAGAAGCAACATATTTTTATGATATATAATAGATAAGGGGAATAAAATGTTAGCATATGTAAAAGGAATATTAGAAACGAAAATGACAGGATATATTGTAATTGATGTAGGTGGATTAGGATATAAAATATATATGTCAGATATAAATATAGATAATGTAGGAAATATTGGGCAAACTGTAAAAGTCCATACACATTATAAAGTAAAAGAAGATGATATAAGTATATTTGGATTTAATACTTTAGAAGAATTAAAAATGTTTGAATTATTAATAAGTGTAAGTGGTGTTGGAGCAAAAACAGCCTTAGCAATGTTAGCAGTAGTTGCACCTTCAGATTTTGCACTTGCAGTTGTAGCTGAAGATGTAAATACATTAACTACAATACCTGGTATTGGGCCAAAATCAGCTAAAAGAATAATATTAGAATTAAAAGATAAGATTAAGAAAGAAGAACAAATCCAAGAATTATCTAAAGCAAATAGTGGAATTAGTAGTAAACTTACTAAAGCTATTGCAGATGATAAAAAAGTAAAAGAAGCTGTTGAAGCACTTCAAGTATTAGGATATAATAAAAAGCAAATTGAAAAAGAATTTGAAAAAATTGAAAATAAAACTGAATTATCTACAGAAGATTTAATTAAAAAAGGATTAAGCTTATTAGGTATGTAATTAGACATTAAGAAAATGAGGTGATGTATTTGAATCAAAAAGAACCATTAGCATATAGAATAAGACCAAAATCATTAGAAGAATATGTAGGACAAGAACATGTTATAGGAAAAAGTAAAATATTATATAGAACAATTAAAGCAGATAGATTATCAAGCATTATCTTATTTGGACCTCCAGGGTGTGGGAAAACATCACTTGCAAGAGTTATTAGTGAAACAACTAAATATAAGTTTTATAAAATTAATGCTGTAACATCAGGTGTTGCAGATATAAAAAGAGTAATTGAAGAAACTAGGAATTTTATGCTTAATCCAACAGGGAAAAGTATACTATTTATAGATGAGATTCATAGATTTAATAAATTACAACAAGATGCATTACTTCCATTTGTAGAAAATGGTACAATTATATTAATTGGAGCAACAACAGAAAATCCATATTTTGAAGTAAATAAAGCCTTAATATCTAGGTCGATGGTTATAAAATTAGAACCATTAACAGAAGAAAATATTTATCAAGTTTTAAAAAATGCACTAGAAAGAGAAGATGGGCTTGGTGAATATAATGTTAAAATTGAAGATAGCACATTAAAAAAAATTGCAACAATAAGTAATGGTGATGTAAGAACAGCATTAAATGGATTAGAAATAGCAGTACTTACAACAAATATGGATAAAGATGGATATATACATATAACAGATGAAGTTATTAAAAATAGTATTCAAAATAAAAAAGCTATTTTTGATAAAAATGGTGAAGTTCATTATGATAATATTAGTGCATTCATAAAATCTATGAGAGGTACTGATCCAGATGCTACATTATTTTATTTAGCAAGAGCTATACAAGGTGGAGAAGATCCAATGTTTTTAGCAAGAAGAATTGTAATATCAGCAGCTGAAGATGTAGGAATGGCAAATCCAAATGCTTTAGTAGTAGCAAATGCGGCAATGCAAGCAGTACATACTGTTGGGATGCCAGAAGGTAGAATAATATTAGCACAAGCAGCTGTATATGTTGCTACATCTAAAAAATCTAATGCAACATATTTAGGGATAAATAGAGCTCTGCAAGATGTAGAAACAAAAAACACAGGTGAAATACCAATGCAAATAAGAAATGCTCCAATAGAAAAAATGAGAGAACTTGGATATAACGAAGGATACTTATATCCACATGATTTTCCAAACCATTATGTAGAGCAACAATATATGCCAGATGAAATGGTAGGTACAAAATATTATATAAAAGATGATACAGTTGATTAAAATATTTTAGTGAATAAAATGATAAAATATGGAAAACCTATTAAAAAGTAGGTTTTTTATTATGGGAAAAATAAATAAAAAAGAAATTATAAAAATTGGACTAATTGGAATTATATCAGGTCTAATAAATGGAATGTTTTCAACTGGTGCAGGTATGTTATTAGTTCCATCATTTATATATTTATTAAAAATAGAAGATAAAAAGGCAAGAGGGACATCAGTTTTTTGTATATTAATAATGGTTATAACCACAAGTTTTTTTTATTCAAAAGAAAACTATATTGATATGAATTTATCTATATTAGTTGCAATTGGGGGAATAGTTGGAGGAATTATTGGAGCGAAAGTATTAAAAAAAATAAATGTAAAATATTTAAAAATATTATTTACAATTTTTTTAATATATATGTCATATACTCTAATTTTCAATTAGATAATTAAGGAAGTGAAAATGTGGAAATACTATTTGGAGTTTTTTCAGGAATAATTAGTGGTACAGGAATGGGTGGAGGAACTTTTTTAATATTTTTGTTAACACATATATTAGAAGTAGAATACCATGTGGCTCAGGGTACCAATCTAATATTCTTTATTCCAACATCTATTGTTGCAATAATTATTAATATTAGAAATAAGAATATAGATATGAAAATAGCTATTTTAATATCTATATTTGGAGTAATTGGTGCAATAATTGGTGCAAATATATCTATATATTTAAATATTGAATTAGTAAAAAAAATATTTGGAATATTTTTAATAATTGTAGCAATTCATGAAATATATACCATATATAATTTGTATAAAAATGAAGGTAAAATGTAATAATAAAAATAGAATATAATTTGGAGGTATATATATGAAATTTATTAAAGGTGCCTTAATAGGTGGAGCATTAGCAACTGGTGTTGTTATGATGATGATTGAAACAGATATGATTAATAAGAAAAAAATAATGAAAAAAGGTAAAAAAATAGTAAGACAAATGGGGATAATGTAACAAAGAAGAGAGTTTAATGCTCTCTTTTCTTGTTATTTTACATAATGTGTAGTATAATATTAAACAAGTACTAAGTGTACAATATTTTTTTCACTTAAAAGTATTAGCAAAAACTCCAGATACTTTTAATTTTAAATATAAATATTAAAATAAAGAAGGAGTGTTTTTATGACACGGAAGATTGAAGTGGAAATTTTAATCACATCAATTGTGATTGGAGCAAGTTTGGGAATTATATATAGCTTGCAAAATGGTAGTATTATGGATGTAGTAATATATACCATGTTAAATATTATTTTATATTTAGTTGCTGTTGCAATTTTTGCAAGTAGATATAAAATTATAAAAGTTACTATAGGAGTTATGGTAATAATATTTTTTGTATTAACATTATTAGATGGACTTAGTAACTCAAGTAATAATATTGGTATTTCTACTATTATCTCTATAGTAGAAGGATTACTTATAGTTTTTCAAGCGAGTAGATTGAAAAGTCAAAAAGATTTGGAAAGCGATATTGAAAGAATTAGTGATGTACAGGAATTGTTTTTAAAATTTAGTACAATTGTTCAAGAAGAATCTAATAATAATACCGATAATACCTAAATGAAAGAACAACCAATATTCTTGGTTGTTCTTTTTAATGTAAAATAAAAATTAATCTTTGCAATCACAATCACAATCATAATCACATTTTTTACAATCTTTACATGGTTCATTGCAATTGATATAACAATCACATTTATCGTTTTTATCACCTTTTAAGCATTTACCTTCATGATGACATTTAGCACATATTTTAATTTTTTTAGTATCATTTACCCATAATTGTAAAGCATATTCTTTACCAGGACAAAGTGGACCAAATACGAATTCTCCTTCTTTATCAGTAAATGTATGTCCTATAGGTCTTCTATCTTCTTTACCTTGTTCATAAACTACTTCAACTAATTTTACAACAGCATCACATATTGGTTCTTTAAAACAGTTTCTTACAACTCCATATATGACATCACGATTGTCTTCTGGTAAAGTTATATCAAGATCAAATTGCTTACCTCCAGATATTACTCCATCAACATCTAATACAGGACAATGATGTTTTTTTTCTTCAAATTCCATAAATTATTCCCTCCTTATATTAACAACAAATGTTGTTTGTATATAATATGACAAAATTATATAAAAGTTGAGAAAGTATTCTAATAAAATAAAGAATTAGCTTTATAATTTAGTATTTAAGTAGAAAAATGTTTATAAATTGAAAGTATATGTGTATTGTACCAGCAGGTTAGATAAAACATATACTATTATATTAGTATAAATTAATGATAGAATGTATTGATATATAGATTATTTAATGATAAAATAAAAATAAATACAAAAGAAAAGGGGGAGAATAAATGATTACAAATTAAAATTTATATTGTATAAAAGAAAACAATGTATTTTTTAAAATTTAATAAAGGAAAAAGTTGGAAAATTTATCAAAAATTAAAATGAAAAAACATTAAAGAAAGGGAAAGAGAATATGAAAAATATTAATAAGTTAAAAGATTCAAAGGGAGTAACAATACTTAACTTTGTGTTGATTTTAGTTATAGTAATAGCATTTATAATTATAGGGATATTAGCATATAATCATATGTCATTAAGTGAGCAAAATGACAAGTTAGAAGCTGCAAAATTAGAAAATAATATGACTAATGATGTGGCAAATAATAATATAACTGGAGAAGTACCAAACAATGTAGACAAAAAAGAATTGAGTAAAGATGATGAAATAGTGATGGAATTAAATGAAAAAATTAGTTTTGAACCATATATATTAGATGAATTAACTTCAAGCAAAGAGCTTAATTTTGTTGATAAAAATAATGAAAACTATGTGAAAAATGATACAATACTAAGGATGGCTTTTTCAAAAGTAGATCCACAAAAATTTGTAAATAAAAATCCAGAAGATGTTACAGCAATTGTGTCATATGGAGTAAAAGAAACTATAGTAAGTGATGCCATAAAAAATATATTTAATAATCAAATAGATTATATAAAGAAAGATTTTATACATACAAGCTCAAGCGAATTTAATTCATATGAACATTATAGCTTTATTAGATATAATGAGACTGAGGATGAATATAATTTTACACAAACAATGGGAGGTGGAGGATTAACTCCATTTATAGAACAAACTTTATATAAAGCATATAAAATAGATGAAAATACTATAGAGTTAGAAATGAAAATAGCATTTATTGATATTGGTGATAATGATACATATGACATATATAAAGAATATAATGATGGGAAATATGAAGAATTGGTAGATCAGAAAGCAGGTAATTATGTTCTTAAAGAAGATAGAGAAAAATTACAAAGTGATTTACTTGAATTAGATTTAAATACAGCTGTATATACATTTAAATTAGATAATACAACAAATGAATATTATTTAGCAGAATATAAGTTTAATTAAATGAAAATTCTAAATAATGTAATTGATATTAGATTTTTTTCACTTGAATTTGAGGATTAAAATATTAAAGAGAAGAATAGATAAATTAATAAAAGTTTATAGATTAACGGGTTATTAAAAGATATTATAATAAAATAAATAAATAAGGGTATAAACTTCCAAATCAAAGCATAAATTTAATTAGCTTTAGTTTGGAGGTTTTTTATGTTTTTAGTATTTAGTAGAGAAAGAATCAGTACATATATAGTATCAGTTGTTACAGTGGTATTGCTATTTGTAATAGCAAATATGGTAACAGAAAATAATTCAGTTGAAACAATATCATATTCAAATAAGTTAGTACCAATATATAATGTCCAAACTGATGAGAAAAAAATTGCATTTACAATGAATTGTGCATGGAATGCAGATGATATTGACCTGATTTTAAATGTATTAGAGAGAAATGATGTCAAAATTACTTTCTTTTTAGTTGGAGATTGGATAGATAAATATCCAGAAGCAGCTAAAAAAATATATGAAGCAGGTCATGAATTAGCAAGTCATAGTGATACACATCCACATGTAAATAATTTAACATATGATGAGAATATATCTGAAATTGAAAAATCAAATGACAAGATAGAAGAAATAACAGGTAAAAGAACAAATATATATAGGGCACCATATGGAGAATATAATGATACAGTTATAAAAGCAGCAAATGATTCTGGATATTATACTATACAATGGAGTTTAGATACATTAGATTATACAGGACTAACTGGTGAAGAAATGTGGAAAAGGTTAGATGGTAATTTAGAAAATGGAGATATAATATTAAGCCATAATGGAACTAAATATACTGCAGAAAGTTTAGATATGTTAATTAAAAATATTTTAAATCAAGGATTTGAAATAGTACCTATATCTAAATTAATATATTTTGAAGAATATAGTATAAATGCAAATGGAACACAAATTAAGAATAATGTATAAAATTACCATTTAAAAGAATACTAAAAATATTAAGGGGATAAATATGATTTGTATTGGTATCATTTCAGAGAAAAAGTTTTTTAATAATGTAAAAGAAGAAGTTTATCTTAAAAATGCAGAAAATGATATAGAGATTCTTAAAGTAGACTATAAGAAAATTAATATGGAAAAAATTAAATATGAGATGATTATTATTGAAGAAAATATATTAATAAATATATCTGATGAAGAAATAAAAGAGATTATAGATGAATTAAATAAATATACAAAATTTATTTTACTAAATATAGATAATAATATCAGTTATATGTTAAAACATCCTAAAGTAATAACATATGGACTAAATACACAAGCAGATATAACAGTTTCAAGTATAACAGAAACTAATATATTAATATATTGGCAAAAAAATATAAGAATAAGAGAAAAAGAATTAACAGAAATTGAAGAAATAAAAGTTACAAGTAATAGTTTGCATAGATTAAAGATATATGAAATAATTAGTATTTTTAATGTGTTTAGACTCGGAAAGTGTATTAAAATAGCGGAAATATGATGTAATTTACATTTTTTAAACAAATTCAACCTTTTATGTAGACAAAGTGCTAGAAATGTTGTATAATATGATTTAAAGGTTATAAGACAGACAGTAAAGTATACAATTGATAAAATTAAAATATAGGGAGGAAATAAAATTGGATACAAATTATTTAGAAAATAACTACTTAACATTAGTAGGAAAAGTTACGGGAGAAAAAAAGATAAGTCATGAGATTTATGGCGAGAAATTTTATGTTTTTAATATATCAATACCGCGTTTAAGTGGAAATGCAGATATAATACCAATTACAATATCTGAAAGATTAATAAAAGATGACACATTAAATGATGGTAAAAAAGTTATGATCAAAGGTCAATTTAGATCATATAATAGTTATGAAAATGAAAGAAATAGACTAATATTAACAGTATTTGCTAAAGATATATTAGAACTTGAAGAAAATGAAGTTGAAGAAGAAAATGAAATAGTTAAAAAAGATGTAGTAACAAATGAAGTTATATTAGTAGGTTATATATGTAAAAAACCTATATATAGACAAACTCCATTTGGTAGAGAAATTGCAGATATGTTAATGGCAGTTAATAGAGCATATAATAAATCAGATTACATACCATGTATAGCTTGGGGAAGAAATGCAAGATTTTGTCAAAATGTTGAAGTTGGAGCACAAGTTAAGATTGTAGGTAGAGTACAATCAAGAATGTATGAAAAGAAATTTGAAGATGGAACAGTAGAACAAAGAGTAGCATATGAAGTTTCTGTTGGAAGTTTAGAAATAATTGAAGAAAAAACAGAAAATCAAGAAGAAGCTGAACAAGAAGCTGTTTAATATAAAAAGTTTAAAGTTTTAAAGTTATATCTTTAGAACTTTTTTGTTGTTTTTAAGGTTTATATTATATTTTAATTGAAAAAATACTAAATAAATGATATTCTTTAAAATAAATAATATATAAATAAATATTTATATGAAAGGTTTAATATGAAGAAGGATAAAGAAGAGAAGAAAAATAGAGATTTACAAAGTGCAGATATCATAATAGGAGAAGAGAAGGAACAAAAAAAGATTAGTAAAAAAATAATAATATTATTTTGTATACTAATTGCCATTTTTGGAATATCTCTTACACCAATTACATTACAAAATGATACATTTTATACAATAGAAATAGGAGAACATATTTCAGAAAATGGAATAGATATGCAAGATCCGTTTTCATGGCATGAAGACTTGGAATACACATACCCACATTGGTTATATGATTATATAACATATATAGTATATAGTATGTTTGGATTTACAGGAATATATGTAGGAACTTGTATTTTAACAGCGATATTAGGGATATCTATGTATTTAGTATCAGCGAAATTAACTAGAAACCATATAATAGCATTTATAATAACAATAGCAGCAATGTATGTAATTAGAGGACAAATTGCAGCAAGAGCACAATTAGTAACATTTATATTATTTGTATGGAGCATATTTTTTATAGAAAAATTTTTAAAAACAAAAAAAATAGGATATGCAATACCATTAGTAATAATACCAATAATAATTGCAAATATGCATTTAGCAGTATTCCCATTTTATTTTGTACTATTTTTACCATATATAGCTGAATATTTAATAGCAAATATATCAGAATGGATAATATATAGAAAAAGTCAAAAATTAAGAATAAAATTAAAAATAAGATATTTAGAAAAAAGAATTAAAAAAGAAATTTTAGGAAAAAGAAGTTTTCTTAAATTAAAAAAAGATGCAAATATACTTTTAAAAGAATTGAAAGAAAAACTAGAAAAATTAGAAAATAAAATAGATAAAATACGAATAAAAAGAACAAAAAACTTACAAAAACCGTATAAAATTAAAATTAGAAATAATAAAAATATTAAATGGTTAATTTTAGTTATGATTATAGCAGTATTTACTGGTTTTCTGACACCACTTGGAACAACACCATATACATATCTTATAAATACTATGCAAGGGAATACAATGAATCATATAAATGAGCATTTACCAATGTATATTACTACTTCTACAGAAGCAATGTGTATCATTATAATATTTTTAGCAATAATGATATTTACTAAAACCAAGATAAGACTAGCAGATTTATTTATGTTTGGAGGATTAACATATTTAATGTTAGATTCAAGAAGACAAATAAGTATGGTAGGGATAATTGGTTCAATTGTAATATGTAGATTAATAGTAGATTTTATTAAAGAAGATGATGAAAATGTTTTAGATGGTATGTATAAACTATTAAAATCTAAACTAACAATAGGGGTAATAATTTCTGTGATCATCTTTTTAAGTGTATATATGTATAAAGATAAAATCGGTAATGAATATGTAAATGAAAAAATATATCCAGTACAAGCAAGTGAGTATATATTAAAGAATTTAAATCTTGAAGAAATTAGATTATTTAATGAATATAATTATGGAAGCTATTTATTATTTAAAGATATACCAGTATTTATTGATTCAAGAGCAGATTTATATGCACCTGAATTTAGTGGAAAAGAAGAAGACATATTTATGGATTTTATAGAAACTTCAAATTTATCTAAGTATTATGAAGATATATTTGAAAAATATGATATGACACATGTTATTTTATATAAAAATTCAAAAGTTAATATGATAATAGAAGAAACAGAAAAAAGAGCAGAGAAAAAAGAGTATTATGAATTATACAGTGATGATAATTTCATAATATATCAAATAATAAAATAGAGGAGAGATAACTTGGATAACATTATAGTTAAAAAGGAAGAAGAAGATGTAAGGATAGATGGATATTTATCTAAATTAGATTTAGGACTTTCAAGAGTAGCAGTACAAAGATTGATAGAAGAAGAAAATATCTTAGTAAATGGAAAAAAAACTAAACCATCATATAAGATTAATGAAGGAGATAATATATCTATAAGGATAGAAGCTCCTAAAGAAGTAGAAATAAAAGCGGAAAAAATACCAATTGATGTAATATATGAAGATGAAAATATGATTGTTGTAAATAAATCAAAAGGATTAGTGGTTCACCCTGCAAATGGAAATATGGAAGGAACACTTGTTAATGCATTAATGGATATGTGTAAAGATTCATTATCTGGAATAGGTGGAGAAATAAGACCAGGTATAGTACATAGAATAGATAAAGATACATCAGGTGTATTAATGGTTGCCAAAAACGATAAAGCACATATCAATCTAAGTGAACAGATAAAAGCAAGAACAGTTAAAAAAACATATATTGCATTAGTAAGAGGAATAGTAAAAGAAAATGAAGCTAAAATAGATATGCCTATTGGTAGAAGCACAAAAGATAGGAAAAAAATGGCTGTTGCAAAAGATGGGAAACAAGCTGTAACTAATTTTAAAGTAATAAAAAGATATAAAGATGTTACATTATTAGAAATAGATATTGAAACCGGTAGAACTCATCAAATAAGAGTACATTTATCTGAAATAGGGTATCCAATAATTGGTGATGATACATATTCAAATGGAAGAAATAGGTGGGATGCCAAAGGACAAGTATTGCATGCTAAAAAATTAGAAATTAAACACCCTATAACTGGAAAAGATATGGTATTAGAAGCAGAATTACCACAGTATTTTAAAGATATAATTAATGAATTAGAAAAAGAATTAATTGATTAATAATTGGAGGTAAAATGGAAATAAGATTACAAAAATTCATGGCAGAAGCAGGAATTTCATCAAGAAGAAAAGCAGAAGAATATATTTTACAAGGACGAGTTAGTGTAAATGGAGATATAGTATATGAGCTTGGAACTAAAATAGATGAAGAGAAAGACTATGTTGAATTTGATGGAAAAGAAGTCAAAAACTCTCAAAAACAAGTATATATATTACTAAACAAACCTATTGGATATGTAACAACAGTAAAAGAACAGTTTCAAAGAGATTCAATTTTAGATTTAGTAAAAACAAAGGAAAGAGTAGTACCTGTTGGTCGATTAGATATGTACACATCTGGTGCAATAATACTAACAAATGATGGGGATTTTGTATATAAAGTAACACACCCAAAACATGAAATCAAAAAAGAATATACAGTAACAGTAAAAGGTATAGTTACAAATGAAGATATTGAAAAATTAAAAAATGGAGTAGATATTGGTGATGGGTATATAACTAAAAAAGCAGATGTTCAAATAATGAAAACAGATGAAGATAAAAACCAATCAAGAATAAGAATTACAATTCATGAAGGTAAAAACAGACAAGTAAGAAAGATGTGTGAATCTATTGGATATGGTGTTATTGCATTACACAGAGCAAAGATTGCAGGTGTTGGTGTTAAAGATGTACCATTAGGGAAATGGCGATATTTAACTAAAGAGGAAGTACTCAAAATATTAAGATAGAAGATTAAACAAAAGAGAAAACAGGGAGAACGAAAGATGGATATATTAAAATATAAGCCAGAAGGATGGCAAAATCAGGTCACTAAACTAAATTTTGAAAACATTGAAAATTATATTAATAGTGGAGAAATATTACAAGGTTTGGTAAAAAAATGTGACAATGAATTTAATTTGCATGTTCAGTTAAATGAAGACATATATGGAATAATACCAAGAAATGAAGTTGAAGGAATAAATGTAGATGAATCAGGAAATGTAAAAATAGATTTGTGTACAGGTAAAGTACATAAATTTGTGCAATTCAAAATAAAAGAAGTTATAGACAATGATAATATAATATTATCAAGAAGTGATGTACAAAAAGAAACTTTAAGTTGGATTAAAAATGAACTTAAAGAAGGAGAAAAAATTGAAGGTATTGTAAAAGGAATAAAACCATATGGTGTATTTGTAGAAATTGCAGGTGGTGTTGTGGGAATGCTACATATCGAAGACATATCAGTTGCAAGAATTAAAAGTCCTTCAGAAAGATTTAAAATTGGACAAAAAGTTAGAGTTATGGTAAAATGTATTAGTAGACAAACAGGACAAGTACTATTATCTCATAAAGAAATTTTAGGAACTTGGGAAGAGAATATAAAAAAGTATAGACAAGGAACAAATGTTAAGGGTATAATAAGAGAAACTGAAAAAAACAAAAATGGAATTTTTGTTGAATTAGAACCGAATTTAGTTGGTCTTGCAGAATATGCAGAAGGTCTAAATTATGGAGAAACAGTAAATGTGTACATAAGAAAAATAGATGAGGATAGAAAAAAAGTAAAATTACTCATTATTAATTAATTGATACAATATAAATAATAATTTATTTTAGGAGGAATCAGTATGATACAAGATAACGAAATTAAAACACAAGTATCACCATTTGCAATAAGAGAAGGAGAAATTAAAGTATTTGACGGAAAAGATGGATATGTTTCTATGAATCAAATAGTCCATAAAATAGATATAGGTCATATTACAGATATTCATTTTGAAGTATTAA
>CAYJKU010000001.1:132689-167476 GCA_964371215.1 uncultured Clostridium sp.
ATTTGAATTTATTACATCTAGACAATTATACCAAATGCTTGAAATTAAAGGAATAGATGCAAAATCTCAAGAAAAATTAAATAATAAACTAGAACAATTAATTAAATTAAAGATATTAACTAGATATTATTTTTCATCAGAAGAAGGAAAAGGAATATTTAGAATATACTGTATGGATAAAATGGGAAAATATTTACTTACATCTAAAGAAGAAGAATGTAAATGGCAGCCATCAGATAATACAAAACCAGTAGCGATGATTAAAAAAAGATTAGCTGGTAATCAAACATTAATTGCATATTTAAGAAAAGTTAAAGCATTTGATGAATATATAGTTAAACCACAAATAACAGCAAAAGTTTTAGCAAAGACGTTTAAAGCAACAGGTGGAGGAGTAAAATTAACTAAAAATAAAAAATCAATAAACTTTATTTTTGAAATAATTAGAAGAGAAGAAGAATGGAAAAATAAATTAGTAGAAAGAATGAGATTATATAAAGATTTCTATGAGAATTTTGTTCCTGGGGACTCAGGCTTTTCAGGATTCCCACAATTAATTATAATTTGTGAAGATGAAAAAAATATGGCAGAAACTTTTAAAGAAATAGTTAAAAACAAATTAGAAATAGAACAAATTAAATTATATTTCTCTACGGATTTAAGACAAAACAATGAAACACTTGAAAGTACCTTAGTAGAATTTAAGTTAGTAGATGGAAAATATAAAATGGAAAATGTAGAAATAAAATTATTAGGGGTTTAATATATAAATACGGGAAAAAAATACAGCTTAGTCATTTAGGCTGTATTTTTCTATATGAAAATTTATGGAATATTTTAGAAATCTAAACATATAATATAAAATAAATTAAAAGTATATATAATTTTATAAACGAAAAATATAAAAATTTATTCAATTTTTAGTATAAAAAAACAAAAAAATGATGAAACATTGTTAGCCCTAAGCTGATATCGAAATGTAACAAATTTGACATATAGGCAAATAAATGTTATAATTAGTATGTTGCCAAAAGGAGGTAATAGATTTTTATGAAGAACAGAGAAAAAGGATCACTTTCAATTGTAAAGATAATATGTATAAGCATATTAATGGTGGTAATCTTAAGTATAGGGGTTTTTGCAGTAAATGCAGACTTAAATGAAGTTGTTATTATATTAGATAACGGATATGAAATGAGAGTTGTTACAGCAAAAACAAAAGTATCAGAAATTTTAGCTGATAATAATATAGTTTTAACAGAAAATCAAAGAACATCTATTGATATGGAATCAGAAGTTTCATCAGGTGATGTTATAGAAATATTAGATAATTCAGAAGGAATTGTTAATGTATCGGTTGTTTCTGAAGAAGTTGTACAAACTTCATTAGATGACTTATTACAGAATTATACAGTTGTTACTGAAAAAATTATAGTAGAACAAATAGTAATACCTTTTGAAACAGTTACTAAAACAGTTTCAACATCAGGTGAAACCGTAGATAGTATAGTGCAAGAAGGTAAAGATGGTTTAAAAGAAATAACTTATAAGGCTAAATATCAAAATGATGTTGAAATAGAGAAAGTTATAATTTCAGAAGTTGTTATTGAAGAACCGGTAGAAAAAATAGTAGAAGTAGAAAGTTTAGCAACAGTTACGGCTAGGTCATTATCAACACCAAGAGCATATACTGCTTCAGCAGCAGAATATCAAGCATATGCAAAAGAATATATGCTTGCGACTTACGGGTGGGGGGAAGCTGACTATATAGCACTTGTAAATTTATGGAATAAAGAATCTGGATGGAATCCAAATGCACATAATTCAAGTTCAGGTGCACATGGTATAGCACAAGCTTTACCAGCATCTAAGATGGCATCTGCAGGAGCAGATTATTATACTAATGGTGAAACTCAAATAAGATGGGGACTTAGTTATATAGCCTCAAGATATGGTAGCCCGATGGAAGCATGGAATCATTCAGTTGCAAAAAACTGGTATTAATATAATTGAATAGTGAGAAAAAGGCATAGAAAAATCTATGTCTTTTTTGTGCTTACTTAGTTGGATAAAATATTTCCTATAATAATTAATCTATTGATAATTCTTATGAAAAGATATAATTTTGACAAAATTATGTAAATATGATAAAATATATGCATATTTATATAAAAGGAGAAAAGTAATGAATATTCTAAGTGGTATTATAATGATAATATTGGCAATTGTATCAGCTTTACTTATAATTAAGGGACGATTAGTCTCATCAAACAATGCTAAATATAATATATACTATGGTATAAGCTTGAGTTACATGGTATTAATAGGTGTGATTAATCAAATTACACTAGAATTATACTTTATAACAACCATTGCAATAGTGTTGTCTATGATAATTGGTTTTTGGATATTATTACAGAATATCCGCAGAAAGTAATTTAGAAAAAGGCTAATAAAATTATATTAGTCTTTTTGTTTGCAAATATAATGATTGACTAATACATAAAAATCACATAAAATAAGATAAATATATATAATTTATCTTAAGAAAAATATAATTAAATGGAGGAAACAAAATGGAAGAGCAACTAAGTATATTTGGAATTGTATTATCTGCAATATTTTTTGCCGTAGCATTAATATTTGATGATTATAAAAAAAGGAAAAAATATAGTAAGTATATAATAGGCATACTATTAATAATTGGAGGGCTTATATATACGTTACCTATATATGATCATAGTCAAATCATTTTAGCGATTATCCCTTTATTCATATGTATGGAGATATATGTTATTATAAGGATAATAAAAGATAAAAATTAAAGATAAGGGATACGCTTGATTTAGTGTATCTCTTTTATAATTATATTAAGTGGATTTGTTTTTTAGATCAATCAAACTTGATATTTTTTTTTATATATAGTAAAATTAGAATATGAACAAAAAAGGAGAAAGTATGAAAAAAATAAAAATGGTTTCATGGAATGTAAATGGAATAAGAGCATGTGTTCAAAAAGGTTTTGAAGACTTTTTTAATAAGATAGATGCAGATATGTTTTGTATTCAAGAAACAAAATGTCAAGAAGGTCAAATAGAATTAGAATTTGATGGGTATACTAGTTATTGGAATAGTGCTGAAAAAAAAGGGTATTCGGGAACAGCTATATTTACAAAAATCAAACCAATTTCAGTTAAATATGGGATTGGAATAGAAGAACATGATAAAGAAGGAAGAGTTGTAACTTTAGAATTTGAAAAATTCTACCTAGTAAATATATATACACCTAATTCGAAAAGAGAATTAGAAAGATTAGATTATAGGCAAGAATGGGAAGATTTAATTAAAAAATATTTATTAGAGCTAAAAGAACAAAAGCCAGTTATAATGTGTGGAGATTTAAATGTGGCACATAAAGAAATAGATTTAAAAAATCCAAAAACAAATAGAAGAAATGCAGGTTTTACAGATGAAGAAAGAAATAAAATGACTGAATTATTAGAGTCGGGATTTGTAGACAGTTTTAGACATTTATATCCAGATAAGATTGATATGTATTCATGGTGGTCATATATGGGAAGAGCTAGAGAGAAAAATGTCGGATGGAGAATTGATTATTTTGTAACATCAAAAGATATATCAAAAAATATATTAGAAGCAGAGATATATCCAGAAATATTAGGTAGTGACCATTGTCCTGTTGGACTAACTTTAGAAATATAAAAGGAGGAATGTTTATGGAAAAAAAAGATAGAAAGTGGATGTATTGGTTCACACTAGCAGTAGCTATAATAATTGTGTACAATATATTTGATAATGTAGAAAGTGTAACATCATTTTTAGGTGGATTAGTAGATGTGTTGACACCATTTTTAGTTGGTATATTAATTGCATATATATTGTATATGCCATGTAAAAAAATAGAAGAATTTTTTAGTAAATCAAAATCTAAGTTCATCAAAAATAAGAGTAGAGGATTTGCGATATTAACAGTATATATAATTATAGCAATAATAATTGCTATAGGCGCAAATATTATATTTCCGATAATATCTGAAAGTGTAATGGATTTAGTAACTAATTTCGAAACATATTATAATAACACTATTGATGAATACAATAATCTTCCAGATGATTCTATATTTAAAAACGAAGAAATAAATAATATTATTACAGAGATTCAAAATATAGATATATTTCAATATATAAATATAGATAATGTTATGAAATATGCACAAAATGCACTAGATGCAGTAACAGGAGTGATTAATTTCTTTATTGCACTTATAGTATCTGTATTTGTACTTGCTCAAAGAACAAGAATGATAACATATATGAAAAAGTTTTTAAATGCAACATTTAAAGAAAGAACATATAAAAATATAAATAAAATATTTAACAATACAAATGAAGTATTCTTTAAATTTTTAGCAGGGCAATTTCTTGATGCTATAATAGTTGGAATTCTAACAACTATAGTAATGACAATTATGGGAGTTAAATATGCACCATTATTTGGATTCTTGATAGGATTATTTAATATGATACCATTTGTTGGAGCAATAATTGCTGTAGGAATTTCTGGAATTATAACAATAATAACAGGAGGAATTGCTCAAGCTTTTTGGATGGTAGTAGTTGTTACAATAGTGCAACAGATTGATGCGAATATAATTAATCCGAAAATAATAGGAAACTCATTAAAAATTAGCCCACTAGTGGTATTGTTTGCAGTAACTGTGGGTGGAGCATATTTTGGAATATTAGGAATGTTTTTATCTGTACCAGTAGTTGCGGTTATTTTGATAATAATTGATGATTATATTAAATTTAAGTTATGGCAAAAGAAACAAGATAAATTAGCAGAATCTGAAAGTAATGAAAAAATAGAAATAGAGCAAGAATATTATAAATAAGTAATAATATAAAGAGTGAATTAGCTGTGTTTTACACGGCTGATTTTCATAAAGGAGAAAAAATGGGAATAATAAATAAAATAATTTTTAGCATACCAGTTATTTTAATTGCACTATATATTTTTATGGCAATAGGTATATGTCTTATAATTGCTAGACAATTTGTACTAAATAAAAAATGGTATAATACATCAACATACTTAATTGTAATT
Source organism: uncultured Clostridium sp. (assembly GCA_964371215.1). Classification (GTDB taxonomy): domain Bacteria; phylum Bacillota; class Clostridia; order TANB77; family CAG-508; genus CAG-269. Next base: position 137,818 of record CAYJKU010000001.1, read on the forward strand.
GGAATAGTAATATATATTGCTAATTTTGTAGGAGTAATTTCTAATTTTGGAATTGATTTAATAAATTATGCTAATATATTATTGGGGACAGGAATAGTGTTTTTGATGATAGCTGCAGTATTAAGTAAAATTTCTGAAAAAATAGTTGCTGCTATAAAGAAAATGTTTAATAAACAAATAGAAATGGACTATAAAATAAATAAAGAAAATGACTTGAAAATAAAAGAAAAACAATTGAGAAGTAAATATACAACAGTTGTAAAATGTGATAATTGTGGAGCAGATAATATACTTACAGCAAAAACAGGTGTGTGTAAATATTGTAGGACTGTACTAGGAAATGAAGATATAATATAATCAAAGTGGAATTAGTTGAATTTTATTTAAAAGAGGTGAAAAATGCTTGACTTTTTCATCTCTTTTATGTTATTATATTAAGAGTTTAAGAACATTTTAATCGGAAAGATAATAAGGGTGATTAAAATAGGAAAAGAGAAAATAAATAGATAATTAAATAAACCTTAGAGCCAGTTGAAAAATATGAATTTTTCAACAGCTCTTTTATTACTGTTTATCTCGAAAAACTATATTTTATTCAAAAGTTTAAATTAAAAAAGAAGAATTAAATATAAATAATCCTTAAAAAATATTAAAAGAGCAGGTTAATATTTTTAAAGAAAAATTGTTTATGTTTTAAGAAGAACTTTTTTAATAAGATTCAAGCTTATGCTATTTAGCATTTATTCTGCTTAAATAATTTAATAGGAGTGATTTTTTTGAAATTAAAAGAAATTCATTATGAGAAAGCTTCTCGTAAAGATTTTGCAAAAGTAGGAGACTACGTAGAAATGCCAAACCTAATCAAAGTACAAAAAGATTCTTATGATTGGTTTATTGAAGAAGGATTAGGAGATGTATTAAAAGATATATCACCAATCGAAGATTATTCAGGAAATTTAGTACTTGAATTTTTTGACTATTACATGGAAGATAAAACAAAATATTCTATGGATGAAGCCAAAGAAAGAGATGCTACATACTCAACAAGGTTACACGTTAAAGTTAGATTAATTAACCGTGAAACTGGAGAAATAAAAGAACAAGAAATTTATTTAGGTGATTTCCCACTTATGACAAATAGTGGAACATTTATAATAAATGGAGCAGAAAGGGTTGTTGTCAGCCAGTTAGTACGTTCACCAGGATGTTACTATACTGAAGAATTCGACCAAAAAACTGGTAAGAAAACTTACCAATCAACAGTTATGCCACTTCGTGGTGCATGGCTTGAATATGAAACAGATGGAAATGATATATTCTGGGTAAGAGTAGATAGAACAAGAAAAGTTCCAGTAACTACATTATTAAAAGCCTTAGGATTATCTTCAGATGATCAAATAAGAGATTTATTTGGTGATGAAGAAAAAATCACAGCAACATTAAACAAAGATACTATCAAAGAACAAGATGAAGCTATGATAGAAATATATAAAAAATTAAGACCAGGAGAACTTCCAACAATTGATGCTGCTAGAAGTTTATTTAGTAATCTATTTTTTGATAACAGAAGATATGATTTAGCAAAAGTTGGTAGATATAAATTTAATCAAAAATTGTGTTTAGCAAATAGAATTAAAGATAAAGTTGCAGCGACAGACATATTAGATAGTGAAACAGGAGAAGTATTTGTACAAGCTGGTGAAATAATATCTGAAGAAGTTGCAGAAAATATCCAAAATTCTGGAATAAATTCTGTAGATATAATTCACAATGATAGAACAATAAGAATAATTGCAAATAATTCAGTAAATATCCACAAAATATTACCACATGTGGATTTAAGTAAATTACATATTAAAGAATTAGTAAATTACAATGTACTTAAAAGTATAGTTGATACAACTGATGAATCTGAATTAGTAAAAGTTTTAGAACAAAGAATGGAAGAATTAGTTCCTAAAATTATTACAACAGAAGATATAATATCTTCAATCAATTATTTATTAAACTTATCTCATGGATTAGGTAAAAAAGATGATATAGATCATTTAGCTAACCGTAGAATTCGTTGTGTTGGTGAATTATTACAAAACCAATTTAGAATAGGTTTAGCAAGACTTGAAAGAGTTGTAAGAGAAAGAATGACAATTCAAGATTTAGATGTAATTACACCACAAACATTAATTAATACAAAACCAATTACATCAGCAATTAGAGAATTCTTTGGAAGTTCACAATTATCTCAATTCATGGATCAAACAAATCCATTATCTGAGTTAACACATAAAAGAAGAATCTCAGCATTAGGACCTGGTGGTCTTACAAGAGAAAGAGCTGGATTCGAAGTAAGGGACGTTCACTATACACATTATGGTAGATTATGTCCGATAGAATCTCCAGAAGGACCAAACATTGGGTTAATATCTGCATTATCTTCATTTGCAAATATTAATGAATATGGATTTATTGAAACTCCATATAGAAAAATAGATTCAAAAACTAATAAAGTTACAGATATAGTTGAATATATGAGTGCAGATATTGAAGATAATTATATTATTGCTCAAGCATCTGAACCAATTGATAAGAAAAATCAATTAGAAAACGAAAGAGTTAGAGTTCGTTTTAAAAATGAAGTTATAGAAGTAGCAAGAGAAAATGTACAATATGTAGATGTTTCTCCAAAACAGTTAGTATCTATAGCAGCAGCTATGATACCATTCTTAGAACATGATGATGCTAAAAGGGCCTTAATGGGTGCCAACATGCAACGTCAGGCAGTTCCTCTTATGATAACAGAAACACCAATAGTTGGTACTGGTATCGAATATAGAGCTGCTAAAGATTCAGGAATATTAGTATTAGCAGAAGAAGATGGTGTTATCCAAAAAGTAACAGCAGATAGTATAACAGTTAAATATAAAAATGGTAAAAAAATAATACATAAATTAAGTAAATTTAAAAGAACAAATGGTGGAACTTGTATTAACCAAAAACCTATAGTTAAAGTAGGAGAAGAAGTTAAAAAAGGTGATGCTATAGCTGATGGACCATCAACTGAAAATGGGGAAATGGCATTAGGTAAAAACGTACTTGTAGCATTCTCAACTTGGGAAGGGTATAATTACGAAGATGCGATTCTTTTAAATGAAAGATTAGTTAAAGAAGATGTATTTACATCAATACATATTGAAGAATATGATTGTGAATGTCGTGATACAAAATTAGGAGCAGAAGAAATAACTAGAGATATTCCTAATATTGGTGATGATATGTTAAAAGATCTTGATGAAAATGGTATCATAAGAATTGGTGCTGAAGTAAGACCTGGAGATATATTAGTAGGTAAAGTAACTCCAAAAGGAGAAACAGAACTTACAGCAGAAGAAAGACTTTTAAGAGCTATCTTCGGAGAAAAAGCAAGAGAAGTTAGAGATACATCTTTAAGAGTACCACATGGTGAAGCAGGAACAATAGTAGATGTTAAGATATTTACTAGAGAAAATTCAGAAGAATTAGGACCTGGGGTAAATCAAATAATTAGATGTTATATAGCAACTAAGAGAAAAATTTCAGTTGGAGATAAAATGGCTGGACGTCATGGTAATAAAGGTGTTATATCTAGAGTATTACCAGAAGAAGATATGCCATTTATGCCAGATGGAACACCAGTAGATATATTATTAAATCCACTAGGGGTACCTTCTCGTATGAACTTAGGACAAATCCTAGAAGTTCATTTAGGTGGAGCAGCAAGAATGCTTGGATGGAAAATAGCAACTCCAGTATTTGATGGTGCAACAGAAGAAGATGTTCGTAATGTTTTAGAAGAAGCAGGATTAAGTAAAGATGGTAAAACAGTTTTATTTGATGGTAGAACTGGTGAAGCATTTGATAAACCAATTACAGTTGGGGTTATGTATATGCTTAAATTACACCATTTAGTAGATGATAAAATACATGCTCGTTCAACAGGACCATACTCACTTGTAACTCAACAACCTTTAGGTGGTAAAGCACAATTTGGTGGACAACGTTTTGGAGAGATGGAAGTTTGGGCATTAGAAGCATATGGTGCATCATATACACTTCAAGAAATGCTAACTGTTAAATCAGATGATGTTGTAGGACGTGTTAAAACATATGAAGCAATTGTTAAGGGAGAAAATATCCCAGAACCTGGAGTACCAGAAAGTTTCAAAGTTTTAGTTAAAGAATTACAATCATTAGGTTTAGATGTTAAATTATATTCTGAAGATGATGAAGAACTAGAATTAAAAGAACATATTGATGAAGGGATTGAATATAACCCAGAAGAAGATTCTAAATTAGATTTAGAAAATTCAGATTTAGAAGAAATTATAGATTTAGATGATATTCTAATTGAAGAAACAGAAGAATTAAATGATGATAGTGATGAACTATTCGCAGAATTAGATGATGATGGTGAAGAACTATTATTTGATGAAGAAGATGTTTAAATAGAACTTTAGAATATATAATTAAAAATTATTGGATATATCAAATAGAATATATTTAATAATCTTGGAGGGAGAAAATTAGTGGACGAATTAGATATTTTTAATAAGTTAAAAATAGGTGTTGCATCTGATGAAAAAGTTAGAGAATGGTCAAAAGGTGAAGTTAAAAAACCAGAAACTATAAACTACAGAACTTTAAAACCAGAAAAAGAAGGACTTTTTTGTGAGAGAATATTTGGACCTACAAAAGATTGGGAATGTCATTGTGGAAAATATAAAAGGGTAAGATATAAAGGTATTGTTTGTGACAGATGTGGGGTTGAAGTAACTAAAGCAAAAGTTAGACGTGAAAGAATGGGGCACATAGAGCTTGCTGCCCCAGTAGCTCACATTTGGTACTTTAAAGGTATTCCAAGTAGAATAGCTTTAACATTAGATATATCACCTAGAAATTTAGAAAAGATAATATATTTTGCATCATATGTTGTAACAGAAAAAGGTACAACAGGATTAGAAGAAGGTCAAGTTTTAAATGAAAAAGAATACCATGAAGCAGTTGAAAAATACGGTAGAGGAACATTTAAAGCAAGAATGGGTGCAGAAGCTTTAAAAGAATTACTAGAAAAAGTAGATTTAGATAAATTATCTGACCAAATTAAGAAAGATTTAGAATCTGCAAGTGAACAAAAAAGAATAAAATTAGCAAAAAGGTTAGATACAGTAGAATCATTTAGAATGTCTGGGAATAAACCAGAATGGATGGTAATGCAAGTAGTACCAGTAATTCCACCAGAATTAAGACCAATGGTGCAATTAGATGGTGGTAGATTTGCTACATCAGATTTAAATGACTTATATAGAAGAGTTATAAATAGAAATAATCGTTTAAAAAGATTATTAGAATTAGGTGCTCCAGAAATAATTGTAAGAAATGAAAAAAGAATGTTACAAGAATCTGTTGATGCATTAATAGATAATGGTAGACGTGGAAGACCTGTAACAGGTGCTGGAAACAGACCACTTAAATCATTATCAGACATGTTAAAAGGTAAACAAGGACGTTTCCGTCAAAACTTACTTGGAAAACGTGTTGACTATTCAGGACGTTCAGTTATCGTAGTTGGACCAGAATTAAATATTTATCAATGTGGTCTTCCAAAAGAAATGGCAGTTGAATTATTTAAACCATTTGTTATGAGAGAATTAGTTGGTAGAGGAATAGCACAAAATATTAAAAATGCAAAAAGAATGGTAGAAAGATTAAGACCAGAAGTTTGGGGAATCTTAGAAGAAGTTATAAAAGATCACCCAGTAATGTTAAATAGAGCGCCAACACTACATAGACTTGGTATACAAGCATTTGAACCAGTATTAGTAGAAGGTAGAGCTATTAAACTTCACCCACTTGTATGTGAAGCATTTAATGCCGATTTCGATGGGGATCAAATGGCGGTACATTTACCATTATCTCCAGAAGCACAAGCAGAATCAAGATACTTAATGCTTGCTACAAACAACTTGTTAAAACCACAAGATGGTAAACCAGTTGCTGTACCAAGACTTGACATGATTTTAGGAGCATACTACTTAACAATGACACTAGATGGTGGAAAAGGTGAAGGAACATACTTCAAAGATCCTGAAGAAGCTATAATGGCATTTGAAAATAGAGAAGTAGATATTCATGCTAAAATCTTTGTAAGAGTAGAAAAAGAAATTGATGGAGAAATTAAATCTAAAAAAATAGAAACAAGTGTTGGTAGAATTATCTTTAATCAAGGAATTCCGCAAAACTTAGGATTTATTGATAGAGAAGAAGATAAGTTCCAATATGAAATAGATTTTCCAGTTATGAAAAAAACAATGGGAACTATTATTGAAAGAGTAATAGATAGACATGGTTTAACAGAATCAGCTGAAGTAATAGATTATATTAAATCTTTAGGATTTAAATATTCAACATTAGCAGGTATAACATTCTCAATGGATGACGTACAAGTACCAGAAGCTAAAAAAGATTTATTAAAAGAAGCAGATAGTAAAATAGAAACAATAAGAAAACAATATGCAAGAGGACTTATAACAAATGAAGAAAGATATAATGCAGTAATTGCAGTTTGGGAAAAAACAACTAAGGCAGTAAGTATTGCAATGGAAGATAATTTCGAAGAATTAAATCCAATATATATGATGGTTAAATCTGGAGCCAGAGGAAATATGAACCAGTTAAGACAAATTGCTGGTATCCGTGGACTTATGGCAAGTACAACAGGTAAAGCAGTAGAAATTCCAATCAAAGCATCATTTGCTGAAGGATTAGATGCATTAGAATACTTTATCTCTGCACACGGTGCGAGAAAAGGACTTTCAGATACAGCGTTAAGAACAGCCGATTCAGGATATTTAACAAGAAGATTAGTTGACGTATCACAAGATATAATCGTAAGAGAACATGATTGTGGAACAGAAGATGGAATGTACATATATGATATTAAAGATGGAAACCAAATAATTGAAAAAATGGAAGAAAGATTATATGGTAGATATACTTTAGAAGATGTAATTCATCCAGAAACTAAAGAAGTTCTTGTTGATACAAATACTATGATATCTGAAGAATTAGCAGCTAAAATAGTTGAAGCTGGAATTGAAAAAATTAAAGTTCGTTCTGTTTTAGGATGTAGATCAAAACATGGTGTTTGTCAAAAATGTTATGGTGTTGGACTTGCAAGACGTGCATTAGTTGAAATAGGAGAAGCAGTTGGTATAATTGCAGCTCAATCAATTGGTGAACCAGGTACACAGCTTACAATGAGAACAATTCACTCTGGTGGTGTTGCTGGTGTTGCCGATATTACTCAAGGTCTTCCAAGGGTTGAAGAGTTATTTGAAGCAAGAAAACCAAAAGGTTTAGCTATAATTACTGAAATAGCTGGTAAAGTAAAAATCAAAGAAACTAAAAAGAAAAAAGAAGTTGTTGTAACATCTAAAGATGATTCAAGAACATATGTAATTCCATTTGGTTCTAAAATGAGAGTAAGAGATGGAGATTTAGTAGAATTAGGAGATGCATTAATCGAAGGTTCTGTAAATCCAGCTGAAATTTTAGCTATTAAAGGACCAGAAGGTGTGTATGAATACTTAATCACTGAGGTACAAAAAGTTTATAGAAACCAAGGTGTTGATATAAATGATAAACACGTTGAAGTTATTGGAAGACAAATGCTTAAAAAAGTTAAAGTTGAAAATAGTGGAGACACAGATATGTTCCCAGGTGTATTAGTAGATATGTATGAATATGAAGCTAAAAACATCGCAGCAAGAGAAGAAGGAAAAGTTCCTGCAACAGGAAGAAGAGTTCTTCTAGGTATTACAAAAGCATCACTTGCAACAGATAGTTTCTTATCTGCAGCTTCATTCCAAGAAACAACAAGAGTTCTTACAGAAGCAGCTATAAAGGGTAAAATAGATGATCTATTAGGATTAAAAGAAAATGTAATAATTGGTAAATTAATCCCAGCAGGTACAGGAATGCAAAGATATTTAGATACAAAAATAAGTACAGAAATTGAGTTAGAAGAAAAAGATGAAAATGAAGAAGAAAGATTATTTTCAATCGAAGAAACTGAAACTCAAGAAGATAATACAGAAATAGAAATAATAGAAGAAGTAGATTCTGAAGAAGAAGTTTAATTAATCTATTATATATATAAGAATAAAAAATAAGCTTTTTAATACAATGTATAGAAAGCTTATTTTTTGATTTTTATATGAGATAAAAAAGCTAGAAAACTCTAAAAATAACTATACAAAAAGATATTTTAGTTATATAATGTATAAGAAATTATAAGCAAAAATTTGAGTATAATTAATTATTAAATAATCGAAAGGATTGATATTTATGAAATTAGCAAATATGTTAGTAGGATTAGAAGGTCTTAAAGTTAGAGGAGATTTAGAAATTGAAATTACAGGAGTTAGTAGTAACTCAAAAGAAATAAAAGAAGGAAATCTATTTGTTGCAATAAAAGGGTTTTCAGCAGATGGGCATAAATATGTGGAAAAAGCAATAGAAAATGGAGCAAAAGCAGTAGTATTACAAGGTGATTGTGATATTAAATCTTTGAAGATTTCGAAAGAAATAGTTGTAGTATTAGCAGATGATACAAGAAAAGCGATTGGTATAATAGCAGGAAACTATTATGGGCACCCAACTAGAAAGTTAAAATTAATAGGAGTAACTGGAACAAAAGGAAAAACAACAACAACATTTATGATAAAAGAAATACTTGAAAAAGCAGGTAAGAAAGTTGGTTTAATTGGTACAGTTGCAGTATATATAAATGGTAAAAAAATAAAAGAAAGTGATAGAACAACTCCAGATTCATTAGAGTTACAACAATTATTTAGTCAAATGTTAGAATCAGGTGTAGAATATGTTGTTATGGAAGTATCTTCACAAAGTTTAAAATTAAATAGAGTAATTGGCTCAGAATTTGATGTTGTACTATTTACGAATTTTTCAAAAGATCATATAAGTACAAATGAACATCCAGATATGGAAGATTACTTGAATTCTAAATTAGAGTTATTTAGAATGTGTAAAAATGGGATAGTAAATGCAGATGATTTACAATGTACTAAAATACCAAAACTATTTCCTAAAAGTAATATAGAGACATATGGTATAGATAATTATGCAACTATGTTAGCAAGAGATATAACTGTGACAAATATGTTTGTAAATTATAGAACAAAAATTAATGGTGTAAGTGATAGAGTAAAAGTTTGTATACCAGGAAGATTTAGTGTATACAATTCTCTTGCTGCAATTTCAGTTGCACAAAAATTCGGAATCAATTCTGAAATTATAAAACAAGCATTAGAAGAAGTTAGAGTACCAGGAAGATCTGAATTAGTAGATAATAAGTTGGAAATTCCAATCATGATAGATTATGCACACTCACCTGAAAGCTTACAAAATATTTTAAGTGCAGTAAAAAGTTATACAAGAGGTAAAGTAATATCTGTATTTGGTTGTGGAGGAGATAGAGATAATTCTAAAAGACCAATTATGGGTGAGATATCTGGTAAAGTAGCAGATTATACAATAATAACATCAGATAATCCTAGAACAGAAAATCCAGATGAAATAGTTAAAGAAATTGAAGCAGGAATTAAGAAAACAAAAGGGAATTATGAAGTTGTAGTAGATAGAACTGAAGCAATAAAAAAAGCAATAAATATGGCTACAAAAACAGATATAATAGTTCTTGCTGGGAAAGGTCATGAACCATATCAAGAAATAAATGGGAAAAAATTTGATTTTGATGAAAGAATAATTGTTAAAGATATAATAAAAAATATGGAAGAAAAAGTAGTCAAAAAAGATAAGAAACCTAGAAAGTAAAATTAAAATATTAGAGCTACATAAGAATAAAAGAAAGGTTGGTTAAATTGGGAACAGAAATAATAGTTTTGGGAATATCATTTTTAATATCAATAATATTAGGATTTATAATTATACCAATACTGAAAAAATTAAAAGTTGGACAAATAGAAAGAGATGATGGACCGAAATCACATCTAAAAAAACAAGGGACTCCTACAATGGGAGGAATAATTATGATAATTGCAATGGTTATTGTAATTATTGGAATATACATTTTTTTAAATATGAATAACCAGGAAGATTTGGCATCAAAGCTAATACCATTATTGATACTTACAATAGGATTTGGTGTAATAGGATTTATAGATGATTTCAAGAAATTAGTTTTAAAAAATACTAAAGGCTTAAAACCATTATATAAAATTATAGGGTTATTAGTAATATCAGTAATATATGTGACATATTTAATATATATATTAAATATAGAAACAAATACATATATACCATTTATAAAACAATATATAGATTTACCAATATATCTATATATACCATTTGCAATTTTAGTTATATTAGGGACTTCAAATGCTATAAATTTAACAGATGGAATAGATGGACTATCTTCTAGTGTATGTGCAATAATAATTACTTGTTTAACAATAATAGGTGTTAACCTAAATATGCCGGAAATATCAATTTTTGGAAGTGTTGTAATAGGGTGTGTATTAGGATTTTTAATGTTTAATTTACATCCTGCGAAAGTATTTATGGGTGATACAGGTTCACTATTATTAGGTGGAGTTATATCTGCAATTGTCTTGTATTTAAAAATGCCATTATTGTTACTTATAATAGCATTAATACCAGTTTTAGAAACATTATCTGTTATGATACAAGTAGCATATTTTAAGAAAACTGGAAAAAGATTTTTCAAAATGGCTCCATTACACCATCACTATGAATTAAGTGGATGGAGAGAAAACAAAGTAGTGATAGTATTTAGTTTAGTTACACTTGTACTTTGTGTAATTGGAATAAATATAGTTTAAAAGATAGGAGTTGCTGAAATGTCAACTAAAAGAAAACAAAAGAGTTTTTCTAGTTTTGTGAATAATCCATTTGATTTTCCATTACTAATAACAATACTAATATTGCTCGCAGTAGGATTAATAATGGTATTATCTGCAAGTTCTCCATCTTCCCTTGCAGAAAGTGGAGATAGTTATGCATATTTTTCAAGACAATTAATTTTTGGAATATTAGGAGTAGTAGCAATGTTTTTTATTTCAAAAATAGATTATAGATGGTTGAAAAAATTCTATAAAGCATCTTTTGCGATTTCATGTGCTTTATTACTTTTAGTATTATTTATAGGAGAAGAAATAAATGGAGCAACAAGATGGATACAAATTACAGAAAGTTTTTCGTTTCAACCATCAGAAGTTGTAAAAATATTTATGATAATATTTTATGCAGGATTATTAACAGAAAATAGAGAAAAGTTAAGAGAAATTAAAAATGGTTTTTTAATGAGCTTGTTTTGGCTAATACCAATAGCAGCATTTTTGTTATTACAACCACATTTAAGTGCAACAATAGTAATTGTGTGTACAGCAGTAGTTATGATGTTAGTTGCAGGAGCTAGAATAAAACATTTTATAGTATCTGCATTTTTAGCAGTACCACTTCTTATAGCTGCTATAGTAGCAGAGCCATATAGATTAGAAAGGCTTATAACATTTTTAGATCCATGGCAAGATCCGAGTGATACAGGTTATCAAGTAATTCAAAGTTTGTATGCTATAGGATCAGGTGGATTGTTTGGTGTCGGATTAGGTGAGAGTAAACAAAAATTCTTATATATACCAGAACCACACAATGACTTTATTTTTTCAATATTAGCAGAAGAATTAGGTTTTTTAGGATGTATAGCAGTAATTGCATTATTTGCAATATTTATTTGGAGAGGTATAGTAATAGCTATGAAAGCACCAGATATGTTTGGTAGTTTAATAGCAATCGGTATAACATCATTAGTAGCGATACAAGTAATTATAAATATAGCAGTTGTTACATCATCAATGCCAGCTACAGGAATGCCATTACCATTTTTCAGTTATGGAGGAACAGCTCTTTTAATATTAATGGGAAGTATGGGGATTTTATTAAATATTTCGAGAGCAAGTGCAAAATCGTAAAGGTAATAAAGGAGATTTAATACATGAGAGTTATAATTGCAGCTGCAGGTACAGCAGGTCATATAAATCCAGGAATAGCAATAGCAAATAAAATAAAAGAAAAAAATAAAAAAGCAGAGATAATATTTATTGGAACAGATAGAGGGATAGAAAACGATTTAGTACCAAGAGCGGGATATGAATTAAAAAAAATATCTGCATATGGTCTTTCTAAAAAAATATCTTTGGAAAATATAAAAAAAATGTATAAAACATTACAAGGGTTTAAAGAAGCTAAAAAAATTATTAAAGAATTCAAACCAGATGTAGTAATCGGAACAGGTGGATATATTTGTGGAGCAGTTATATGGCAAGCTAATAAACTAAACATACCAACATTATTACATGAAAGTAATGCTTTTCCAGGTAGAGCAGTACAAATGCTCTCAAAAAAAACAAATACAATAATGGTATCATTTAAAGATACCATTACATTACTACCTAAATGTAAAAATGTGGTATTTACTGGAACACCAGTAAAAATAAAGAAAAAACAGTATACAGAAGAAACTAAAACTAAGATCATGGCAGAATTAGAATTAAATGAAAATAAACCAATAGTATTAGCATTTGGTGGAAGTCAAGGCGCAAAAGTTTTAAATGAATCTATAGCACAAATTGCTATTCAAAAATTAAATGAAAATTATCAGATAGTACTTGCTTCTGGTCAAAAACAATATGAAGATATTAAAAAAATACTAAAAGAATCAAATTTGAATATAGAGAAAATTGAAAACATGAAAATAGTTCCATATATATATAATATGGAAGAAGTTATGAATATATCTAATTTAATAGTATCTAGAAGTGGTGCAATGACTATAACAGAAATATCAAACTTAGGAAAAGCATCTATACTAATTCCATTACCTAATGTTAGTCATAACCATCAATATCATAATGCACGTACATTAGAAAAAAATGGAGCAGCAAAGATAATTTTAAATAATGAATTAACAGCTGATAAATTAAATTTTGAAATTAAAAACATAGTTGGAAATAAAGAAACTCTGAAATCAATGAGTGATAAATCTTTAGAAAATTCAGTAACAAATGTAGAAGAAACGATATATGGTGAGATTGAAAAATTAGTAAATGGAAAAACTTAATTAAAGAAAATATGTTTTTGAACACTAGAGGAGGAAAATGATGCTGAAAAATATACATTTTAGAATAATGTTAATATTTTTTATTATATGTGTTGTTATAGTTGCAGGATTTTCTGCATACTTTTTTATGACATTAAACTATATTGATGAAAATATTTTAATCACAACTAATGAAAACATGATTAAAGATATACAAGAAAAAACAATAAGTGTAATTGTCATAGGGGCAGTTATATTAATAATTTTAGGAATACTTATGTCAGTCTTTTTATCTAAATTTGTAATATTTCCTATAAATAAATTAATTGAAACAAAGAAAAAAGAAAAAAGTAAAGATAATAAGGAAGAGCTGAATAAATCAGATATTAAAGAATCAAAAAAACAAGTTAAAAAAAGTAAGAATTTTGAAAATGTATTTAAAATAATGACATCAGAATTAAAAGATAAGTTAAGTGAAGTATCTTCACAAAAAAATCAGATTGAAACAATATTACTTCATATGACAGATGGTATTATAGCATTTAATATGGATGGTGAGATAATATTAATTAATCCAGCAGCTAAGAAGTTTTTAAGTATAGAACCAGAAGATGACACATTTGATGATATATTTAAAAAATTCGAAGTAAATATAAATATGGAAAAAATAATTTATTTAGAAAGTTGGACATCTACACATGAAAGAATAGAAAATGAAAACAATTTCATGAATGTCTTTTTTGCTCCATTTAAAAATGAAGAAGGAAGACCAGATGGAGTCATAGCAGTTATACAAGATATAACAGAACATGTTAAATTAGATAATATGCAAAAAGAATTCGTTGCAGATGTATCACATGAATTAAAAACTCCAATAACATCAATAATGGGATATTCAGATACTCTACTTGCAGGTGATTATGATAAAGAAACTCAAGAAAAGTTTTTAAATGTTATAGCAAGTGAAGCAAGGAGAATGGCAAAATTAGTTACAGATCTTTTAACATTATCTCGTTATGATAATAATAAAGGGCAACAACATAAAGAACAATTTGATTTAGGTGATTTAGTAAAAAAATGCCAAGATAAATTGGCAATTGAAATACAAAAAAAAGAACAAAAAGTAAGTACATTTGTAACAGCGGATGTGCCACCAGTTTTTGCTGATAGATATGATATAGAAAGAGTTGTTTTAAATATATTATCTAATAGTATTAAATATACACTTGAAAAAGGTGAAATAAAAATATATGTAGGATTTGTATATAATGATGCATATATTAAAATATTTGATAATGGTATAGGAATACCAGAAGAAGATTTAAATAGAATATTTGAAAGATTTTATAGAGTAGATAAAGCTAGAACAAGAGAAATGGGTGGAACAGGATTAGGACTTGCAATAGCTAAAGAAATATTAGATAAAAATGGTGGAACTATAGATATTAAAAGTGTTGTAGGACAAGGTACAGAGGTAGTAATAAGAATACCTACTGCAAACTCTCAAGAATAAGAATAAACATGTATATATATTGTTGACCATACAGTATAAATTACATGTTTTTCTTGTCAATATATACAATTTAGTTGTAAAATAGAGAGAATTGATATATAATTTAAAAGCTATTAATTATATTGAATACAAAGGAGAGAAAACTTTGAAAATAAATAAAAAAGAATTATTAGAATGGGTACTATGTATAGTAATTGCATTGGTATTAGCGGTATTATTTAGATATTATATAGGAACCCCAACAATAGTTAAACAGGTTTCTATGTATCCTACATTAATGGATAATGAAAGATTGTGGTTAAATAGATGGGGGAGAACTGTAAATGAACTACCTGAAAAAGGAGAAATAATCACATTTGAGGAACCATCAAAAACAACATATGCAGCAAATGAAATAAATCATAATATTCCAGTTGCATATTATGAAGAAAAAAATGTGTGGGAATGGTTTATAACAGACTTCTTAGAAATTGGCAAAAAAAGTTATATTAAAAGAGTTATAGCAACTCCAGGTGATCATGTTGAAATTAAAGATGGAAAAATATATCTTAATGGTGAAGAACTAGATGAACCATATTTGCAAGAAGGAATAGTTACAGATATTTTAGGTGGAGTAGGTTTTTTTGATTTTATTGTGCCTGAAAATACAGTATTTGCCGTAGGAGATAATAGAAATCATAGTACAGATTCAAGAGCATTTGGATGTATACCATTAGGAGAAATTGAAAGTACAGTAGCAATAAGAATTTGGCCATTTGATAAATGGGGAGAAGTTGAATAAAAATGTGGAGTGAAAAATGTTTGAAAATATAATTGGAAATGATAAGATAAAAAAGAATTTAGAAATGTCATTAACAAACAATAAAATATCACATAGCTATATGTTTGTCGGAATTGAAGGAATTGGAAAACAATTATTGGCAAAAGAATTTGCAAGACAAATACTATGTTTAGATAAAGAAAAATGTACAAATGATTGTGACTCATGTATAAAATTCCAAACACTAAATCATCCAGATTATATATATATTGAACAAGATGGAAATTCGATTAAAATAGAAAAAATAAGAGAAATGCAAAAAAGCATTCAAGAAAAACCAATTTTATCAGAAAAAAAAGTATATATAATAAATAATGTAGAAACAATGACTAAAGAAGCTCAAAATTGTCTTTTAAAAACATTAGAAGAACCACCAGAATATGCAGTTATAATTTTAATATGTAAAAATGAAAATATATTATTAACAACTATAAAATCTCGTTGTATGATTATGCAATTCGACAAAATATCTGATGATAATATGATAAAATATATAAGAGAAAATATTGAAGTTAAAACAAGTGAAGAACTTATAGATGCTTTCCAAGGTAGTATTGGAAAGATGATAGAGTTAAAAGACAAAGAAGAAGAATATTTAAATATACAAAGACTAATAAATGAGATAGATAAAAAAGATATATTAGAAATATTGAAATTAGCTACTCCATTATATTCGTTAAAAGATGAAATCTATAATCTATTAGAATTTATAAATATAATATTATTAAAAAAATGTAGAGAAGATATAAAATATGCTAATAGTATAATGATTATAGAAGAAACAAAAAAAAGAATAAAACAAAATGTGAACTACGATATGGCTATAGATAATATGGTTTTTAGTATGTGGGAGGATTTAAATTGAAAAATATAATTGGGGTTAGATTCAAAAAACTTGGAAAGATATATTTTTTTGATCCAAAAGGATTAAAAATTAAAAATGGAGACAAAGTAATAGTAGATACTGTTCAAGGTGATGAATATGGTGAAGTAATTATTGCAAATAGAATAATTGAAGATGAAAAGCAATTAGATTCTTTTAAAAAAGTGTTAAGATTTGCAACTAATAAAGACCATAAACAATATGAAGAGTGTAGAAAAAAAGAAAAAGAAGCTTTTGATGTTTGTTTGAAAAAAATAAAAGAACACAAATTAGATATGACATTAACAGATGTTGAATATAAGTTTGATAATAGTAAATTACTATTCTTTTTCACATCAGATGGAAGAGTAGATTTTAGAGAATTAGTAAAAGAACTAGCAGCAATATATAAAGTAAGAATAGAACTTAGACAAATTGGTGTTAGAGATGAAGTAAAAAGAATTGGTGGAAACGGAGTTTGTGGACGTGAATTATGTTGTTGTTCATTTTTAAGTGATTTTGAAGCAGTATCAATTAAAATGGCAAAAGAACAAAACTTATCTCTAAATCCAGCGAAAATTTCTGGAAACTGTGGAAGATTAATGTGTTGTTTAAAATATGAAAATGAAGTGTATGAAGAAAAATGTAGTAGATTACCTAAAGTAGGAGCATTAGTAAAAACAGAAGATGGTCAAGGGGAAGTAGATTCAGTTGAAACATTAAAAGAAGTTGTTAAAGTAAAATTCAAAGATGGAGAAGGTTTCTTTTATAAAAAATTCAAATTAGAAGATATTCAAATTGTTAAAAACTGTGAGAAAAAGTGTAAAATTAAAGAAGAATTACAATATAAAAAAGAATTAGCAGAATTAGAAAAAAATTAATAAATATAATTTAGTAATATATAAGGAGGTGAATTTAAATGGCATATAAAATAGAAAATTCATGTATATCATGTGGAGCTTGTGCTTCAGAATGTCCAGTAGGATGTATATCACAAGGTGAAGAAATATTTGAAATAGATGCAAATACATGTATATCATGTGGAGCTTGTGCAGGAGTTTGTCCAGTAGAAGCACCAGTTGAAGCATAGTTTTAATTAATAAATGTAAAAAAGTAAAATGATAGAATATAAAGTTCTGTCATTTTATTCATAATGAAAGAGGAAAATAATGGAGAAAGTAAATACATATATAAAAGAAAATTTATTACAAATACTTATAATCATAATAGGTGCTGCAATAATGTTTATACCAGCATTTCACTCTAATATCTGGTTTGATGAATCATATACAGTAGGATTAATGAATCATTCATTTGCAGATATTTGGAATATTACTGCAAGTGATGTTCATCCACCACTATATTATTGGATATTAAAATTAGTATCATTAATTTTTGGTGAAACTATAATGATTTATAGAATATTTTCAATAATACCATTAATAGTAATGGGAATATTAGGATTAACACATATATCAAAAGATTTTGGAAAAAAAGTAGGAACAATATTTAGTTTTTTAACATTTTTCTTACCAATAGTAATTTTATATGCATCTGAAATAAGAATGTATACATTAGCAATGTTAATAGTAACAATAGCAGGTATATATTTGTATAGATTTATAAAAGAAAAAAATATGAAAAATATAATAATATTTGCTATATTTAGTTTACTTAGTTGTTACACACATTATTATGGAGTAGTAGCAATGGGGATAATAAATTTAGGATTAATAATATATGTAATTACAAAAAGAAAAGAATTAGACAAGAAAATATTAATAACATTCATTTTAGCTGAAATATTACAAGTATTAATATATTTTCCATGGATGATAGAACTAGTTGGACAAATTGCTAGTGTATCAGGTGGATTTTGGATTTCAATGGAATTCCCAAAAACATTAATAGAAATATTAAATTTCCAATTTAGTGGAGGAGAAAGTATTAACACAATTTTAGTATTAATATCAGCTGTAGTGTTATATGGATATACAATAAGTTTAGCCATAAAAGCGAAAATAAGGGAAGAAGAATATAAGGTTGGTGCTATTTCATTAGTTATATATATATTAGTAATATTAGCTGTATTTATAGCTTCATTAATAATGTCTCCAATACTATATGATAGATACTTATTTACAATTTCAGGATTCTTAATATTTGGATTATCATATTTTCTTGCAAAAAACACAAATAAATATATATTAGCAGTAATAGGAACATTTCTTGTAATAGGGACACTTGTAACATGTGTAAATATGGTAGAAAAAAACTATGATATAAATAACAAAGATGTAATCACATATATAGATGAAATTGCACAAAATGAAGATACAATAATATTCAAAGGAATGAGTTTAGGTGGAATAACATCAGTAACAGTAGAAAATGAAAATCAATATTTTGCTAATTTAGAATATTGGGGTATAGAAGAAGCATATAAAGCTTATTCTCCTAACCTAAAAATAACATATGATTTAAAAGATGTTATAGACAATTCTGAAGGTAAAATAATATTATTAGATAATCCAGCAGAACAATTATTAAATAAAGTATTAGAGATAGAAGGTCTTAATATAACTGTTTTAGAAAAACAAGTATTTAAACCAAATTACCAAAATGAAGAATTTAATATAATTGTTGTAGATAAAGTATAAGAAAGAAGAAATAAATAGAAAAATAAATATTAAAAACTAGATAGAAAACAAATGTGTTTTCTATCTAGTTTTTAGCATAAAGCCTTATATAAATATATATATTTTAATAATAAATATATTAGGAGGAATTATGATAGTAATAAATAGTAAGAGAATAAAATTAATACTTATGTGTATATTCTTAGGTGTATTTGTATTTTCTTTTCAAATAGCTCAAGAAGAAATACCTAAATATACATTAGAAACAGTTTCAGTACCTGTATCAGGGAAAACAGTAATATTAGATGCAGGACATGGATATCCAGACTTAGGAGCAGAAAGCAGTAACGGAATAACAGAATCAGATATAAACTTACAGATTACATTAAAAGTACAAAGTTTGCTAGAACAATCAGGCTGTACAGTTATATTAACTAGATCAGATGAAAATGGAATATATGATTTAGATAAAAATACACTTCGAGAAAAGAAAGTATCTGATTTGAAAAATAGGGTTGAAATAGGAAATAGCTCAAGTGCAGATATATTTGTGAGTATACATTTAAATAAGATAGAACAAGAACAATATTGGGGGTGGCAAACTTTTTTTAAGCAAAACAATGAAGAGAGTATAAGATTAGCAACAAGTATACAAGATAATTTAAATGATACTATTCAAAAAGAAAATAAGAGAGAGACGTTAAAATTAAGTAATGTATATATTATGGAGAATGTAGAAATTCCAATATCTATAGTTGAATGTGGTTTTTTATCTAATAATGAAGAAGAAAAATTATTGCAAGATAATACATATCAAGATAAATTAGCATGGGGAATATATATGGGGATAAATGAATATTTTAATTGAAATAAAAGATTCATTTAAAAGTATAAATTTGCAAATGAAGTATATTTAGTATATAATTGTAAAAATATGGTATAAAAGGGGGGAAGTCGAATTAATTCGGCAGAAGATATGCAAGAATTTAATTTACATTCACATACATATAGATGTGGACATTCAGATATAGACATGTTAGATGAGGAATATGTTAAGGAATACATTAAAATGGGATTAAAAAAAATAGCAATAACAGAACATTATCCTCAAAAAAACATAATTGATAATAGAAAAAAAATTAGAATGGATTATAACCAAAAAGAAGAGTATTTAAATAGTATAAAAAGTCTTAAAGATAAATATAAAAAAGAAATTGAAATTTTAGTAGGATATGAAATAGAATATATTGATGAAGAACATGAAAACATAATGGAATTAAAAAAGGAATCTGATTTTATTGTATTAGGACAACATTATGTTTATAACAAATATAAAGAATTAAAGATCATAGGAAAGTGTGATTTAACAGAAGAAGATTTATTCGAATATGTGGAAAATATAGAAAAAGCAACTAAATTTGATATTCCAGATATAATAGCTCATCCAGATATTTATTTAACGAAAAGAAAAGAATTTGGAGATATAGAAAAGAAAATAGCACACAAGATTTGTAAAATAGCAGAAAAAAATAAAATACCACTAGAAATTAATTTAAACAATATATTTCAAAGAACTTATAATCTAAATAGAATATTAAATGATGATCCTATAGTCGAACAGTTGAAAAAACTTAATACAGTGAATTATCCAAGAAAAGAGTTTTGGGAAATAGTAACTGAATATGATATTTCTGTTATGTATGGATTAGATGCACATTATAGAGGACAGATTGAAAAATGGCTCGAATTAATAGAAATAGCAAATATAATGATTGGTAAAGAAGTTGTTGATAATTTGAAATTTATAAAAAGATATTAAGATAAGGAGAAATATGGAAATAAAAGGCAATGAGCAAAATGAAAAACAAAGACATATTCAAATACTTTTAAAGTCAGCACAAGAGTATTTTTCAAAAACTAAAAAAGATAAAAAAGCTTGTGAAAAAATAAAGAAAATATGCAATTATTAGAAAATGAATAGGATGTAAAGAAGTATGGGAACAATTAATAAAGAAAATATTTATAAACAAAATTTTATAAAAGGAAGCGATGAAGAAAAAGTAGAAGAATATTGTATAAATACAGCTTGTGAGTATACAGACAGGTTATTAAAAGAATATAAAAAATTATACAGTAGTAGGCAAGGTAAATATATCAATTCTGATTTAATGAAAATGATATATCCTTTTTATGCGCATAGTAAAGCTAATAGAACAAAATATAATAAAGCGATAACAAACACAGCAGCAGTTTTAACAAATGAGTTATATAAGAGAGCATTAGAAGATAAAGAAGTAAAAAAATGTATTTATCTTACAGGTCCATATGGTGCAGGAAAATCATATTTTGCACAAGCATTATTTGAAAATAAAAAAAATCAAGAATTGCTTAAAAATAGTATTGTATATGAAGGATCAATAACACCACCAGCTTTTAAAAATAAAGTGAAATTGGCTATTGAACATGGTGTACAACCATATATTATAGTAATAAATCCTACATTAGAATTATCAATTGAGAATATAAAAAAAAGAGCTGAAGAAACAGGAAGAGATGTAGAAAGAAAAGAAGTGATTGACAAGTTTTCTAATTTACATAGCTATATGAAAGATATTATAGATAATTTAGATGTCACATATACAATTTACAATAAAAATAAGAATATTCCATTGGTAAATGAAAATGGAAGTAGTAAGATAGAAGAGTTGAATCATGGAGATATAAATAAAATTAGTAAAGAATATGATGAAATAGTAGGGAGATTAAATCATAAGGGGAACGAAAGATAGAATTCTAATTAATATTAAATAAAGTGTTAAAATTATATAAGTAGTTGAAATTTTACTTTTTCTTTTAAATGTGGTATAATAAAGTATACTAATAATATACATAAGGGGCATGAATGATCCCCTTAAATAAAGAAAGATAAAGAGGAATAAGAAATGAGAACAGCAACAGTAGGAATGACAGAATATAGTAAAGAGCAAAGGGCAAAGCAAAGGGCAAAGCAAAGGGCAAAGCAAAAAGCAGAACAAAAAGCAGAGCAATTTAGAGAGCTAAGAGAATGTGCAAAAGAAATAATAAAATTGATTTTGTTCCTTATTGTAATAGGATTAATTGTTTATGCTGTATTTAGCGCTTTATGGAGTGTTACACTTCCGTTTAGAGCACTATACCGTGTTGATACAATGAATTTGGAGACAGTAGATTCTATGAATATCCAAGTAGAACATTTGGAACAAATGGCGGTTTTAGAAGCAAGAGCAGAATTTCTAACTCTTGAAGAATTAGAAATAGAAATGAAAAATCTTAGCGATCTAGCATATGAAATTCTCCAAGAGAAGTATTCGCCTTTTGGAGGAGGAGATATTGATTATAGCTCCGATACAGATGGAGGACCAAGAGTAGGGAAACTATACGTAGGAAAAGGAACAATATCCGAAATTGTAATTATTGAAATTCTAAATCTGGAGCAAACGCTTCAACGTATACAGACTGAAGAAAGCCCGTATACAGTAGAGGAATTGCAAGATGCGATTTATCGCATTATAAGAAACTTGAGGGAGCTACAGGGGACTGTAATTACTCTCCAAACAGCGTGGATAAGTAGTTCAGATATTAAACATTCTTAATCCTAAATAGAGTAGTGCAATGCACTACTCTATTTCTATTTTATTAGATTAAATAGTTGAAAAAAAATAAAAAGCATGTATAATAGATATATATATTAAAATGAAAAGGAGAATAAGAATGGCAAATTTAACAGGAAAACATAATATTGAAATAGATGTGAAAGATTATGGAATAATATCTGCTGAATTAAATGCAGATGTTGCACCAATTACAGTAACAAATTTTATTAAATTAATTAATGATGGATTCTATAATGGACTTACATTTCATAGAATAATAGATGGATTCATGATACAAGGTGGAGATCCATTAGGTAATGGAACAGGTGGTTCTAAAGAAAATATAAAAGGTGAATTTAAAAATAATGGAGTAGCAAATACTATTTCACATAAAAGAGGAGTATTATCTATGGCAAGATCAGGAATGCCCAATAGTGCTAGCTCACAATTCTTTATAGTTCATGAAGATAGTACATTTTTAGATGGGCAATATGCAGCATTTGGAATAGTAACAAAAGGAATAGAAATTGTAGATAAAATATGTTTAGATACTAAAGTACAAGACCAAAATGGAACTGTATTAAAACAAAACCAACCAATAATCAATGAAATAAAAGAAATAAAATAGTGATAAATCTATATACTAATTTTTAGTATATAGATTTATTTTTTGTTGTATGTTGATTTTTAAATTTTTTTTTGATATACTCAAAATATGAAATTTTTTAGGAGTGAATAAAGTGAAAGAAAAATCTAGAAATACGAATGAAAATAATGAGAAAAATATAAATAAAAAATCTAATAAAAAAACAAATAAAAAAGTTAAGAAAAAAACTTCAATAGTTAAGAAATTATTTTATGTATTATTACTTATAATAATAGCAATGGGAGTTTTATTTACATATAAAGTATATCAAAATGGTGGAGGAGTAAGTGGAATAATAGCTACAGCTATAGGCCATGATATGTCAACAAAAGAAGAGTTAGAAGATTTTAAATGTTTAATACTTGGTATAAGTACAGATCAAGAAGATGTATATTTAACAGATACAATAATGATTGCATCATATAATCCAAATACACAAAAAGCATCACTAATGTCTATACCAAGAGATACATATGTGGGAACAAATCCTTCCAAAGCAACACCATATGAAAAAATTAATGCATTTTATTCTAGAAAAAATAGGCCAGATGAAACTTTAGAAGCAGTAAATGAAATTACAGGACTAGATATAGAACATTATGTTGTAGTAAAAACAGAAGCATTAATTGAAATGGTTGATGTAATAGATGGTGTAACATTTAATGTTCCAATAGATATGAAATATACAGATACAAGCCAAGACTTATATATTGATTTAAAAGCTGGAGAACAAGTTTTAAATGGAGATCAAGCAGAACAGTTGTTAAGATTTAGACAAAATTCAAATGGAACAACATATCCAGAAGAATATGGAACAGGTGATACTGGAAGAATGAGAACTCAAAGAGAATTCATGGAAGCAGTAGCAAACCAAATGTTAAAACCAGAAAATATATTTAAATTAAATGATATATTAGATGTTGTAATAGATAATGTTATAACAAATGTAGATTTTGACTATATAAAAGATTACATACCATATGCAGTTGAATTTAGTACAGCTGATTTACAAACAGCAACATTGCCAGGAGTAAATACAAATAATAATAGTATGGGAACATGGATTTATAGAGTTGATGAAGATGAGACAGAAGAATTAATAAAAGAAATGTTTGTAAATAGAGACTTAGTACATGATGGTACAGAAGTAGATTTATCTGAAGTTGAAATAAATATTGTGAATGCTACAGGATATAGTAGTAAATTAGAAGAGATTGTAGATAAAGCAGAAATGTCAGATATGGAAGTAGCAACTGAAACAACTTCAAATGTAATTTCACAAAGTACAATAATATATCCAGTAGATGTTAGTGAAGCAACAATTGAAAATATTAAAACATCATTAGGATTAAAAAATGTTGTAATGTCAAAATCAGATGATAGTACAACAGAAATAACAGTCATAGTTGGAGAAGATTATATAATTTAATAAAAAAAGGGGAATTCTTAATGAATTCCTCTTTTTATAACTATATATTTTTATCATCTGAATCCATAATAGTATTTGTAATACTATTACCATCATCTAGATTTTCTGGATTAACAAGTATATGTTCAGGTAATTGTTCTAATTCTTTTTTATTACTTAAAAATATTTTCCAAATAATAACCCAAGTTATTAATATTGCAATAATAATTAGAAAGATAATACCTAAAACTGTTAAATAATATGAATAGAAAGTTTCCACAACAGAAGTTCTTGAAATCAAATCAACTGTATATGTTGTATCATCAATAACATAAGTAACAGTTCCTAATATTTGGTTTTCTCTAATAGGTGCAGAAATATTTTCATGTAAGTTTATTGAATATTCTAAATTAGAAGTATCTAAAGAAGTGTTTACTAATGTAATAATATTAGAATTTGAATATAAGTCAATAAATTCACTAGCAATTGGAGAAGTTGGTACTTCTAAATTAATTAGCAGAGTATCTTCTGCAAGTATTTCTCTAAAAGTATAATTTGAATATCCATAATCAAAAAGGTCTCTGGTATCTGTGAATCTAGATAAAGGTGTATAACCACCAAGTGTAACACATATAAGCTCCATATCATCTTTAAAACTAGATGTAACAAGACATTCTCCAGCAGGTGTGGTAAATCCGGTTTTACCAGTTGTAATATATGGATAATAGTTATAATTATCTGGAACAATTAAGTCATTTGTTGATTCATATAACCTAATATCACTTGTATTTGTTGCAGGAATATAACAAGATGCACTTCCAGCTAGTTTTCTAAATTCGGTATTTTGTAAACAATATTCCATAATTTTAGCCAAATCATATGCTGTTGTATAGTGATCTGAAGCATGTCCACCATATACATTAGAAAAATTAGTATTTTCTAATCCTAATTCATATACTTTGGTATTCATCATTGAGATGAAACTATCTGCAGAGCCACCAATATGTTCTGCTAAAACAATAGCAGCATCATTTGCTGAATATACTAATAAAATTTGTAAAAGTTGGTTGACTGTTAGTTGTTCACCATATTGTAAGTTAGCACTTGCATATTCTGGCCCTAATGCTGTTGCTGCATAATCACTAACTGTAACAACATCATTTAAATTAGCATTTTCTAAAACAAGTATAGCTGTCAATATTTTTGTAGTACTTGCAGGATACATTTTTTCTTGACTGTTTTTTTCATACAATATTTTTCCAGATGTAGGTTCTATTAATATTGCAGCTTCAGAATCTATTTGAGGCTCAGTTGAATTTGCATAAGTAAACTGAGTAAAAAACACAAAAAAAATAAAACAAGTAAACAAAAAAATATATCTATTTAAATTTAAGTTTAATTTCATATTTTCTCCTATAATATTTTATTTAGATATATAATAAATCATTTTACTAGAAAATACAAGAAAATTGTCAAAAGATGTACAAGGAGGTAGATAAAATAAGTAAAATCAATAAAAAACATAAGATTATATTAGTTTCTATAATAATTAGTATAGTCATATTAATAATATATTATTTATATAATAAACAAAATAATGAATATATTGTAAATAATTTCAATATTGTAGAAAACAGTATTAGTGAAAATATAATTGCTGAAGATTTAGAAAAAGAAATTGAAGTGGAAAAAGAAGAAATAATAATAGTACATGTATCAGGAGCAGTTGTTAGTGAAGGTATAGTTGAATTAAGTGAAGGAAGTAGAATATCTGATGCAATAGAAATTGCAGGTGGATTATTGGAAAATGCTAATTTAACTCAAATAAATTTAGCATTTAAAGTCGAAGATGGAATGAAAATACATATTCCTACAAATGAAGAAATAGTTGAAGATGATTCAAATAAATATGTAATAGAAGAAAATATAAATTCAGATAATAATAGTAAACAAAATGTTAAAATAAACATAAATGAAGCGAGTATACAAGAACTAGACACATTACCTGGTATAGGAATATCTACAGCAGAAAAGATAATTAAATACATAGAAGAAAATGGAAAATTCAAAAATATAGAAGACATTAAAAATGTAAGTGGTATAGGTGATTCTAAATATGAACAGATAAAAGATTTAATAAGTATATAGGTTGAATAAATATTAAAAGAATGTTAAAATAATATGGTATGCAAGTATGCTGGAACTGGTAGACAGGCACGTTTGAGGGGCGTGTGCTATATAGTGTGTGGGTTCGAGTCCCACTACTTGCACCATAGAATATATGAGGTATAATATGAAATTTAATAAATTAATTCCAGAACTAGATGTAATAAACTTAAAAGAAACATTAGAACTATATAAATTAATTGGATTTGTAGAAATATATAATAGAGAAGAAGATAAATTTTCATTTATAGAAATGAACGAATGTCAATTTATGTTACAAGAATTAAAAACACAAAATAAATGGGAAACAGGGAATTTAGAATATCCATTTGGAAGAGGTATAAATTTTCAATTAGAAGTTATAAATATTGAAAAAATATACAAGGATATTAAGGAAAGTAAATACAATATTTTTGAAGATATGCAAGAAAATTGGTATAGACAAGATAATAAGTTATTAGGAAATAAAGAATTCTTGATTCAAGATCCTAATGGATATTTACTTAGATTAAGTGAAGATATTGGAGAAAAAGAAATGAATAATTAAAAAGAAGACTATAATGGTCTTTTTTTCTTGTGATAAAACTTAATAAAATATTAATAATTATATAATTAAATATTAAGAAAATTATGTTATACTAGTAACATAGCAAACAGGTGAAAGGAAATATTGGGATGTATAAAATTTTAGTTGTAGATGATGATAAAGAAATAGTAAAAGCAATAGAAATATATTTAGCAAAAGAAAATTACGAGATATTAAAAGCATATACAGGAAAAGAAGCAATAGAGATTATTAAATTAAATTCAGATATTAAATTAGTATTGATGGATATTATGATGCCAGAATTAGATGGAATAGAAGCAACGAAAATTATAAGAGAAGAATATTCAATACCAATAATAATGTTATCTGCAAAATCTGAAGATTATGATAAAATTGAAGGCTTAAATAAAGGTGCAGATGATTATATAACAAAACCATTTAATCCATTAGAATTAATTGCAAGGGTAAACAGTCAGGTAAGAAGATATACAATGTTTAAACAGGAAAATAAAGATGATGAGAAGGTATATATTACTGGAGACTTAGTAATAGATGATAACTTGAAAATTGTAAAAATATTTGAAGAACAAATTAAATTAACAAAAACAGAATATTCAATATTACTATTTTTGTTGAAAAATAAAGGTAAGGTATTTTCAATTGATGAAATATATAACAATATATCAACAGGAGATAGTTTTGATGTTCAAAATATTATAGCAGTACATATTAGACACATAAGAGAAAAAATCGAAATAAATCCAAAAGAACCTAAATATTTAAAAGTAATATGGGGAATTGGATACAAGATAGAAAATATATAATAAGAAAAGGGGATAAAAATGAAGAAAATTAGTATAAGAAGAATAGTAAAAAATATATCATATATATTTATACCAATATATATTTTAGCAATTATAGCATCAATTGGTAGTTTGGCATATGTAGAACAATATGGTGAAGAAGCGATAAAAACTGAAACATATTTTGATTCAGAAATATTTAAAGAAGATATGTATTATGAAATATATAGTGGTATAAATATTCTTGAATATCCACAATATGAAAATGCTGCATCATATTATAATGGAGAAATATATTCAAATGAGATAGAATATAATGGTGAAATGTATAAAATATATAGAATTCAAGAAAATAGCGTGGATAAAATTTTAATAGATTCAGAAAATAAAATATTATATATATCAGAAAAATATTATAATTATGATGAAATAAATATAAGTGAGAGTATTAAAGAATTAGAAAGTAATAAATATAATTTTAAATATGAGCAAAATAATATTACAACAACAATAAATGGATTAGAAAAAGAAAATATAGAAAAAACAGGTGTATATGAAAATTTAAAAAATAGTAATTACATTGTATATATTGGATTAAGTGAAAATCTGGATTTTGCCAATCAATATAATATTCAAAGTATAATATATGAGATAGTTCAAAATCAATACACATATGCAATTGGAAATAGTTTATTAGCAGTTGTATTATTAATAATAGCATTAATATTCATAATAATAGGAAGTGGAAGAAAAGGTGGAAAAAAAGAAATACACCTAAATTTCTTGGATAAAATTCCATTAGAAATAGTAGCTTTTATTAGTTTTATGATATATGGAATATCTTTTTCAATATCATATGAAGCTAGTTATAATATAAATTCAGTAGAAAATGGAATGGGAAATTTAACAACATATGCAACTTTATTAGCATTTATAATTGTTGGATTAATTTACTATATACTTACTATGGCATTATTTGAAACATTTATTAAAAGAATAAAAACTAAAACAATATTTAAAACTACTATAATATATATGATTTTATCTAAATTAAAATATTTACTTATAAATGTAAAAAATAGATATAAAATATATGTATTAGGAGTAATCTTATTTGCAATAAATATATTTATAGCTTTAACAGCTTATACAAGTTTTTTTGTGGCATTTTTAATAAATATAATAATTGTAGGAATATATATGTATATCATCATGAAAGAATATGACAAAATAGAAGATATTAGAAAAATTATAGGTAAAATACACAAAAATGAAGAAGTAGATATAAATGTAGATAGATATACTGGAGATCCCAAAGAGGTAGTTAAAGAATTATTAGATATTAAAAATGGATTTTCAGAAGCAATAGAAGAACAAGTAAAAAGTGAAAAAATGAAAACAGAATTAATCACAAATGTATCACATGAT
>CAYJKU010000001.1:167486-261727 GCA_964371215.1 uncultured Clostridium sp.
CATCAATAATTAATTATGTGGATTTATTAAAAAAAGAAAATATACAAAATGAAAAAGTTGAAGAATATTTAGAAATATTAGAGCAAAAATCTTTTAGATTAAAAAAATTAACAGAAGATTTAGTAGAAATATCTAAAGCATCATCAGGGAATATAGAAATGAATTTTGAAGAATTAGATATAGTACAATTGGTAAATCAAATAAATGGTGAATTTGAAGATAAATTCAAAAAACAGAATTTAAGTGTTAATATAGAAAATGAAAAAGAGAAAATTTTAGTTTTAGCAGATAGTAGATATTTATACAGAGTATTTGAAAATCTATATACAAATATATATAAATATGCAATGGAAGGAACAAGAGTATATATAGATATTAGCGAAGTTGGAGAAGAAATTAGAATAGAATTAAAAAATATATCTAAACAAAAAATTAAAAAAGATGCAAATGAATTGGTTCAAAGATTTACAAGAGAAGATAAATCTAGAACAGAAGAGGGAAGTGGATTAGGATTAGCAATTGTTAAAAACTTAGTAGAACTTCAAGAAGGTGAATTTGATTTAATTATAGATGGCGACTTATTTAAAGCTGTAATAGTATTAAGACAAGTGAGTAAATAAAACAAGTAAATATAAGTTAAAGTAATATAAAGAGGTAGGAAACTATAAATGGTTTTCTATCTCTTATTTTAATGAAATTTATTTGAATTAAGTAAAAAAACAGAAAAAGTATTGACAAATAAGGGGAAATGAAATAAAATGTTAGCACAAACTAACAAAAAGGAGTTTTTATGAAACTAACAGTATCACAAGAAGAATACTTAAAGACAATATATTTATTAGAATATGTAAATAACAAAATACGTGTAACAGATATAGCTAAAAAAATGAATATAACAAAACCCAGTGTAAATAAAGCTATAAATGTTTTAAAAGAAATGGAACTAATAAATTATGAAATATATGGAAATATTACATTAACACCTAAAGCTAAAAAAATAGCAAAAGAAATATTAAAAAAACAAGATTTGGTGGAAATGTTTTTAGTTGGTTTTTTAGAAGTAGAAGAAGAACAAGCAAAACAAGATGCATCATTAATGAAATCTTCAATATCTAAAGAAACGGAAGAAAAACTTTGTAAATATATAATAGATTTATTGGAATATAGGAACATAGGGTGTAAGTGTAACTATCAAGAAGGTGAAGATAAGTGCAAAAAATGCACAAATACAAAGATTAGAAATAAATTAAAAGATAATAAAGAATGGTCTAAATCATTAGATTATGGGAGGAAATAAAATGTTATTAGAATTGAAAAATATAAATTTCGAAAGAGATAATAAAAAAATATTAAAAGATATAAATGTAAAAATAGATTTAGGTAAATTTGTAGCTATAACTGGACCAAATGGATCAGGTAAATCAACATTAGTTAAAGTAATAATGGGAATAACGAAACCAGATTCAGGTGAAATATTTTTTGATCGAAAAGATATAACAGATTTGTCTATTGATGAAAGAGCTAATTTAGGAATAAGTTTTGCTTTTCAACAACCTGTTAAATTTAAGGGGATAACTGTATTTGATTTATTAAAATTAGCTAGTAATAAGAATTTAAATAAAAATGAAGCATGTGATATTTTAGCTAAAGTGGGATTATGTGCAAATGAATATATTGATAGAGAAGTGAATAACTTTTTATCAGGTGGAGAATTAAAAAGAATTGAAATAGCGACTGTAGCTTTAAGAGAAGCTAAACTTACAATATTTGATGAACCAGAAGCGGGAATAGATTTATGGAGTTTTAATAATTTAATAGAAGTATTTGAAAATATGAATGAAATTATAAAAGGAACAACAATAATAATATCTCACCAAGAAAGAATATTAAATTTTGCAGATGAAATAATATTAATGAAATCAGGCGAAATTCAAAAAATTGGTAGTGCAGAAGAAATACTAAACACTAATTTAAAGACAACACATTGTTGTAAAAAGTTCCCTAAAAATGTAGAGGTTTTTAATTAGGAAGGAGGAATTATATGAGTAATGAAATAAATGAATTTGAAGTAGTAGACAAAGGTCTTTTGGATAAAATATCTGATGTTGAGAATCTAAGAAAAGGTGCATATAATATTAGAAAAAATGGAAAAGGGATAGAAAGAAAAATAACAGATAATATTAATATTGCAGTAAAAGAAGATAAATCTGGAATAGATATTTTTGTAAAAGCAAATACAAAATTTGAATATGTATATATCCCAGTAATAATTACTGAAAGTGGACTTAGTGATGTAGTGTTTAATGATTTCTATATTGGAGAAAATGCAAATGTTACAATAGTTGCAGGTTGTGGAATACATAACTGTAGTAGTCAAGATTCAGAACATAATGGAATACATAGATTTTATGTAGAAAAAAATGCTAAAGTTAAATATATTGAAAAACATTATGGTGAAGGTGATGGTAATGGAAAAAGAATATTAAATCCAGTTACAGAGGTATATTTAAAAGAAAATAGTTATTTAGAAATGAATAGTACACAAATTAAAGGTGTTGATTCAACAGAAAGACTTACAAAAGGAGAATTAGCAGATAATTCTAATTTAGTTATATCTGAAAAAATAATGACACATGGAAATCAATATGCTAAAACAATATTTGATGTTAAATTAGATGGTGAAAAATCTAGTACACATGTTGTTTCAAGATCTGTAGCAACAGATAATTCAATACAGGAATTTGTTTCTAAAATATATGGAAATAATGAATGTTATGCACATACTGAATGTGATGCAATTATTAAAGATAATGCAAAAGTAATTGCAAAACCAGAAGTAGTTGCAAATTCAGTTGATGCAAATTTAATACATGAAGCTGCAATTGGAAAAATAGCAGGAGAACAACTTATAAAATTAATGTCATTAGGACTATCTGAAAAAGAAGCTGAAAAACATATAATAAATGGATTTTTAAAATAGAAATAATTAAATATCTATAAATTAATAGTAATATTTTTTATATATTTGAATATAATATATAATTGATATTACTATTTTTATTCAATTAAAGAGTTTTTGAATTATTTACTTGGATTTACTTGACAAAAGAATAATTATGGTGTTATAATAGTAAACATATCGCGGGATGGAGCAGTTGGCAGCTCGTCGGGCTCATAACCCGAAGGTCGGAGGTTCGAGTCCTTCTCCCGCAACCAAAAGTTAAAGAAGATTTTACTTAAATGTAAGATCTTTTTTTGTATAAAAATATTTAAATAATATTGAATTATTAATAAATTAATAGTAGTATAATGTTATAGAAATATAATAAGAATATAGAATATTGTTTTTATGTAGAAGATAATATTTACAAAAGGAGAAAAATGAGTACAAAATTAGAAGAAACAGAAGAAAAATTAAAAGAACAAGTAGAAGTAGCTAAAGAAAATAAAAAGAAGGACGAAGAAAAAGAAACAAGTGTAAGAAAAGAATCACTATTTTATAAAATATGTATATTTTTCTGGATATTTTATTTAGGATCTTTTTTAGGAAATATTGTAGAAACATTATACTGTATATTTAAAGTAGGGATAATAGAAAGTAGAACAGCATTAATATATGAAAATCTTATACCAATATATGGATTAGGTGCATTAGTATTAATATTATTACTTCATAAAATTAAAGATAAAAATGTAGTATATATTTTCTTTGTATCTGGGATTGCAGGAGGATTATTTGAAGCCCTATGTAGTTTAATGCAAGAAATTATATATGGTTCAACATCATGGCATTATTCTGCTGACCAATTTGGGATATTAGGTGGAAGAACAAGTTTAATTTATTGTATCTATTGGGGTGTGTTGGGGAGTCTGTGGATTAAATCAATCTATCCATTTATAGCTAATCAATTAAGAAAAATAAAAGTAAGTAGAATGATACCGATTACAATAGTGTTTATGGTTATTTTTACAGTAGATGTAGTAATGTCAAGTGGAGCGATAATGAGGCAAAGAGAAAGAGTAGAGGGAATAGAAGCACAATCAATGATGGATAATTATTTTGATGAAAATTATTCAGATGAAAGACTAAAAGAAATTTATCCTAATATGGTGTTTACAAAATAAAAATACTAAAATAATAAAAAATAAAATGGTAATAATATTAATCAGAGGTGATTAAATGTTTAAACCAAAAGAAATATATTATGAAAAAAATATAGAAGAATATGAATTAGGGAAAAAATTATTAGAAAAATATAAAGATATACCTAAAAAAATAATAGAAAATCATAATAATATAGAAGAACTAAGAAAAAAACAAAATAGTGAATTCGTAGATTTAAAAAGAAAGTTAATTATAGGTACAAGAAAAACACATAAATTTGTTGAAAATAATAAAACATCAGATTACTTAGTACCATATACATCTTCTGGGTGTACTGCTATGTGTATGTATTGTTATTTAGTCTGTAATTATAATAAATGTTCATATTTAAGACTATTTGTAAATAGAGAGCAAATGTTGGAAAAAATATTGAAAGTATCAAATAAATCAGAAAAAGATCTGACTTTAGAAATAGGAAGTAATAGTGATTTGGTATTAGAAAATAGTATCACATGTAATCTTGAGTGGACAATAGAAAAATTTGCAGAAGAAGGAAAAGGGTTTTTAACATTTCCAACAAAATTTGATATGGTAAATCCATTACTTAAATTAAATCATAAAGGGAAAATAATTGTAAGAGTTAGTGTGAATCCAGAAGATATAATTAGGAAAATAGAATTTGGAACATCAAACTTAGAAAATAGGATAATTGCAATAAATAATCTGCAAGAAGCAGGATATAAAGTTGGAATATTATTAGCACCAATTATATTAATTGATGGTTGGAAAGAAAAATATAAAGAACTTATTAAATATTTAGATTTAAGATTAAGTAGTAAAGTAAAAAAAGAAGCTTTTTTTGAAATAATATTTATGACATATAGTTATGTTCATAGAGTAATAAATGAAGAAGCTTTTCCTAATAGTATAAAATTATATGATAAAGAAATTATGACAGGTAGAGGTATGGGAAAATACACATATAAACCAGAAGTAAGAAAAGAAGCAGAAATATTTTTAAGAGAAGAAATGAATAAATATTTCAGTAAAGAAAAAATTGTATATATAGTATAAATATAAAAACGAATGTATTTAGGTTACATTCGTTTTTCTCTTAATCTTTCCATATATTATTATTTATAAATTGTGTTAAAGCCATTATAAAAGCTGATTGTGTTAAATCAATTCTAGTAATAGTATTATGTGTTAGAAAACTAATTCCACCATTAGTACTTCTTAAATCATTTTGTTTAAATATGTTATCCATAACAGTTCCTAAATCTTTATCAATAATATTTTTTACGTATTTTTCAGGAACTGGAAAAGAAGGACTTGTACCAATACTTTGGTAATTATTGTTATTTTCAATTACTGCAACATTAGTTATTACCCAATTTGAAAAATAATTATTAATACCAGATTCTATTGATATATAGTAATCAGCAGAAATATTATTAGAATTAGCATATGTGATTAAATTAGCAACTCTATTTTTAGCACCTAATAAAATATCTTCATTTACTGGTTGATCTGGTACATCAGAATTTACTGGAACACCTATAATTTCTACATTATCAAAAAAATGTTCAAAAGCTTTTTTTGCACCTTCAATTTTACCAGGATTTTTAGTTGCTATTAACACTTTCATTTTTAGTCTCCTTTTATATCTTTTTTTATATCTAAAATAAATTCTTTATCATTTAAATATTCTAAAATACCAGAATCAGTTTTGAAGTTGAATTTTAAAATATAACTATATAACATTTGATATCTTTTTTTGAATTGTTTATTTACATCATTTATACCATATTTACCATCACCTATAATAGGGTAGCCAAGGTGTGCAAGATGTGCTCTTATCTGATGAGTTTTACCTGTTTCTATTTCAACATCTAGTAAACATGTATTATTTGAATATTTTTCTAAAATAGAATAATTAGTAACTATTTTAGAACAACCTTTTTTAAAGTCGTCATAAATATATACTCTAGAATTTTTAATATCTTTAAAATGATATGCCTCACATCTTGAATTAGTTTTTTTAGGAATATTATATACTAAAGCCATATAGTGTTTTTCAATCTCATGGTATTTAAATTTATTAAAAAGAATATTTAGTGATTCTTCATTTTTGGCAAAAAGTATTAATCCACAAGTATTTCTGTCAATTCTGTGACAAGGCATAGGCAAGAAAGTAGACTCAATATATTTTTTATGGACAATATTAGTTAAACTATTATCTCCAGTTACTTCTAAATTTATTGGTTTATTTATAATTAAAATATTTTCATCTTCATAAAATATTTTTAAATCAATATTATTTTCTAGTTTTGCGTCAGGTATATATACCTCAATTTGATCATTAAAAAAAACAGTTACATTTTCATTAACTCGTTTACCGTTAATTTTTATATCCTTTTTTCTAAGCAACTTAAAAAACATATTGTTATTTAAATTAGCAATATTACCAAATAAAAAGTTATTTAATTTTTTTCCATTATATTTTTCATTTACAATTAATTTTTTCATATAAATATTATATAGGGATTAAAAGAAAAAAGCAAGATATTACATTTATTTGGAAAAGAAAACTTAATAATGTACTAGTTATATAAAAGAAAAAATGATATAATAATATTATGTGAGGGAATAAATATGAAGATAATATATAAGATTGTAATGAGTAGCATAATCCTTCTAATTATGTTAGTAATTGGAGGATTAGCATATATAATATATAATAATTTGATGAATAATCAGATTAATTCAAATGTTGTTGCTGAAGAAGAATTTAGAACAGAAATAGATAATTCAAAAGAAGCAGAAGAAGAAAATTCACAAAAAGAAACTATTCCTAGTAATTCGGATTCAATAATTGCAGAATTAGAAAATCAGGTGAATAATCAAACAGTTGACGAACCAGAACCAGAAGTAATCGTAGAAATAGATAAATATTTTTATAATCAGTTAAATGAATATTCAAAAAGAATATATGAAGAATTTTATGAAAATGAAGTAGAAATGAGAACAGGTACATATAAAGTACAATTTGGAGGATTTTTTACTAGTACATTGCAAAAACAGAATGGTTCAGAATTACTAGGAGATTATTATCAATCTGCAATTGAAGCATATCTATATGATAATCCAAATGTATTTTATTTGAATGTTAAAAACATGTACTTAAATATAGAGACAATTACGAAAGGTGGTAAAAAAACATATAATGTGTATATAGATAATGGAGAAGCTGTCAATTATTTAGCAGATGGATTTAACTCGAAAACAGATGTAGATAATGCATTAGCTAAAATAGAAAGTGAAGCAAACTATATATTAAGTAAAAAGACCAATAATACTTATGAAAATATTAAAATGGTACATGATTATTTAATAGATAATATAGAATATGATAGAACAATTTCAAATCTATATATTTATGATATATATGGAGCATTAGTAAATAAAGATGCTGTATGTGAAGGGTATGCAAAAAGTTTCAAATATTTAATGGATAAATTAGGAATACCATGTGTTATGGTAATAGGAGAAGCAACAAATTCAACAGGTAATACTGAAAATCATGCATGGAATTATGTTGAGATAAATAATAACTGGTATGCAATTGATACAACATGGGATGACCCTATATCTGAAACAGGGTATGTAGGATATGAAGCAAGATACAGATATTTTTTAGTAGGAGAAAATGAGATAAGAAAAGATCATGTTGAAAACAATCAATTTACAGTAGGTGGGAAAATATTTAATTATCCTAATTTAAGTAAAGAAAATTATGTTAAATAGAAATATTTGTGAAAATTTGGAAAAACTTAAAATGTATGGTATAATAGTATTTATAAAGTTTTTGGTCCGACTTTATCTATAGTTTGAATGGAGGTTTCATGAATATAGTAGAACATATTTGCAAAAACCCAAAGCCAAATAAATGGCGAATGAAACTACGGATGTATGAGTTCAAAATGTATTCTATATTTTTCGGAATGTATATTGCATTTATGGCATTATTTATGCCGTTATCTATAACATACATAACACCGGAAGTGGTAGCTGTATGTATCAGTATTATCACTAGTGGTGTATCAGCACATTATTTCACAAAATTCGTTGTATTCAAAGAGAATAAAAAGTATATAATGATATCAATTTTATTAGGAATATTACTAGTAATAAGCTGGACAGCAAAAGAGCCAGAAACATATCAACAAGCAGTTGATGTTAATAGTGAATCTAGAATCTATTCTATATAAGCAGAATATAGAAGATATAAAGAAGAATAAAGGACCAAGAAGAGAAGTGTAATACTTCTCTTTTCATATATATAATATAATTCACACAAAAAACACATAAAAAAAATGTTTTAATAACAATAAATCAATAATATATACATATAATAAATATATCTAATTATGAAAGAAGGATGTATATGAAAAAAAATCAAATAAGTTCAAATGAAATAGTTAAGGTAGAAAATATAATAGATTATAATAAAAAATTAGAAGTAAGAGATAAAACATTTGAAAAATTAATGTTTGTATATAGTTTGGCAATAAGACAATTAGAACATAATATTAAAGTCATAAAAGATGAATATGATATTTTATATGATTATAGATTAATAGATAACATACAATCTAGGATAAAAAGTCCAGAAAGTATTGTTAAAAAAATGGAAAATAAAAAATTAGAATTGACATATAAAAATATGATGAATAATATAAATGATATAGCGGGAATAAGGATAATATGTCCACTTAAAAAAGATATATATACAATACAAAATATATTAGAAAAAATGGATGATGTAAATATTATTAAAGAAAAAGATTATGTTAAAAATCCAAAGGAAAGTGGATATTCTAGTTATCATATTGTAGCAGAAGTTCCTATTAAATTATCTCAGAAAAATACATATATAAAAACAGAAATACAAATAAGAACAATAACAATGGATTTCTGGGCAGGGTTAGAACATAAGATGATGTATAAGCCAAATGGAGAAATAAATATTAAAAACCAAAAAGAGTGGAAAAAATGTGCAAAACTTATTTCGAAAATAGATGAAAAGATGATGTTAATTAATAATTAAGAATGTGTGAAATTGTCAGAAAAGGGATTTTTGGCAATTTTTTAGCATAATTAGAAGGATTTATGTAAAACGCGTAGAATATTATAATTACATGAATAAAAAAGAAAGGATGGGAATTTGTGAGATATAGTCAACAAACAATCGATGAGGTAAGACAAGCTAGTGACATAGTAGATGTAATATCTGGATATGTTCAGCTAAAAAGAAAAGGCAGAAATTATTTTGGATTGTGTCCATTTCATAATGAAAAATCGCCATCGTTTGCAGTTTCGCCAGATAAACAAATTTTTCATTGTTTTGGGTGTAATGAAGGTGGAAATGTATTTACATTTTTATCTAAAATAGAAAATTTAGGATTTGTAGAAACCATACAAATGCTTGCAGAAAAAGCTAATATGAATATAGTACCAATTGATAATAATCAAGATATGTCAAAAGAGATATTAAAAGCGAAGGTATATAAAGTAAATGAATTTGCTGCACAATATTATCATGAAAACTTATATAAGCCACAATCTAAAGTGGCACAAGAATATATAAAACAAAGAAAATTAACAAATAATACATTAAAAGCATTTCAATTAGGTTTTTCAGGTAAATTTGATGAATTATATAAAGAGTTAATTAAAAATGGTTTTGAGGAACAAGAAATTTTAGAGTCAGGTTTAGTAAATAAAAATGATAATGGAACATATATAGATAGATATAGAAATAGATTAATGTTTCCAATATGTGATGCAAGAGGAAAAGTAATTGGATTTGGGGGAAGAGTATTAGATGATTCTAAACCCAAATATATAAATTCACCAGAAAACTTAGTATATAATAAAAGTAGAAATTTATATGGATTAAATGTAGCTAAAAAAAGTGATACTAAAAAAATCATAATAGTTGAAGGATATATGGATGTTATATCACTTTATCAAAGAGGTATAACAAATGTAGTTGCACCACTTGGAACAGCACTTACAACTAATCAAGGATGGTTACTTAGAAATAATTCAGAACAAGTAGTTATAAGTTTTGATTCAGATGAAGCTGGTAAAAAAGCTAAATTAAGAGCAGTAGAAATCCTTCAAGAAATGGGAATAGATATTAGAATCCTTAATATTGAAGGAGCAAAAGATCCAGATGAATATATTATTAAATATGGTAATGCTAGATTTAATAATATAGTTGAAAAAGCAATGTCTGTTGTTGAATTTAAAGTAAGTATTTTAAAATCTGAATTAGATTTAGAAAATACAAGTGATAAAATTAAATTTTTAAATCAGATAGCAAAATTAATTTCTAAAGTTTCAAATACAATGGAAAAAGAAATATATATTGAAAAAATAGCACATGATTATAATATTTCAAAAGAAGCAATTTATTCAGAAGTAAATAAATTAATTTATTCTGAAAATAAGCTTGAAAAAAATCAAGAACCTGTCAAAAATATTCCACAGGTATCTAATCAAAATAATATTAAAATAAAAGTATCAGATGCTACTATTAAGCGAGAAAACACAATAATATATATGTTATTAACAGAAAATACAAACATCTTTGAATTAATTAAGCAAAATATTAAAGAAGAAGATTTTAAATATGAATTAAATAATAATATTGTAAAAGTATTGTATGAAGAATTTGAAAAAGGTAATAGTAATATAAATGGAATAATAGATACTTTGGAAAAAGATGAACAAAACCATATTTCATCAATATTAATTGAAGACCATGAAATTAAAGATATAGAAAAAGCAATAGACAATATATTAACTAATTTTACTAAAGGGAAATTAACAGAAAGAAAACTAGAGATTCTAAATTTATTAGATATAGTATCAAATGATGAAGAAAAATCAAATTTAGAAAAAGAATTAAATCAAATAATAATAGAAATGGCTAAAATAAAATAGGAAGGAAATGTTTACGATGAGTAAAGAAAATGAAATAAATAACGAAAAATTAAATAATCAAACAGATGGAGAAAACTTAAAAGACGAAAAAGTAAAGAGTATATTAAAAAAAGCTAAAGAAAAAGGAACAATAACATATGGAGATTTAGCGACAGAATTAGATGAAGTTAATCCAGAGCAAATAGACAAGGTATTTGATGCATTTGAAGAATTAGGTGTAGATCTATTAAATGAAGAACTAGAAGAAGAACCAGATATAGAAGATTTAAAAGAAGTAGAAGACTTAAGAATAGAAGCATTAACAGATGCTAATTTCGATAATATAAATGTTGATGATCCTGTAAGGATGTATTTAAGAGAAATTGGAAGAATACCACTTTTAACTTTCGAACAAGAGGCAGAACT
This sequence comes from uncultured Clostridium sp., assembly GCA_964371215.1. Lineage (GTDB taxonomy): Bacteria > Bacillota > Clostridia > TANB77 > CAG-508 > CAG-269. Next base: position 179,011 of record CAYJKU010000001.1, read on the forward strand.
TGCAGAAAAAATACTTGCAGGTGATGAAGAGGCAAAACAAATTTTATCTGAATCAAATTTAAGATTAGTTGTAAGTATAGCTAAAAAATATGTAGGTAGAGGAATGCTATTTTTAGATTTAATTCAAGAAGGAAATATGGGATTAATAAAAGCAGTTGAAAAATTCGATTATTTAAAAGGATTTAAATTCAGTACGTATGCAACTTGGTGGATTAGACAAGCAATAACTAGAGCTATTGCAGATCAAGCAAGAACAATAAGAATACCAGTTCACATGGTTGAAACAATAAATAAATTAATTCGTACATCAAGACATCTATTACAACAATTAGGAAGAGAACCAAGTCCAGAAGAAATATCTAAAGAAATGGAAATACCAGTACAAAAAGTATTAGAAATACAAAAAATAGCACAAGATCCAGTATCATTAGAAACACCAATAGGTGAAGAAGAAGATAGTCATTTAGGAGACTTTATTCAAGATGAAGATTCTCCAGCACCACATGATTCAGCTGCATATACATTATTAAAAGAACAATTAGAAGAAGTAATAAATACTTTAACACCAAGAGAAGCTAAAGTTTTAAAATTAAGATTTGGATTAGAAGATGGGAAAGCTAGAACATTAGAAGAAGTTGGGCGTGAGTTTGAAGTAACAAGAGAAAGAATAAGACAAATTGAAGCTAAAGCTTTAAGAAAATTAAGACATCCTAGTAGAAGTAAAAAATTGAGAGATTATATGGCATAAAATGGAGGAAAAATGAACGAAGTTTTAGAAACAATAAATAGAGAACTTGTATTTAATATTGTAATTGCAATTGCAATTGTTATACTTTTTCAAACATTAAGTAGTAGCATAGCATATTTTATTGTAAGATTATTTAAGTTCAATAGAAGAAAAACTAAAGCAGTAAAAGAAATTAGAGAATCAGCATTCTATAATCCACTTAAAGTATTTTTTATGATTTTAGGTGTATATGTTGGTTTCATATATTTAAGAACACCACTTAATATATCTGAAAATATAATGGGAATTGTTACATCTATATTTAAAGTTGTAAGTATTTTAGCATTTACAAGAGCCTTAGCAGCTAGTTTTGTTGATGATTCAAGTTTGGTGAAAAAAATTAGAAAGAAATACAAAAAAGAAGATGATGACAATATGTTTTCTGTTGTATTAAAAGTTGTTAGAGCAATAATATATACAATAGGAGTATTAGTTGTAATAATTGTATTAGGTATAGATATTACAGGTTTAGTTGCAGGTCTTGGTATAGGGGGTATTGTAATAACTCTTGCTGCACAAGATACAGCTAAAAATCTTTTGGGTGGTGCCATGATATTTATGGATAAACCATTTGCAGTTGGGGAATGGATTCAAATAGATAAATATGAAGGAACAGTTGAAGATATAACTTTTAGAAGTACGAGAATAAGAACATTTGAAAATGCATTAGTAAATATACCAAATGGTAATGTTACAAGTACATCACTAACTAATTGGAGTAAAATGGAAAAAAGAAGATATAAAACAAATATAACAGTTGAATTAGCAACTCCATTAGAAAAATTAGAAAGATTTAAGTTAAGAGTTGAGAACATGTTAAAAGAACGTGAATCAATATTAGAAGATTCTATTATAGTTAAATTTGATATTATTAGAAGTAATAGTTTAAATATTTTAATATATAGTTTTGCAGATTGTGTAGATTATATAGGGTTTTTAACAGAAAAAGAAAACATAAATTATAAAATAATGGCAATAGTTCATGAAGAAGGTATAAAACTTGCATGTGATGAACAAACAATAAATATTAAAAAAACTTAAAAGTTAAACATATATGTTTGACTTTTTTTCACAAAATAGACATAATATATTGGTAAAATAGGTGTATTAATTTAAATATAGGAGTGATAAAAATGAGTAATAAATCTATACTTGTAGTAGATGATGAAATAAGAATGAGAAAATTAATAAAAGATTTTCTTACATCAAAAGGATATAGTATTATAGAAGCAGAAGATGGAGAAAAAGCATTAGAGGTATATGAGGAAAATAAAAATAAGATTGAATTGATTTTATTAGATGTCATGATGCCAAAACAAGATGGGTGGTCAGTTCTTAGAAAAATAAGACAAGAATCAAATATTCCAATAATAATGTTAACAGCAAGAGGTGAAGAACAAGATGAGCTTTTTGGATTTGAATTAGGTGTAGATGAATATATATCAAAACCATTTAGTCCTAAAATTTTAGTTGCAAGAGTTGAAGCGATACTAAAAAGAGTAAGTGCAAATGAAAATGAAGTTTTAGATATTGCTGGAATTGAAATAGATAGAGAAGGTAGAATTGTTAAAATTGAAGGAAAAACAATTGAAATGAGCCTAAGAGAATTTGAATTATTAATATATTTAATAGAAAATCAGAATATAGCACTTTCAAGAGATAAAATATTAAACAGTGTGTGGAATTATGATTATTATGGAGATTCAAGAACAATAGATAGTCATGTCAAAAAAATCAGACATAAATTAGGTAAAAAAGGAAAATATATCAAGACAATGAGAGGTATTGGATATAAGTTTGAAATAAAATAGGAGAAATTAATGGAGAAATTTAAAAAATTAATAAGATCAGTTAGAGTTAAATTGTTTTTGTTAATATCTATAATAATATTAGCAATAATACTATTTTTAATAGTAGTTAATAACTTAATATTTGCTACATTTTATATGTATGCAAAAACAAATTCTTTAAAAGTAGCATATGAAGATATTCAAACTTGTAGTAGTAACTTAGAAGATCCAAGTGTAGAAACACATTTAGAAGAAATAGCAACAAAAAATGATTTTGATATAGTAATTAGAAGTGACAAAAACACAAGTTTGTATACATCAAATAAAGATTTTTTTGTTACATTTAATGAGATTAATAGTATAACAAATGGGAATTATGTAGGTGAAGGATCTAGAGTATTAGAGAAAACAGATAAATATGAGATTTTAGATGTACAAGATACTAGAAATGGAATGGATTATATACTATTATCTTCTGAACTTGAAAATGGAATGTCTGTACATATTAGAACACCTGTAAGTTCAATATATGAGAGTGTAAATATATCTAATAACTTCCTATACTTAATGGCTGGATTTGCCATATTATTATCTGCAGTAATTGTTACATTTGTATCTAGAAAATTCACTGATCCAATATTAGAATTAAATAAAATAGCTAAAAAAATGAGCAATTTAGATTTTACACATAAATATCAAGAAGGAAAAATCGATGATGAAATTAATACATTAGGTAAAAGTATTAATACAATGTCACAAAAATTAGAAGGAACAATAAAACAACTAAGAGCTACAAATATTGAACTTGAAAAAGATATTGAAGAAAAATCTAAAATAGATGAAATGAGAAAAAGCTTCATATCTGATGTATCACATGAATTAAAAACACCAATAGCACTTATACAAGGATATAGTGAAGGATTACTAGAAAATGTTAATAGTGATGAAGAAAGTAGAAAATTTTATGCTGAAGTAATTTTAGATGAAACAAATAAAATGGATAGACTTGTAAAACAATTATTAGAACTTATGAAATTAGAATATGGAAAAAGAGAATTTAATGATAAAGAATTTAATATTGTTGAATTACAAAAAGAAATAATAAGAAAATCTAAAGTTATGTTAGAAGAAATGCAAATTGTAGTTAAATGGGATACATCTGAAGAAATAACTGTATTTGCAGATGAATTCTATATTGAACAAGTAATAACAAATTATTTAACAAATGCTATAAAATTTGCTAAAAATATAGATAAAAAAGAAAAAATAATTAGAATAACAAATACTGTTGATGTGAAAAATAATAAAGTAAGAATTAAAGTATTTAATACAGGTGAGAGTATAGAAGAAGATAAAATTATTAAATTATGGAACAGATTTTATAAAACAGATGAATCAAGAAATAGAGAAAATGGTGGAACAGGAATTGGTCTTGCTTTTGTTAAGGCAATAATGAATAATTATAACAATGAATATGGTGTTATAAATATAGATGATGGTGTAGAATTCTATTTTGATTTAGATATGAAGATTTAAAAACAAATATATTCTTTTGTATCTACTTCTTCGAGTGAAGATTTTAACTAAAACTATTGACAATAAAAAAAGATAAATATACAATAATGTAGAAAATAGTTAAAACAAATGAAAAGAGGCAGATACTATGAAAAAATATCACAGCCTAAGAGTAATTGACAAAAAAAGAGATAAAAAAGAAGCAAGATATAGAACAAGTTTAATTAAAGTCATAGATAACAGTGGCTTTGATTAGACTTGTTTTGTTATAAATAAAATTTAGAATTAAAATATGAAATTTATAAAAAAATAAAAGGAGATAATAGTTGCATGAGAGAAAAAAATAAAGGTATAACATTAATAGCACTTGTTATTACAATAATAGTATTAATAATATTGGCAGGAGTATCAATAGCAATGTTGACAGGAGAAAATGGAATATTGACACAAGTGGCTGAAGCGACAAAGGCGACGGAAGAAGCAGAGATTGAAGAAAGAATAACTTTGGCAATAAATGGTAGTTACGATAATACAGGGAAAATAAATGTGGATAAATTAAAGGATGAATTAATAAAAATTCCTGGAATAACAAAAGAAGATGAAAGTGGAATAATAAAAACAGATTTTCCGAATACATTACCATTTGAATTTAAAGTAGATGGATATGATGTCAAAATAACTTCAAGGTATGATATAGAAATAGACGTTGAACCACTGTATGTTGGACCAATAGGTGGAGGGACTTTTACGGATAAAGCAAATAAAACAGCATATGTACCTGAAGGAGGAGAAGTATCAAGTAAGGAAACAGAAGATGAAATATCAGAAGGATTAGTAATGGAACTAGATAATAGTGAATATGTATGGGTAGAAGTTCCAAGAGAAATATTTATATCAGCAACTTCAAATACAGACTATGCAGAGATTCAAAATGATATATTAGGATATTTAACAGATAGTGGGAATACTATAAATCCAAGTAATTATAGACTGAAATCAGGAACAAATGCAAATGCAAGAGAAGCAGGAGATATTGAGTTAGCAGAGTCATGGTATAACGGTAATGGATTAACAGAAGAAGAATATGTAGAGTTGAAGGAAAATATATTAAATGGAATATATGAAAATAGTGGGTTTTGGATTGGAAGATATGAGGTTGGGAATCAATCAGATATAGCAGTAATACAGTATAATCAAACACCGTATACAAATCTAACATTAGCAGAATCTCAAGCAAAAACTAAGGATTTAAATGATAATGCAACATTAATGCTAGGTATACAATGGGATTTGACATTGAAATTTATGGAAGAAAAAGGATTAACAAAAGATGGTATTGATGTAGATTATGAAATGGTATTTAGAAATAGTGATTCTATAGGGAATTATAACGGAGTAAGAGCAAATACTGGAGCAACAGAAAAAGCAACAGTGTTAAATATATGTGATCTAGCAGGTAATGTAAGTGAATGGACACTAGAAAGAAGTACGTCAGGATACTATATCTGTACACTTAGAGGAGGAACAGCTAACTATTCGGGAAGTGTAATTCCGGCAGGAATAAGAACAAGTAATACAATAACTACTGCTCATCAGGATATTGGTTTTAGAGTTGTATTATATTGATATTTTTAGAGTATAAATGAAGAAGGAAGTAAAAGATATTAAAAAATATTGTAATTATAATTGGTGAAATAATTGATATGGATAATGGATTTTCAAATATAAGTATGTAATTTAGAATATAAATAAGAAAATAAATTAGAAGAGTTAGGGATAAAACATAAATTAATAAAGCCCTATACTCCAAGACATAATGGAAAAGTAGAAAGAAGCCATAGAAAAGATCAAGAAAGATTTTATTATAAAAAAATATTTATAAGTTTAGAAGATTTAAAAAGTGCAGCAAAATATTGGATAAACGAATATAACAATTTTCCAATGAGACCACTCAAATGGCTAAGTCCAAAGGAAAAATATTTAGAATATATAGCAAGTTAAAGTACATAAATAGCATATAATGTATTTCAAAGGTAGTAATAACAAGAAAGTGTGACATATGTTTGACAAACCTACACTTCTTCGAGTGAAGATTTTAACTAAAACTATTGACAATAAAAAAAGATAAATATACAATAATGTAGAAAATAGTTAAAACAAATGAAAAGAGGCAGATACTATGAAAAAATATCACAGCCTAAGAGTAATTGACAAAAAAAGAGATAAAAAAGAAGCAAGATATAGAACAAGTTTAATTAAAGTCATAGATAACAGTGGCTTTGATTAGACTTGTTTTGTTATAAATAAAATTTAGAATTAAAATATGAAATTTATAAAAAAATAAAAGGAGATAATAGTTGCATGAGAGAAAAAAATAAAGGTATAACATTAATAGCACTTGTTATTACAATAATAGTATTAATAATATTGGCAGGAGTATCAATAGCAATGTTGACAGGAGAAAATGGAATATTAACACAAGCAATAAATGCGGGAGATGAAAGTAAAAAAGCAGAGGAAGAAGAAAAGTTAAGATTAGCATTAATAGAATATAAAGCACAAAAATATACAGATAATAAAGACTTAAAAGAATTTTTAGAAAGCCATAAAGATATATTATCAGTAGAAGGAGATACTGCACCATATACAGTAATAGTAGATGAATATCAAGTAGAAATAGATGTAAATGGAGAGTATGTTGAAAATGATTTTCAGTTAGCAGGACCAAGACCAAAAGTGGAAAATATAAAAGTAACAATAGATGGAATAATAGAACCAACTAATGGAAGTTTGGAAGAAGGAACAACACTACAAATAAACTTTGATACAAGTATAGAAAGTGGAACAATAAAATCAATTTCGCCACAATTGCCATACACAACAAATGGAACAGATAAAGAAATAGAATTTACAATAATAGGAACAGTAAATGGAGTAGATTATACAATAACAAGAAAAATATCAGTAGAAAATAAATATCGTGAATTATCAGAAATTGAAAAAGCAGCATTGACATCAGAGATAGAAGTGTTCTCGACAATGGAAAATAGAGAAATAAGAGATGAATATAATAATAAAATTATGATTCCTGCAGGATTTGGAATAGCATCAGACTCAGGTGTAAATGTAACAGAAGGTATAGTAATAGAAGATGCCGATAATGGAAATCAATTTGTATGGATACCGGTAGGTGATATAAATAATAATGGAACAAATGTAAACATACAATTATCCAGATATAAATTTGATGCAGATGGAGATGAAACTGCGATAGGATTACAAGAATCAGTAAATAATTATGGATATGCAGAAGAACAAATAGGAACAAAAGGAAATGCAGTAGCAAAAGATTTAGGAGAATTCATATCGAAAACAGAAGCTTCAGGAGGATATTATATAGCAAGATATGAGGCAAGTAATAATAATGGAGTGGTAGAAAGTAAAGGGAATAAAGAAGTATGGGGAAATATAAGTCAATTAGAAGCATCAACAAAATCAAAAGAAATGTATAAAAATGAAGTAACATTTGCAAGCGATTTAGTAAATTCACTTGCATGGGATACAGCATTAGTATGTATACAAAAATTTACAGAATATACAAATTATTCAAAACAAGGAAGTGCAAATGAATTAAGGGAGAATACTGGATTATCAGAAGATCAAAAATTGAAAATATATGATATGGCATCAAATATATATGAATTAAGTACAGAGACATATAGAGATTCAAATGACTCAGCTGTGATTAGAGGTGGGTATTATCGTATTACTACTAGTAAAACTGATTTTAGAGATCATCGAGATGCTAATTATAGTAGTAATGATATAACTTTTAGAGCTATTTTATATCTATAAAACTGAATTAAAAAGTTATTTATAAAAATGAAGTAGACTAATTAAAAATAAATAATACGGGCATCAAAATAGTGGTGTTCGTATTATTTATAGATAATAACAAAAAAGCTTGCCCCAAAAGGAGAAGATTTAATAGTGACAACTATGAAGATTAAATATATGTGAGTAGTATATATAAAAGACTAACTCATAAATTTAGATGAAGAGAAAAATATGGAAGTTTAACTATTTTTAATATACCATGACATAATTTCGACAAAATCACTTGTACACTTGTGTGGTGAAGTAGTTATTAAAGTATTTAATTCTTCAAGAGAAATATGTGAAATAGATTTTATTTCATCAGTATTTATATTTAGAGGTCCATCATAGTTTAATATAAAAAGAGTAGAAAAAGATGAAATATTCATTTTATATGGGGAAAAAGACTCAATTTTTCTTAATGAATGATTTGTTATATTAAGTTCTTCGGATAGTTCCCTATACGCAGCTATTTCATAATCTTCTCCAGATTGTACATAACCTCCAACTGAAAATTCATAGCAATTAGGGCAATAATTTTTTTTATCAGAACGTATTGGAATGATGAGTTTATTATCTTTTGAAAAAATTAAAATATGAATAACACGGTAGTTTTTAGTATCATTAGTATCAAGAAACTCTCTAGTTGTCTTTGCAACTACATTATCATCATTATCGACTAAGTCAATATATTCTATACTCATAATATTATTTCCTTTCTATAATTTCTGTGGCAAGTCCTTATATGTATATTCTTTCTTAATATTATATCATATTATCAATTTTAAATAATATTATTTTATTAAAAATTAAAGATTATAATTCTTTTGAATTTAAGAGGATTTAGATATTTCATATTTAATCTTAAAAAAACATTAAAAAGTATTGCATTTAGTAGTAGTATCTGGTATAATAGTGAGCGTATTAATCACACAAATGGAGTTTTTAGGTAGTGCTTAAATAATTAAGTCCTGGAAAACGATGAAATTTGTGGAAGAAAATAACAAACAAGGAGGAATTTAAAATGGCAGTAGTTGCAATGAAACAATTACTTGAAGCTGGTGTTCACTTTGGACATCAAACAAGAAGATGGGATCCTAAAATGGCGGAATACATATTCCAAGCTAGAAATGGAATCCATATTATCGATTTACAAAAGACATCTAAAAAATTAGATGAAGCGTATGCATTTATTAAAGGGCAAGCAGAAGAAGGGAATACAATATTATTTGTAGGAACTAAAAAACAAGCTCAAGAATGTATGAAAGAAGCAGCAATCAAATGTGGTATGTTCTATGTTGACCAAAGATGGTTAGGTGGAATGTTAACAAACTTTGGAACAATCCAAAGAAGAATTAAAAGATTAAAAGATTTAGAAACAATGCAAGAAGATGGTACATTCGATATATTACCTAAAAAAGAAGTTATAATTCTTAAAAAAGAAATGGAAAAATTAGAAAAAAATCTTGGTGGAATTAAAAACATGGAAAAAATACCAAGCACAATATTCTTAGTTGATCCTAAAAAAGAAAGAATAGCTATATTAGAAGCTAAAAGATTAGGAATTCAAGTTGTAGGATTAGTTGATACAAATTGTAATCCAGAAGAATTAGATTATGCTATTCCAGGTAATGATGATGCGATAAGAGCAGTAAAATTAATTGCTGATGTTATGGCAAATGCAGTTATTGAAGGAAAACAAGGTGAAAGTTTCGAAATGGAAGCTGAAACAGCAGTTGAAGCAGAAGTTAAAGAAGAAACAGTTGAATCTATTGAAGAAGTAGTAGCTGAAGAAAATAAATAATATAAGGAGGGCATATCTTGATTTTTAATTAAATAAAATTTTTAGATATGTTCTTTGTATATATAAAATAGAATTTTATAAAATAAATTAAAAATATATAGGAGGATTAAAATGGTTACAGCAAGTTTAGTAAAAGAATTAAGAGAAAAAACTGGTGCAGGAATGATGGACTGTAAAAAAATATTAACAGAGACAGATGGAGATATGGAAAAAGCAATTGAGCTTTTAAGAGAAAGAGGAATAGCAAAAGCGGCTAAAAAATCTGGAAGATTAGCAGCTGAAGGTATTGTTGAAGCATATGTTTCAGAAGATGGAAAAGTAGGAGCTGTTGTTGAAGTTAATTCAGAAACAGATTTCGTTGCGAAAAATGAAGAATTTAAAGCATTTGTTTTAAATGTAGCAAAACAAGTAGTTGAAAAAAATCCAGCTACAGTTGAAGAGTTATTAGCTCAAGATTCAATTGAAGTACCTGGTAAAACAGTAAATGAAGTTTTAGTAGAAAAAATAGCTACAATTGGTGAAAACATGAATGTTAGAAGATTCGAAAGATTTGAATCAGAAGGATTAGTTGAAAAATATATCCATGGTGATGGAAAAATAGCTGTTTTAGTTGATTTTTCTAAAGGTAAAAAAGAAGTAGCTAAAGATGTTTGTATGCAAATTGCAGCAGCTAAAGCTGAATTCTTAAAAAGAGAAGAAGTACCAGCAGACAGAGTTGAAAAAGAAATGGAAATATTAAAAGTTCAAGCTATGAATGAAGGAAAACCAGCTCAAATAGCTGAAAAAATAGTTCAAGGTAGAATTGGAAAATTCTATGAAGAAATCTGTTTAGTTGATCAAGCATTTGTTAAAAATCCAGATGTTAAAATATCTCAATTATTAAAAGATAGTGATAGTGATATAGTAAGATTTGCAAGATTTGAAAAAGGTGAAGGAATTGAAAAACAAGAATCAAACTTTGCTGAAGAAGTTATGAATCAATTAAAATAATATTATAGAAACCGAGGAATAAATCATCAATTTGGTGGTTTATTTTTTTGTGTTTTAAATAATTACTAAAAATATATGAAAATAAGTTGGGAGTAGATAAAAATCTATATAATAAATTTATAAAATTATAAAAAAAGCTATATTTTTTTATATCTTTATGATAAAATAGGGAAAGTTAAAATATAATATAAGGAGAAACAAAATGTCAGAAGCAAAATATAAAAGAGTCTTACTAAAGTTAAGTGGAGAAGTATTAGCAGGAGAAAATAAATTTGGAGTAAATGTAGAAACTGTTGGTAAAATCTGTGATAAAGTCAAAGAAGTTGTTGAAATGGGAGTTGAAGTTGCAATAGTAGTAGGTGGAGGAAACTTCTGGAGAGGAAGAAATGGACACCAAATGGAAAGAACAACAGCAGATTATATGGGAATGTTAGCAACAGCTATGAATGGATTAGCATTACAAGATGCATTAGAAGCAAGAGGGTTATATTCAAGAGTTCAAACAGCTATTGAAATGAGAGAAATCGCAGAGCCATATATTCAAAGAAAAGCAGATAAACACTTAAAAAAAGGAAGAGTTGTAATATTTTCTTGTGGTACAGGACACCCATTCTTTACAACTGATACAGGTGCAGTATTAAGATCTATAGAAATTAATGCAGATATTTTATTATTAGGAAAAAATGTTGATGCTATATATTCAGCAGATCCAAAAGTAGATCCAAATGCAAAAAGATATGATGAAATATCTTATATAGAAGTATTAGAAAAAGATTTAAAAGTTATGGATTCAACTGCAATAGCAATGTGTAGAGATAACAATATGCCAATACAAGTTTTTGGTACTAATGATCCAGAAAATATTGTAAGAGCTGTTAAAGGTGAAAAATTAGGAACAATAGTTAAATAAGGGGGAAATTAGAATGGAATATTCAAATATTAAAGAAAAAATGGGGAAAACAATAGATGTTTTCAATACTAAATTAAGTGAAGTAAGAGCGGGAAGAGCAAATCCAGCTATATTAAATAAAGTAAGAATAGATTATTATGGAACACCAACACCAATAAGCCAAGTTGCAGGAGTATCTGTACCAGAAGCTAGACTAATAGTAATCCAACCATGGGATGCAAGTGTTTTAAAAGAAATAGAAAAAGCTATATTAGCATCAGATATTGGTATTAATCCAAATAACGATGGGAAAGTTATAAGATTAAATTTCCCAGAATTAAATGAAGAAAGAAGAAAAGATATAGTTAAAGAAATTAAAAAAATGGCAGAAGAAGCAAGAGTTGCTGTAAGAACTATAAGACGTGAAGGTATGGATGAAGCTAAAAAAGAACAAAAAGATTCTGTAATAACAGAAGATGAATTAAAAGCAGCAGAAGCAGAAATTCAAAAAATGACAGATAGTAGTATAGGTGAAATTGACAAAATATTAGAAAATAAAGAAAAAGAAGTAATGTCTATATAATATAGATTTTGGGGAAAATAAATGGAATTCAAACAAGAACTAAAAAAGTATCAAGATATAGTAAATAAAGAAATAGGAAAATATAAAATTATAGAAGATAAAAGTCCAGAAAAAATGCTTAATGATTCTATAGAATATAGTTTTATTTCAGGAGGAAAAAGGCTAAGACCAATATTGGTTTTAGCTACATATTCTTTATTTAAAGATGAAATTAATGAAGTGTTGCCATATGCTATAGCGATAGAAATGGTACATAATTTTTCATTAATACATGATGATTTACCAGGAATAGATAATGATGATATAAGACATGGAAAACCAACAAATCATAAAAAATTTAATGAAGCAACAGCTATATTAGCAGGTGATAGTTTATTAAATAAAGCATATATATTAATTAGTGAAGATTTAAATAAAGAAATGAGTAAGCACATAGATTGTGGAAAACAGAATATAAATTTAGAAAAGAAATTAAAAATATTTAATGAATTTGGGATAGCTGTTGAAAGAATGATTGCAGGAGAATATGTAGATACAGAGGTTGAAGGAACCAAAATAGACAAAGAATGTTTGGAATATATCCATAAAAATAAGACAGGAGCATTACTTAAATTATCTGTGAGAATGGGAGCGATTCTATCAACAGATAATATAGATGATGTGGAAAGATTGACTAAATATGCAGATAAAATAGGTTTAGCTTTTCAAATAAAAGATGATATATTGTCTGAAGAAGGTGATGAAGAAACATTAGGGAAACCAGTAGGAAATGACAAAAAAATGGATAAGTGTACATATGTTTCTGAATATGGAGTAGAAAAAGCAAAACAAATTTTAGATGATGTAATAAATGAAGCAATAGAACAAATTGAAATATATGGAGCTAAAGCAGAGTTTTTAAAACAATTAGCGATATATATAAAAAATAGAAATAAATAGAAAAGAGTGTATGAAATGGAATATGATATGAATTTTCTACCAAAACATATAGCGATTATTATGGATGGGAATAGAAGATGGGCAAAAGAAAAATCAAGACCAGCAAGTTTTGGACACAAAGAAGGTGCAAAAACATTAGAAAAAATTGTTAGATATGCAAAAGAAATAGGAATAAAATATATAACAGTTTATGCGTTTTCAACAGAAAATTGGAAAAGAGCTGAAGAAGAAGTAAAAGCATTAATGTTATTACTTAGAAATTATTTAGATGATTATGCAAAAAAAGCAGATACTGAAAATACCAAAATAAGAGTTTTAGGAGATATATCAGCATTATCTGATGACTTACAAAAAAGTATAAATAATTGTATGAAAAGAACTGAAAAAAACACAGGCATAACTTTTAATATAGCTCTTAACTATGGTGGTAGAGATGAAATTATAAATGCAGTAAAAGAAATTTCTACAAAAATTAAAAACGAAGAAATAGATATTCAAGATATAACAGAAGAATTAATATCAAATAATTTATATACAAAAGGTGAACCAGATCCAGACCTGATGATTAGAACAAGTGGAGAATTAAGATTAAGCAATTTCCTACCATGGCAATTAGTATATTCTGAATTCGTATTTGTTGAAAAAAATTGGCCTGATTTTGGAAAAGAAGATTTAGATGCCGCAATAGTTGAATATCAAAAGAGAACAAGAAAGTTTGGTGCAAACTAGACCAGAAAGGATAATTTATGGATATTAGAAGAGTAACATCTGCGATTTTAGGATTTCCAATAGTATTGTTAGGATTGATTTTTGGGAATGAATTAATAATTGGTATAGCACTTTCAATTATCGCAATAATAGCAATGCAAGAATATTTAAAAGCAGTAGAACATGTATGTAAACCAATTAAATGGATAGGATATATATCATGTGTAATTGTAGCATGTGTAGCAATAATACCAAATGAGTGGATGAACCTTATTATTACAACGACAATACCAGTAATTTTGTTGATCCTATTTGGGCATGTAATATTTTCAAATATGAAAACAACACTAAAAGATATTGCATATACATTTTTAGGAATAGCATATGTCGTACTATTTACAATGTTTTTAGCATTAATATATGGAATGGAAAATGGGAAAATATTAATATGGTACACATTATTTGCAGCTTGGGGTACAGATCTTTTTGCATATGCAGTAGGTAAGTTAATAGGAAAACATAAATTTAGTAGTATAAGTCCAAATAAAACAATTGAAGGTGCAGTTGGAGGAGTAATTGGAGCTATAATATTTGTAGTAATATATACGATAATTATGAATAATATATTTTTAACAGATTATTCAATTATATATGTAATAATAATGACAAGTATTTTAAGTTTGGTAGGCCAAATAGGAGATTTTTCTGCTTCAAGTATAAAAAGACATGTTGGAATAAAAGATTTTAGTGATTTAATCCCAGGACATGGGGGAATATTAGATAGAATAGATAGTTTGATATTTTTAGCACCAGTAGCATATTTGTTACTAACTTTTATTTAAGTGGAGGTAATTAGTGATAACAATTATATTATCAGCAATTAAAATAATAGTATTGTTAGGTGTATTAATAACAATACATGAAATGGGCCATTTTTTTGTTGCAAAACTGAGTAAAGTAAAAGTTAATCAGTTTGCAATAGGATTTGGTCCTATTATATGGAAAAAACAAGGTAAAGAAACAAAGTATTCACTAAGGTTAATACCACTAGGTGGTTTTGTAAGTATGGAAGGTGAAGAAGGTGGAGCAGAGGAAGATGAAAAATCTGAAGAGGATAAAGGGAACAATCCAGAGGATTCAAACTCTTTTGCTAAAGCAAAAATGTATAAACGAATGCTAATAGTAGCAGCAGGTTCAATTGTAAATATTATATTTGCACTTTTAATATATTTCATATTAGCATTTACATCAGGGACATTTATATCAAATGACGTAGATAGTTTAATAGATGGTTATGCAGCACAAAGTGCAGGGATTTTACCAAATGATAAAATCATTCAAATTAATGGTGAAACTGTAGATAATAAAAAAGAAATAGATGAAATTATAAGTAATTTGGATGGTTCTGAAATATCTGTAAAAGTATTAAGAGATAATGAAGAAATTGAATATAAATTTAATCCTACAGAAGAAATGTTAGTTTCTACAGGAATATATTTAGATGATAGTGCAAATATATTGTTTACAGATGAAGGAAGTCCAGCTGAAAAAGCAGGAATATTTAGTAATGATGAACTTATAAAAGTAAATGATATAGAGATAAACAAAGATCCATATAAAGCAATAGAATTAATTGGAACAGACTATGATGGTGAAGTGAAGTTAACTATAAATAGAGCAGGAGAACAAGCTGAAATTATCGTAATACCAGATTTTATACCAGTATATTATATAGGAACAGTGTTTGGATATGCAGAAGATAATTTATTAAATAGAAGTATAAATGGAGTTATGCAAACACAAGAATTTATTTTATCTATTGGAGATAATTTAAAACAACTATTCACAGGTCAAGTAGGAATAAATCAGATGACAGGACCTGTTGGTATATCTGAGATAGTAGCTAAAACAGATGGGATTAGAGAATTCTTTGAAATGATGGCATTAATATCTATTTCATTAGGAGTAACAAATTTATTACCAATACCAGCATTAGATGGTGGTAAAATAGTAATCTTATTTATTGAATTAATAAGAAGAAAACCTATGAAGAAAGAAACAGAAATAAATATTCAATTAATTGGTTTTTGTTTATTAATAGCATTATCTTTGTATATATCATTTAATGATATTATTAGAATTTTTTAAATAGGTAAATTAATAAAAATAATGTAAATATAGTTTAAAAATATTTGACAAATAAAAGTATTTGATAGATAATATTAGAGAGCATAAGATAAATTAAAGAAGAAACAAAATGAAAGAATATATAAATACTAAGGAGGAAAAATGTATATATTTAACAAAATAACTGTTAATCCACAGTTACCAAAAAGGATTGAAAAATTATCAGAAATAGCAAATAATTTATGGTGGTCTTGGAATACTGAATTCCTAAGATTATTTAAAACAATAGATATAGATTTATGGGAACAATCACATAAAAGTCCAGTGAAGTTTTTAAAAAACGTATCACAAGAAAAATTAGAAAAAGTAACTAAAGATGTTGCGTTTTTAAAAGAATATGATAAATTAGTTGAAAACTTTAATTCATATATGAATAGTAAAAACACATGGTTTGCAAATAATTATCCAGAAAATAAAAATGATTTAATAGCATATTTTTCAGCAGAATATGGATTAGATGAAACAGTTCCTATTTATTCAGGAGGACTTGGAATATTATCTGGAGATCATTTAAAATCAGCAAGTGATTTAGGAATTCCACTTATAGCAGTAGGATTATTATATAAAAATGGATATTTTAATCAAAAAATAAATGGTCATGGAGTACAAGAAACAGAATACCATGCAATAGACTTAATGGATTTACCAATTAAACCTACAAAAAATGAAAATGGTGATGATGTAATTGTATTTGTTAAATTTCCTAAAAGAAGAATATATTTAAAGGTTTGGGAAGTAAAAGTTGGAAGAACAACTTTATACTTATTAGACTCAGATATAGATAAAAATCATGAAGAAGATAGAAACGTAACACTAAATCTTTATGGTGGAGATCAAGAGATGAGAATGCGTCAAGAGATAGTTCTAGGTATGGCAGGTACTAATTTATTAAGACAACATTTAAAATTAGAACCAACTATATACCATATGAATGAAGGGCATTCATCATTCTTAACTGTTGAATTAATAAAAGATATAATGAGAGAAAAACAAGTATCTTATGCAGTTGCAAAAGATATGGCAACATCTAAAACGTTATTTACAACACATACACCAGTACCAGCAGGTAATGATATATTCCCAATGCATTTAGTTGAAAAATATTTTAAAGAATTCTGGCCAAGATTAGGACTAACTAGAGAAGAATTTTTAGCATTAGGTATTAGACCAGATGGTAGTTTTGATGAAGGATTTAATATGGGAATATTAGCACTTAAAATTGCGGGAAGAAAAAATGGAGTTAGTAAACTTCATGGAGCAGTTTCGAGAGAATTGTTTGCAGATGTATGGCCAAATATAGCTGCAAATGAATCACCAATTACACATGTAACAAATGGTATACATACTTGTAGTTGGCTTGCACCAAAAATGAAAGAATTATATAACGAATATTTAGTTCCTTTTTGGCAAGATAATATGCACATGAATCATGTATGGGAAAAAATTAAAGATATTCCAAATGAAAAATTATGGAATGTACATACAGAAAGAAAAGAAAAATTAATTAATTTGGTTAAAGAAAGTACAACTAATAGATTGAGAAGAGCAGGATATAATTATGAAGAAATAAATGATGTTATTTCAAAATTAAATCCAAAACATCTAACAATAGGTTTTGCAAGAAGATTTGCTACATATAAAAGAGCAACATTAATATTTAAAGATATTGAAAGAATGACACAAATATTTAATAATGAAGAAAAACCAGTACAATTAATATTTGCAGGAAAAGCACATCCAGCAGACAAAGAAGGTCAAGATCTAATTAAATTAATACATGAAATATCTATGATGCCACAATTTAAAGGTAAAATATTTATACTTGAAAACTATAATATAGCAATGTCAAGATATTTAGTATCAGGTGTAGATGTATGGCTTAACAATCCAAGAAGACCAATGGAAGCATCAGGAACAAGTGGACAAAAAGCATCTGTAAATGGAGTTGTAAATTTCAGTGTATTAGATGGATGGTGGGCTGAAGGTTATACTGGAACTAATGGTTGGACAATAGGAACAAATGCAGAATATGATTCTTATGAAGTTCAAGATAGAGCAGATAGTGAAAGTATATATCATACATTAGAAGCTAAAATTATTCCAACATATTATAAAAGAAATGATAAAGGAATTTCAGAAAAATGGATGGAAGTTATGAAAAACTCAATCATAACAACTGGTGGAGAGTATAGTACAGCGAGAATGTTAGTTGATTATGCAAATCAATTATATATGCCACTTGCAAAATTAACAAAAACACATTTTGACAATATAGAAGAAGTTGCTTCATATAACTCTTGGAAAAGAGATTTAACAAATAACTGGAAAGATATTAAATTGACTCAAAAAGATAATTTAACAGATATAACAATCGACGCAGGAAATAATATAGAAGTATCTTGTGAAGTACAACTTCCTAATATAAGTGTAGAAAATATTTCAGCAGAAGTATATTATGGAAAAATATTAGACAATGGAGTTGTTGAAGATGTTGAAATAATTCCAATGAATTTAAAAATTAAAAATGAAACAGAAAAAATATATACATATACAGCTAAATTAGAACTTTCAACAGGTGGAAATTATGGATATACTTTTAGAATAGTTCCAAAACATGATATGTTAATTGAACCAACAGACTTAAATTTAATTAAATGGGTTGCAAAATAACATACTAGATGAATATAATAGTTAAAATAAGACAAAATATTTTGTCTTATTTTTTTATAAAAAAATTAAAAAAACTCAAAATGTTGATATAAAAAAAATGTAGTGATATAATCAAGGTATTTAGTAAAGACATATGGAAGAAACGAAAAAAGAAGGGAGGAAATTAGAACATTAATAAAAATATAAAAACAATATAAGATTAGAATTAGGGGGAAAAGATGAAAACAATTTTAAAAACAACTTTAATATTAGCAATGTTTATACTATTAATTAGTATAAGTGGTTCTGTTTTTGCAGCAGATGTTACAACTTTACAAGAATTTAAAGATGCTGTAATGGCAGGTGGAACAGTTGATTTAAGAGCAGATATAGCTCTAGATGCAATGGTAGATATTACATCTACAACTACAATAAATGGTAATGGATTTTCTATAGATGCAGGTGGGCTTGCAGATAGAGTATTTGTTACTCCAGATGATTTTAATGGTACATTTACTTTAAACAATGTAAGTGTAACAGGATTTTCAAAAACATTAGTAACAGTAGCAGGGAATAATGCAGCTGTTACAATAAATGGTGGGGCATATGATGCAGAAAATAATGAAACTCATATAGTACTAGCAAAAACAAGTGCAGCAGTAAATGTAGATGGTGCAATGTTTAAAAATGTAGCAACACCAACATCAGGAGCTTTTGCAGCAATAGTAGCATCTGGGGGAGCAGTAAATGTAAAAAATACAACATTTGAAAATAGCAGATGTGCTATATTTTTAGCAAATGGGGGAACTCTAACAGAGGAAAATATAACATATACAAATAATGTAGCAGATGTATATAATCAGAAAATTGATACAAATACAGTATATACAGAATCAGCATTTGTTGCATCAATAAAAAATGGTGGAAAAATAGTATTAGGTGCTAATATACCGTTAACAGCAACAGTTATGATACCAGTAGATAAAAGTGTAGAAATAACAGGAAATGGATTTGATATAGATGCAAGTGGGCTTGCAGATAGAGTATTTGTCACTGAAAAAACATATACTGGAACATTTACTTTAAATAATGTGAATGTAACAGGATTTTCAAAAACTGTAGTTACTACAGAAAGTGGAAAATTAGTTATAAATGGAGGAATGTTTGATGCAAATAACAATCAAACACACATTATATTAGCAAAAACAAGTACAGATGTTACAATTGATGGATCAACATTTAAAAATGTAGCAACATCTTCTTCATCAGTATCATCAGCAGTTGTAGCATCAGGTGGAAATATAACTATTAAAAATTCAACATTTGAAAACAACAGATCGTCTATTTTTGTATTAAATAGTGCAACATTAACAGAAGAAAAAAATACTTTTGTTAATAATAAAGCAGATGTATATAGTCAAGATACAAATACAAATACAGTATATACTGAAACTGCATTAACAGAATCTATAAAAAATGGTGGAATAGCAGTAGTAGCTGGAGATATAACTTTAACTAATACTACAATGCCATATGAATTAACAGATATGTTAAAAGTAGCTAGTAATGCTACACTAACAATTAGTAAAGATGTCACTTTAGTAGTTGGTGAAAATGCTAAAATAGTTAATGAAGGAACAATTGTTAATAAAGGGACTATAGATAAAAAAGGTATAGTAGAAAATATAGGAACATATTCAGATATGGGACAAACTATGTATAATTATACTACAAGTATTAAAAACATAGCTGCAGAAGGTAGTGTGAATGAAGTAACTTTAACAAATGCAGATGCAGATGAAATGAATAGAATAATAAAAGAAAGTATAATGAAAAATGAATATTATAGAAATATATTATTAGTAAATAAAGAAGTAGTAATTGAATTAGTATTTTCTTTAATGAACAGTCCAGATGAATATTTAATGAAAGCATTTAAAGATGCAATGCCAGATTTATCATTAGCACAATTCATGAATATAGATGTAGTGATGAACACAGGTGATGAAAAAATGGATTTATCAGAATTAGCAGAACAAATTAAAATATCTTTTAAAATGCCAGAAGATTTTGAAAATGCGCCAGAAGGTAAAGAACGTACATTCTATATATTAAGAGAACATGGTCAAGAAATTACAAAATTAGAATTAACTAAAAATGAAGATGGAACATATTCTTTCTATTCAGATAAATTTTCAACTTATGCAATAGCATATATGGATATAGATGCTGTTGTAGCTCCTGTTGAAAATCCAGAAACTTCAGACAATATAGTAACTTATGCAGCATTAGTAATAATAGCAGTAGTAGGATTAGGAATTACAGGATATAGTGTTAAAAAAAGTAGAAAATAATATATATTATAGAATTAGTTTTATATTAAATAATTAAAAAGAAAAATCGAGTTTAAACAAAATAGTTAAACTCGATTTTTTATATGTTGAATTATAAGATAGCACCAAGTACCAAAATCCCTATATTATCATTATAAATTTTATCAAAATCAGAAATAGGGAGAGGATTTTCTCCTAATCCAGCTTCTATAGTATATCCAGGTTTATTGTAATTTTTAATAAACCAATCTTTATATCCAGCAAAAGCAGAGCTATATGGTGTATCAAGTAAAGGGTAACCACTAGATTTTGAAAAAGACTCACCAATTAAAATACTATCTTGTGGTACAAAATCTTTATATTTCCAGAATATCACTTCACCTTGTGTATGATATGCAAGAATCAATCTGAAATTATTTTGCAGAGTAAAATTGTAAATTGCTAATGCTTCAGGCTCAGTTAATGGACCATATCCAACAAAATCGCGAGGAGCAGGAGAAGTATAACCTTGTGAATATTTAATTTCTTTTGCTGTTTGCCAATCAGCAGGGAATTGTAAGTTTAAATCTATACCAGAAATATTAGATTTCCACCCTTCAGGGAAAGATATATTAGGATAATCTTCAGATATTTTTTTTGCTTTCATATATACAGCTGAATCTTTTGGTAGATTATCTGTTACTAAGTCAATTGCATCAGGATTCATCATAGGTGCAATAAATATTGTTGAATTATTAAAAATTTCTTTAGCATTATAATTATATATTTTTGAATTATTAATATAAGTTAAGCAAAAATCTTCAACAAATTTCATAAGAACAGGGGAAGTAATCCATTCATTAGCATGAATTGCACCAGAATAAAATACTTTATTTGAGCCATTACCAATTTTTATAACAGGTAAGTCTTTACCCATAACACTATAACCAATAGTTGAAATGTCTAAAAAAGGATATACTTTTTTTAAGGATAAAAGATTTAATTGTAAAATATCATATGTATAACTAATATCTGTTGGAATTATATTGCCAAATGGAATAATAAGTTCTTGACCAACAAATAAGAGTGAATTTCTAGATAGATTAGGATTTGAAGCAAGTATCCTATTTATACTTGTATCAAAATATGTAGATATTGAAGATAAAGTATCATACTGATTAACTGTGTAAGTTGTATATCCAGAAATATATGGATATAATTTCTCCCATGTATTTTTTCCTACAATACCATCAACTACTAGACCAAATTGTGACTGGAAGTTTTTTACCGCAATAGCAGTTTTTAATCCAAACATTCCATCAATATTTGAATCATAAAAATCTAATTTTTTTAAAGTGGATTGTAATAATTGGACAAATACTCCACTTGAACCAATTTGTAATATTTTCATAAAATCACCTAATATATATTATGAGAGATATGTAGAAGTGTTACAAATAACTTAGTAAAAAAAGAAATAGTATAATTTAACTATTTCTTTTTATTATGATAACTTAAATATTTTTCTAGAGCACTATCAGGATTATATATACCAGTAAAATCTTTGATTGGAGCAAATTCTTCTTCTGGATTTACTCGAAGTAATATCATATCATCAAAAAATTCAAATGCATCAAAGATAAAATTTTCAAATTTAAAACTATTAGGTTTATCTGGAATTTGTTTCATACCTTCGTCATTTATAAAGGCATTCTTTTTAAAAGCTTTATGATATTTTAAAGTTAAGTTGCTGACTTTTTCAACAGCATCTATATTCATTAAATGTGATACCATATTAGCTTCCCTATATAAATACAAATCATTTTCATCTTTAGATTCGGAAAGTTCTAAATCAATTAAATCATAATCTAATATGGAAGGTTTACCATATTTTTTGCAGAACACAGCAGTTCTTTCAAGAGGGTCATTTTTAAATATAGATTTAGAGGCAATACTTAAATTTTTATCTGATGTTAATCCAATTAAAAGTGGATCAATATTTTTTAGTAAAACATTATCTATACCGCCAAAAGAAACCCATTTAATATTTTTAGATATCATATCAGATATTAAATTATGTTTTTTCAAAGAAGAGAAAACATTACCATTACCATTTGAACCTTCTTTAATTCTATGTAATTCTGATAAAATCAATTTTTTATCTTTAGATATAATAGGTAGTTTTCCTTGAGTAAAAAATATTATATGATCTTTTGGATAATTAAAAAAGTTATGTTTTTTAAAATATTCTTGAGTTTGACCATTATTTTCTTCACTAGTCATAATATACCAGTAAAGAGTTATATTAAATTTTTTATTTGTTTTTTGTATATCTTCACAAAGAATTTGAAATAGAGATTTTTGAGTTTTATCAATAGTAAGTTCATAAGTTCCTTTTGGACCTTTATATCCAAGTCTTGAACCTTGACCACCAGCAAGTGTAACTACAGCTATTTCTTCAGAAGATATTATATTATTACCAATATTTTCATAATAAAGTATTTCTTCATCTGCTAAAATATTTTTCTCATAATGTTTTAATGGAGTTATATCTTTTGGAGATATTACTTCATCAATTTTAGAATTTTCATATAATGTGAAAATATTGTTAAAATCAATATTTTCTATTTGGGATAATAAAGTTTCTTTTTCGATATCAGATAATTCATCATAAAAATCAAGTAAATGTTCTTGATTATGTAATAATAAATTCTGTCGAATTTCATCTAATTTAGTACTCATAAATTCACCTCTAATTTAATTATATACAGTTGGTATAGCAGATTTTAATGATTTTATTACCATATCTTTATTTGGCATATCACTTGATTCTAGTTCTTGAACTACTTTGTCAATATCATATGGAAGTCTTACTATTTGAAAAGAAATTGAAGATAGTTCTAAGTTTCCATAATCACCTTCTATTATTATATAAGATGCTAAAGTTGAAAATTTGTTACTATTTAATTCAACATCTTTATTTAACATTTCCACAGGTATTCCAACACTTCCAGGGTTCAATAATGTTTTATTTTTATATCTAGTAATAAATGGAGTATGTATATGACCATAACAAACTATGTCTGGAATTTTATCTGATTTGCTTTTTCCTATAAATTCAGTATTTTCAAATAAAGGATCAGCAGAAGAAAGTATAGGTTTATTACTTCTAAACATCGTAGAAGGATACATTGGGTTGAATATATCTACTAAATTGTGTGGAGAAGCATGAAAAAGTCTAATTAAGTGTCCACTCATATAGAATTCGTGTGAGCGAGGTAGATTTAAAATATATTCAGCTCTTTTTTCTCCAATACATTTTCTAGTCCAAAAGTTTTTATCCTTAACATCCGGATTGCAAATAGCATAATCTGTGTTTCCAATTAAAACTACTTCACAAACTTCTTTTAGTTTATCTATAACTAAGTCAGGGTGATTACAATTAAAAATACTATCACCAAGACAAAAAATTCTTTTAATTCCTCTTTTTTTAATATCATTTAAAACAGAGTTTAAAGCAAATAAATTGCCATGAACATCTGATAAAATTGCGATTTTTTCCATAGTACCTCCTAAAATCCAATAATTTCATTATATACATCTATAGCAAAATTATCTGTCATTCCTGTAATATAACAAATAATTGCTCTAATATAATTTTCTTGAGTATTTTCATAAAATAAAACTGTATTATTTAAGTTTAAGTTTTCTCTATCATCAATATTAGAATATTGTATTAAAAATTCTTTAAATCCTTTTGCAAGTTTAGGATAATTTTCAAATAAAGTATTACATGATGAAATCATATTTGTTCCATTAAAAGAATTTTTTAATGTAGAATATATTTCAGTTAATATTAATTCAAAATATTTAACAGATGATTGAACCTTATGTGAAAAATATATGTTTTCATAGTTGAACTTTTTTAATTTTTTCATAAGCTCAAAAGCTTCATGTGAGAAAGTTAATCCATTTTCAAGTGAAGAGTTAGCAAATAAGTCAGTAATAAGGTAATTAATTATAATTGAATTATTTACTTGTTTAATATTAGAGTCTTTCAATAATTCTGTTAATTCAGGAAGAGTATTTTCAAGCAATCCAAGAGATATAGCATCTTCAATATCTCTTCCTAAATATGAAATAGTGTCTGAAATTTTAACAACACAACCTTCCCAGGTATATGGCATAAATTCATTAGGTTTAGAGTAATTATTTAAATCAATAAATTCTTCTCTAGGTTTTAATCCATTTTCATTTACTTCACCACAATGTGAAATAATACCATCTCTAACAGCATAAGTTAGATTTAAGTTTGTTTTATTTCTATCACGGTCTTCTAATAATTCAATATTATCTATAAAATTTAATCCATTTTTTTCATGCCAAAAAGATTCATCTAAATCTTCTTTACAAATTTTTGAAATAACTTTTTCTCCTGAATGTCCAAAAGGGGTATGGCCAATATCATGTCCAACAGAGATTGCTTTAGTTAGTTCTAAATTTAAACCAAAATGTTTAGCAATTGTATAACTGATTGATTCAACATGATTCACATGTTCAATCCTTGTACATATATGATCATTATTAGGAGAGAAAAAAACTTGAGTTTTATGTTTTAATCTTCTATAACCATTACAATGTAATAAACGAGTATAATCTCTTTCAAAATCTGTTCTTTGCTCATTTGGAGCTGTATATATATTATTAACTCTTGAAATCATATTAATCCATTTTGGATTCTTTATATTTGCAGAGTGTTCTTTTAATAAATCCTTCATAATACCTCTTTTCATATTTAAATATTTAACAGATTATACCATTAAACATTGAAAAATACAATAATTCGTAGATAGAATATATATGGTGGATATTGTAAAATAATGGAATAAATGGTAGAATATACATATATTTTATATAAATAACCTATTTAGATTTACTTGTCCAGTCTACTAAAATGGGGAAACACAAAGGAGAATAGGTATGAGCAAGAATATGCCTGAAATAATACAAGGCCCTGGTGGTGAAGTATTAATTGAAATAGCAACTGGCAAATATGTGTACACTATAACGGAAACTATAGACGTAGAATTTTATGAGGATCTTTATGAGGATCTTTATGATGAAGATGATGAAAAAAATCTGATAGAATATAGAAGTGATGAATAATATAAACACCTTAGGACAAGAAGGTGTTTTTTTATTTGAATTGAATTTAAAAAAGTTAGAAGTAATTATTGATAAAAGAAATCATAAGTGATATTGTAGATATACATTAATATAAATATCCATTTCAATTTGAGTTGTCCTAAATTGAATAAAATGGATAAATAAATTTAAGGAGAGATATATTATGTCCTCAAAAAAAAGTCCATTAGAAAAATTTCTTGAAAAAGATAGAGAGTGTAACAATGGAGATAACGAATGTTGTGGTAATAAAGTGAAATTAAATGACAATGATGATGAAAAAGATTTTGAATGCAATTGCTTTGACTAAAATTAAATAATGTAAAATAGCTTTCTTTGGACAACAGGAAGCTATTTTAGTTTGTAAAAAGAACTGAATAGAGAATTTGTTATATATTGTTAAAAAAAGAAAAATTTTGTTGACAAAAAGTATATTTATATTTAGAATGTGAATGTATAACGAAAAAAATATTTAAAGGAGAGTCAAATGGGGAAATTATTTGTTATTGATGGAACTGATGGTAGTGGAAAACAAACTCAATTTAAAAAATTAATAGAAAAACTAGAAAGTGAAGATATAGATTTTAGAACAGTAAGTTTTCCTAACTATGATAGTCCAAGTTCAGCACTTGTTAAAATGTACTTAGCAGGAGATTTTGGAAAAAATGCTAAAAATGTAAGTCCATATATAGCTTCAACATTTTATGCAGCAGATAGATATGCAACATTTCAAACAGGATTTAAAGAATATTATGATAATGGTGGAATAATACTTGCAGATAGATATACAACTGCTAATATGGTACATCAAGCAGGTAAAATATCTGATGAAGTAGAAAGAAATAAATTTATGGATTGGTTAGTAGATCTAGAATTTAATTTATATGGTCTGCCAAAACCAACAGAAGTATTTTTCTTAAATATGCCAGTTGAAAAATCAATTGAATTAATGAAAGATAGAGAAAACAAAATAACAAAAGAAGCAACAAAAGATATACATGAAAGTGATAAGAATCATTTATTAGATGCATATAATGCGGCATGTATTTTATCTAAAGAACAAAATTGGTATGAAGTATCTTGTGTTAAAGAAAATAAAATAAGAACAATAGAAGATATACATAAAGAGATATATGAAGAAGTAAAAAAATATGTAAAATAGAAAAAGTTGTTTAAAGGAGATAATAAGAGAAAAAGCTAGTAATAAGATGAAAATGCTAGATAAACAACTCGTAGTTATCTATATTAAACTCATATAGAATTAATAGAACTTAAATAAAATTTGGAATAAATCTGGAAAAATTGTATAATATATACCGATGGTGCATTATTCTAGTCATGCAAACTTTATGAGGGTGGGGCTAAAAATCCACTAAAGGACATATCGTTGAAGTTTCTTATTTATGCGCGAAATGCCAGTTTTGTGTGTATCTAGGGAGTAAAGGTGTTAGGGTATTATATAATGGCATATATAAAATCCCTAATTCCGTGGAGGCTTAAAAGTAATTTTAAGTATAACCTACGTTGAGTGCCAAGACACAAAAAACGTAGCGTAGTCTGTCTTGAGTGAAAATATTGGGATTAGTTTATCAATTATGAAATTGTTTTTGCAAAAAAGACTAGTAAAGGTAATTTGCATGTTAAGGAAAACTTCTAGGATGTTTGCTTACATCTATTAGCAAAAAAGTCTAGGGATTAAGGTACAGATTTGAGTGGCGATCTGGTGTCTATTTATTTAAATAGATGTTTCTTTTAAACGGAAACGACTCTTATAGTAATATAAAGTAAGAAATAGAGAAATTCAACCAGACCTAAACTGTAAAATTTACTTAGGCTTTTACCATCTAGAGAGAATATAATGTAGATAGATTTAATCTGATTTGGATTTTATCTGTCTATTTTCATAGATAGGAGAAAAAAATTGAAATTAAAAACAAAAAGAAAAGAAGATTTAACAGAGGAAATTGAGAAAACTAAAGAAGAAAAAAATAAAAGTAAAAAAGAGAATGAGAAAAAAGAAAATACAAATATAAGATGGTTTATACAAGTATTTATAATGACATTTATATTGTCAATTGTTTTTTCATTTATATCATCAAATGGAGTATCTAACTTAGATGTAGTACCGGCAATATTAGTTTTAATTGGAGTTGTATTTTTAGGAATATGTTTTGATATTATTGCAGTAGCAGTTACAGTTGCAAATGAACACGAATTTCATGCTAAAGCAACTAAAAAAGTAAAAGGTTCAAAAAAATCTATAAAATTAATTAAAAATGCACCAAGAGTAGCAAATATATGTGCAGATGTTATAGGAGATATTTGTGGAGTATTAAGTGGTGCGATAAGTGCAATGATATCTATTAAAATAGGCCAAGAAGCAAATATACCGTTTGATGTACAATTCATAATTAGTGCATTAGTTGCAGCATTTACAGTAGGAGGAAAAGCAATAGGAAAAGAAATTGCAAATAATCAATCTACAAAAATAGTACATAATGTAGGAATAATATTACATAAATTTAGTAAAAATAAATAATATAAAATTTAGGGGGATATATGAAGGCATTAATAACAGGAGCATCATCAGGGATAGGAAAAGATATAGCATTTTCTCTTGCTAAAAGAGGATATGATGTAGTTTTAGTAGGAAGAGACAAAGAAAGATTAGAAGAATGTGGAAACGAAATAGAAGAAGAATATGCAGTCACAGTAAAAAAAATAGCTGTTGATTTATCTAATCAAGAAAATTGTAAAGCATTATATAAAAAAGTACCTAATGTTGATATATTGGTAAATAATGCTGGATTCGGTGATTGTGGGAATTTTACAGATACATCACTAGAAAAAGATTTGAAAATGATAAATACAAATATATCTGCATATCATATTTTAACAAAACTATATTTAGATGATATGAAAAAAGAAGGACAAGGTAAAATATTAAATGTTGCATCAATTGCAGGATTTATGCCAGGACCTTTAATGGCAACATATTATGCAACAAAATCTTATGTAGTACGTTTATCTGAAAGTATAAGGGAAGAACTAAATAAAGAAAAATCTAATGTTAAGATTAGCATATTATGCCCAGGACCAGTTAAAACAAATTTTACAAAAACAGCAAATGTTAAATTTAAAATGAAAGGTGCAGATAGTGCTGATGTAGCTGAATATGCAGTAAAGAAAATGCAAAAAGGAAAATTCTATATTGTACCTAAATTATCTATAAAATTTGCTAAGTTGGGAGCTAAAATTGCACCTACATCATTAGCGGGAAAAGTATCATATATGATTCAAAAAAGAAAACTAGACTAATTTAAATATATAATATATAATATATAATATATAATATATAATGAAGATGAAAAATGAAAAAGAATAAACAAACTAAGGAGAAAAAATGAATTTAGTAGCGGTTTTAATAATATTTAATGTACTAATATTAGTATATCAAGTTATAATTGAAATATTTACAACATTATGCAGAATTACAGGAATAAATCACGATAGTGCACGTTTTCAAGTTGTTTCAATGTTAACTGGAACAGGATTTACGACAGCAGAAAGTGAAGTTATGTTATTAACAAAAAAAAGAAGACATTTGGCACAAGTAATAATGTTATTTAGTTATATATTTAATATATCTATAGTTTCTGTATTTGTTAATATTTTTCTAGCAATGCTTGACACAACAGCAACCCAAGTTCAATTAGGTATAGTTGTTACGTTGTGGAATTTAGTATTAATATATTTTATGAATAAATCTAGAATATTTAGAGGTTTGATAGATAAAATTGTTATGAGTATAGTTAATGTGAAAAATAAGAGTAAAGAAAACTTCATATCTGTATATGATACATATGGAAGTAAAGTAATAGCAGAGATAGAGCTAAAAAATCTTAGGGAAGAATTTGATAGAAAAACAGTTGAAGATTCTAAACTTAAAACTACATATGGAATACAGCTATTAGTAATAAAAAGAAAAGAACAAATTATATCTGAAATATATTCGAATACAATGATAAAAAAAGGAGATACTATAGTTGTATTTGGAGCCATGAGAGATATAAAAAATGCTTTTAAAAAGAAAGTAGAAAAATATTAATAAAAATAAATATAAATAAAAACAAAAAAGAAGAGCTAATAAGTTCTTCTTTTTTTGCTAAAATAGATTAAATAGGTGTTATATAAGTGATTTTAATATTTAAATCACTTAACATTTTTTTGAAAATTATTAAAAATGTAGAAACATCATTTGAGGGACAAACAATTTCTAAAGAAACTGTTTTGACTTTTCGTGATTCTAAAAATTTTGAACAATTTTTAGAGAGTAATACCAAATTATTATTTGGTATTGGAGATAAATCTGGATAATATTTTTTTAATTTCCGTGTTGTACCAAAATAATGAGTATCATATATCTCTAATTGAGATTTTGAACCATTAATTTTAAGGTAATAGTGTGTAGTAATGACCATAATTATGACCTCCTGTAATATATAAGATAATAAAGATTATATCATTTTTTCTTTGGTTTTACAATATATGCTAAATATATAGTTTGGCATTGACTAATAAAAACAAATGTTCTATAATGATAATGGTGATAATATGGAAAGACAAATATTACATATAGATGTTAATAATGCATTTTTAAGTTGGACAGCAGTAGAAATGCTTAAAAATGGGTATAAAGAAGATATAAGAGAAATTCCATCAATAATAGGTGGAGATGAATCACAAAGAAGAGGTATAGTACTTGCAAAAAGTATGAAAGCAAAGGCTATAGGGATAAAAACAGCAGATACAATATATAAAGCAAAAATATTATGTCCAAATATTCAAATATTTTCAAGTGACTATAGTGTATATGTAAAATATTCAGATATGCTATATAATCTTTTATTAGATTATACAGATAAAATTGAAAGATATAGTATAGATGAGTGTTTTTTGGATATGACAAATTATTTAATGGATGATACATTGATTAATATTGCAAACAAAATAAGTAAAAGAGTAAAAGAAGAGTTAGGTTTTACTGTAAATATTGGAGTTGCAAATAATAAGTTACTTGCAAAAATGGCATCAGATTTTGAGAAACCAAATAAAGTGCATACATTGTGGAAAAGTGAGCTAGAATCTAAATTATGGGGGCTACCAGTATCTGAATTATTTATGTTAGGTAAAAAAACAGTTCCGAAATTATATAATATGCAAATAAAAAAAATAGGGGATTTAGCAATATACAATAAAAACTTAATAACAGCTAAATTTGGAAAGCATGGAAAAATGATATGGGAATATGCAAATGGAATTGATGATTCAGAAGTAAAATATATAAAAGAAAAACCAAAAGGTGTAGGAAATTCAGTTACTTTTAGTGAAGATATAGCAGATATTAATGAATTAGAAAAAATAGTATTTTCTCTTGTTGAACAAGTAACATTTAGATTAAGAAAACATGATATGGTAGCAAAAACAGTTAGTGTACAATTAAGATCAAAAGATTTTGTAGATAAGAGTCATCAAGAAAAATTAAGTACACCAACTTCTTCTACAAGCGAAATATATATAAAAGCCAAAAAACTATTAAAGGATATGTATACAAAAGGTCAATTTATTAGATTAGTAGGAGTTAGAGTAGATGGATTAACATCAAAACATGAACAGCAATTATCTATATTTGATTTAGAAGAAAGTGGTAATAATAAGAAAAAAGATAAAATAGATAAGGTATTAGATGAATTAAAAAACAAATATGGATATGACTCAATAACAAGAGCTGGAAAAATGGGAATAGATTTAAAGTTTAAGGAATAAAATACAATGAATATCTTTAAAAAAAACTTGAAATATGGTATAATACTATAATAGAAAAAGGAGAAGTAAATGAATCAGATTTTAGGTGAGTTAGGTAAATCAGAAAAATTTACTCAATTAATTAAGAATATAGAAAAAGAAAGTAGCCCGGTAGAAATATCGGGCTTAACAGACATAGGCATGCTTCAGATGTTAGCTAGTATAAATGCTTTTAGTAAAAAGCCAATGTTACTTGTAACATATAATGAAATCGAAGCTAAAAAGATATATGAAAATATACAATATTTTGCAGATAATATAATTAGATTTCCTAAAAAAGAAATTGTAACATATGACTACATTGCAGATAGTAAAGATTTGCCTTTTGAGAGAATAGAAGCATTAAATAAAATAACACAAAATAAGAATAATATAGTAATTGCAACAATAGAAAGCTTAATGCAAAAATTACCAAGTAAAGAAACATTATATAAAAATCAATTAAATTTTAAAGTCGGACAAATTCATAAAGTAGAAGATGTAAAAAAACAATTAATTGATTTAGGTTATACAAGATTTGAACTTATAGATGGTAGAGGGCAATTTAGTGTAAGAGGAGGAATTTTAGATATATCTCTTACAACTGAAATTGGTATTAGAATTGAATTTTGGGGAGATGAAATAGATTCTATTAGAACTTTTAATATAGTAAGTCAAAGATCAATTAAAAATTTAGATAAAGTATCAATAAATCCTACTCATGAATATGTGCTTGAGGGGGATATTTCTGATGTTATAAAAAGGCTTGAAAAAAAACATATGGTAGATAAAAATCATTTAGATATTATTGAACATGATATTGAGCAGATAAGAAGCGGTAATTATGTTAGCAAAATAGATAAATATTTTGATATATTTTATAAAAAACAAGAAACATTATTAGATTATTTAAAAGATGAATATATAGTAATTATTGAAGAAGAAAATAAGATAAAAGCAAGAGAGCATAATATAATTACAGATAATATTAATTTAATAAAATTGTTATTAGAAAAACAAAAAATAGTGCCACAAGCCTTAGAAGAATTAGAAACATATGATAAAATAGAAGAAAAATTAAAAAGAAAAAAAATTGTATATTTAGAAAAATATGATAATACAAATATTAGAAATATAGAGAAATTTAATTTTAAATATACAGATATATCATATTATAAATCAGAAATAGAAAATTTATTTACAGATTTGAAAGATTGGTTAAAAGATAAGAAAAATATATACATGTTAGTTGATACAAAAGAAAAAGCTACTAAACTAGAAAAAGTATTAAAAGAACAAGATATATTAGTTAAGATAGAAGAAAAATTAGATAAAACAATAATAGTTAAATCTAAAGAAAGATATGTAACAATTTCAATTGGAGATATTGAAAAAGGTTTTGAGTGTAATGAAATTGATCAAATAGTAATATCTGCAAATGATTTAATTGAAGGAAAACATAAAAGGAAGAAAAAATTCCATTCAGATTTTAATGATGGAGAAAAAATAGTATTTGCAGATTTAAAAATAGGGGATTATATTGTACATAGTTCGTATGGAATAGGTATATATATTGGAGTAAATACAATAAAAGCAGATGGAGTTGTAAAAGATTATATAAAACTAAAATATGATAAAGATGCAATTTTATATATACCAACAAACCAAATGGAAATGGTTAGAAAATATGTAGCAGGAGATAAATTAAATCCTAAATTAAGTAAATTAGGAACAAAAGATTGGGAAAATACAAAAACAAAAGTAAAGAAAAATTTAAGAGAAGTAGCAAAAGAATTAATAGAACTATATGCAAGAAGAGAAAAAACAAAAGGTTTTGCATTTAATCAAGACACACCTTGGCAATCTGAATTTGAAGGTAAATTTCCATACCAAGAAACAGATGATCAGTTAAGATGTATTGAAGAAGTAAAAAAAGATATGGAATTACAAAAACCAATGGATAGACTTCTTTGTGGTGATGTAGGATATGGTAAAACAGAAGTTGCATTAAGAGCAGCATTTAAAGCTGTTATGGATCAAAAACAAGTTGCATATTTAGCACCAACAACAGTACTTGCACAACAACAATTTCATGAATTTCAAGAAAGAACGAAAGATTATCCAATAAGAGTAGAAGTGCTAAATAGGTTTAAAACTAAAAAATATCAAGATGAAGTAATTAAAAAATTAAAATTAGGGGAAGTAGATATTGTTGTAGGAACACACAGAGTATTAAGTAAAGATGTTGGATTTAAAGATTTAGGACTTTTAATAATTGATGAAGAACACAGATTTGGAGTTAAAGCAAAAGAAAAAATTAAAGAATATAAAACAAATGTAGATGTACTTACAATGACAGCAACACCAATTCCTAGAACACTTCATATGTCAATTGTTGGAGTAAGAGATATGTCAGTTATATATGAACCACCATATAATAGAAAACCTGTACAAACATATGTATTAGAATATGACAAAGAAGTTGTTGAAGAATCTATTACAAAAGAACTTGAAAGAGATGGTCAAGTATTTTACTTATTTAATAATGTAGAAGGAATTGAAAGAAAAGCACTTGAACTAGAAAATTTAGTAGAAGATGCTAGAGTTGGATATGCACATGGACAAATGACTGGTAAGCAAATAGAAGAAATAATGGAAGATTTTGTAGAAAAGAAAATAAATGTACTTGTTTGTACAACAATACTTGAATCTGGAATAGATATTCCAAATGCTAATACAATAATTGTAGAAGATGCAGATAAAATGGGATTAGCTCAGTTATATCAAATTCGAGGAAGAGTAGGTAGAGGAGATAAACAAGCATATGCATATATAACATATAAGAGAGATAAACTTCTATCTGAAATAGCAGATAAAAGATTAAAAGCCATAAAAGAATTTACAGAATTTGGTTCAGGTTTTAAAATAGCTATGAGAGATTTAGAAATAAGAGGAGCCGGAAGTTTAATAGGAGAAATACAATCAGGACATTTAGAACAAGTAGGTTATGAAACATATTGTCATCTATTAGATGAAGTAGTGAAAGAAGAAAAAGGCGAAAGTATAGGAATACAGCAAGATATAGATATTCAGATAGATTTAAATGTATCAAGCTATATTCCAGAAACATATATATCAGATTATAATCAAAAAATAGAAGTATATCAAAATATAGCTCTTTGCAAAGACGAAGAAGATATATTAAATGTAATTGATGAGATAATAGATAGATTTGGAAATATGCCTAAAGAAGTTGAAAATTTAATTAATATTGCAAGAATTAAATATATAGCAAAAAATAAAAAAATAGAAAAAATAGTAAGTAAAAGAGTTAGAGAAGAAAAAAATATTGTAATATTTACAGTAACAGATCAAATTGATATAATGAATTTGATGGTTGAATACAAGAATAAATTAAAAATAGGGACAGGTATGAAACCAGTACTTACATTAGAATTAAAATCTAGAAAAGATGAGCAAGAAAAAACGTTAAATGAAATATTGGAATTTTTAAATAAATGTTAGTATGGAAATAAAGGAGTAGATATGGAAAAAAATATAATATCTAGTAGAGAAAATGAAAGCATTAAACATATAAAAAAATTAAAAGATAAAAAACAAAGAGAAATTTCAAATGAATATATTATAGAAGGTATAAGAATCGTAGAAGAAGCTTTATTAGAAAATATAGTAATTAAAAAAGTAGTTATATGTGAAGAATTATTAAATAAAAATATAACAGAAAATATTAAAAATAATATTAAAGAAAAAGATATTATGTATGTAACAGAAAATGTATTTAAAGCAATATCTGAAGTCGAATCACCTCAAGGAATATTGCTTGTTATAGATAAGTCAAATAATGGTCTAGAAATAGATTTATCAGAAGATATAATAGTGTGTTTAGATGATATTCAAGACCCTGGAAATATGGGAACAATTTTAAGGACATTAGATAGTATCGGATTAAAACAAGTAATTGTAAGTCCAAATACAGTAGATATGTACAACCCAAAAGTTTTAAGATCTACAATGGGAGCAGCATTTAGAGTTAAGGTTTTTAGAGAAGAAGATATTGAAGAAACATTAAAAAACTTAAAAGATAAAGGATTTGAAATAATTGTAACAACACCAAATACAAGTACAAATATATATGAAATAGATTATATGAAAAAAATAATTGTAATAGGTAATGAGGGAAATGGTGTTAGAGAACAAATTATACAAATAGCAGATAAAAAAGTCAAAATACCAATGCCTGGTAAAGCAGAAAGTTTAAATGCTTCAATAGCTGCAGGAATAGTATTATATGAATATGTTAGACAAAATTTAAAATAAAGGAAATAGATATGAAACTAAATATAGTAATGGTAGAACCAGAAATACCTCAAAATACTGGTAATATAGTTAGAACTTGTGCAGCGATTGGAGCTAAATTACATTTAATACATCCACTAGGATTCGATATCTCAGAAAAATCGGTTAAAAGAGCAGGTTTAGATTATTGGGATAAATTAGATATAGAAGAACATGGATCATTATCTGAATTTTTAGAAAAATACGATATAAATAAAAATAATATGTTTTTAGCAACAACAAAAGGAAAACATGTGTATAGTGAACCAGAATATAATAAGATGGATGAAATATTTATATTATTTGGAAAAGAAACAAAAGGTCTTCCAGAAGATTTATTAGAAAATAATTTAGATAAAACAATTAGAATTCCAATGAAACATGATTTAAGATCACTTAATTTATCTAATTCAGTTGCAATAATTGCATATGATATTTATAGACAAAATGATTTTGATGATTTAGAAGAAATAAGCAAATATTTTTAAGAATAATAATTAAATAGATAAAAAGATAAGAGAGCTAAATTAATAGCTCTCTTTAAACATTCAATGTGAGCTAAAATATTCTTCAGCTCGTGCTAATTTAGAAGTGGTTGTTTCTGTTAAGCCAAGACCTTGTTCTAAAGATTTTGCAAAATTGAAAAGAACAACTTGATCACCCTCTATAAGTTTACACTCAATATATGTTTCTGAAAATGTTGAAAACTCATTATTAAAACAAGTAGATTCATTCAAAGAAATCTTAATAGTAGTGCCATGGAATTTTACCATCATTTTTGAACGTTCAATATTAAAGTTATAAAATGGGTATAGCTGGAAATTATTTGAAAAAGATATATTGTGTTTTTCAAGTATTGATTTAGTTAATTGTTCATATTCTACAAAATCAATATCAGCATCGAAAGTATATAATTGACACTTTGAAACAGCAGATATATCTTCTATAGGAATTTGCATTGAATAGTAATCTCCAGAAGATATTTTCCTATATCTAAAGAAAACTAATTTATCTAATTCTTCATATGGTTTGAAATAAGTATCACTAATGTGAACATTACTCCAATCTTGTAACACTTTTACTTTTTTCTGATTTTGTACCCAATCCATTATTTCATCTTGTGGGTTAACTTCAAATGATGTAGTAAATCTTTTGGTTATTTCAACTTTATCATTTTCAAAAAGACTTCTTATTTGTGTAACAATATTTTCATCAATATTATGAGAAGGATGAATATCTACTATAACATAATTTTTTTGAATGGTTTTACACACAATATCAGAATATTCTGTTTCAGATAAATCTTTTACTATTCCATTATCATAAATAATATTAATGGCATTTTTCTTTGGATTATATACAGAAATTTTTCTACAATCTGTTAGTATATAATCAGTATTACAGATAGAACCTGTAATTAGATAAAGTCTTTTAACAAAAATGTTGTAGTCTTCCATATTATCAAATGTTTTATGGAAGATAAATTCATCAAATGAATTTAAAACTACAGATGCTAATCTTTTGACTTTTGGATCAAGTACCT
The DNA here is from genome assembly GCA_964371215.1 of uncultured Clostridium sp. GTDB lineage: Bacteria > Bacillota > Clostridia > TANB77 > CAG-508 > CAG-269. The sequence goes on from CAYJKU010000001.1 coordinate 216,967, forward strand.
TAGAATCAACACTTGTTCTCAAATCCTCAAGGATAAACTCTTCACTCATTTTCTCAACTTCTTCTTCTGTAAGCTCTTTTGAATGTAAATATTTTTGCAAATATAATTCACGCATAAAAGTTTCAGTCGAATAGTGAACATTTTTAAACATCTCAGATCTTGTTAATAATAAATCTACAATATTTGGAAGTGTTTTTGCATTATATCCTAATATCGGGGTTTCACCAGATAAGATAATATTAAGATCATCAAAAATTTTAACAAAGTTTTTTCTTTCACCTTTAATATTTAGGATATCTGTTGCCAGGTAATCAATTCTATCGCAATCAATAGAACCAATTAATAAGGAATCAAATATAGTGTAGATATTTAAATCCATATCAAGTGCTACACTTTTACCAGATTGTTTAATCTTTAGATTTTTCTCAAACAAATCTATTGTTTGTTCAGTAATATTAAATCCGAAGATATTATCAACAATTTCTGAATATTCACGAAGTCTCTCGATTGTTCTTTCCTCATGAGATTTAGGAGAAAATCCATCTAATCCATGAGAAAAAGCTAAGTGTCCAAGGTCATGAGAAAGTGCTGCATAAAGAAATACTTCTTTTTGATGTTTAGTTACTTTAAGCCAGTGGAAAATTTCGGTAGATTTAGAAATTGCTATTCTTGTAGCTTCCATAGTGCCTAAAGCATGAAGAATTCGAGTGTGCATTGCATTTGCAAAAGTTTTAGACAAGCTAGTTAATCCTAAGTGTTTTTTAAAATAAAGCTCTTGGAAATATTCTAATCGTAAAACTTCTTGAAATTTTTGGTTTAACCGTATTTCACCATAAATAGGGTGTAGAATTGTAACAGTATTTTTCATAATGTACCTCCTAAATTAAATGTTTGTTTATGTGAACTGAAAGTAGTATATATTGATATATGTAATTTGTCAAGAAATTATGCAGTGTTGTCGAAAAGTAGGAAGTTTTGTAGAAGTGGAGCAAAATATACATAAAAGGTTGCAAAATAAAAATAAGTATGTTTAAATATCTAAGATTTATTTCGAATTAATTCAAAAATTTTTTAAAATCTTAATTAAAATCCCAATCAAAACAAAATTTATATAGGAGGTATTTATTGAAGTATTTTACATACAAAGATTACATTAAGTGTATACATACACTTAGATTAAATTCAATTATGAAGTTAGCAGAATCCTTAGAAGAATATAATTCTAAGAGAAAGGATGAACTATATTTATATAAAATACTAATTAAAAATATTTTAAGAAATAAAAAACATGCTAAAGAATTTTTAAATAGCTATTTAAAAACTCAATTTAATATTGATGAAAAAAACTTAGAGATTTATACAAATGAACATATTGAGAAAAAAGCAAAGACAAATATAATATACAAATTGAATAATACAGATATATTTTTTGTTATTCAATGTACAGATGTTTCAAATAATAAACCAATTTATACATTATTAGATAATTGTATAGATATAATGCGAAAATATTGTCATTCAAGGAAAGAAGCCGATCTTTTAAGATTACCAGTAATTGTACCAATAATTATATTTACTGGAACAACTAACTGGGAAATTTCTGAAAATATGGATATGAGATATAAAAACAGTTATAAAACATATGAATTAGATAATATAGAGTTAAAATATAACTTATATCAAATTAAAAATGATGAAAAAAATAAAGAAGATAAAGATGAAATATTAGTAAATAAAGTTTTAAAAATAAGTAGATCGAATTATAGTAGTGAATTTGTTAAAGAAATTCAAGATTCAAAATTTAAAAAAATGCTTAACATATTAGGAAATGTTGGAGAGATAGAAGAGATAGTAATAGACAATATATTAAAAAATATAAGTAGTTAAAAAGTCATATAGTTTCACAGTTTTGCTAAAGTTACATAAAATATAGCAGGATAAATTATAAAGGTGATAATATGAAAGAAATAATGGAAGTAAAAGATATTTGCAAAAAATATCAAAATGAAAAAGGTGAAATATTAGCTGTAAATAAAATTAGTTTTAATATATATAAAGGCGAATTTGTAAGTATAATCGGTCCTAGTGGATGTGGTAAATCTACTATATTATCAATTATTTCTGGTTTAGAAGAAAAAACATCTGGAGAAATATACATAGAAGGAAAAAGAATTGATTCAATATCAGATGATATTGGATATATGTTGCAAAAAGATTGTTTACTAAATTGGAAAAATGTATTAGATAATACAATGTTAGGGCTAGAGATTAAAGGAATCAAGACTCAAGAAAATGTTGAATATGTTTTATCATTACTTAAAAAATATGAGTTATATGAATTTAAAGATAAGTACCCAGGCGAATTATCTGGAGGTATGAGACAAAGAGTGGCATTAATTAGAACATTAGCAATAAAACCAAAGATTCTTTTATTAGATGAAGCTTTTTCGGCATTAGATTATCAAACTAGGATTATGGTTACAAACGATATTTATAGAATATTAAAAGAAGAAAAAAAGACAGCTATAATGGTAACACATGATATTTCAGAAGCAATAAGTATGTCAGATAGGATAATTGTATTAACAACTAGACCAGCTCAGATTTTAAATATACATGATATTGATTTTGAAGTAGAAAGTAGAACACCAATGAACACAAGACAGAACTCTAAATTTAGTAAATATTTTGATTTACTATGGAAGGAGTTGAAATAAAATGAATAATATAAATATATCAAAAGATAGACAAAAATATTTGAAAAAAAATAAAGTAAATAAATATCTAATAATTTGTACACAAATTGGGATATTGGTGGCAATCTTAATATTATGGGAAATACTTGCTAATATTGGAATTATAGATAGTTTTATGACAAGTAAACCAAGTAGGATAATTGATACATTACTAGATTTTTCAGGTAATGATATATTAAAACATATTTGGGTAACAACATATGAAACTATAATTGGATTTATATTAGGAACGATTATAGGAATAGTTGTAGCTATAATATTATGGTGGTCAAATTTTTTAGCAAGAGTTTTTGAACCATATTTAGTTGTATTAAATAGTCTTCCAAAAGTAGCATTAGGACCAATAATAATATTATGGGTAGGAGCAGGTACACCAGCAATAATAGTAATGGCTATAGCAATTTCATTGGTTGTTACAATATTAGAAAATTTAAATGGTTTTTTAAAAACAGATGTAGAATTAATTAAAATGGCTAAAACATTTAAAGCAAGTAAACTACAGATATTAACTAAAATAGTAATACCAGCAAATATTTCAGTATTTATCAATTCATTAAAAGTAAATATTGGTCTTTCATTAGTAGGTGTCATATCTGGTGAGTTTTTAGTATCTAAAGCAGGACTTGGGTATTTGATTGTCTATGGTGGTCAAGTGTTTAAGATGGATTTAGTAATGACAAGTGTAATAATATTAGGAATTGTTGCAGGTGGTATGTATGCAGTCGTAATATTACTTGAAAAATTTATCCTAAAATCAAAAAAGTTTAAAATTAATGATTAAACTTTAAGGAGGATAAAATGAAAAGAATAATATTAATAATATCTATATTAATTATTGTAATAGGTGGATTTGTAGCAATAAGATATTATGCTAATAATACAGAAGAAGGACTATTAACAATTAAAGTATCAGAGGTAACTAGATCTATTTTTTATGCACCACAATATGTTGCAATACTAGAAGGATATTTTGAAAAAGAAGGGTTAGATATAGAACTTACAACAGGAAGCGGAGCAGATACTGTTATGACATCAGTACTCTCAGGTCAAACAGATATAGGTTTTGCAGGCCCAGAAGCTTCGATATATGTATATAATGAAGGTAAAGAAGATTATACAGAGGTTTTTGCACAATTAACTAAAAAAGATGGATCTTTTTTAGTAGCAAAGGAAAATACGAATAATTTTAGTTTTGAAGATCTAAAAGGAAAGACTATAATACCAGGAAGAAAAGGTGGAGTACCATATATGACTCTTGAATATATATTAAAAAACAATGGTATTGACACACAAGTAGATGTAAATCTAGATGACAGTATAAAATTTGATTTAATGGCAGGAGCTTTTGCAAGTGGTAATGCTGATTATGTAACACTATTTGAACCAACAGCTTCAATGACAGAAATGCAAAATCAAGGGTATATAGTAATGTCGGTTGGAGAAGAAGCAGGAGAAATACCATATACTGCATATTTTGCAAGTAAAAGCTATATAGATGAAAATAAGGAAACAATTCAAAAATTTACAAATGCTATATATGAAGGACAAAAATGGGTAGAATTACATTCTGCTAAAGAGATAGCAGAAAAAATACAAGGATTCTTTCCAGCAACAGAATTAGAAATAATAGAAAATGCGGTGCAAAGCTATATTGAAATAGATGCATGGAGCAGTACACCAGTTTTAAATGAAGAAGGATTTAATAGATTGCAAGACATTATGATAAATGCAGGAGAATTAAATGAAAAAGTACCATTTAATCAAATTGTAAATAATGAATTTGCAGAAGAGGCAATTAAATAGAAAGGACAAATTAGTCCTTTCTTAATATTTAGTTTAAAGAAATATATAGAACACTAAAGACAAACAATAACATATAAATTACATAAAAATATTGACAACTAAAACTGTCAAGTGATATATTTACTTATGAAAGGGAGTGAGAATATGGTCATTGATTATAGGTTAATAGGTGAGAGAATAAGGAAAGCAAGAATAGATAAAGGATATGCACAACAAAAGTTGGCAGAAGAAGTAGATGTTGGAGTTGGATATATATCTAGAGTAGAACATGGTGCTCAAATTAACTTGAAAAAATTAGCAGAAATCAGTTTGGCTCTAGAAGTTCCAATGGAAGAATTAGTTGTTGGAATATCTGTGAAATCTGAAATATATTTAGATAAAGAATTAACTGCAGTATTAGCTAAATGTACACCTGAAAAACAAAGATTAATATATAATATGGCTAAAATGGTTTTGGATAGTAATTTTGATTAATTCTTTACAAATTGGCAAAAATGATATAAACTACAATAAACAGTAAAAGATATAACAAAAAGATGAAAGTAGGAAATAGAAAAAATGTATTTAAAAAGATTAGAAGTACAAGGTTTTAAGTCATTTGCTGATAAAACAGTATTAGAATTTATTCCAGGGATTACATCAGTAATTGGACCTAATGGGTCTGGTAAAAGTAACATAGTAGATAGTATTAGATGGATACTTGGAGAACAAAGTATGAAATCATTAAGAGGTGCTAAATCTCAAGATATAATATTCGCAGGAACACAGAATAGAAAGTCTTTAGGGTTTGCAGAAGCATCATTAATTTTTGATAATTCTGATGGAGTATTACCTATAGAATATACAGAAGTAACAGTTACAAGAAAAATATATAGAAGTGGTGAAACAGGATATTATATAAATAAAGTACCATGTAGATTAAAAGATGTATTAGAATTATTTATGGATACAGGTATTGGAAGAGATGGATATTCAATAATTGGACAAGGTAAAATAGATGAAATTTTAAGTAATAAATCTGAAGATCGAAGACATATCTTTGAAGAAGCAGCAGGTATTGTTAAGTATAGAACAAGAAAACATGAATCAGAAAAAAAACTAGAACAAACTAAATTGAATTTACTTAGAATAAATGATATTTTATCTGAAATAGAAGTAAATATTGATCCACTAAAAACACAATCAGAAAAAGCAAAAAAATACTTAAATTTAAAAGAAGAATTAAAAAGTATTGAAATAGGACTATTCATATATAATATTGAAAAATATAAAGTTCAGATTGAAGAAATAATTAAAGATGAAAGTATTTTTAAAAACCAATTAGAAGATGAAGAAAATCAATTAGAGGCAATTAAACAATTAAAAGAAAAATTGAAAATTGAAGTAGATGAATTAACTATAAAAATAGAAGAAATGACTAATGTTGGATTTGTTGCAGAAAAAGAAATTGAAAAATTAAATTCAGATATAAATGTAAATAAAACAAGAATAGAAAATAATGAAGAAAATAAGACTAGATATATAAAAGAAATTGAAGAACAAAATAGTCGTATATCTGAATTAAAAGAAGAAGTAAAACAAAAACAAGACAAAAAAGAAACATTAAAAAATAATAAAGAAAAATTTGAAAATGAATTAAAAGAAAAAGAAGAAGAGTTAAATGAGTTAACATCTAAATTATCTAGTAAAGAAGTAGAAATAGAAGGATACAAGAAAAAAGTTGAAGAAAATATAGATAAAAGATATGAGCTACAAGCAGATATAAATACACAAGAAATAAATTATGAAAATGATAGCAAAAGACAAAAACAATTAGATGGAGAAATATCATCAGATATTTCAGAACTTGATTCGAAAAGAATAGATAAAGAAGAAATAGCAAAAGTATTTAATGATATAGATAATAAAAGAAATAAAATTGTTTCTAAAATTGAAGAAATAAATAAAGAAAAAGAAAGTGTTGATCAAAAAATTAAAACTTTTGAAAATCAAATAAATCACTTAGCTGGAGAAAAAAGAATAAAAGAATCTAAATTAAAATTTTTAATAGAGACTGAAAAAGAAAAAGAAGGCTATGTAAAAAGTGTAAAAGATTTATTAAAAAAATGTGAAAATGAAAAAGAATTAGGAAAAGGAATGCATGGTGTCTTAGCAAATGTAATAGATGTTCCAGAGGAGTATCAAACTGCAATAGAAATGTGTTTAGGTATGAGTTTACAAAATATTGTTACAGAAACAGAACAAGATGCAAAAAGACTAGTTGAATATTTAAGAAAAAATAATTTAGGTAGAGCATCTTTTCTACCAATTTCATCTGTGAAGGGAAATAGAATAGATAAAGTTTCTAAAACAGATAATGGATATATAGGTATTGCAGCAGATTTAATAAATTATGATAAAAAATATGAGCAAATAATATATAATTTATTAGGAAGAACTATTATTGTAGACAATATGGAAAATGCAATCAAATTATCTAAGAAAAATAATTATTCATTTAGAATAATTACATTAGAAGGTGATGTTGTTAATTCTTCAGGAATGATAACAGGTGGCTCTGTACATAAAAAATCAGTTAATATCTTAGGAAGAGGAAAAGAAATAGAAAAACTTGAAAAAGATATTAAAGAAGTAGAAAAGAAACTAGAAAAACTTGTAGAAGAAAAAGAAGATTATGAAAATTCTGTTGAAGAGACATTAGAAGAAGTAATTTCATTGGAAAAAGAAATGCAAGAAATAGATATTGTATATGCAATAGAAAAACAAAAATTGGTTGCTATTGAAGAAAATATTTCTAAAGTTGAAATAAAACTTGCAAGATTAAAAGAAGAAAAAGCTAATTTGGAAGAACAAAAATTAAATAGTAATAGGGTTAAAGAAAAATTAGAAAATAAGATAAATGAATTAAATACAGAAATAGAAGAATTATCTAATATAATTAATGAGTTTGTTGAATTAAATAAAGATAACCAAAAATATATTGATGATTTAAATTTTGATATAACTAATTTGAAAATATCTGTATCATCTTTTGATGAAAGTGAATCATCTATTACAGAAATTGAAGAGATGATAAATCAAGATATTGAAAATACTACAAAGAGTATTCAGAATAAAGAATCACATATTAAAGAAATAGAAAAAGAAAATATTGATTTAGAAAATTCTATTGAAGAAATTACAAAGAATATAGAAAAAGTGAAATCTAATGTACAAAATAGTGGTGATGAAATAGAAAAACTCAAATTAAAGAGAATAGAAAATAATAAAATATTAGCTAAAAAAGAAGATGAACTTACAGAAAAATTCACTATAATCGAAGATTTAAAAGGTCATGTATTAAAAATAGATATTAAGAAAACAAAATTAGAAGAAGATGTTAATAATATAATAAATAGGATGTGGGAAGAATATGAACTTACTCCAAATGTAGCAAAAGACTTTAAAAAACCAGATAATGTAGATCAAACAAGAAGAAAAGTTAATGTATTAAGAACAGAAATCAAAGAATTAGGAAGTATTAATATAGATGCAATTGAAGAATATAAAAATTTAAAAGATAGATATGATTTTATGTGTGAACAAAGATTAGATTTAGAAGATACAATGGCTAAACTTAGAAAAATGATTCAAGAAATAACAGATATGATGAAAACACAATTTAAAGCACAATTTAATGTTATTAATAAGAATTTTGAAGAAGTATTTAGAGAATTATTCGGTGGAGGATATGCAACACTAAAATTAGCTGATGAAGATAATATATTAGAATGTGGAATAGATATAAATGTACAACCACCTGGTAAAAAACTTCAAAATATGATGTTATTATCTGGAGGAGAAAAAGCTTTAACAGCTATTGCATTATTATTTGCAATATTAAAAATAAACCCAGCACCATTTTGTGTACTTGATGAAATTGAAGCAGCACTTGATGATGTTAATGTATTTAGATATTCAGAATATTTAAAGAAATTTGTAAAAGATACACAATTCTTAGTTATTACTCATAGAAAAGGTACAATGGAAGCAGCTGATACTGTTTATGGAGTTACTATGGAAGAAAATGGTATATCTAAATTATTGTCTATGAAATTGAAAAATGGATAGTATTTATATAAAATAGAAATCTTTATATAAAGAAAAGAAGAACTATCAGTACTATGTACTGATAGTTCTTTTTTAGCCATTAATACAATCATAAATTTCCTTAATATTAGGTTCACGACAGAAACAATAACTTGGATATTTTTTGTCACCATGACCTACAAGTCTGTAATATGGAGAGTGAGGGGAATCATCATTATATACTTCGGCTACAAAATACTTTTTGCCTTTTACCAATTCTGGTATAGGTTTTTCTGTGAAATTCGAACGATAGAAGGGATACCAACATCTGAAACAATGGTCTTCCATAACTAATCCACCTTTATATATTTATTTAGTAAGAGTATACATTCGTTATGGTATTTTGTCAATCTAAAGTAAAGATATTAAAATAGTAGAATAGGATTATAGAAAACACTTGCAATACAAATGAAAATGTGTTAAAATAGTTGTGTTTTGAAAACAGAAATGTTTTTAAAATCTCTACTTACATGAAAGATGTAGGTTATATATCCAAAGGGAGGTGAAAATAATGAACAAATACGAAAGTGTTATCATTGTTAATCCAAATTTAGACGAAGCTGGTTTAAAAGCTATCGAAGATAAAATAACAGGATTAATAAATGAAAATGGAAAAGTAGAATCTTTCGAAAACATGGGAAAAAGAAAATTAGCTTATGAAATTAAGAAAAAAGCTGAAGGTGTATATTTCTTATATAACTTTGAAGCTAATCCAGAAGCTATAACAGAAATCGAAAGAAATTACAGAATAGCAGATGATATAATGAAATTTATCGTTATAAGAAAAGACTAGAATAACAATATAAGGACCGAAAGTAAAGTAAGAAAGGTGATAATTTATGAATAAAGTAATATTAATGGGAAGATTAACAAGAGACCCAGAAGTAAGATATACACAAACAAATAATACTATGGTTTCATCATTTAGTATAGCTGTTAACAGAAGATTTGTTAGACAGGGAGAAGAAAGACAAGCAGATTTTGTAAACATAGTAGCATGGAGTAAATTAGGAGAATTTTGTAGCAAATACTTTAAAAAAGGTCAACAAGTAGGTGTCATAGGAAGACTTCAAACAAGAACATGGGATGATGATAAAGGTGTTAAACATTATGTAACAGAAATCGTTGCAGATGAAGCATACTTTGCTGATTCAAGAAGAGAAGGAGATGCTGGAGGAGCAAATGGTTTTGAAAATACATTTGGAACAACAGCGCCAGGAAATATGGGAAATGACTTCGAAATGTCTTCAAGTGATGATTTACCATTTTAAGTAAAAGGAGGAAATAAAAATGGCTGATAGAAAACAAAATAATAGAAGAAATAACAATAATAATAATGATGACGATTTTAACCCAAGATTCAGAAAACAAAGAAAAAAAGTTTGTCCATTATGTAGTGATAAAAATTTCGTTTTAGATTATAAAAATCCAGAACAATTAAGAAAATTTATCAATGATAAAGGGAAAATTTTACCAAGAAGAACAACTGGAGCTTGTGCTAAACATCAAAGAGATATAACTATAGAAGTTAAAAGAGCAAGACATATTGCAATGTTAGGATATGCTCAAAGCATGTAGTTAAATAAAAAATACCATTAATTTATATTAATTGGTATTTTTTTTGTAAATATAGTGATAAATATTAATATTTGTTATAAAATATTAATATTAAAAAAGGAGGTTTATATTATGAGGAATTTTGAAAATTTGCAAATTTCTTCAGACAAAATCATTCTGCTTGCTGAATATACAGTAAAAAACAAATCTACTGTACGGAATACAGCAAAAGAGTTTGATCTTTCCAAAACAACAGTATATGTGTACTTAACAAAAATACTACCAGAGATTGTTCCTGAAAATGAATTATATCAAGAGGTTTTAAAAACACTTGCATATAATAAAGCACAAAGAGCAAAACGAGGGTGGCTGGCAATGAGTAGAAAGTTGAAACAAAGTGAGGATGAAACAAAATAGTATAAACTGAAAGTTGCCATCAAATATGGCAACTTTTACTTATATATTTATCTTTCATAATCTGAATTTGATGTTTCGATTATATTTTGATTTGCATCGTTATCATTATAATTTTCTTCATCTTCATTATAAGTAGTACTTTGAATTTTACTTTTAAAATTAATATCTTCTCCTACACAATCTTTAATAAATCTTTCCTGAATATTTGGTATTAAATCAGAATATCCTAGTTTTTCTAAGTCTACAAAAATATTTTCGTGTAATAAATCTTTAATAATTTTAGTAGAGTATTTAGGAGAATTAGTGGAAAAGAAGTTTATAATACTATCTTCTACATTATCTCTAATATTATATTTGAATAATGCATTATCTTTTTTATTACGAGATTCTATAATTGAACTGATTTCTTCTCTACACATTTGAGCAATATTAAATTGTTCTTTTTGCTCATTTTGATTAAAGTAGTTGCTAACTGTATATTTAAATCTAGTAAAAAATCCAGATGGAACTACACTGACTTGTTTGAATGATTCTGCTAGTTTAGCTAATTTATTATTAGATTGGATAAGCTCATTTGAGCATTCAAGATATGAATTTAATAAATCTCGTATAATCATATCAGCAAGAAGGTTTGAAGTAGGAACATTGATGTTATGGTGACCATAATCTTCAACTTTCGAAGCATAAAAAGATATGCCTTTTTCTTCAAATTCGTTACTTAATTCAATGATTTTATTATTTATAGTTATCATTGGAGTTGAAAGTTTATTATTAATATCAAAATTGTTACACATCTTTTCAAAGTTTTTAGATATTGTTAGTTCATTTTTCATAATTGTTTGTAGGTTATTAAAAATAAGAGATTTAAATGACTCCTCATATTTTTTGAATTCTTCATCAGTTACTGGCATAATTTCTCCTTTATTTATTTGAATAAAGGAATTATATAGATATATAATTTTATTGTCAATATTAGTTTTCTATAAAATTATACAAATTAATCCGCCACTACCTTCATTAACAATTCGTTCGAGAGTTTCTTGTAATTTAATTTGAGCATCTTCAGGCATTTTAGATAATTTAGTTTGAAGTCCTTCATTAACAAGTTCATGCAAACTTTTACCAAAAATATTAGACTTCCAAATTTCCTTAGGGTTATTATCAAAACCAGCTAGTAGATAATTAACTAATTCTTCAGATTGTTTTTCAGAACCAACAATAGGAGAGACTTCAGTTTCCACATTTGTTTTAATTAAGTGGATGGAAGGGGCAGTGGCTTTTAGTCTTACTCCAAACCTTGAACCTTGTTTAATCATTTCAGGTTCTGCAAGTTCTAAATCTTCGATACAAGGTGTAACAATTCCATATCCTTTAGCTTCAACTTCTTCAAGAGCATATGCTATTCTATCATATTTTTTCTTTGTAGAAGATAAGTCAGAGATTATACTAAATAAATCACCTTCACTAGAAATATCTACACCACTAACTTCTGAAAGTATTTCATAAAATAGATTTTCATTTAGAGAGATATCTATATTTATATTTCCAGAGCCAAGTTCAATATTTGTTATACTGGTTTTTAAAATAATATCTGTAGTATTGATAGAATTTGCACACATAGAAGCTTCTTTTAAAGTTGAGATAGAAGCAAATGCATCTTTAATTTGATTATATAATTTTGATTTTAAAGGATGAGTATATTCTAAACTATCAATCCATTTTGGGAGTTTTATTTTAATTTGTTCAACAGGAAATTCATATAAAACTTTTGAAAACATTTCATTAATATCATTAATAGTAAGATATTCACAATTTATAGGCATAACACTTGTGTTATATTTTTCGCTTAAATCATTAGCTAAATTATAAGTATATTCAGAAGAAGGGTCATATGAGTTTAGTAAAATAATAAATGGTTTATTTAATGCTTTTAATTCACTTACAACACGTTCTTCAGCCTTTATATAGTCTTCTCTAGGAATATCTGTAATAGTTCCATCACTAGTTATTAAAACACCTATAGTGGAATGTTCTTCAATAACTTTTTTAGTCCCTATTTCTGCAGCTGTTTCAAAAGGCATTTCTTCTTCAGACCATGGAGTTTTTATCATCCTTGGCATATCATCTTCTAAATATCCTATCGCATTATCTACTAAATACCCTACACAATCAACTAATCTAGTTTTAAATTTTAGATTATTATCTAAACTAACTTCAATAGCTTCATTTGGTATAAATTTAGGTTCAGTCGTCATTATTGTTTTTCCACTTGCACTTTGTGGTAGTTCATCTTTTGCTCTTTCTTTTTTATAATCATTATCAATATTTGGAATTACTAATAAATCCATAAAATTCTTTATAAAAGTAGACTTACCAGTTCTTACTGGACCAACTACTCCTACATAAATATCACCATCAGTTCTTTTTGCGATGTCTTGATACAATCTTGTATTTTCCATCTAAATACCTCCTTTTAATCTTGAACAATAGGACTTACATAAAAATATTTGAAAAGTCCACTTAATTGTTTGTACCAATTACTTTAGTAATATATATTGAGTAAAAACTAGTAATATACCAAATTTATAAGAAATATTGATTAATAGAAAAAAATATGTTATAATTCCGTAGTGGCATTATGCAATATATGATACAAGGATTGAAAGGGATGAAAATTATGGATAGATTAAAAAATACTATAGAAATATTAAAAGAAAACAATCAAGAACATATAATAAATCTATTAGAAAAATTAGATGGAGATGCAAAAGAAGAATTAATTAATAAAATTAACGAGTTAGATTTTGAAAAGATGATGCATTTATATAATGCTACAGAAAAAGAAGTAGAATATAAAGAAAAAAATATAGAGCCGATAAAAGCTTTAGATAAATCAAGGATATCGAAAAAACAAGAAGATGAGTTAAATGAAATTGGTGAGAAAATCCTTATAAATGGACAGTATGCAGTTGTAACTATGGCAGGAGGGCAAGGAACAAGACTAGGGCATCCAGGGCCAAAAGGTACATTTAAATTAGATATATATGGTAAAGGAAAATATTTATTTGAAATATTAGCAGAAAACTTAAAAGAAGCAAATGAGTTATATAATACAGTTATTCCATGGTATATAATGACAAGTAGAGAAAATAATCAAGAAACACAAAAATTCTTAAAGAAAAATAATTTTTTCGGTTACCCAAAAGATAAAGTAACTTTTTTTACACAAAGTGAATTACCAGTTATGAGTTTTGAAGGAAAATTATTAATAGATGAGAATTATAAAATTAAAGAAGCATCTGATGGAAATGGAGGTACATATTCTTCATTAAGATCAAGTGGAATACTTGCACAGATGAAAGAAGATGGAATTAAGTGGGTTTTCATTGGATCAGTAGATAATGTATTATTAAAAATGGTAGATACTTTATTATTAGGATTTGCAAGCAATAAAAAAGTTCAAATTGCTTCTAAAACAGTAATAAAAGCTAGCCCAGAAGAAAGAGTTGGAGTTTTTTGTAAAATGAATGGAGCTCCTAAAGTTATTGAATATACGGAATTATCAAATGAAATGGCAAAAGAGATAGATGAAGATGGTGATTTGAAATATGGAGAAGCACATATTATGTGTAACTTATATACACTAGATGCTATTGAGAAAATCAGTAAAGAAAACTTAGAATATCATATAGCTAAAAAGAAAAATGCATATAGAGATGAAAATGGTAGTCTAATAAAACCGGAAGAAGAAAATTCATATAAATTTGAATCATTTATATTTGATGCATTTGAATTTTTTGATGATATAGCTCTATTAAGAGGAACAAGAGAAGATGATTTTGCACCAGTAAAAAATGCAGAAGGTGTAGATAGTCCGAAGACAGCTAAAGAACTATATGAAAAATATTGGGAAAGACAAATAGAAAAATAGAGGTAAATATGGAAAACTGTAAAATAGAAAAATTATATAATTTAGATCAAACAATAGCTAAAAGATTATTAGAAAGTAATACATATCCATGGGAAGTATTACCTAAAATTAAAGATTATATATTAGAAGTAGGAAAAACACTTGATTCAGAGAAATATGATTTAATTGATGGAAATATATGGATTGCTAAGACTGCTACTATAGCAAAAACAGCAAGTATTTCAGGTCCAGCTATAATTTGTGATAATGCAGAAATTAGACATTCAGCATATATAAGAGGAAATGCAATTATTGGAGAAGGTTCAGTTGTGGGAAATTCAACAGAACTTAAAAATGTAATATTATTCAATAATGTTCAAGTACCACACTATAATTATGTTGGAGATTCTATATTAGGGTATAAAGCACACATGGGTGCAGGAGCAATTACATCAAATGTAAAATCAGATAAAACATTAGTTATTTTGAAAAATGAAAAAGAAACTATTGAAACTGGTTTGAAAAAATTCGGAGCAATGATTGGTGATGAAGTTGAAGTTGGATGTAATAGTGTATTAAATCCAGGTACTGTAATTGGTAGAAATTCAAATATATATCCATTATCTTGTGTAAGAGGAATAATATGTGAAAATAGTATATATAAAAAACAAGGTGAAGTAGTAGAAAAAAGAAAATAGAAAAAATAATGGAAAGAGAGTAGATAAAAAAATCTATTCTCTTTTTGTATTTACATTTTTTATTGGTAGCAAATAACAAATAAAACCATAAAGAGTAGCTCCTAAAAAGATGGATAAATAAGAAATTAAATAATTACTAATAATAAATCTAAGTAAATATAACGAGAAAAAGGCTAAAATAAAACTAAGTATCCCTTTTTTGATAGGTGTAGCTTCATTTTTTAAAAATAAAATAAATAATAAATCTGTAAAAACTAAAAAAAGAGAAGTAACACATATATTAGTGAGATTTTCTATAAAAAAAGAATTAGAAAAGAATATTATAATAGAAAAAATTAAAATTGCAGTAAATAATTTAATTACTGTATGTAATATAAATATTGGTAAAGAACTAAAAAGCTGTTCATAGTTATTCATAAATACCTCCTTAGTATATTAAATAAATTATTAACTATAAATGTATTTAATATACAAAAATTAATTAAATAATAAATGTTTAACTGTATAAAAAAGTTATTTTAGAAAAAGATATATTAAAGAATATATAATAAAGGAGAATAAATTTGTTAATAACTTTTTTTAGATCAATAGTTTTATATATAATAATTTTAATAGTAATGAGATTAATGGGAAAAAGGCAAATAGGGGAGTTACAACCATTTGAATTTGCAATATCAATTATGATTGCAGATTTAGCGACAATACCAATGACAGAAATAGGAATACCAATATCAAATGGAATAATACCAATTTTAGGATTACTATTTATGCAATTATTAATATCTACAATAAATTTAAAAAGTATGAAATCAAGAGAAATAATATGTGGAAAACCTAGAATATTAATCTATAGAGGAAAAATAGATGAACAAGCACTTAGAAAAGAAAGATTTACAATTAATGAATTACAAGAAAGATTAAGAGGGAAAGATGTAAATAGTATATCTGATGTTGAATATGCCATTTTAGAGACAAATGGAGAAATTACAATAGTATATAAACCAGAAAAAAGAGCTATAAAAGCAGAAGATATATTAGATGAAATTCAATATGAAGGAATTCAGTATGATTTAGTTGTAGATGGGAAAGTAATGGTAGAAAATTTAAAGATTTTAAACAAAGATTATATATGGCTAAAAAAAGAGTTAGAGAAATTTGAAATATTACCAGAAGAGGCATTAGTAGTAACATTAGATGGAAAAGGAGAAATATTTTATCAGAAACTACAAAAATATGAAAAAGGAGGTAGTTGTTATGATAAAAGAAATTAGCATAATAGGAATTATAGTGATAATAGTAGTATTTTTGAATAGTATTTCACAAAATTATACGAATGAAAGTATAGATAATATGATTATACATCTAGATGAAGTAAGAAAAGAATTTATGAAGGAAGAAGAAGAAATCGATTTAGAAAAATTAGATGAAAAAATAGAAATGATGAAAGATGAGTGGGAGTTAAGATATGAAAAATTTGCATATTATATAGAACATGATGAACTTGAAAAAGTATATACAAGTATAGTTGCAATAGATGGTTTATTAGAAAAAGAAGAATATGGAAATGCAATAGGAGAACTTGAGAAAGGAAAATATACATTAGAACATATTAGAACAAAATATGAATTTACATTAAAGAATATTTTTTAAACAAAAAGAAGGTAGTAAATAAATTACTATCTCCTTTTAATTTATTATATCTAATCTTTAGATATTTTAGCATAAGTTTTTAGTTTTTCATAAACTAAGTGATTTACTGTTCCTAATGGGAATTTACCGTTTTTATCTCTTTTTCCAGCTGGAACTCCTGTAAGTATTTCAATTCCTTCTTCAATAGTGGAAATTGCATATACATGGAATTGTTTGTTTTTTACAGCTTCGATTATTTCTTCATTTAACTGTAAGTTTTCAACATTTTGTATAGGAATCATAACACCATGTGAACCATCTAAACCACGCATTTTACAAATTTGATAAAATCCTTCTATTTTTTCATTAACACCACCGATTGGTTGAATTTCACCTTTTTGATTTACTGAACCAGTTACAGCAATTGATTGAGATAATGGGATACCAGATAAGCTAGAAAGTAAACCATATAATTCAGTACTAGAAGCACTATCACCATCAACACCACTATATAATTGTTCAAAACAAATACTAGCAGTTAAACAAAGTGGAATATCTTGTGCAAACATTTGTCCTAAATATCCACTTAATATTAAAACACCTTTTGAATGTGAAGGTCCTGAAATTTCAACTTCTTTTTCAATATTTATAATTCCAGATTTACCAGTATAAGTATTTACTGTGATTTTAGCAGGTTTTCCAAATGTATAGTCACCAATAGTCATTACCGTTAAACCATTTAATTCACCAACTTGGTGTCCAGATGTTGTAATTAGTAATGAATTATTTTTAATTAATTCTAAATATTTTGTATCATATTTTTTAACTCTATCCATTCTTTCATCTAAAGCTTTTAATACATGTTTTGATGTTACTATTTTCTCCCTAGACATTTTAGCCCATGTAGCAGATTCGGCAGCAATTTGAGTCAATTCATTAAATCTAGTTGAAACTTTACTATGATTTCCAGCAAGTCTTGAACCATATTCTACAAGTTTTCCCATAGCCTCTTTATTTAAATGTGGTAAATTTTCATGTTCACAGAAACTATGAATAATTTGAGCTAATTTATTTAAATTAGTAGTATTAATTGCAGCATCATCTTCAAATTCAACTTTGATTTTAAATAATTTTCTAAAATCACTATCTAATGCTAATAATGTCTGATAAACATTAGCACTTCCAACTAATATAACTTTTAAATCTAGTGGAATAGGTTCTGGTCTTAAAGAAACCATAACCATTGATGTACGTTGATCAGCAGCATTTTCAATAGCTAATTCTTTAATTCTTAAAGTCTTTTTAAGAGATTCGTAGCAAATACCATTTTGCAATAAATCTTTTGCTTGGAATATAATATATCCACCATTTGCTTGATGCATCAATCCTGGTTTTAACATAGTGTAATCTGTTTTTAAAGAACCATACTGATTTTCATATTCTAAACTTCCGAAAATGTTATGATATGAATAATTTGAATCCATAACAATAGGGGCACCTTCTGCATGTGAATTATCTATGAAAAGATTAACTCTATAATTTAAACATGGATCAGGTTTCTTCATATTTGGATGTTGAGGTTGTTGAGAATTAGTTTTAGTCTCTTCTTCTAAGAAGATAGGAATATTTTTTAAAACATCATTTTTTATATCAGTTAAAAATTTATTAATTTTTTTAATTTTCTTATATTTAGATTTTAAGAAATTTATATGAACATTAACTGTCAATAAAGCTATATTTGATTGCCATTCAGAAATCTTTTTATCTGAATCTCTTTCTATCTCCTTTATTTTACCGATTACTTCCATTATATGTTCTTGAACAACAGTTGAATTTTGTTCATACTGAGATTTTAATTCTTCATCTAATTTATCAAATTCTTCTTCTTCAATTGTTTTTCCATCAACTACAGGCATCATAAAAATACCATTTTGAGCTGTTTTTACATGGAAGTTATATTTAGCAGCTTTTTCATTTAAAGCATCCAATAATTCAGTTCGCTTTGTTTCAAATTCATGTTTTAGTAATGCTTTTTCTTTTTCGAAATCATCTGCATTAAAAGTTTTCTTTATATCTTTTTGAATTTCTTTAATAAAACCATCCATAGATGCTTTGAATTCTTTACCCATTCCAGCAGGTAACTCAACAGCAATTGGACAATTTGGATTTTCAAAATTGTTAATATAACACCAGTCAGAAGGTGCTTTTTTCTTTGCAGCTATTTTCTTTAAGTAGTTTTTAGTATACATCGTTTTACCAACACCACTTGGACCTTCTAGAAATAGGTTATATCCTTTAACATTTACTTCTAAACCAAATTCTAATGCTTTAATTCCTCTTTCTTGACCAATTCCACCTTCAATTGGCTCTAATTCTTTAGTTGTTTCAAATTTAAATTGAGAAGTATTACATGTCATCCTTAAATCTTTGTAACTTAATTCATTTTTACTTTTCATTTGTTTCCTCCATTTATATTATATCCATAAAAATATGGACTAGTAAATTATTTCATAATTAATCAAATTTATTCTATATCATTTGATTTTAAAAGTAAATAAAATTAAAAAATGTAATAAAAATGTAATATTAAAATAAATCCTGAATATTTCTATATCTAGATAATATAATATATGGTGAACTTTATATTATAGTGATATTAGGAGGTAAATATGATAAAACCATTAGGAAATAGGGTATTAATTAAAATGCAAGAAAAAGAAGAAACAACAAAAAGTGGAATAATATTATCTGGTGTGATTAAAGAAAATCCACAAATTGCAGAAGTAATAGAAGTTGGTGATGGAGAAAAAATAAATGGAGAAATACAAGAGATGTTAATACAAAAAGGAGATACGGTAATTATAAACAAGTATACAGGTACTGAAATAAAATATGAGGAAAAGGAATATATAATAGTAAAAGAAGAAGATGTATTAGCTATTATTAAATAAAATTATTAAGGAGGAATATATATAATGGCAAAAAGTATTAAATTTGGAGAAGATGCAAGAAAATCTTTATTAAATGGTGTAAATAAATTAGCAGACACAGTAAAAGTTACATTAGGTCCAAAAGGAAGAAATGTAGTATTAGATAAGAGTTTTGGTGCACCACTTATTACAAATGATGGTGTAACAATAGCAAAAGAAATAGAATTAGAAGATAAATTTGAAAATATGGGGGCAAGACTAGTAAAAGAGGTTTCAACAAAAACAAATGATATAGCAGGTGACGGGACAACAACTGCTACTGTTTTAGCACAAAAAATGGTTAAAGAAGGTGTGAAAAATGTAGCAGCAGGAGCTGATCCAATGAGTATAAAAAAAGGCATAGATAAAGCTGTTGAAATAGCAATTACAGAATTAAAAAAAATAAGTTCAGAAATAAATGGAAAAGAAGACATTGCAAGAGTTGCAAGTATATCTGCAAATAATGAAGAAATAGGGGAATTAATAGCAAATGCAATGGAGAAAGTTTCTAATGAAGGAGTAATAACAATTGAAGAATCTAAAACCTCAAATACAGAATTAAATATTGTAGAAGGAATGCAATTTGAAAAAGGATATTTATCCCCATATATGGTAACAGATGCGGATAAAATGGAAGCAATATTAGATAATCCATACATATTAGTTACAGATAAAAAGATAGCAAATATTCAAGAAATATTACCAGTGTTAGAAGTTCTTATGCAACAATCTAGTAAATTAGTAATAATTGCAGATGATATAGAAGCAGAACCACTATCTACACTTGTATTAAATAAATTAAGAGGTGTATTAAATGTTGTGGCGGTTAAAACACCTAGTTTTGGAGATAAAAGAAAAGCAATGTTAGAAGATATTGCAATATTAACAGGAGCAGAAGTTATAACAGAAGAATTAGCATTAGAATTAAAAAATACAACAATTGAACAATTAGGAAGAGCAAAACAAGTTAAAGTACAAAAAGAAAATACAATAATAGTAGATGGATTTGGAGATAAACAGATATTAGTAAATAGAGTAAATCAAATAAAAACACAAATTAATGAAACACAAAGCGAATATGAAAAAGAGGGATTACAAGAAAGACTTGCTAAAATTGCAGGAGGAGTAGCAGTAATTGCGGTAGGAGCAGCAACAGAAATAGAAATGAAGGAAAAGAAACTTAGAATAGAAGATGCATTATCTGCAACAAAAGCAGCAGTTGAAGAAGGGATAGTCTCAGGTGGAGGAACAGCATTTATAAATATTTCTCCAGAAATAGAAAAGATATGT
Organism: uncultured Clostridium sp.; assembly: GCA_964371215.1. Lineage (GTDB taxonomy): Bacteria > Bacillota > Clostridia > TANB77 > CAG-508 > CAG-269. Next base: position 238,124 of record CAYJKU010000001.1, read on the forward strand.
GTTAGCTTAGAAAATGGAGAGAAAATAGGTGCAAATATAGTATTAAAAGCATTAGAAGAACCATTGAAACAAATAACAACTAATGCAGGGTTAGAATCAGCAGTCATAATTGAAAAGGTGAAAAATTCAGAAAAAGGAATTGGATTTGATGCAACAAAAGAAATATATGTGAATATGAAAGAAGTAGGAATAGTAGATCCGACTAAAGTAACAAGAAGTGCACTTCAAAATGCAGCATCAATAGCTTCAATGGTTCTTACTACAGAGAGTTTAGTAACAGATGTTCCAGAAAAAGTATCAATGTGTAACCATACAAATATGGGAGAAGAATCAATTGATAGTATATATTAAAAATATAGTTCTTGAAAAAAATAATCAATTAATATATAATGAGAGAAATTTAAGATATTAAAATATAGTAAAAAATGTAGGAGGAATATATGATTGAATTAAAACATCCACTAATAGAACATAAATTAGGAATATTAAGAAACAAAAAAACAGGAACTAAAGAATTTAGAGAATTAGTTGAAGAAATTTCAATATTCTTATGTTATGAAGCGATGAAAGATATTGAATTAGATTTAATAGAGGTATGTACACCTATTGAAAAAACAATGGTAGGAACTTTAAATGAAGATAAATTAGCATTTGTACCAATATTAAGAGCAGGGTTAGGAATGTTAGAAGGTGTTATAAAAGTTGTTCCGAATGCTAAAATAGGACATATTGGAATGTATAGAGATGAAGAAACATTTAAGCCAGTTACATATTTCTTTAAAGTACCATCAAATATTGATCAAAAAGAAGTAATACTTCTTGACCCTATGCTTGCAACAGGTGGATCAGCATGTGATGCAGTAGAACTTTTAAAATCTAAAGGTGTTAAAAAAGTAACATTTTTATCAGTATTAGCTGCACCAGAAGGAATTGCTAAATTAGAAAAAGAACATCCAGATGTGAAAATATATTGTGCAAAAGTAGACAAATGTTTGAATGAAAGAAGATATATTATACCAGGATTAGGAGATGCAGGAGATAGAATATTTGGAACTAAATAATTAAAAAACAAAATACTTTTATATAAAGATATTAATCTTATATAAGAGTATTTTTATGTATAAATACATTGAAAAACTTGAAATTCTCAAGTATACTGTGTATAATTAAATAGCAAATAATGAATTAGGAGAAAGAAATAATGGGATTTTTTGATAAATTAAAACAAGGTATGAATAAGACAAAAGAGTCTTTTAGTGAGAAAATAAATAGTGTATTTTCTAATTTTAGAAAAGTTGATGAAGATTTTTTAGAAGAATTAGAAGAAATGTTAATAATGTCAGATATAGGGTTAGAAACATCTGTTAAAATTATAGATAATTTAAGAAACAGAATGAAAAAAGAAAAAATAGAAGACGAAGAACAAGTAAAAGTAGTTTTAAGAGATGAAATGAAACAAATATTAGATAAAGTAGAAATAGAATTAAGACTAAATACTAAACCAGCTATAATATTAGTAGTAGGTGTAAATGGTGTTGGTAAAACAACATCAATAGGAAAAATGGCAAATAGATTATCTAAAGATGGTAAAAAAATAGTTGTTGCAGCAGCAGATACTTTTAGAGCAGCAGCTGTTGAACAATTAGAAATATGGGCAAATAGAGCGGGTGCCGATGTAGTCAAAAGAGAAGAAGGTGTTGATCCAGCTTCAGTAGTATATGATGCAATTAAAACAACAAAAGAAAAAAATGCAGATATATTAATTATTGATACAGCAGGAAGACTTCATAATAAGAAATATCTAATGGATGAATTAAATAAAATACAGAAAGTTATAAATAAGGAAATGCCAGATGCAGATAAAGAAGTATTACTTGTAATCGATGGGACAACAGGGCAAAATGCTATTTCACAAGTAAATGCATTTAAAAAAGAAGCGGATTTAACAGGACTTGTATTAACAAAGCTAGATGGTACAGCTAAAGGTGGAGTTGTAATAGGAATTGTCGAAGAAAATAAAATACCAGTAAAATTTATTGGTGTTGGAGAAAAAATAGATGATATGGAAATATTCAATTCAGAAGACTTTATAAAAGCTATTATTTAAAAGAAAGGAAGAGATAATGGAAGAAAATATTGAAGTAAAACAAGAACTTAAAAAAGAACCTAAAAATAAATATAAGACTAGAAGAATTTTGGTAGTAGTATTTATAATAGTATTTACATTAAGTGCTACAATTTTGCTAAGAGCTAATTACTTAGAATATCTAGATTTAGGAGAACAATATATAGATATTTTTACAACAAATTTCACATATCAAGTAGTGATAATGGGAATAAACTTTTTGGTATTATATTTTATAATTTACCTAACAAATAGAAGTATTAAAAAAAGTTTGAAGCCTTTTTTTGAAAAAGACAAAAAAGAGATGCCAAGGTTACTTAATAAATCACTAGCACTAGTTATTTCAGCGATAGTGAGTGTTGTTGTATCAAATGCAATGATGGAGCAGATAGTACTTGCTATTAACAGTGCATATTTTGGTGTTGAAGATATAATATTTGGATTTGATTTATCATATTATATATTTCAAAAACCACTCATAGAATCATTTATAATATACTATTTAGCAATAATATTAGGTACAACAATTTATATGATAATATACCATATTGTAGCATTTAATAAATTTTTAGATGGCGTAGAACCAAATATGTTATGGGATAGTTTGGTATTAAAAAAGATATATCGAAATATAGTCTTAATAGTTTGTGGAATAGCATTATTAACTTTAATGAATACTCAAAATATATTATTTGGAAATATAATATCAATAGGAGATAATCTAGAATTAGTTGGAGCAGGATTAACAGAAGCAACTATACAAGTATGGGGATATGCTATATTTGCAATAGTAATGATTGTTTTCACAATAAGAGCTATAAAAGCATTTAAGAAAAGAAGTGTTTCATCAGTAGTTAAAAATATAGCTATTATACCAGGATATTTAGTAGCTATGTTTCTAGTTATGATAATATTTGATTTAACATATGTAAAAACAAATGAATTAGATAAACAAAAAATATATATACAAGAAAATATAGACAATACAAAAACAGCATATAATATTAATATAGAAGAAGTGAATTTAGATTATTCAGGTACAGTAAATAATTTTGAACTAGAACAATATTCAAATATTATTAATAATGCACCAATAATGTCTAATGAAATGGTTCAAAAAACACTTGAAAACACTCAAACATTGACAGGGCAATTTACATATTCGAATATTAATTTAGCTAAATATGAAATTGACAATGAAAATACATTAGTATATTTAGCGCCTAGAGAAATTGCCAATTCAGATAGAACATATAATAATAAGACATATGAATATACTCATGGGATGGGGGAAATTGTAATATCTGCATCAGAAGTTGATGAAATGGGAAATATTACATATATTCAAAAAGATATAGAACAATTAGATGAAAAAATTAATATTTCAGAACCAAGAATATATTATGGAATGGAAACAAATGAAATAGTAATTACAAATACTCAAAAAAATCAAGAATTTGATTATACTGATGAAACAGGTGTAGACCACATGTCTTCATATAATGGAGAATCAGGATTAGAACTTAGCTTCTTAGATAGACTAGTATTAGGAATGTCGAAATTAAATTTTGATTTAGCTTTTTCAAGAGATATAACAGATACAAGTAAAATATTATTAAATACACAAGTATTAGATAGAGTAGAAAAAGCATTACCATATTTAATGTATGATGAAAACCCATATACCGTTGTTACAGATGATGGAGAAATTATGTGGGTAGTAGATGCATACACAATATCAAGTAAATATCCATATTCACAATATACAAGAATTGAGCATGATAATATTAGTCATAATATTAATTATATTAGAAATTCTGTTAAAGTAATAATTGATGCATATGATGGAACAATGTCATATTACATTACAGATGCAACAGATCCAATTGTTATGTCATATAGGAATATTTATAGCGAATTATTTATGGATTTAAATGAACAAATACCCACAGACATTGCACAGCATTTAGTATATCCGAAATATTTATATGATGTACAAGCAGAAATTTTAGAAGTATATCATAATGTGAAACCAGATGTATTATATAGAGAAGACGATATATGGGAAATTGCAAAATATAGTAATTCAGTATTAAACACAAGTGTGAACAATGATATGGAATCATATTATGCTATGGTAGAACAAAATGGAAAAGAAGAATTAGGATTAATGCAAATATATACCCCACAAGATAAGCAAAATGTAATATCATATTTAGTTGGAACTTCGGGGGCTCAAAATAATCAGTTGAAATTATATAAGTTTTCTGAAGATAGTAATATAATTGGACCAACTCAGTTAGATAAACAAGTTCAAGAAGATGAGGAAATCTTAGCTGAGATTGAACCATTAAATGTTACAGGGAATAAGCTTACAAAACAAGTGATAACAATTCCAGTAAATAACACATTATTATATATAGAACCAATATATCAAACAAATTTAAATGAATCAAATAATCCTGTACCAGTACTTAAAAAAGTAATAGTGTCATCAGGTAACAAAGTTGCAATTGGAGACACACTAGTACTTGCATTAGAAAATTTATTATCATTTGAAGCTGGAAATATTGAAATAGAAAATACAGATGATATAGAATGGTTAATAGAGGAAATTATTAAAGCTAATAATGATCTAACAAATTCTAATAACAGCAATGATTGGGATATGATGGGGAAAGATATAGAAAAATTACAAGAATTAATTGAAGCATTAGAAGTGTTACAAGAAGAAATAGAAAATGAAGAAGATAAGATACAAACAAATAGCGAAAATACTAATGTAGTTCAAGATGATACTATAGAGAATGTAATATAAGTTAAATGAATAAAAAAAACAAAAAAGTCCACCATAATATAAAGGTGGATTTTTCGTATGTTTAACTTTAAAAATAAAAATGAAAAAATTGAAAAGCTTACAAAATTAGTAGAACAGTTATTAAATGAAATGAAGTTAGGAAATTTTATAGAATGGTCATATATTTTAGGAAATAAGAAAGAAATATTTAGAAGAAATATAGTTGCAGGAATAGGGAGAGGGATAGGAATAGGAATAGGTTTTACAGTAATAACAGCAATAATAATAATAATCTTACAAGAAATTGTAAGATTAAATATACCAATTATTGGTGAATATATAGCAGATATAGTAGATATAGTAGAAAATAGTAGGTAAAATAAAAAAGTTAGTATTTTCGTAATACTAACTTTTTTATTAAGCTGAAATAGCTTTTAATTTTTTAGATAAACTAGATTTTTTTCTTGATGCAGTGTTTTTTACGATAACACCTTTTGTACAAGCTTGATCTATTTTTTTAGTTGCTACAGAAAATAAAGTTTCTGCTTCTGCTTTGTTACCAGCAAGAACAGCTTCTTCGAATTTTTTAACAGCTGATCTATATTCTGATTTTATCATATTATTTTTTAATGTTTTCTTTTCAATTACTTTAACTCTCTTTTTAGCTGATTTAATATTTGGCATTTATAGCACCTCCTCTTAGTGAATTACATTATAACACATAATATTCTAACATACATAAACTGAAAATGCAAGTAAAAATGTAAAATATTATTGTAATGTAAAAATATTTATGATATATTTAAACAAAAAAAGAATAGGAGTGGTGGTATGATAGCAATAGGTTGTGATCATGGAGGATATAAGGTAAAAGAAGAAATAAAAAAATATTTAAGAGAAGAAGCAATTTTGTTTAAAGATTTTGGATCAGTAAGTGAAGAAAGAGTAGATTATCCAGACATAGCAAGCGAAGTGGCGAAATCAGTGCAATCAAATGAAACTCAAAAAGGAATATTAATATGTAAATCTGGAATTGGTATGACAATTACAGCAAATAAATATAAAGGGATAAGATGTGCATTATGTTATAATGAAGAAACAGCTAAAAATGCAAAAATACATAATGATAGTAATATTTTAGCGATAGGTGCAGATCAACTTTCAATGAATGAAATTATAAATATAGTAAGATTATGGCTTGTGAGCGAATTTGAAGGTGGGAGACATCAAGTAAGAATAAATCTTATAAAAGAAATAGAAAAAGAAAATATGATATAAGGAGGCAAATATATGTGGGGAGACATAGTAATAGCATTTTTGTTGGCACTTATTATATCATTTATGATGACTCCATATACAATTAAAATAGCAAGAAAAGTTGGAGCCATAGATGTGCCAAAAGATGATAGAAGAATGCATAAAAATGCGATGCCAAAGCTAGGTGGAGTAGCAGTTATATTAGGTTTTATTGTATCAGTTATATATTTAATAATAATTATGAATGTGGAAAATACAATAAATTTATTTGGTATGCAGGAATATGGAAAACAATTAATAGGACTTTTTTTAGGAATAGTAGTACTTGCAATAACATGTATTTGTGATGATATAAAACCAATAAAACCAATTGTAAAATTATCAGGACAATTATTAGCAGCAATACTTGCGGTATCTAGTGGAATAATAATAGATGAGATAACATTACCATTTTTAAGTGAATCAGCACAGTATATCTTTTCAGTGTTATTAACAATTGGCTGGATAGTAGGTGTAACAAATGCAATCAATTTAAGTGATGGTTTAGATGGTTTATCATCTGGTATATCAGCAATATCAGCAATATCATTATTAGTAATATTTGTGTTAAATGGTTCTCCAATTATTGCAATATTATTAATAGCAGCTTTATCTGGTGCTATATTAGGATTTTTACCATTTAATTTTTCACCAGCCAAAACCTTTATTGGTGATACCGGATCAAATTTCATAGGTTATGCAATAGCAATAATATCAATATTAGGTGTAGCTAAAACGTATACAATAGCAGTTATAGTATTACCACTTATTGTTTTAGGTTTACCAATATTAGATACTCTTTGGGCAATTATTAGAAGAATGATCAAAGGAAAATCTATAAAAGCAATATTTCAAGCAGATAGAGGACATTTACATCATAGAGTTGTTGCAAAAGGATTTACTCAAAAGCAAACTGTTTTAATATTATATGTAATTAGTGCTATATTCGGAATTTTTGCAGTAATATTATTAGATAGTGGTATATGGAAAGCAATTTCGTTCCTACTAATGGCATTAGTTGCTTTCGGGATGGGGTACAAGAATTTTGTTGTAGATAAAGAAGAAAATCAGAAATATGAATGTATGGAATGTAAGTACATATATAATCCTAAAGTAGGTAATGAAAAAGCGGGAATCGATAAAGGAATCGAGTTTAAAGATTTACCTAAAGATTGGACATGTCCAGTTTGTGGTAATGATAAAGATGAATTTAAAGAATGTAGATAAGAGGTTTAAGATGGAAAAAAAATTTAGTGTAATTATACCAGCATTTAATGCTGAAACAGTAATAGAAGAATCAATAAATAGTGTGAAAAAACAACAGTATTCAAATTATGAAATAATTGTAGTAGATGATTATTCAACTGATAAAACCTTTAATGTGATTAGCAGTATTGAGGGGATTAAAGTTTGTAAATCACCATATAATATGAAAGATGGTGGAGCTAGAAACATAGGAATAGATAATGCAACAGGTGAATATATAATTTTCCTTGATGCAGATGATTATTTGGTAGATGAGAATGTATTAAGAAATTTAAATAATATTATAAATGATAAGAAAGTTGATTTGATTTATTTGGGATTTAAATCTATAGGAGGAAGAGACATTTTAGCTATTCCAACAGAAGAAAATTCAGAAATAAATGCAAGATTAAGAGAATGGAAGTATGCAAATGTTTGGGATGTATGTTGGAACTTGGAATTTATAAAATGTAACAATATACGTTTTGTGGAAGAAGAAATGTTTCAAGATTTTGTATTTTATTATGAAGCAATATTAAGAGCAAATTCATATAAGTTTGCAAACTTTATTACACATATGTACAGAGTTGCAGACAATAAAAGTATTACATCATCTAAGATGAATCAAACTAAAATAGCAGATTTAACTAGAAATTTAAGTAGATGTATCGAGTTGATAAAATATACATCAGATGTAAATAAGGAAAGTTTTATAGTAGCTTTGCAAATTCAAACAAATATAGTTATGAAATTATTAAAACAATTTGAAGAGGAATGTAAAAGGGAGATTAAATAGATGAAAATATATGTAGTAAGACATGGACAAACAGATTATAATAAAAACTTTTTATATCAAGGAAGAACGGATATAGAATTAAATGATACTGGTATAATGCAAGCAGGAGAAACAGCAGAAAAGTTAAAAGATATAAAAATCCATAAAATAATTTGTTCTCCTATGAAGAGAACAACAAAAACAGCTGAGATAATAAATAAATATCATGATGTAGAAATAGAATTCGATGAGCAAATATTGGAACGAGGATTAGGAAAATTAGAAGGAGAAAAAGGAGGGATTATAGATTTTTCGATTTTTTGGGATATAGAAAAAAATTCAAATGAATATGAAGTTGAATCAATAAAAATATTTTTTGATAGAATTTATAAGTTTTATGATGAAATAGTAACAAAATATAAAAGTGAAGATATAAATGTATTAATTGTTACTCATAATGGGGTTCAAATCGCAACAAATACATATTTTAATAGGGAAAATATTAAGCTAGATCTATTAACATTAGGAGTGAATACATCAGAATTTAGAATGTATGAAATTAAATAAAAAGAGTATTTTAGATTGTAAATTATTGAAAAATAGTTAAAAGTATATCTAGTTGACAATTTGTATAAAATATATTATAATAAAGCGATTACTATTTTCTGAGAGGAGATAATAAATATGGTTTCAATTATCATACCAGCACACAATGAAGAAAAATTTATAAAAAATGTAGTTAAATTATTTCAAAAAAGTAATATTGTAGACGATATTATTGTAGTTGATAATAATTCTGAGGATAAAACATCAAGTATAGCTGAAAAATGTGGTGCAAAAGTTGTATTTTGCGAGCAAAAAGGTAAAGGTTATGCAATGGAAATGGGTTTAAAATATGCTAAAAATGATATAATTATGTATGCTGATGGAGATATTTGTAATTATTCTAAAAATTTAGTAGAATTAATGACTGATCCGATAATAAATGGAGAAGCAGAGTTTGTTAAGTCAGAGTTTAATCGTACAGGGGGAAGAGTAACAGAGCTATTAGCTAAACCGTTATTAGATATACTTTTTCCAGATATGTATAAATTTTCACAACCTCTTAGTGGAGTTATTGCAGGCAAAAAAGCTGATTTTTTAAATTTAACATTTGAAAAAGATTATGGAGTAGATATAGGTATATTATTGGATATGATTAATAATAATGTTAAAACTATGGAAGTTTGTATAGGAAATGTAACAAATGATTCACAAAAATTAGATTCTTTGAGTGTAATGGCAAAACAAATATCAAAAGCAATATTTAAGAGAGCGAATATAAAAGTAGAAGAAAATAATTAAAAAAAAAGACTTTACAGTAATTGTAAGTCTATTTTTATATTAATAAAATAAAAGGAAGATTATATAAAATGTTGAAAAATAGTGATAATATAATAAAATGTTTAGCATATAATGGGAAAATATCAATAATATGTGCTAATACAACTAATCTAGTAGAAGAAGCAAGAAAAACACATGACTTGAGTCCACTAGTTACAGCAGCATTTGGAAGAATGCTTACAATAACAAGTATAATGGCTTTAGAAATGAAAAATGAAAAAGATAAATTAACTGTCCAACTAAAAGGTAATGGAGAAATTGGAAAAATGTTAGTAGTAGCAAACAATAAACCAGAACTTAAAGGATATGTAGAAAATCCATATGTAGATTTACCACTTAATGAATTTGCTAAATTAGATGTAGGTGGAGCAGTAGGATTTGATGGATATATAAATGTAATTAAAGATATAGGGTTAAAAGATCCGTATATTGGTATGTCGAATTTAGTATCAGGAGAAATTGGAGATGATTTTGCAAACTATTTTGTAACATCAGAACAAAGACAGTCAGCTGTTGGACTTGGTGTTTTAGTAGATAAAAATGGAGTAAAACAAGCTGGTGGATATTTAATAAATCCGATGCCTGGTGCAACAGATGAAGATATATTAAAATTAGAAAAAGCAATATTTGAAGCTGGAGCAATATCTAAAATGCTAGATAATAATATGTCATTAATAGAAATTGCAAGAAAAGTAACAGGAGATAAGAATGTTAAAATATTAGAACAAGATATTAATCCACAATATATGTGTGATTGTTCTAAAGATAAATTTAAATCTTCACTTGCAACAATAGGGAAAAAAGATTTAAAAGAATTATTAGAAGTAGATAAGAAAGCTGAAATTGTATGTCATTTTTGTAATAAAAAATATGAGTATAGTGAAGAAGAACTTACAGATATACTTGAAAATATTGACAAATAAGAAAAAAAACAATATAATTGTAAAGATTTAAAAGAAATTTTAAGTCTTTTTATTTATAATAGATTGGAGAAATAAAATGGAAAAAGAAATATTAATATTTGGACATAAAAACCCTGATACAGATTCAATATGTTCATCAATTTTAAAACAAAAGTTAAATGAGAAAAATGGTAAGAATAATACAAAAGCAGTTAGATTAGGAAATATAAATAAAGAAACTCAATTTGTATTAGATTATTTAAATATAGAAGCACCAGAATTAATTGAAAAAGTAGAAGAAGGTCAAGAAGTTATATTAGTAGACCATAATGAAGCTAATCAAAGTGTAGAAGGAATAAAAGATGCTAAAATAATTGGAATAGTAGATCATCATAGAATAGCAAATATTGAAACATCAGAACCATTATATATGACAGTTAGACCATATGGATCAACTGCTACATTAATATATGAAGATTATAAACAAAAAGGATTAGAAATAAGTAAAGAAGAAGCTATATTAATTGCTAGTTGCATGATTTCAGATACTTTATTATTAAAATCACCTACAACAACTAAAAAAGAAGTAGAAGGTTTAAAAGAATTAGAGAAAATAGCTAATATAGATTTAAATACATATGGATTAGAAATGTTAAAAGCAGGAACAGATTTAGATGAATTTTCTGAAAAAGAATTAATAAATATAGATGCAAAAAGCTTAGATAAAAATGGAATTAAATTTACAATTGCACAAGTAAATACAGTAAGTATAGAAGATGTATTAAAAAGACAAGAAAAACTAGAAGAAGTTATTAATGAAGACATAAAAGAAAATGGATTAAGTTTATATGTTTTTGCAATAACAGATATTTTAAATAGTAATACAGAAATATTAGTATTAGGAGAAAAATCTGAAGTAGTAGAAAAAGCATTTAATATTAAATTAGAAAATAACAGAGCATTTTTAAAAGGTGTAGTTTCAAGAAAGAAACAAATATTACCTAGTATAGATAAAAATATATAATATATATTAAATAATAGAGGAGTTTTTATATAAGTTGTTATATAAAAACTTTTTTATTTTAAATAACTTATATAAAGTATTGAATAATTCATTAATTAAATTTATAATAAATAAGCAAACATAGTAATATATATGTAAAATAAGGAGTGATTAAATGTCTAAGGCAAAAGACACAGAATATAAAGAAGTTAAAAAAGAAACATTTATTCAAGGAATAGTAACATTAATATTTTCACAAGTATTAATTAAATTATTAGGATTAGTATATACACTTTATCTAACAAATAGGGAAGGATTTGGAGATGAAGGAAATGGGATAGTAGCAGCTGGATATCAGATATATGCAATGTTACTTACTATTTCATCAATAGGAGTACCAAATGCTATTTCAAAGTTAGTTTCAGAAAGAATAGCAATAGGTGACCATAAAGGTGGGCATAGAATATTTAAAATTGCATTTGCAACATTTTCAATAATTGGGTTTATAGGAAGTTTAATGTTATTCTTAGGTGCAGGTATGATTGCAAATAATTGGCTTCAAATACCAGAAGCGGAAATGACATTAGTTGCATTATCACCAGCAATATTTTTTGTTTCGATATCATCTGTTATGAGAGGATATTTTAATGCAAGACAAAGTATAAAAACCACAGCAAGGTCACAGACAATAGAACAAATATTCAAAACAGCACTCACAATTATATTTGTAGAAATGATAGTTGTTTTATCAGGTGCTAATACAGGATGGATGGCAGCAGGAGCTACACTTGCAACAACAGTAGCTACATTATCTGGATTTGCATATTTATATTTATATTACCAAACAAAGAGAAAAGAAGTGGGAAAAGAAGTTCTATCAACAGTTAACTATAAATATGAACGAGTAAGATGTATAATTAAAAAGATAGCATTAGTATCTGCTCCAATAGCATTAACAGCTGTTATGTCATCATTAAATAAAAATATAGATTCATTTACAGTTGTAAGAAATCTTAAAGAATTTATGCCAGAAGCAGAAGCTTTAGCACAATATGGAATATTAGGTGGAAAAGTAGATATGTTAATTGGACTTCCACTTGCATTTAATGTGGCATTTGCTACAGCGTTAGTACCAGCAATAGCAGCAGCTAAAGCTAAAAAACAATATAAAGCAATTACAGAAAAAACATCATTTTCATTACTTACTTCAATGTTAATTGGGCTTCCTTGTACAATAGGGTTATGTATATTTGCAGCACCGATATTAGAGTTATTATTTCCAAATGCAAGTAGTGGTGCATCAGTATTACAAATAGGAGCATTTACAGTGGTATTTACAATATTATCACAAACAATAAATGGAGCACTTCAAGGTTATGGTAAATTAATCATACCACCAATATCTTTAGGGATAGGGATGCTTGTGAAATTAGTATGTAATTTAACATTAATACCAATTCCAGAAATAGGAGTACATGGTGCAATAATTGGTTCTGTAGCATGTCAAATAGTTGTATTTGTAATATCAATTATTGCATTATTGAAAAATATAAAAATTAATCTATCTTTTAGTAAATTTGTGTTAAAACCAATATTTGCAACACTTGTTATGGCAGTATGTTCATATTTTATATATACAAGTATATTAGATTTAAATATTGTATCATCAAATATAGCGACAATAATAGGATTAGTCACAGCAGTTATAATATTTGGAGTATCTGTATTAGTACTTAAAATATTTACTGAAGAAGAGTTACAGAATTTACCATTTGGTAATAAAATAAATAGTGTTATGAGAAAATTAAAAATATATAATTCGTAATTTTGAAGATAAAAATGTATGAATATTAGTAGAAATATATCAAAAATCGTACAAAATACCAAAAAATCAATAAATTTATAGAAAAAAATAAATAAAAAGAAGGATTTTAGCTATTTTTGGCGAAATATTGACATAGATACATTAAAGATAAGCTGTTAATGTATGAACTTTAAATCTTATAGGAGGTAAATTAAATGAACAAAGCTGAATTAATCGCGGCAATGGCTGCAAAAACAGGAGAAACTAAAAAGGTGGCAGAATCATCAGTTAATGCATTCGTAGAAGTAATAACAGAAGCATTAAAACAAGGTGATAAAGTTCAATTAGTTGGATTTGGATCTTTCGAAGTTAGAAAAAGAGCAGCAAGAAAAGGAAGAAACCCACAAACTAAAGAAGAAATCAAAATACCTGCATCAAAAGCTCCAGTATTTAAAGCTGGAAAAGCATTAAAAGATTTAGTAAACAAAAAAAAATAATTATATAAATATATATAAATATATGAATTCATGAGAGAAGCTTTAGGGCTTCTTTTTTTGTATATAAATTAAATAATAAATTTTCATAAAAGAAATTACTAGTTACGTAAAAAAAGTTTGATAATTTATAATTTTTGATTTATATTGTCGAGAGGAGGGATATTATGGCGAAAATAATTGAAATAGATAAAGAAATAATTTCATTAGGTTTAGATGATGGTTCGATAAAAGAAGTGAGAGTACAAGATTTGAATTTTGAACCAACTATTAATGATGAAGTAGATATTTTTGAGACTGAAATGAAATGTATTGTTTCAAAAAAAGCAAAAGTGGAAGAAAAATTAGTTCAAACTAGAAGTGAAGGTATAAATATTCATGTTGACAATAGTAATACTAATAATAGTAATAATATGGGAAATACTCCTAATAATAATTCAAACAATACGAAGGCAGTAAATAAAATAGTTTATTGTATATTAGCATTTTTACTTGGAGGTATAGGAGTTCATAAATTTTATGCGGGGAAAATAAGCACAGGAATAGTATATTTTCTATTTTGTTGGACATATATTCCGGCGCTTTTAGCCTTGATTGATGGAATAGTAGGTGTTACTAAAAAAGCAGACGCAAGTGGAAATATCTTAGTATAGGGAATAAAAAATATATAGAAGCTTTAAGGCTTCTTTTTTTGTATATAAATTAAATAATAAAATAAAATATAGAAGATATTAAATAAAACAAAAATAACTATGAATTTTTGCATGTCGCAGTCTGTTGACAAATATCATAAACTAATATGATATTTGCCTTTTTATATTTTCAATCTTAAAAACATCAGTGTCACTTCATTTTTATTTTTTATTGCCAGATATTTAATGTAAACCTATAAGTTGGAATTTGTGAATCAAAGTTCTTGACTTTATAGTAGTTTTTCTATACAATTAAATTAGAAAATTAAAAAAGAAAAATGAAAATTTCAAGGAGGAAAAATGAAAAATATTTTAAAAATAAGCTTATTAATGACTATGCTTATATTTGCATTTATACTGTTAGGGAGTACAAATGTAAATGCTGCAATGGGAGGATTACAATTTGATATAATCGATCCAAATAATCCCACTATAAATCCTGACGGATCAAAAACATATACTGTACTACAATCTGATGTTACATCATATGATGTTGGTAATATACCATATGGAGAGTCGAAAACTATAACTTTACTTATTACTAATACAACTGCTAACGGTATTGGTAGCCAAAAATATGGTTTTTTTAAAAATAGTACTAGTACAGATTCTTCAAATGATGCAAATCAAGAAAATCACCTTCATTTTAATTTTGGTCTTTCTGGAATTGCTGCTTCACAAAGAAATTATTTTGATGAACCTGCAGTTTTTCAAATTGAAATCGATAAGGCAAAACCAGGTAACTTTTCAATACGTAATCTTAATGTTACTCTTATTTTTACAATGAACGATAAGAGTCTCATTCCTTTTAGTATAACTGGAACAGATACCAGTATAACTTTAAGCAAACCTGTTACAAACCCAAATTTACCACTTACTTATAATGGTAATGAACAAACTATGAATTTTTACACTTTAGATTCTGGTAATTATACACTTATCGATTTTAATGATACTACTTACACTCCTATGCAAATATCGGGCAACATAGGAACGGATGCAGGTATCTATACTGCAAATATTAAAGCTCCATTTATCTGTGCTAAATGGCCTGCTGATTTACCAGTTACCGGAGTATATAATAACACTTATCAAGTACAATGGGAAATAAAACAATTTGAAACACCAGTACCAACTGATATATTTGAAGGTGAAGTGGGAAATACTTTAGAAACAATTGCATTACCTACTGGTTGGTCTTGGGTTGATAAATCTACTGTAATACAATCAGGAGAAATAAAATATCCAGTAAAATTTGAGCATCCAACAGATACTAAAAATTATGCAAATGTAAGTGGAGAGGTTTTTGTTAAAGGATTAGATAAATTTTCTATAACTTTTGATTTATCTGAAAATGGAAATACAACTGCAACAAATAATCCTGAATATTTAATAGTTGGAAACTCTAAATCATATACTATAACATCTGACTTAGGATATCAGTTTACATCTATTAAAATTAACGGAGTAGAACAAATAGAAAATAATATACCTGTTACTACTATGGATATAAATATTAATAATATTGATAAAAATTACTCTATAGTTGCTACAACTGAAAGAATTATTATAAACCCAATGTCAGAATATACTAATTTAACTTTTGATATTAGTAAAGATAAATTAATACAAATCAAATGGGATTTAGACTTTGACACTTTTGACGCAAATTATTTAAAATTAAATGGAAAACAATTATTGGAAGGATTTAACTTTAAAAAAGGTAGTGTTATACTTGAATTAGATAGTACAGTTCTTGCTACATTACCACTAGGAGAAAATAAAATTGAAGTAGAACTTGCATCTGGTGAATTAGCTGTTGCTACAGTTACTGTTATAGATAGCTCAAAAAGTAATACGGATACTGATACTGATAGTGATTCTGAAAATAATCCAGTAACTAATGATAATATAATAACTTATAGCATAATAGGATTAGTTGCAATTATAGGTATTGTAAGTACTATTGTTATAAGAAAAAAATCAAGATAAAAATAGGTTAAATGAGATAAATATAAAATAGATTTAAGTTATTTAAGATTGTCGACAAACTAAAAATTTGTTGACGGTCTTTCTTTTTTATCTTTGAACTTGAAAGAATAAAAAAGACAAATACCATATTAATTTATGATATTTGTCAATAGTCTGCAATATGAATTTTTTATATTGATTTTTTTAATATATAAATATTTGTTTTTAGTTATAGTTATTTTTCAGAAACATCTATATGCACATCTCTTAACTGATCTCTTCTAACATTACTAGGTGCATTCATCATGACATCTTGAGCTTTGCTATTTAGAGGAAATGCAATTACTTCTCTAATAGTTTCAGAATCAGAAAGGAGCATTAACATTCTATCAACACCAGGAGCAATACCAGCATGAGGTGGAGCTCCAAATTGGAAAGCAGTATATAAAGCACCAAATTTATTTTTAACTTCTTCTTCAGTATATCCAGCAATAGTAAATGCTTTTAACATTACTTCAATATCATGGTTTCTAACAGCACCAGATGAAAGCTCTATACCATTACAAACAATATCATATTGATAAGCTAAAATGTCTAAAGGATTTTTAGTAATTAAATCATTTAATCCACCTTGTGGCATAGAAAATGGGTTATGACTAAACTCTATTTTCCCATGTTCATTTTCTTCAAACATTGGATAATCAATAATCCAAGCAAAACTGAATATATTTTCATCGATTAAACCTAACCTTTTACCTAATTCAGCTCTTATTTCACCAGAAAGTTTATTAACAATATGTGGTGTTTCAGCTATAAAGAATAGACAATCACCAGGTTTTGAATCTGTTCTTTTTAACATTTCTAATCTTGCATCATTTGGTATGAATTTAGCAATAGGACCTTGGAAAGAACCATCTTCTAAAATTCTAAGCCAAGCAAGACCTTTTGCTTTACAATCTTTTATAGCATAATCTGTCATTCCATCAAAAAAACTACGAGGTTGTTCAGAAACATCATGTGTTGCAATTGTTCTAACTTGCTTTCCCTTGAAAGCATTTAATTCCACTTTTTCAAAAATATCTGTAATATCTTCAATTATTAAAGGGTTTCTTAAATCAGGTTTATCTGACCCATATTTTAGCATAGCTTCTTTGTATGCAATTCTTGGGAATGGATAACTAATTATTTCTTTATTAGAAAACTTTTTAAAAGTATTATACATTACTGGTTCGATTGTAGAGAAAACATCTTCTTGAGTAGCATATGACATTTCTAAATCTAATTGGTAAAATTCACCAGGAGCTCTATCTGCTCTTGCATCTTCATCTCTAAAACATGGTGCTATTTGGAAATATTTATCTATTCCAGAAACCATTAATAATTGTTTGAATTGTTGAGGTGCTTGAGGTAGGGCATAGAATTTACCTTTATGAAGTCTACTTGGTACTAAATAATCTCTTGCACCTTCAGGTGAAGAACTAGTTAGTATAGGTGTTTGAACTTCTAAAAAACCTTGTGAAACCATTTGTTCTCTTAAAAATTGTAATACATTAGCACGAAGTACTAAATTGTTTTTAAGATTAGCATTCCTTAAATCTAAGTATCTGTGTTCTAAACGTAATTCTTCTCTAACATTTTGAGAATCATTAATATCAAATGGTAAGTTTTTAGAACGTTTACCTAAAATTTCAAAATCTTCTAAAACTATTTCAACAAGACCAGTATCTAATTTAGTATTAACTGTATCTTCATCTCTTTTTTTAACTTCACCATATATTGTAACAGAAGATTCAACTGGAATGTGTGAAATTAAATTTACATCGATATTAGAGTTTTCATGAGCAGTAACTACTTGAGTTATTCCATACATATCTCTAATATCTAAGAAAACTAAACCTCCTAAATCTCTTATTGTTTCAACAAAGCCAGCTATTCTGACTTTTTTACCTACATCAGGTAGCCTAATCTCATTACATGAGTGAGTTTTGTACTTGTTTTTAATCATAAATCATCATCCTTTTAAAATATATTTTTTGTGTTTAACTTTATTTTTACAAGCTTTGGAGCACAAAAAAATCCCATGCTTGTTGCAGGGACGAAATATATTCCGCGGTACCACCCAGCTTAAAAAAGAAATAAATCCTTTTCTCACTTTAGACTAATTTACTCCAATGTGTTTCGAGATATAGATTGAACTTAAAGGGCTTACAACCAGTGACCCTTATTCTCTAAAAGCAATTCCTATATTCTTTCATTGTACAAACGTAAGTATTTAATTTTTAATATTATACTATATGGATAAAATTTTGTCAAACAGTAAAAATTGTCTCATATTATTAGTTATTTCCTAAGTTATATAAAATATGCAAAAACTTTAAAAAGATTGACTGGAATATCTTATATGTGGTATATAATAAGTATAAAACAAAGGAGGAGTTTAAAAGATGAAAAAAGGAATTATAATATTAAGTGTAGTAGTATTAATAGTGATATTACTAGGTGCAGGGATCTATATGTTATCTAATAATAAGAATGTTAATTTAGATTTAACAAAAGCAAGTACAACTTTAATGGAATTAGAATCAGAAAATATAGATAGATTTGTTGCAGAACAAAAAGTTTCTGAATTAGCAAATGAATCAATAAATAATATGATGTATGTTTATGATTATGAAATTTCAGATTCTGGAATAGATTTTTCTTTAATTGAAGAATATACAATTAAGAAAAATGATGAAACAAAAGAAATATTTGCAATGATAAAACCAGTAGAAGGAAAAATGGAAGAAGTTAAAACAACTTTTACTAAATATGCAGAAAGTATTTCAGGTGCAGAGAAATTAGAAGTAAAAGAAATAGGGGACTATATTGCATTTATAGGAACATCAATAAATTCGCAAGTATTTGAAGCTGCAAAATCAGCATATGCTCCAATATTTAGTGGTATTCAACCATTAGAAAAAGAAGGTGCGATTCAAGTATTAGGATTGAATGGGGAAGATGTGTCTGAAGCTATGATGTTACAATCTATGTTAATAGTTAATTCGACAACTGTTGTAGTAGTTAAACCAGCAGAAGGACAAGAAGAAGCTGTTAAAGCTAAAATAGATGAATATTTTATGAATTCAGAAGAACAATGGAAAACATATTTAGTTGATCAATATGAAATAATTAAGAATCGTAAAGTAGAAGAATTTGGAGATTATTTAATATATATAGCAACAGATGGTCAAAATGACAAAGTTTATGAAACAATAACTAAATCAGTTATAGAAGAATAAGATATTAATATAAGAGTCAAGCTTAGCTTGGCTTATTTTATATATATAAAAGGGGAAGATATGGTTTTTAGTAGTATACCATTTATAATTTTCTTTTTCCCTATATTTTTAGCAATATATGGATTAATGAAAAATAAATTTAAAAATATAGTATTATTAATATTTAGCTTAATTTTTTATGCATGGGGAGAACCCGTATATATTATTTTAATGATTTTTTCATCAATTGTAGATTACACAAATGGAAGATTAATAGAGAAATATAAAGATAATAAGTTTAAGAAAAAACTTTTTCTAATATTTTCTATAGCAATAAATATAGGGTTATTAGGATTTTTTAAATATAGTGATTTTTTAATTGAAAATATTAATAATATATTTGGAAGTAGTATAGATTTATTGAAATTAGGGCTTCCAATTGGAATTAGTTTTTTTACATTTCAAACAATGAGTTACAGTATAGATGTATATAGAGGTAAAGTAAAAGCAGAGAAAAACTTTATAAATTTTATGACATATGTATCAATGTTTCCACAATTAATAGCTGGACCAATTGTAAGATATGAAGAAATATCTAAATCATTAAATACGGAAAGAAAAGTTTCAAAAGAACAGTTTTTCGCAGGTTTTATTAGATTCATACAAGGTCTATTTAAAAAAGTTTTGATTGCAAATATTGTAGGAGAATTATGGTATACAATAAGTTTAGACATATCAGATATTTCAGCATTCACAGCATGGCTTGGTATAATAACATTTGCAATACAAATATATTTTGATTTCTCAGGATATAGTGATATGGCAATAGGAATAGGTAAAATGTTAGGATTTAATTATCCAGAAAACTTTAATTATCCGTATATATCTAAAAGTATTACTGAATTTTGGAGAAGATGGCATATGTCGCTATCTGGGTGGTTTAGGGATTATGTATATATTCCACTGGGTGGAAATAGATGTAGTAAAATAATAAATATTAGAAATATATTAATTGTATGGTTTTTAACAGGATTATGGCATGGAGCAGAATGGAATTTCATTATATGGGGAATATATTTTGGCATAATATTAATTATAGAGAAATTTATATTAAAAAATGTATTAGAAAAAATACCAAAAATATTTAGACATATATATTCAATTTTATTAATATTAATAGGTTGGATGATATTTGCATTTGATGATATACATGTATTAGCAGAATATGCACAAAAAATGTTCTTAAATCCATATATATTGGATATAAAATTTTTAGAATATTTAAGAAATAACATATTTATAATATGTATAGGAATAATCCTAGCAACACCAATTTATCCATATATATTAAGTAAAATAAATAATAAGAAAATAAATAGATTAATTCAAATATTTGTTATTATTGGATATATAGTATTGTTTATAATAACAATTGCAATGATAGTAGCAGGAACATATAATCCATTTTTATATTTTAGATTTTAGAAAGGAGATATTTGGAAATGAAAGTATATAAAATAGTTAGTATTTTAATAATATGTATAATATGTATTTTTGGAATATTATACATAGTTACAGATAAAAAAGAATTTTCTGAAAATGAAAATAGATATTTAGCAGATTTTCCAGAATTCTCTTTTGAAAGTCTTATTGAAGGAGAATATATTAAAAAATTAGAAGAATATATGATTGACCATATAGCATATAGAGATGTATTTATTGGATTAGAAACTAGTGTATTACAAATTATAGGGCAAAATAAGATAAATGGAATATATATAGGAGAAGATGATTTCTATATCGAAGAATATACAGTAAAAAAAGAAGAAACACATATACCATATGAAACTTTAAATCAATTTGAATTAAAGTTAAATGAAGATATAAATACTACACTTATGTTAGTACCAACAGCTAGTGAAATATATATAGATAAATTACCAAAAATATCTGCAAATACTAGTCAAAAAGAAGTAATAGATTATGTGTATGCAAAAATACAATTTAATACAATAGATATATATGATGAGTTAATTCAAAATAAAGAAAAAGAACTCTTATATTATAAATTAGATCATCACTGGACAAGTTATGGAGCAGAAATTGCATATATAGAATATATGGAAAAATTGGGGAAAGAATATGTTAAATATGATTTATCAGAAGTAACAGATAATTTTTTAGGAACAATATATTCTAAATTAAATATATTTAATCCAAACCAAGATAAAATACATGCAATACCTATAGAAGATGGAGAATATATATTGAAAAATCCAATAACTAATGAATCATTTAATAATATATATTTTGAAGAATATCTTAATGAAAAAGATAAATATTCATATTTTATAGGTCAAAATCAACCAATATTAGAAATAACTAATATAAATATTGGAAATGGAGAGAGTATAGCTATAATCAAAGATAGTTATGCAAATAGGTTAATACCATTTTTAGTAAATGAATTTGAAAAAATATATATAATTGATCCTAGATATTATAGAGAATCAATAAGTGAATATATAAATGAAAAGGAAATAGACGAAGTGTTAATAATATATAATATGAACACAATAGAAAATGATTTAGGGATAGGAACTATAAAGTAAGTATAAGTAGAAATAGGAAAAATAAAAAAATTCTAATTAAAACTTGCCAAGAATATTTAACTAGTATATAATGACATAGTAAAATAAAAGGAGGAAGAAAAATGGAAGAAAACACAACAAAAAAAGGTAATAAAAAAATTATAGTTGCAGTAGTATTAGTTATAGTATTAGTAGTAATTGGTGGAGCAATAGCAGCAGGAATATTTGCATATAATTTAATAAATCCAGCACCAGCTAAATTAATAGAAAATAGTTTTTCACAATTAGATGCAATAACAGATATTCAATCATCTGAATTAGGAAATATTGTAGATATTGGAGCATTAGTAGGTTCTGAACTTAATGATGAAGAAACAAAATTATATTTCGAAAAATTTGATTACAAAGTAATTAATGAAACTATAGATGGTGATACAGCAGTAGTAGAAGTTGAAATTACAAATAAAGATTTTGGATTAGCTTTTACAAATGCTTTCAATAAAGTTGTTGAAAAAGCATTAGCAGGTGAAACTATTGATGAAACTACAGTTTTAGGATTTGTTCATGATGAATTAGCTAAAACAGATATACCAGTTGTTACTATTCAAGATAAAATCACTTTAACAAAAGTTGATGGATTATGGCAAATAACTGATGAAAGATTAGGATTTATATTACTTCCTAATTTAGAACAAGTAATAAATAGTTTAGGTAACTAAGATATGAGATAAGAGATGGTAGAAATGCCATTTCTTTTTTTGTAAGTAATAGAGTTTTGAAATATGGAAATACAAGATTAAACAGAAAATTGAACAGAAAATTGAACAAGTAGTCAAAGAGAAGTTGACATAAAACGAGGAAAGTAGTATAATTGTAGTATATGGGGGAATTAATAATGAAAGATAAAAAACAAAGAAAAATGTTTTGTGAGATTAATAGCTTTACATATATGATATCAAGAGAAAAAGAAATAATAAAAAGAAAGTTACAAGATTTTTTTAATAATGTTAAATTTTGTAATGTAAAGCAAGAAGAAAGATTACCAGTTAGAATTATAAAACATAATTCTTTAATAAGAAGAAAACTGGGTAATGTTGACCTACAACTTCAAGAAAATAAAGCAAAAGGATTAGGTATTGCTACACCGAAGGTAAATAATATAATTATAAAACCAAATGATGTATTTTCATTCTGGCATTTAGTTGGTCGTTGTTCTAAGAAAAAAGGTTATTTAGAAGGTGTTACAATAACAAATGGAAAAGCAAC
>CAYJKU010000001.1:261737-261950 GCA_964371215.1 uncultured Clostridium sp.
GAATGTGTCAATTCACAAATTTATTACATTGGATGGTATTACATACACCATTAGATATAATTGAACACCATCACCATAATGAATTAGATTTATTTCCAGATTATAATAGAAAGATTCCATTTGGTTCAGGAACATCAATAGTATATAATTATTTAGATTATAGATTTAAAAACAATACAGACAAAACATTTCAAATAATAGTTTATACAGATG
>CAYJKU010000001.1:261960-267665 GCA_964371215.1 uncultured Clostridium sp.
AAAGTTTCATATAGTGGAAGAAGAATCATATTTTTATGAAAAAGATAATGAAGTATATAGACACAATAAAATTTATAGAAAAGCAATTGATAAAAGAAATGGTAGTATAGCTGAGTATAAATTATTACTAGAAAATAATGCTAAAATAATGTATTCTAAAGAGTTAGTTGCACCAGAAAAAATGAAAAAAGTAGAAAATGTATAAAAAATATTTACACTATGGTAAATATGGGAATTTTAACAAAGTTAAAATAAAGAGCTGTATCCTTGTGAGAAAGGTATATAGCTCTTGTTTATATTAGAAAAAACTATAATACATGAACTATTGACAGAAATGATAGAATAGAAGATAATAATATAAAATAGATAATTTGAAGAAAGGAGATTAAATGTTTAATATAGAGGAAGAATTAAAAAAATTACCAAATAAACCAGGTGTATATATTATGAAAGATGAAAACGAAAAAATAATATATGTAGGTAAAGCAGTATCACTAAAAAATAGAGTTAGACAATATTTTAGAAAAAATGATAAAACAGCTAGAATAGAAAAAATGGTTAGTTTAATTAAAAGTTTTGAATATATTGTTGTAGATAGTGAAGCAGAATCATTAATATTAGAATGTAATTTAATAAAAGAAAATAGACCAAGATTTAATGTCCTTTTAAAAGACGATAAATCTTATCCATATATAAAAATAGATGTGAAATCAGATTATCCAGGTATTTTTTATACAAGAAAATTATTAAAAGATTGTTCTAAATATTTTGGACCATATGCTAATCCATATGCAGCTAAAGAAATGCTAGACTTTATAAAAGAAAGATATAAGATAAGACAATGTAAAATATTAAAAGAGAGAAAAAGACCTTGTTTAAATTATCAGATAAATAAATGTCTAGCACCATGTATGGGATATGTTTCAAAAGAAGAATATAGAGAACAACTTAATGAAATAATAGATTTACTAGATGGAAAAACAGATAAAATTATTAGAGAGCTAAAAATCAAAATGAAAGAACAATCTGGTAATATGAATTTTGAAGAAGCGGCATATACACGAGATAGAATACACGCAATTGAAAGAATATCTGAAAAACAAAAAGTTTCAAATATTGGGGAAAATAATATTGATGTAATAGGTATATCTAAATCAGAAATAGAAGTATGTATTGAAATCTTTTTTGTAAGAAAAAGTAAAATGATAGGAAGAGAACAATATTTTTACACAGATTTAAAAGATATGGAAGATAAAGAAATAACATCAGGATTTTTAAAACAATATTATTTAAATAATCCTAATATTCCTAATAAGATAATGATAAGAGAAGAACTAGAAGAAAAAGAAGAATTAGAAAAATGGTTAGGGGCAATTAAAGAACAGAAAGTGGAAATAAAAAGTCCTAAAAAAGGTGAAAAATTAAGATTCTTAGAGATGGCTGAAAAAAACAGTAAACTTGTACTTGAAAATAGGGAAAAAGATAAAGTTGAGATATTAAATGAATTGCAAAATGTATTAGAATTGGATTTTGTACCAAGAAAAATAGAGACATTTGATATATCTAATATATCTGGAGAATATACAGTTGGTGCAATGAGTGTAATGGAAAATGGGGTTATTAAAAAGAATTTATCAAGAAGATTTAAAGTTAAAACAGTTCATGGACAAGATGATGTTAAAGCAATGCAAGAAATATTAGTAAGAAGAATAAATCAATCACTTGAAAATGAAGAAGGGGGCTTTGGTAAATTGCCAGATGTAATATTTGCAGATGGTGGAATAAATCAAATTAGAGCAATTAAAAAAGCTTTATTAGAATGTAATCAAAATATTCCAGTATATGGAATGGTTAAAAACGATAAACATCAAACTAGAGCTTTAATTAAAGAAAATAGAAAAGAAATAGAATTATCTGAAGAATTAAAAAATCTAATAACGATATTTCAAGATACAGTTCATAATACTGCAATTGAGTATCATAGAAAATTAAGAGATAAGACAATTAGTAAATCTGAATTAGATGATATTAAAGGTATTGGAGAAAAGAAGAAACAAGAATTATTAAAAAAATATGGAAGTTATGCAAATATTAAAAATGCAAGTATTGAAGAATTAACAGAGATAAAAGGTATAACAGAAGAATTAGCCAAAAAGTTAAAAGAATAAAATTAAATAAAATAAAGTTTTTTTGAAAATTAGTCATAAACTAAAAATTATAGCATATACATATATAGAAATTAAAAGTAGGAGGAAATTTTTATGGAATATGCGAAAGATGAAGTTTTTAGTATTAGGTATAATGAAATTAAGGACAAGATTGAATTTTCAAATAGGAAATGGCTTAATAGAACAATTAATAAAATTAAAAGACATAAATTTATATCAACAGTTATATTGACATTAATAATATTTTCTACAATTAATGTGGTTATGATATTTAATTTTATGAAACTTTTGCAAAATATATAAAAATATGATAAAATATTACTATTCTAGATAAAGGAGGATAGTAATATTTTTGTATATTACTAAATAAAATATGAGATTAGCAAATGAATGGAAAGAATATAAAATATTAGATATGGCAGATGGTCAAAAACTTGAGAGATGGGGAAATGTAATATTAGAAAGACCAGATCCACAAATAATTTGGAAAAACAAATCTTTTCCAATTAAATGGAATGAAATAAATGCAAAATATCATAGAAGTAAATCAGGTGGAGGTTCATGGGAATTTATGAAAAAAATTCCTAGTAGTTGGCAAATAAAATATAAAGAGTTAACTTTTAATATAAAACCAATGGGATTTAAACATACAGGACTATTTCCAGAACAAGCAGTTAATTGGGATTGGATGATGGATAAAATAAAAAAAGAAAAAAGAGAAATAAAAGTATTAAACTTATTTGCATATACAGGTGGAGCAACAGTTGCTTGTTTAGCTGCAGGTGCATCAGTATGTCATGTAGATAGTTCAAAAGGTATGACAACATGGGCAAAAGAAAATGTAGAATCATCAGGATTAAAAGATAGACCAGTAAGATTTATGGTTGATGATGTTGTGAAATTTGTTAATAGAGAAATAAGAAGAGGTAACAAATATGATGCAATAATTATGGATCCACCATCATATGGGAGAGGTGCTAATGGAGAAGTATGGCAGTTTGAAGAAAATATTTATGATTTAGTGGAATTATGTTCAGAAGTATTATCAGATAACCCGTTATTTTTCTTAATTAATTCATATACAACAGGAATTTCAAGTACAGTACTTAAAAACATATTAACATTTACTATACCTAAAAAAGTAGGTGGTAAATTTGATTCAGGAGAAATAGGGATACCGATGGAAGATTCAAATTTAGCATTACCATGTGGGATATATGGAAGATGGGAAAAATAAGGAGAAGGTATGCGAGATTTAAAAATAATATTTGAAGATAATCATATAATTGTTGTAGAAAAAATACCAAACATTCCATCACAAGAGGATAAAACAGGTGATATGGATATGTTAACACTTGTGAAAACATATATTAAAGAAAAATATAATAAACCTGGAAATGTATATCTTGGACTTGTACACAGATTAGATAGACCAGTTGGTGGTATTATGATATTTGCTAAAACTTCAAAAGCTGCATCAAGATTGAGTGAACAAGTTAGAGAAAAAGTATTTAAGAAAAAATATTTGGCAGTTGTTGATGGGAAATTTAAAAATATAAAAGGAACTTTAGAAGATTACTTATATAAAGATGAAAGAAATAATATGAGTAAAGTTGTAAATAAAGACAAAAAAAATGCAAAATTAGCAAAATTAGATTATGAAGTATTAAAATATAATGAGGTTAAAGATTTAAGTTTAATTAAAATTAATTTACATACAGGTAGACATCACCAAATACGAGTACAATTATCTAATTTTAGTCATAGTATTTTTGGAGATCAAAAATATGGAACAAGGGGAACAGGAAAACAAATAGCATTGTGGGCAGCGGAACTTACAATAAATCATCCTGTTACTAAAGAAGAAATTACTTTTGAGAGTATACCTGAAAGCAATGGGACATGGAGTATCATAAAATAAGGTGATTTTATTGTTAAAATAAAATTTAAACAATCTAAAGAATAAGAAAAGACACTAACATTTTTGTTAGTGTCTTTTTGTTATTTTATTTATATCTATTTCCAAATTTAGATTTCTTTTTACTTTTTTTGATTAGTAAGAATATACCAGTTGCCGAAATAATCATAACTATAAGTAATAATGTTTGATTAGAATTATCTCCTGTATAAGGTAAATCAGAAGAGTTATCATTATTTGAATCTGTAGAGTCATTACCATCAGTAGGTGGAGGAGTAAGTGGTAGCTGTTCAACTTTTACATTTAAGGTTTCAGATTTAAAATCTTCTGAAATTGCAATTGAATGTTCTTCAGTTGATAATATATATCCAAGAGGTGCAGTTACAGTTTGTATGAAGTAATTATCAAATGGAATTGATAAAAGTGTAATTGAACCATTTGGTGCAGTAAATCGTGTAGCTAATGATTTATCTTGAGTAAAAGAACCATCAGCATTAAAGTAACTAATTACTGAACCTGTTTTTGAATATACAAGAAATTCAGCTCCATCTAGCAAGTGGCCAGACTGTAAATCTGTTATCTTAATAGTAATATCTCCAACATCTTTTGAATTTGATATAGTAATAGAGTTGTGTTTAGTAGTAGAATCAATAGTTATATCATTTATTACTGTAGAAAGAATATAATTTTTTGGTGATTCTACTTCTTTAATATGATATGTATCAAGAGGTAAATTTATAATTGATATTTTTCCATCAAGAGTCTTAAATCTATAAGCAGAATTTAAATCAGTTGTAAATGTACCATCTATATTGAAGTAATTATTAATTCCAGAATCTATCGTATAAATAATAAATTCTGCATTATCTAAAGGAAGATTTGTTCTATCATCTATTTTATTTATTTCTATACTACCGATATCTTTTATATTTTCAATTGTAACATTATTATTTTTGTTAGAAGCATCAATATTTACTGAGTATTGATTTGTATTAAGTATATATTCTTCTAAAGATTCTACCTGTTTAATAAAGTAGTTATCTAGAGGAATATTATTAATAGTTACATTACCAAGATTGTCAGAGACAAATGTAGTTGCATCATCTATGTTTGTACTAAATAATCCTGTTGTAGAATTATAGTAATTTTTTACACCTGGAGTTGTTTCTGTGTAAATAACAAATTTATTATTTTCTATACCTTCAGATGTTCTACTATCTAGTGAAGAAATTGAAATTGATCCAATATCTTTTGTATTAGAAATAGAAATCTCTAATTCTTTTGTAGAAGAAGATAGAGTTACTTCATATTCAGTAGAATCTAAAACATAATTTTTTGGAGCCATAACTTCTTTGATATAGTATGTATCCAAAGGAATATTTGAAATAGATGCTATACCTAAATCAGTAATAAATCGACTTGCAGTTTTTTCGTCAGTAGTGAAAGAACCATCAGTATTAAAGTAATTATTTACACCTGAAACTTTTTTATAAACTACAAATTCTGCATCATCTAAGAGCTCATTAGATACATTATCTATTTTTTTAATTGTAAGTATTCCAACATCTTTGTTATTAATAATCCTAATTGAGTTATGTTTAGTATCTGCATTAATTGTA
>CAYJKU010000001.1:267765-291516 GCA_964371215.1 uncultured Clostridium sp.
CCTTCTAAAGATTCAGAAGTTCTAGAGTCTGTTTTAGATATTGTGATTGAACCAACATCTTTAGTATTAGATATTTGAACAGTTTTATCTTTTTCTGAACTAGAAATAGTTACATCAGTTATATCTGTATTTAAAACATAATCCTTAGGAGCTTTAGTTTCTTTAATATAATAAGTATCTAAAGGAATATTTGTAATAGATATTATACCATTAGAATCAGTAGTATACTTTTCAGCAGAAGATTCTTCTGGAGTAAAAGTAGAGCTAGCAGAATTATAATAATTATTTATACCTGAATCAATTGTATATAATATAAATTCAGCATTAGGTAGAAGAGCATTAGTTGCACCATCTACTTTAGAAATTTCTAATGAACCAACATCTTTAGTATTAGATATTTGAACAGTTTTATCTTTTTCCGAACTAGAAATAGTTAAATCAGTTATATCTGTATTTAAAACATAATCCTTAGGAGCAGTTACTTGTTGTATATGGTATGTATCTAAAGGAATATTATTAATTGTAAAAGATCCATTAGAATCTGTTGTATATTTCTTAGCAGACGAAAGTTCAGTAGTAAAAGAACTATCATCTGAATTGAAGTAGTATTTTGTACCACTATCTGTTGTATATATAACAAATTCAGAGTTTTCTAAACCTGTTGATGTTCTGCTATCTGTATTATTTATTGTAATAGAACCAATATCTTTTGTATTAGTTACAAATACATCAGTATGTTTTGTACTACTATTTATGTTTGCAAGATATTCAGTTTTATTTAAAACGTAATCTTTAGGAGCAGTTACTTCTTGAACAAAATAGTTGTCAAGAGGAATATTTTCTATTGTAACTTTTCCATTTGACTCAGTTCTGAATTTAGCAGCAGAAGATTCATCAGTAGAAAATTCACCTGTACTTGTATAGTAACTGATAACATCTAAACTAGATTTTTTGAATAATATAAATTCAGCACCTTCTAAAGCTTTAGAAGTTCTAGAGTCTGTTTTAGATATTGTAATTGAACCAACATCTTTTTCAATAGGAATTTCAATTTGATTATTTTTATTTGAACCAGAGATTGTTATATTAGAAATTACATCATTAAATATATAATCATCTGGAACTTCCACTTGTTGTATATTATATGAATTTAATGGAATATTATCAATTTTAATAGAGCCATTAAAATCTGTTATATATGTTTGGGCACTAGAACGGTCAGTAGTATATGTATTATCAGATGAATTAAAATAATAGTTTGTTCCATTAATTATAGTGTATATATAAAATTGGGATTTTTCTAATCTATCCGAAGTTCTACTATCTATACTTTCAATTTGTATAGAGCCAGTATCTTTTTTATTTGTTATATCTAAAGTGTTATTATAATAATCAATAGTAACATCTTGATCTGAACCAGCAATATAGTCGGGAGCAGGGTTTACTTCTTGTATAGTATAAGAGTTATGTGGTAAACCAGGAATTTTTATTAAACCATTATCATCTGTATAAAAAACAGTTGCATCATTTCGGGAAGGAATAAAGCTACTAGCATCAGAATTATAGTAAAACTCAGAAAAACCTAAAAGAGATTGATATGTAATAATAAATCCAACACCAGATATAGGTGTTTTAGTTAAATTATCTGTTTTAGATATAGTTAAATCATTAGTGATTGGTTCTACAATAATTTCTGAATACAGAGTTCTAGTGGAATCTAATAATTCTTCTGTGAAGCTAATTTTAGGTTCGCTCCAAATATAGTCACCATCAAGACCTCTAAATTCAATAGCATAGTTTCCTAATGGCAAATTACGTATTTCTACATGAGTAATAGAACCAGAATACGGGTCATGTGTATAGATATAGTTATCTATAGAATATCGATCAGTTGTAAATGAATTTGATAACTGATCATAATAAAGCTTTTCTGAGGGTGGTTCATCAAGATAAATATAAAATTCTACTACCTTTAAAGTATCATGTAGTATGGGATCTGTAAAATTTAACATTAAAGTTCCTGTTTCTCTATGATTTGAAAATTTTGCAAAATATTCAGGATTGATTAAATCAAGAGTAAGAGGGTGTGGGTCAGAATCCAAAATATATGGATGAGGAACTTTAATTTCTTGTACTGAATAACTACCAAATGGTATGTTATTAACATAGCACAATCCATCAGAATTTGTAGTATAAACAGTTGCATCATTAGAATATTCTGAAAAAGAAATAGTTGGTTCTACATAATAGTGAGTAGTTCCATCTATTATAGTTGTAACTACAAAATCTGTGTATTCTATTGGGCGATTTGTATAGTAGTCCTTTTTTTGTATAGTGATAGTTCCTGAACTAGACCTTGGCGAATTTGACAAGGTAGCACTTTTAGAAGTAGATAGTATATTTAAGTTTGGTGAATAAAAATTATTGTAATTAGCTGAACTTAAATTTGAAGAAATATTAATACTTCGTAAGTTATCACTAGTAATACTTTCTTGACCAATTAATTCATTGTTTGGATTAATTAGATCAAAGTGTAGGATTAAAGCAAGTAATCCTATAATAATTGAAAAAAATATAATTAATAAAAATTTTTTCATTGTTTTTTTTGATGTATAATAACATCAATTCTCCTTTCGTAAAATTATAATATAAAAATAGTTTTAATAGAAATATATGTTATCTAAGAGTGTGGAAAATGAAATTTTAATATATATATATTTCTAATTAAATATTAAAAAAATTATATCAATAAATATAAAAAAAATAAAGAAATTTGTAGAATTATATAAAAAACTGTATATTAATAAAAAAAATAGAGTATCACTACTCTATTTTTTGCTATATTATATGTTATAAAAACAATCTTTACCTTGGTATTCAGCAACTGAACCTAATTGATCTTCGATACGAAGTAATTGGTTATATTTTGCTATACGATCTGTACGGCTCATTGAACCTGTTTTGATTTGACCAGCATTTAAACCAACAGCAATATCAGCAATTGTAGTATCTTCAGTTTCACCAGATCTATGAGAAATTACACAAGTATAACCAGCTTTTTTAGCCATTTCTATAGCATCAAAAGTTTCTGTTAAAGAACCTATTTGATTAACTTTTATTAATATTGAGTTAGCTATACCTTTTTCAATTCCCTCTTTTAATATTTTAGGGTTTGTAACAAATAAGTCATCACCAACTAATTGGATTTTTTTACCAAGACGATCAGTTAATTTTTTCCAACCATCCCAATCACTTTCACCTAAACCATCTTCGATAGAAACGATAGGGTATTTTTCATACCATGAAGCATACATTTCAATCATTTCATCAGTTGTTTTAGAACCTTGACCAGATTTAACTAAGTCATATGTTCCTGTTTCTTTGTTGTGGAATTCAGATGCAGCAACATCCATTGCTATACATATATCTGTTCCAGGTACATAACCAGCAGCTTTAATAGCTTCAACTATTAATTCTAATGGTTCTTCATTACCATCATTACAACTTGGTGCAAAACCACCTTCATCACCAACATTTGTATTATATCCTTTTTTCTTTAATACTGAACGTAAGTTGTGGAAAGTTTCAGAACCCATTTGTAAAGCTTCTTTGATACTTTTAGCACCAACTGGCATTATCATAAATTCTTGGAAATCAACTGTTGAATCTGCATGGCTACCACCATTTACAACATTCATCATTGGAACTGGTAATGTTTTACCATTAAATCCACCGAAATATCTATATAAAGGCATACCATAATAGTCAGCAGCTGCATAAGCTGTAGCCATAGAAATTCCTAAAATAGAATTTGCTCCTAAATTAGATTTGAAATCTGTTCCATCTAAGTCAAGCATAGCTTTGTCAACAGAATTTTGATCTGTAACATCTAAACCTATAATTTTATCTGCGATTATGTCATTAACATTGCTAACAGCTTTAGCAACACCTTTTCCCATAAATCTTGATTTATCACCATCTCTTAATTCTAATGCTTCTCTTTCTCCAGTTGAAGCACCTGATGGTACTATAGCGCGTCCAAACGCACCACTTACTGTTGTAACTTCTACTTCAATAGTAGGGTTTCCACGAGAGTCAATAACTTCACGTGCATAAACTTTTTCAATATTTGGCATATTAAATCCTCCTTAAAATTTTAATTCTGGGCGATTATATCATATATTTTTTGGGAAATAAAGTAAAATGTAAAATAATTACATATATTTTATCTTGTAATTTAGTTAAGAGTAATGCATGAAGAAAAATTTATATGATTTAAAAAAATATACAATATAAAAGTAAGTTAAAAGTTTAATTAGCTCTTGAAAAAAATATAAAATAGTATATAATATATAAAAGATAAAGATAAGGAGGTGCAGAAATGAAATTAGATATTTTGGAAAAAAGCATAGGATATAAATTTAATAATAAAGAATTATTAAAAAAGGCGTTAACACATACATCATATGCAAATGAAAATAAGATAGATAGTAATGAAAAGTTAGAATTTTTAGGTGATAGTATATTAGAGTTTGTATCAAGTAAATATATATATGACAATTATACAAAACTAAAAGAAGGAGAAATGACTAAAGTTAGAGCAAGTGTGGTTTGTGAACAAAGTTTATATAAAATAGCTAAAAAGCATAATTTTAGTGATTTCTTGTATTTAGGTAAATCTGAGATTAAAACAGATGGTAAAAACAGACCAGCAATACTTGCAGATAGTGTTGAAGCTGTAATCGCAGCAATGTATTTAGATAGTGGAATGAATGTATGTATAAAATTTATAGAAGAAAATTTAAAAGAACCAATAAAAAATGCAAGTAAAAGCGTAGGAATAAAAGATTATAAAACTGTTTTACAAGAAAAGTTACAAGTAAATGGTGAGGTAATGATAAAATATAATGTAACAAATGAAAAAGGTCCAGATCATAATAAAAGTTTTGAAACTGAAGTTAGTTGTGATGGAAAAGTATTAGCAAAAGGAGAAGGTAAAAGTAAAAAAGAAGCAGAAATGAATGCTGCTAAAAGTGCATTAGAAAAATTAAAATAATTTATGGAGGTAATCTATGAAAAAACAATACATAATCCCTATATTTGTACCACATTTAGGTTGTACTTTTGATTGTGTGTTTTGTAATCAAAAATCAATAAGTGGGCAAAAAAATAAATTAACAACAAAAGAAGTAGAAAATATTGTAGATAATTACCTAAAAGAATTAGAAAAACAAGAAGAAAAAAATAAACAAGTTGACGAGGTTAAAGTAGAAATAGCATTTTACGGTGGTAGTTTTACTGCAATAGATGATAAATATCAAGAAGAGTTATTAAAAATAGCATATTCATATATTAAAAAAGGTAAAATTCAAGGAATTAGAATATCTACAAGACCAGATGCAATAGATAAAAAGATTCTTAAAAGGTTAAAAAAATACAAGGTGAAAACTATTGAATTAGGTGTACAATCAGCAAATGATCATGTATTACAAAAAGCTAATAGAGGACATACTTTTGCAGATGTAGTAAAAGCGTCAAAATTAATTAAATGGTATGGTTTTAAATTAGGTCATCAAATGATGGTTGGTCTTCCAGAAAGCACTAAAGAAGATGAAATAAATACAGCAAAAGAATTGGTGAAATTAAAACCTAAAATTGTAAGAATATATCCAGTTCTAGTTGTTAAAAATACAAAACTAGAAGAAGATTATAAAAAAGGAGAATATCAAGCTCTTCCTTTAGTACAAGCTGTTGAAACATCGAAAGAATTAATAAATATATTTAATAATAAAAAAATTGAAATAATAAGAGTAGGATTACAAGGTACTGATGAAATAACAGATCCGTCGAATGAAAACAGTGAAGTTGTAGCAGGTCCATATCATCCGGCTTTTAGACAATTAGTTGAATCTGGTTTGTGGTATGACTCGATTGTAACTAAAATTAAAAAATTAAATACAAAAGTTCAAGAAGTTGAAGTCACAGTTAATCCAACAGATGTAAGTAATGTTATAGGACATAAAAAAGAGAATGTATTAAAATTAAAAGAATTATATGATGTGGATTTAGTCTTAAAACAAGATGGACAAATGAAACAAGGTAAATCTAAAATAGAAATAACAAAAACATATGAAGATTTTAGTAAAGTATAAATAAAATGAATAAAATCACTTTTTTTACAGATAATAGTAGAAAAGGTGATTTTTATGAATGTTTTAAAAGAAAAAAAGACAACTAAATATATATTAGAATTATTAGGAACGGTATTTGGTGCAGCATTAATGGCTGTAGCAGTATCGTTATTTTTGCTTCCTAATCAATTATCATCTGGTGGTGTATCTGGTATAGCTACAATAACATATTACTTATTTAATATACCAATGGGTACAGCAATAATGGTAATAAATGCACCATTATTTATTTTAGCAATATTTAAAATTGGTAAAGGATTTTTTGTTAAAACTTTATTAGGAACAATATCTTTATCTTTTTTCATAGATTTATTAGATAAGTTAACACCACTCACAGAAGATAGATTTCTAGCATGTATTTATGGTGGAATTGTAATTGGTATAGGTACAGCAATAATATTAAAAGTTAATTCATCAACAGGTGGAACAGATTTAATATCTTCGATAATTAAAGAATATAGGCAATCAATTGAACTTGGTAAAGTAATTGTGGTGTTAGATATATTAATTATTGTTTTAAATGTAATTGTTTTTAATCAAATTGAAATAGGGCTATATTCAGCAATTACAATATATATAATGGGAAAAATGATAGATATTGTATTTGAAGGGGTATATTTCACTAAACTGTTATTTATAGTTTCGAACAAGAGTGAAGAAATTGCTCAAAGAATAGGTGATGAAGTTAGAAGAGGTGCGACAGGGATTTATTCAAAAGGGATGCATAATAAAGAAGATAAAATGGTGCTTATGGTTGCTGCGACTAGAAGAGATATAGCTAAAATAAAACAGATTGCAAAAGAAATAGATACTAGAAGTTTCATAGTCATTACTAATTCAAGAGAAGTTTTAGGGTTGGGATTTAAAAAAGAATAAAATAAAAAGAAGTAAAATTATTGACAAAAATCAATATGAAGAATAAAATATATATAAGTTATTTTAATAACTAAATATATAAATCAGAGATTCAGAGGAGTAGATATTACTAAGTTTAATAGAGAGTAATTGGTGGTGGAAATATTACAAATAAAGTTTTATTGAATGGACTGATGAGAGCAACCCGAAATAATAGTAGGCGTTGACGGGAATCTAACTCGTTATTAATAGACATGTATGATAGTACATAGATATTAGGTGGTATAATAAAGTTAAGACTTTTGTCCTTTTATGGGCAAAAGTCTTTGTGTATATTTTAACTTAAAGGTGGCATAACAAGAATACTCTTGTCCTTTTGGATAGGTGTATTCTTTTTGCTTATGTATTATCTGGAAAGGTGGTGATACATATGTATTGGCAAAATAAGTGAAGATTAAAAAATAAAAATCAAAGTATTAAAAATATAAAACAGGAAGGAATTAAAATTATGAATTATGGAGAATTTGGAGGACAATATGTACCAGAAGAGTTGAAAGAAAGATTAAATGAAGTGAGAAATGAATTTGAAAAATGTAAAGAAGATAAGAAATTTATAGAGGAATATATGTATTATCTTAAAAACTTTGTAGGAAGACCAAGTCCTTTGTATCTAGCAAAAAATTTAACTAAATATTGCAATGGGGCTAAAATATATTTGAAAAGAGAAGATTTAAATCATACAGGAGCACATAAAATAAATAATACAATTGGTCAGATATTAATTGCAAAAAGATTAAATAAAGCACATATTATAGCAGAGACAGGAGCAGGACAACATGGAGTTGCAACAGCCACAGTATGTGCGTTGATGGGATTAAAGTGTACAATATTTATGGGTGAAGTTGATACAATAAAACAAAAAGTAAATGTAGAAAAAATCAGGATGCTAGGTGGAGAAGTTAGAAAAGTAACAAGAGGAGAAGGAACTTTAAAAGAAGCTGTTGATGAAGCATTTGAATATTTTCTTGAAAACACAGAAACATTTTATTTGATAGGATCTGTAGTTGGACCAGAGCCGTATCCAGAAATGGTTAGATTTTTTCAAAAAATAATAGGTGAAGAAGCTAAAAAACAAATTTTAGAATTTGAAAAAACGTTACCTAAAGTGATAATTGCTTGTGTTGGAGGAGGAAGTAATGCTATAGGATTATTTGCAGATTTTATTGATGAAAATGTTGAAATATATGGAGTAGAAGGTGCTGGAAAAGGTATTGAAACAGGAAAACATGCTTCAGCTATGTATGATAATAAAATTGGGATAATTCATGGAATGAAAACATATTATATGCAAGATACAGATGGTGGTATAAAAGATGCATATTCATTGTCATCAGGTTTAGATTATCCAGGAGTAGGACCAGAACATGCATATTTAAAATCAATTGGAAGAGTTGAATATGAGAGTATAACAGATAAAGAAGCAGTAGATGCTTTTAAAATTGTAACTAGATTAGAAGGTATAATTCCAGCATTAGAAAGTAGTCATGCAATAGCATTTGCTATGAAAATAGCAAATAAATATGATAGAAAAGAAAGTATAATAGTAAATTTGTCTGGTAGAGGTGATAAAGATTTAGAGACTATTTTGGAATATGAAAATAAAATTTCAAATAATAATCAATAAAGTTTGACATATAGTGAGAAGTATGTTACAATAGATAACTGTAATCCGCTTAGTCAGGGCTCCAAAATATTAACATAGTTAATTGCCTAGGATTTTGGATTAGCGAGTATACGAAAAAGGGAGGTGCATTTATAAATGTACGCAATAATTGAAAGCTGTGGAAAACAATACAAAGTATTAGAAGGTGATGTTGTATTTTTCGAAAAATTAGATACTGAAGAAGGTAAAAAAGTTACTTTTGATAAAGTAGTATTAGTATCTGAAGAAGGAAAAGTTCAAATAGGAAATCCTTATGTAAAAAATGCTAAAGTAGAAGGTAAAGTAGTTTCTCATGGTAAAGGTAAAAAAATCATTGTTTTCAAAATGAAACCTAAAAAGAATTATAGAAGAAAACAAGGACATAGACAACCTTATACTAAAGTAGAAATAACATCTATTAAAGTATCTGAAGCTAAAAAAGCTACAAAAAAAGCTGTAGAAGCTTAATTAATAAATAATAATTTTTAACACTGAAGGGAGTGAGAAAGCATGGCTCATAAGAAAGGTCAAGGTAGTAGTAGTAACGGTAGAGAGAGTGAATCTAAGAGACTTGGTGTCAAAAGAGCAGATGGACAATTTGTTTTAGCAGGAAATATCCTATTTAGACAAAGAGGAACTAAAATGCATCCAGGAAAAAATGTTGGTAAAGGTAGTGATGATACATTATACGCATTAGTTGATGGAACAGTGAAATTTGAAAGAAAAGGTAAAGATAAAAAACAAATAAGTGTTTATCCAGTACAAACTGCATAAGACATCTTTAAGATTAATGTTTTACATAAATATATGTAAAATGTTAATCTTTTTTTATTTACATAAATGTCGAATTATGATATAATTAGCGAAAATTAAAAAGAGAGGGATATATAATGGGAAAAATTTTAGAAGATATTTCAAGAACATTTAATGAATTTTTATTATTACCAAATTTAACAGATGAAAGATGTGTGCCAGCAAAAGTGTCATTAAAGACACCACTAGTTAAATTTAAAAGAGGTGAAGAAGCTAAATATATAGCTAATGTACCAATGGTTTCAGCTGTAATGCAATCGGTATCAGGGGAACAAATGGGTATAGCACTTGCAAGAGAAGGTGGAGTTGCATTTATATATGGATCACAATCAATAGAATCACAAGCAGAAATGGTTAGACATGTAAAAAAACATAAAGCAGGATTTATTACAAGTGATTCAAATGTTAAATTAGGTACACCACTTAGAGAAGTTTTAGAAGTAGTTGAAGAAACAGGACATTCAACTGTAATGATAACAGATGATGGGACTAATAGTGGGAAATTTATTGGATTGGTTACAGATAAAGATTATAGAGTTTCTAGAGATGATATGGATAGTCCGATAGAAAAATTCATGACTCCAGCAGATAAAGTTGTTTCAGCACAAGTTGGTACAACTTTAATAGAAGCAAATGATATAATATGGGAAAATAAGATTGCGTGTTTACCAATTTTAGATGGAGAAAATCTAAAATATCTTGTATTTAGAAAAGATTATGAAGAAAGAAAAAATAATCCAAATTCATTATTAGATGATAACAAAAGTTATATTGTAGGAGCAGGTATTAATACAAGAGATTATGAAGAAAGAATACCAGCATTAGTAGATGCAGGAGTAGATATGCTTTGTATAGATTCATCTGATGGTTATTCAGTATGGCAAAAAAACACTATTGAATATGTAAGAAAAACATATGGAGATAATGTGAAAATTGGTGCAGGAAATGTTGTAGATAAAGAAGGATTTAGATATTTAGTAGATGCAGGTGCAGATTTTATTAAAGTTGGAGTTGGAGGAGGTTCAATTTGTATAACTAGAGAAACAAAAGGAATTGGCCGTGGACAAGCTTCAAGTGTAATAGATGTTGTAGAGGCAAGAGATGAATATTTGAAAGAAACAGGAATATATATTCCGATATGTTCAGATGGAGGAATCGTTAATGATCACCATATAACAATTGCATTGGCATTAGGTGCAGATTTTGTTATGATGGGAAGATATTTTGCAAGATTTGATGAGAGTCCAACAAGAGTTGTTAAAAAAGGTAGCGGTTATGTTAAAGAATACTGGGGAGAAGGTTCAAATAGAGCTAGAAATTGGGAAAGATATGACATGGGAGGAAACAAAAAGTTATCTTTTGAAGAAGGTGTAGACTCATATATACCATATGCAGGTAAATTAAAAGATAATTTAGATATTACGTGTATGAAAATTAAATCTACAATGTGTAATTGTGGAAGTATATCTATAGAAGAATTACATGAAAAAGCGAGATTAACAATAGTTTCAGAAGTAAGTATAGCAGAAGGTAGTGCACATGATGTTATATTAAAAGAAATAGAGAAATAAGAAAATAGTAAAAAGATTTAAGGAGAAAAGTATGGAAAATGAATCATATTTTGATGGTGGATTATTAAGTTATTTTGGATGGATAATATTAGGTTCAACAATAACTGTATTAACATTGGGTATAGCATATCCATGGGCATTATGTTTGGTATATGGATGGAAAATCAATCATACAGTAGTAAATGGAAAAAGATTAAAATTTACTGGAACTGGATTAGGATTATTTGGAAATTGGATTAAATGGTTTTTATTAACATGTATAACTTGTGGAATCTATTCTTTCTGGCTATTTATATCATTAGAAAAATGGAAAGCAAAACATACAGTTTTCGCTGAATAAAATATAAATAGAAAACTTGCAAATTTTATATAATTGCAGGTTTTTTATTTTTCTTTAATCTATTTGGTATTATTTGCCATTTTCATTGAAAAATTAGCAGTTATGTAGTATAATATATATTGATTTAAATACCGTGAAAAAGGAGAAGGAATTATGACTAAGAAGAGAATATTAACAGGTGATAGACCAACAGGTAAAATGCATATAGGACACTACTTTGGTTCTTTGAGAAAAAGAGTTGAATTACAAAATAGTGGTGAATATGAACCATATATATTAGTTGCAGATGTTCAAGCACTTACAGACAACTATAATAATCCACAAAAAGTAAGAGATAGTGTAAGAGAAATAGTTAAAGACTATTTAGCATGTGGTATAGATCCAGAAAAATCAACTATATATATTCAATCAATGATTCCAGAAACAGCAGAATTAACTGTTTTTTATTCTAATTTAGTTACAATAGCAAGATTACAAAGAAATCCAACAGTTAAAACAGAAATAGCACAGAAAAAAGAATTGTTTGGAGAAAGTGTTACATATGGATTTTTAGGATATCCAGTAAGTCAAGCAGCAGATATTACAACATTTGAAGGTGAAGTAGTTCCAGTTGGAGAAGATCAAATACCAGTTGTTGAACAATGTAGAGAAATAGTAAGAAAATTCAATAGTATATATGGTGAAGTTTTAGTTGAGCCAGAAGTAGTTTTATCTGAAGGAAAAAGAATAAAAGGTTTAGATGGAAATGAAAAAATGGGTAAATCTTTAGGTAATGCAATTTACTTAGCAGATAGTGAAGAAGAAATAAGTAAAAAAGTAATGAGTGCTGTTACAGATCCTAAAAGAATAAAAAAAGATGATAAAGGTGATCCAGAAGTATGTATGGTAGCATATTATCATAAGTTATTTACAAACAAAGAAGATTTAGAAAAAGTTTGTAGCGAATGTAAAGCAGGACAAAGAGGTTGT
Source organism: uncultured Clostridium sp. (assembly GCA_964371215.1). Taxonomy (GTDB): domain Bacteria; phylum Bacillota; class Clostridia; order TANB77; family CAG-508; genus CAG-269. The sequence continues at coordinate 280,207 of CAYJKU010000001.1, forward strand.
GTTGGATGTAAGAAAGAATTAGCAAAAAATATATCAGATACATTAAAACCAATAAGAGAAAAAAGAGAATATTATGACAAACATCCAGAACTTGTGGATAAAGTGTTAATAGAAGGTACTGCTAAAGCTAAAAAAACAGCAGAAGAAACAATGAGAAAAGTTAAAAAAGCAATGAAATTAGATTATTTTGCTTAAATAAAATTAAAATATATTAAAAGTTAGGGAGAAAAAATGTTTATAGATTATACAAAAATAGTAATAAAAGCCGGAAATGGAGGAAATGGTGCAGCAACTTTTTGGAGAGAAAAATATGTTGCAGCTGGAGGTCCAGATGGTGGAGATGGAGGAAATGGAGGAAATGTATATTTTGTTGTAGATAAAGACAAAAACACATTAATAGATTTCCGTTTCAATAAAAGATTTGTTGCCAAAGATGGTGAAAATGGAAGTGGTAACAGATGTTATGGGAAATATGGGCAAGACCTATATGTAAAAGTTCCGAGAGGGACAGTTATTAAAGATGCAGAAACTGGAAAAGTTATAGCAGATTTATCTGAAAAAGATCAAGAAGAATTAGTATTAAAAGGTGGAAAAGGTGGTAGAGGAAATGCGCATTTTGCAACTTCTACTAGACAAGCACCTCGTTTTTCTGAAGATGGAGAAAAAGGTGAAGAAAAAGAAATAATATTAGAATTAAAACTACTTGCAGATGTTGGGTTATTAGGATATCCAAATGTTGGTAAATCTACATTTTTATCTGTTGTTACAGATGCAAAACCTAAAATAGCAAATTACCATTTCACAACATTAGAACCAAATTTAGGTGTTGTAAAAACTAAAGATGGTAGTGGATTTGTAATTGCAGATATACCAGGTGTTATTGAAGGGGCAAGTGAAGGTGTAGGACTTGGGCTTAGATTTTTAAGACATGTTGAAAGAACAAGATTATTATTACATTTCTTAGATGTATCTATGCAAGAAGGAAGAAATCCAGTAGAAGATTTTTATAAAATAAATGAAGAACTAAAAAAATATAGTGAAAAATTAAGTACTAGAAAACAAGTTATAGTATTAAATAAAATGGATGTATTAAATGATGAAAATACTGAAATGAATGAAGCTATAAAAGAAATAGAAAAACTAGCTAAAAAAGAAGGTATAGAAATATTCAAAATATCTGCTATTACAAGAACAGGTGTGGAAGAATTAATTGAATATGCATCAAAAACTTTAAAAACACTTCCAAAAGAAGAAGTTGTAGATATTGAAGATAGAATAGTATATACACTTGAAGATAAACAAAATACTTGGGAAATAAATATTGTTGATGGAATATTTATTGTTAAAGGAAAACCAATTCAAAGACTTATGGGAAGAGTTAATATTGAAGATAATGAATCAATGCATTTCCTTCACAAAACATTACGTACTATGGGAGTAGAACAAAAATTAAAACAAATGGGAATTAAAGAAGGAGATACAGTTAAGTTAGAAGAATGGGAACTTGAATGGGTTAACTAGAAAGGATACACATGGAAGAAGATAGAGTAATGACACCTAATTTGGAAAATCCTATGGAAGAAAGAATAGAAAATTCTTTACGACCTAAGATGTTAGAAGAATATATAGGTCAAGACAAAGTTAAAGAAAATATGAAAATATATATTGAAGCAGCTAAAAAAAGAGGTGATGCATTAGATCATGTTCTTTTATATGGACCTCCAGGGCTTGGAAAAACAACTTTATCTAATATTATTTCAAATGAAATGAATTCAAATATTAAGATAACATCAGGACCAGCAATAGAAAAAGCAGGAGACTTAGCAGCACTTTTAACTAATTTATCTGAATTCGATGTGTTATTTATAGATGAAATACATAGACTTAGTAAAACTGTTGAAGAAATTTTATACCCAGCACTTGAAGATTACACATTAGATATAATAATTGGAAAAGGGCCAAGTGCGAGATCAATAAGATTAGATTTACCTAGATTTACCTTGATTGGTGCGACAACAAAAGCAGGATCACTTACAACACCACTTAGAGATAGATTTGGAATAGTGCATAGATTAGAGTTGTACTCAAAAGAAGATTTAACTAAAATAATTAAAAGATCAGCAGATATTTTGGAAGTTAAAATAGAGGATGAAGCAGCAATTGAAATTGCAAGAAGATCAAGAGGTACACCAAGAATTGCTAATAGATTATTAAAAAGAGTTAGAGATTATGCGTTAGTTGTAGGAACAGGTAATATAGATTTAAAAATAACAAAACATGCTTTAAATAAATTAGAAATAGATGAATTAGGTTTAGATGAAATTGATAGAAAAATATTAGATACAATGATAAATCAATATTCAGGAAGACCTGTAGGAATTGAATCATTAGCTGTTACAATTGGTGAAGAAGTAGAAACAATTGAAGATGTATATGAACCATATTTGATCCAAATAGGTTTTATAGCTAGAACATTAAGAGGAAGACAACCATTACCAGCAGCATATAAACATATGGGATATGAGGAAGGTGTTTAAAATGAAAAAAATAAGTATAATAATACCAATGTATAATGAAGAAAAACCGTTACCAGCATTATATGAAAGATTAAAAAAATTAGTGCAAGATATGAAAAATTATGAATTTGAAATACTTTTTGTAAATGATGGAAGCAAAGATAGAAGTTTAGAAATAGTTAAAGAATTAAGAGAAAAAGATAAAACGATTTCATATGTAGATTTATCTAGAAATTTTGGAAAAGAAATTGCGATGATAGCAGGACTTGATTATGTAACAGGTGATTGTGCAATATTTATGGATGCAGACCTTCAAGATCCACCAGAAGTAGTACCAGAGCTTGTTAAGTACTGGGAAGAAGGTTATGACGATGTTTACGCAAAAAGAAAATCAAGACAAGGAGAAACATTTTTAAAAAAATTCACTTCTAAAATGTATTATAAAGTATTAGAGAAATTAACTAGAATTGAAATTCAAAAAGATACAGGAGATTTTAGATTGCTAGATAGAAGATGTATAAATGCTCTTAAAAAATTAAGAGAAACTGGAAGAAATACAAAATCTATGTTTAGTTGGATAGGATATAATAAAAAAGAAGTATTATATAATAGAGATTCAAGAGTAGCAGGTGAAACAAAATGGAACTATGTTAAATTAATAGATTTAGCAATAGATGGAATTACATCTTTTACAATAGCACCACTTAGAATTTCGACATATATATCAATACCAACATTTATTGTATTTATAGGATATTTTGTATATACAGTAATAAAAAGTATAGTAGTAAGTGAGGCTATTCACGCATATCAAGCAATAATATTACTTGTGCTATTTTTCTCAGGTGTTCAAATATTATTATTTGGAATAATAGGGGAATATTTAGGAAGAATATTTAATGAAACTAAAAATAGACCATTGTATTTTATAGATGAATATAATGGAGAAAGAGAAAAGAATAATTAAAATAAAAAAATATATAAATTAATGTCAATAAATGTTACAATTCTAAAAAATGTAACATTTATTGACATTTTTCTACATAAAGGATATACTAATCTTCAATTAAAAAATTACATTGGCAAAATATAATAATAGAAAGAGATAGTATTTATTTAATTTGTATAAGCTTTTATACAAACTTAAATAAATAACAAATGGTAAATTAATGATTAATAAAATCACAAACTTAAGAAAAATAAGAATAATAATAATATTATTGTTAGTAAGCTTTATTATAATCGTACCAACAGAAATTAAAGCTGTTAATATTTCATCTTCACAAAGTTCAATTAATATAAGTGTAGGAGAAATTGAAGAAATAGATGAGACGACATCGACTAATGCAAACTTATTTAACTTAGGAATAAAACCCGTTGAATATGATATTGATAATTTTAGTTCAAGCTCACACAATAACGAATATTATGTAATAGTTCCAAATAATGTAACATCAGTAGAAGTACAAGCAGATTTACAAGATTCAAAGGCAAAATATTATGTAACCGGAAACTATAATGATTTGCAAATAGGAATAAATACGATATTTGTAAAAGTAATTGCAGAAGCAGGCAATATAAGAACATATATTATATATGTCACTAGAGAGTCAGCAGAGATAGAAGAAGAAATATTGCCTCATGCAATTTCAACATTAGCAGTAGAGCAAGAGGAAGAGAACAAAGAAAATGATTTACGAGTTGAAATATTAGAAGATTTAAAAGAAAATTGGATGTTTATAGTATTAATAACTGCGGCAATTGTAGTAATAATATTAATAATAATATTTAGCATAAAAGAAAAAATGGAAGCAAGAAAAAAAGAAGACATAGAATTAGAAAGTGAAACTATTTTAGTAGATTTGAAAAATAGAATAAATATTGAAAATGCAAGTGAAGAAATTAAAATAGAAGAAAAGAAATGTCAAAGTATAAGTGGAATTTCGATGGTAATAATGCTACTATTTATTGTTATTCTAGTAATTGCAGTTATATATTTGTATAATAGAATAATAGAAAAAAAGGAGATACCTACAATTCCAACAGTTGCACATGAAGAAACATTACCTGAAGTAAAAGAAGAATCTGAAATATCTGAATTTGAAGTAGATGAAGATGACGAAGAAATTGAAAAAACTGAAATTAATAGCAATATTGAGTTATTAGAAACATTAATATATGAGTATATTGATGAAAATGAAATCGATATAGAAGATATTTCAATAGTTATACAGGATCTAGAAACAAATCAAAAAATTTCAATAAACGGAGAACAAGAAAGTTTTGCAGCAAGTGTATATAAATTACCATTAGCTATTATATATTATGATTTAATTAATAGTGGAAAAGTAGTATTGTCAGATAAGTATCAGTTTCTGGATAAACATCAAGAAAATATTGGTGTATTAGAGTCGAAGTATAGTTTTGGAGATTATATTAGTGTTAAATATTTATTAGAAACGATGATAAAGTATTCAGATAATTCAGCTGCACATATACTATACAGAGAACTAGGTGGTTGGCAAAAATTCAAAAAAGAATCAACTAAATATGTGGATATTGAATATAGTCAAGATTTTATAATAGAAAATGTTTTATCAGCAGAATATGTAAATTCATTATTAGTACATATATATAATAATGAAGAGAATTATATAGAATTAATAGGAGATATGAGTAGTGCAACACCAAATGAATATTTAGACATTGATAAAAATATTAAAATTGCACAAAAATATGGAATGTATAATCAATATGTAAATTCAGTAGGAATTATATATTCAAGTAATCCGTACACAATATCAATTTTTACAGAGTTGGGATATGAAAAAGCAAGAGACTTTATGAGAGATGTAAACGAAATCTGCCTAGAAGCATTCTCCATATAAAATAAATTTAGACCTATAATTTAAAGATATTTTATTAAAGATAAATTAATATCAGTAAATATTACAATTTTGTGAATTTTGTAATATTTATTGACATTTTTTTTATGTGAATGATATACTTATTTTGAATTCTTACGCAAGAAAAATGGAGGAAAAAATGAAATTTAAAAAGGTAATAATATATATATTATTAACAATTATAATAATGAATATAGTAATAACATTAATGCAGCAAAATGTACAAGCTGCAACATATAATCAGGTTACGATAGATGCAAATAGTTCTAATAATAACGGAATATCTGCATTTCCAGAGAGTTATCAAAAAATACTAAATGAATTAGTTCAAAATACAGGACATACAAATTGGAAGTTTGAACCATTTTATACAGATATATCTTGGAATGAGCTAATAAGTTCAGACAATGAAAATAAATGTATGAGAAATACAATACATATATCTAATGGATGGGATTGGGTATGTAGTTGTGGACAACAAGGTGATGCGGGATATTATTGTGCAAAAGGTACAGTAGTAAACTATTATCTAGATCCAAGAAATTTTTTAACTGAAACAACAATATTTCAATTTTTAGATTTAGCAAATACAACAATAATACCAGTATCTCAAATACAAGAAGCTGTTAAAGGAACATATTTAGCAGGAAGTGTAAATGGAGTAAGCTATGCACAAATGATATATGATGCATCTGTTGCATCAGGTGAAAATGCACTTAGTTTAGTAGTAAAAATATTTCAAGAATTAGGAAATGGAACAGAACTTCCATATATGATAGCAGGAACAGACCCAACATATCCAAATGTATATAATTTCTTTAATTATGGTTCAACAGATGGTGAAGGGAATTTACAAAGAGGTTTAGCTAAAGCTCAAGAATTAGGATGGACTAACCCTCATACAGCATTAGTAGAAGGTGCTAAATTATTAAATAAAGAATACATATCTGCAGGTCAAAATACAAAATATTTATTTAAATTTGATGTTGTTGCAGATAGTGCAACAGGATTATATTGGCATCAATATATGACAAATATTCAAGATCCGACAAATCAAGCAAAAATGTTATTTGATCAATATAATAATTATGGATGGTTAAATCAAGAATTAACATTCACAATACCAGTATATAAAGATATGCCAGCATATGTGAAAAAACCATCAACATTAACAACAGCTAGTGGTTCATTATATTATGTTAGTTCATCATATTATTCTGTAAATTACAGAAGTGCAATGAGTACAAATGCTTCAACATTATTAGGAACATTATCTAAAGATACAGTTGTAGTTATGCTAGAACAAAATGCAGGATATGCAGATGGAGTTAATTGGTCTAAAATAAGATTAGCAGATGGTAGAGAAGTATATTTTTCAGCTAATTATTTATCTCCAGTAAATACTAAAACAGATATATATTCAGTTCCAGGCCAACCTAGTGAGCCGGTAAATCCACCGATAGAACAAGCAAATGAATTTAAAATAGAAGGAGATAAAATATATACAACTCCTGATATTAAATTAAGTGATATTAAAGCTAAACATACTGTTACATCAGCAACAAATGGAAGTACTAACTTAAATAACACAGACCTTGTAGGTACAGGTAATACTATTGTTATAGATAGTATGACATATACTGTTATTAAAATGGGAGATGTTAATGGAGATGGAAAAGTAAGTTCAAGTGATCTGTTAAGAATACAAAAAAAACTATTAGGTATAGTTGAGTTAAAAGAAAACGAATTTAAAGCATCTGATTTTAGTGGAGATGCAAAAGTAACATCAAGTGATCTATTAAGATTGCAAAAATACTTATTAGGAATTTCTTCAATTGAGATAACAAAAGAGTAAGGAGTAAATATGAATTGTATAAAAAGAATAATTATAATAGGAATAGTAGTAATTGCAAGTATGATTTTACATGCTAATTTGGAGAGTCAAGCAGCATCTAGTGCTACATTATCAAGTAATAAAAGTACCGCTACAGTAGGAGAAAGTATTACAGTATCTGCTAATGTGAATTCTGGAGCCTGGAATTTAACATTGTCTGTTTCTGGAGTAGATAGTAAAAAAATAGTTGGATATTCTTCAGGGGGAGGAAATGCAAATGGGACTGATAGCATAACATTTACAGCAACACAGGCTACAACATATTATGTGACTTTGAGTGGCGATATGACAGACTATATTACAGATAAGGAAGAGATTGTAAATAAAACATTGCAAATAACAGTTTCAAACCCAGCACCAACGCCAACACCAGACCCAACGCCAACACCAGATCCAACACCAACACCTGACCCAACACCAACACCTTCGAAATCAACAAATGCAAACTTATCTAACTTAGGAATAAAACCACTTGAATATGATTTTAATAATTTTAGTTCAAGTTCATCAAATAATAAATATTATGCAACAGTTCCAAATGATGTAACATCAGTAGAAGTATATGCATATTTACAAGATTCTAAAGCAAAGTATTCAGTAGGTGGAAATTATAAAAATTTACAAGTAGGAACGAATGCGATATCTGTAACAGTTACTGCAGAAGCAGGGAATACAAGAACATATACTATATATGTTACTAGAAAATCACCAGCACCAGGAGAAGAAGAAGTTACTCCAAATGTACCAACAGGTGAAGAAGTAGAAGTTACAGAAGAACAAGTATTACCACTTGCAATATCTACATTAATTATAGAGCAAAGTGAAGATGATAAAGAAAATGGAATATTATCTTTATCTCCAACATTTAAACCAGATGTATTAGAATACACTCTTCTTCTAGAAACAGATTTAGATGAAATTCCTTTTGTAATAACTCCAAATCGAGAAAATATACAAGTTGAAATAAAAGGAAATGAATTTTTAGAAGAAGGTGACAATGTAGTTGAAATTATTCTAATAGATACAGCAACAGCTGAATCAATAACATATAAAATAACTGTAACAAAACAATTAGAAACAGTTGAAGCAGTTGCAGTTCCAGCGGATGACTCTGAGATTGTAAATAATACTGAAGAAGATTCGAAAAATGAAATATTAGAATATATAAAAGAAAATTGGATATTTGCAACATTAATAGGAGCAGCAATTATAGTAATACTATTAATGATAATATTTAGTATAAAAGAAAAAATAAGCATGAGAAAAAAAGAAAATATAGAATTAGAAAATGAAAATATTTTAGAAGATTTAAAAAATAACATAAATTCTGAAAATATAGGTGAAGAAATTAAAACAGTAAATAATGAAGAAATTCAAATGAATACAGAAGAAAAAAATATAGATATCGATGAAGTATCTGGAAATAAAAAAAGTAAAGGGAAAAGATATTTATAAATATAATTTTAAAGTTTTTAAATAAAATGAGGTGTATAATAAATGTGATGGAAATAAAATTCGAATACATTTATTATACACCTCGTTATTTTATGAATTATCTACAAAGTAACAAAACTATGTAATTTTATTTTTAAATAGTTTGAATGGAATAGATACTTTGCTTAAATCTTCGTATGATTCAATAGAATTTTGACTCAAATAGGGAATTGAATTTGAAGTGGGGGTATTGGATTCGATAGAAATTGTTTTTTAAAACACAAAAAGAAATAGCTAACATATAGGGATATACTAGAAAAGACTAAGTGAAAGGTTAGTTTAAGTCGTAAATGAAAGATTGACAATAATGTATATTATGATATAATGAGAAAAATTTACATTGAAGAAAAAATAGAAGAGGGATAAACAATGGAAAAAATTAAAATGATTTTTAAACAAAAGAGTCTATATGTCTTTTTTTTAGTGACAATAATATATTTTGGTATATATGCAAAAATTCAGTATGCTCCGGACACATACAATGTCTTTGCAAGTGATTTAGGAGTAATGGTAAAACATTTTCTTTCGTGTGGGAGATTTGTTACAGGGATATGGCTATACGTTTCAGATAAAATATTAAATTCATCTGAAATAGGAATATATTTAACATCATATTTTATAGCCATCATAGCAATGACAATCTCTTTGAACAAAGTGTACAAAATCTTTAAAGAAGAAAGTAAAAGTAAGTTGTTAGTGTTTTTAGCTACGATTTTAATATTAATAAATATATTTTCTATAGAGTTGTTTGTATATATTGAAAAAGGAATAATGGTATTGTCTGTCTTATTCTCAGTTTTAGCATTTGAACAAGTTGTAAAAATGTTAAAAGGAGATAAGAAAATTAAATGTATACTAATTGCAAGTATATGGATGTTTTTAGCAAATGCATCATATCAAGGAACAGTTGGAATATTTGCAGTATTATCATTTGTATATATATTAAAATATTCAAAAAATATAAAAGACTTTATATTAAGTAATATAAATATAGGGATAATATATACAATTCCAGCACTTTTGAATTTGTTAATAATAAGACTATTTTTTGCAAATGAAAGAGTGCAAGGGGAAATAATACTTTCAGAGTCGATACAAAAAATATTTGCTTCAACAGAAAGTATGATATTTAAAACTTACAGTATGATACCAGAGAATCTATTGTTTATGCTTTCTATAGCATTAATAATAATGATAATATATAAAAGTATTAAGAGTAAAGAAAATAAATTAAAAAAAGGAGCATCAATATTAGGAATTTTGTATATTATCTTAGGAACAATAATAATTACAGTAGCACCACAATTATTACAAGATACTTCTTCGATATGGTTTGTTCCAAGAAGTACATATCCATTTGCAGCAATAATAGGGATATTATTAATGTATTTGACAATTAAATATGAATTAATAGAGATAACAGAAAAAGTAATAGCAGTGATCTGTATAATTTTCATGGGAATACAGTTAAATAGTTTTATTAGTTTAGTAATAGATAATCATATTGTGAATTATATGGATGAAAAAAACACAAAAAATATTATAGAACAAATTGAAAGTTATGAACAAAGTACGGGAATAAAAGTTGAAGAGATTGCTTTTTATAGGGATCAACAAATGGCATATACATATGATGGAATAAAAGCTATTAGCGATATGAATATTAAATCATTATTCCCTGAATGGTCAGCACAGAAGATAATAGAATATTTTGGAAATAGAGAATTTGTTTTAATTAATAAAAATGGAGAATTTATAGAGTTATTTAATGATTTGAATTGGGACGAGTATAGTGTAGAACAAATAAAATTCTCGGGTAATGAAGTTCATATTTGTTTATATTAAAGAAGAAACTGGATTAGAAAAAGTATAAGTTTAAAATATTATTTGTAAATAATGAAAGTAAAAAGAAAATTATTAATCTAATAAAAGAGTTAAGATAAAAAATAGCAAATGTTCTAAGAAAATTAATAGAATTTTGAAGAAATATTAAGAGTATGCTAAATAGACTGGATATAAAGAAAAAGAAGTTATTATTGACAGAGTTTAGAAAATATCTGGTAAAACAAAAGGAATTACAAAAACTCTTATTAGAAGTACTTAGGTGAATGAAATGATATGATTATTCTGTATTTGCTATTATAGGGAGTATCTATGAAAAACATTTAAATAATATAATGTGATAAAAGAAAAAATTAAAAGCATTATAAGTATAAAGAGATAATAAATTATTTGATATTTGGAGGATTAACGACAATAGTTAATTTTACAACATACTATATCCCTGCTAGAGTGATTGGTGTAGATGAAGTTGGAATTAATGGTATTGTATCAAAAATAATAACTCAAGTGGCAATTCTTTTCTTTTTTAACTTTATCTACAATACGAATAGAAGTATTTTAGAAGTTCTTCTTACTTAACTGTACTTATCATCTCATTTTATTGTTTGTATATGCATTTTGATACTTACTTTTTTGTTATACTATTGTTCATAAGTGA
>CAYJKU010000002.1:0-35583 GCA_964371215.1 uncultured Clostridium sp.
CTTTTTTAAGACCGTATTTTTTTCTTTCTTTAGAACGAGAATCTCTTGTTAAGAATCCGTTTGATTTTAATAAAGGTCTGTTTTCTTGGTTAGCTTCATTTAATGCTCTAGCAACACCGTGTCTAATAGCTCCAGCTTGACCTGTGAAACCTCCACCTTTTACAGAACAGATAACATCAAATTTTCCTAATGTATTTGTAACTGTTAATGGTTGTCTAACAATAACTTTTAAAGTTTCTAAACCAAAGAATGTATCAATATCTTTACCGTTTATAGTAATTTTTCCAGTTCCTTCTACTAATCTAACTCTAGCGATTGAACTTTTTCTTCTACCTGTACCGTAAAAAACTATATTATCTTTTTTTGCCATCTTATTTTACCTCCCAAATTTCTGGTTTTTGTGCTTGGTTTTCATGTTCGTTACCAGCATAAACTCTTAATTTTTTAGCCATTTGTCTTCCTAAAGAAGTATGAGGAAGCATTCCTTTAACTGCTAAAGTCATAGCTTTTTCTGGAGTTTTTTCAAGCATAACTTTTGCTGAAACTTCTTTCATTCCTCCAATATATCCTGAATGACGTCTGTAAACTTTTTGATTTAATTTGTTTCCTGTTAAAATAACATCTTTACAATTTAATATTATAACATGGTCTCCCATATCAATATTTGGTGTAAATGTTGGTTTGTGTTTTCCTCTTAATAATTTGGCAGCTTCTGTTGCTACTCTTCCTAATGGTTTGTTAGCAGCATCTAGTATATACCATTTACTTTCAATTTCATTTTTTTTCGCACTATATGTAACATTATTCATGGTAATAAATACCCTCCTATTTTAATTTTTTATTTATAATATATGATATAAAACTATAAACTACCGGGGAGAAGTTATTATTTTACACATATTTTAACATAATTGCTCAGATATTATATAATAAAAAGCTGATAAAGTCAAGGGGAAACAAGGTAAAAAACGAAAAAATAGAAACAAATTACATAAAGAGTTAAAAAATAAATACTTTAGCAAAGAAATTTAAATATATTGCTAGTATAAAATATTGACTTTTATAACATTTAATTATATACTTCACTTAGAAAAAGTAGAAGTACAGGAGAAAAATATGGATAGTAAAAATAGAATAAAATATATAATAATTTGTATAGTAACATGTGTGTTATTAGTTTCAATTAATAGTTTGGTATATGCACAAACAGGAAAGGTAACTACGCAAACAGTTAATTTAAGAAAAGAACCATCAACAGATAGTGTAATATTAGTTCAATTACCAATAGAACAAGAAGTTGAAATTGTTTCAACAGAAGGTGAATGGTATAAAGTAACTGTTGATGATTTAACAGGTTATATAAGTAAATCTTTGATAGAGGTAGAAGGTGGAACAATAAGTGAACCAGTAGTACCTGAAACACCAACAGTAACGCCAGAGCCTACACCATTAGAACCAGTTGTACCAGAAATACCATCAACTGAGCCAGATACACCAGTAGCAGAGATTCCAGTAGAACAAACAGATACAGAAAATACAAATGCTAGATTTGCAGTAATAGATACAGAATTAAAATTAATACCAGTTATAAGTTCATTGAATGTAGGAGAATTAAAAATTGGAATGCAAGTAGAAATTACAGAAACTATCGGTAATTGGGTTAATGTAAAATCTAATAATATTAAAGGTTGGACAAGAATAGAAAATTTAAAAGGACCTGAAGAAGCTAGCCCAGAAGAGCAAAAAGAGCCAGAACCAACTGCACCAGAAGAAACTCAAAACACATCTACAGTACCAGAAGAACAATCTAAAGTTATGTATGTAAATTGGGATGCAGTAAATTTGAGAAATGAACCAAATACTACATCAGATGTATTAAAATCTATTTTAAGAAATGAAGAAGTTACAGTAATATCTATAGATGGAGAATGGACTAAAGTACAAGTACAAGGATTAGAAGGATATATATCATCATCTTTATTATCTACGACAAAATCAGAAGAAGTTGAATCAACACAAGCAAATACTAATTCAAGTACAATGTATGTAAATTGGGATGCAGTAAATTTAAGACATGAAGCAAATACTACATCAGATGTATTAAAATCTATTCTTAAAAACCAAGAAGTTACAGTTGTTTCAACAGATGGAGATTGGTCAAAAGTGAAAGTTGATGGATTAGAAGGATATATATTAACATCTCTATTATCTAGTACAAAAGTTGAAGAATAACATATTATGAAAGGTAAGAGAATATAGACAGATTAAAACGACCATTTTTAGTTATTTTAATAGGATATATATTAGGAATACTGTGGGGGTTATACTTAGAAATAAGTATAATCCTCATTTATTTTATAATTATTTTAATATATATACTTTTAAATAAAATGCAGAGATATAAAAAAGATAAAAGAATAAGTGAAAAGAAAAGTATGGAGAAATTCAAGATATTCACTTTAAAAAGACATTTTAGATATATTAAAATATTTTTTAATATTCAGATAATAATTTTAATAATAATGACTTCTAGTATTTCTAATACTATAGTATTATTTAAAAATCAAAAGTTTGAAAATTTATATGAAGAAAAAACATATAACAACATAGAAGGAATTGTAAAAAGTGATGTAAAAGAATCTGAATATAGTAATACATATGTGGTGCAAGTATTGAAAATTGATGGAGATGGAATATATAAAAATACATTAATATATATTAGAATAAATAAAAATCAAGATATAGGTTTAGAATATGGGAATTATATAAATTTTATTGGAGAATATTTAAGACCAGATGTTCAAAGAAACCGAAATGGATTTGATTATTCAAAATATTTAAAAACACTAAATATTTATGGAACTATTAAAATTGAAAAAATATATAGTGTAGATGAGAGTAATAATAGTTTTTTGGGTATGGTTAATAGTATATCTAATCATTTAAGTTATATAATTGAAGATACATTAGATTATGAAACTGCAAGTATAATAAATGGTTTGGTTCTTGGGAAAACAGAAAAAATCGAAGATGAAGTAAAAGAAGATTTTAGTTCTGCAAATATATCACATATTCTTGCTATTTCAGGTATGCACATATCATATTTAATAATGTTTTTTGAAAAAATATTAAGCAAAATTTTAGGCAAGATGAGAAGCAGAGTAGTGATTATATTATTAATTATAATATATATATTAATAACAGGCTTTTCTCCATCAATAATAAGAGCTGGAATTATGGCTGTTTTAATAATAATATCAAAAATTATTCATAGTAAAAATGATTTTTATAATGGAATAAGTGTGTCATTAGTATTAATTCTTATGAGTAATCCATACATAATAATGAATCAAGGATTACAGTTTTCATATGTAGCAACAGTTGGTATTGTTGTTATGTATGATATGATATTAAATTTATTAAAGGAGCTAATTGTAAATAAATTATCTAGTAAGTATGAGAAAATTAAAATAATTTTGATTAAAATAAATGAAATTTTAGTTTTAACATTATCAGCACAAATAAGTATATTGCCAATTATGATATTAAATTATAATATATATAATCCATATTTTTTGATTTCCAATCTTTTAGTTGGAATAGTAATTGGACCAATAATAATTAGTTCTTTTATATATGTATTTATTATAGGAACAAATATATATATACCAAATATATTTTCAGAGATTATAGAATTCGTTATAGATATATTACTTAAAATATCCGAAATATCTGAATTACCATTTTCGAAGATATATATTAATACACCTAATATATTACAGATAATATGTTACTATATTTTAATTTGTATAATTTTAATATTATGTAAGAGTTATTTAGGAAGAAGAAAAAATAATATAAATAATAGAATCAGAAATTATGTTGCAACTTTTAAATTTAGATTAAGTGAAAATAAGAAAAAGGTAATATTAGCTATTATAATATTTTTAATAATAATATTAAGTATCAATATATATCCTAATAAATTCGAACTGAATTTTATTGATGTTGGACAAGGTGATTGTACATTTATAACTACACCACAAAATAAGACTATATTAATAGATGGAGGAGGTAATAGTAGTTTTGATGTTGGGAAAAATACACTAATCCCATATATATTAGATAGAGGATATACAAGTATAGATTATGTATTTGTAAGCCATTTTGATAGTGATCACGTAAAAGGGATAATAACATTAGTCCAAGAATTAAAAGTGAATAATATATTTATATCAGAACAAATAGAGTATTCAGAAAATTATCAAGAATTACTAACAATTATTAAGGAAAAAAATATCAACTTGCAAATTTTAAGTAAAGGAGATCAAATTCAAATTGAAAAAGATATATATATTCAAATATTATGGCCAGAAAAGATTCAGATTAATGAAAATATTTTGAATAATAATTCACTTGTTATGAAATTAGTATACAAAGAAATTTCAATATTGTTTACAGGAGATATTGAAGAAATAGCTGAAAATAAAATATTAGAGCAAATACCAAAAGAATATTTAAATGCGACAATACTAAAGGTAGCACATCATGGTTCTAAGACATCTAGTATAGAAGAATTTATTAATGTTGTAAATCCACAAATTGCATTAATAGGTGTGGGGAAAAATAATATGTTTGGGCATCCTAGTAATGAAGTTATTGAAAGATTAAAACAAAATAATATTGAAATATTTAGAACAGATGAAGATGGTGAAATAAGTTTAGTTATAGATAAGGATAAAATTCAGATAGATACACATTTAAATAAAGAATAAATGTATATATTAACCAAAATTAGTAAATAATATAACAAAAGATAAAAGAGAGGAAGATATATATGAATAAATTAATAGTTGTTTTAAGTATTATATCTGTCGTTATAATTGGAGTTATATTAGGTATATATGTATATTTTAACAGTGTTTCAAGAGAGTCAGAAAAAATAGGAGAAATGGAATTAGCTCAAATAGATAATGAAGATAATTCAAAAGATATTGAAAGTGAAATTGAAGATATAATAAATGTAATCAATACAACATCAGAAGAAGAGAGAGTGTCGCCAAATGCAATAATTACGTTAAAAACTAAATATAATGGATGTGAGCACTCTTTAATAGATATGTATACTGTTGATGATAAATTAGTAAATATGACTGAAAGTGAAGTTAAAGATATTTATTTTGATTATAATATAGAATTATTTGAACCAGATGAAATTAATCTTATAAAAGAAGTAAATGGGATATGTGCAGAACACTATATAATTAAAAATGTAGATGGTTTTTTAGAAATATATAGAAAAATTGAAAATGGAGAAGAAGTGTTATATGAAAAAACTGAAATAGCTATAGAATATTTACCAGAAGCGGATCAAATACAAATTCAAAATGGCCTGATAATTGAGGGGAAAGATAAATTAAAATCAATATTAGAAGATTATGGATCTTAACAAAAAAAGAACAGTTAAATTGATTAACTGTTCTTTTTGTATTAAGAAATCTTTTTAGTTTCTTCATTTGGTTCATATCTAAATTCTTTTTTAAATGTATTTTTATTTAATAATCCTAATTTATATATTCTAATAACATACATTATTAGTGAAAATATTGTTGATATTAATGCTAATAGATATAGGCAGATATCTAAATATCCGTACGAATTACTTACATCAAATTGACTTAGTAGTAATGATGATACAATTGCTAAGTAGAAAAGTATAGTTGTTAATTTTCCGTACCATTTGCTAAATACTACAATTTTTTTAGAATACAAGAAAACAGAAGTTACAATCAAAAACAATTCTTTAATGAAAACTATTATTAAAATCCAAAAAGGTATAATAGATAAAAATGCTAAAGAAGTTATTATAGATATTTGTGTTAATTTATCTGCTAAAGGATCAATAAGTTTTCCAAAGTTTGAGATTACTTCGAATTTTCTAGCAATATAGCCATCTAGAATATCTGTTATTCCAGAGATTGAAAACGCTATAAAAGCATTAATATAATTCTCAGAAATGATAAATGCTAATATAAATGGGATTAAAATTAATCGTATTACTGTCAATATATTTGGGATATGTTTCATAAGTTACTCCTATTAATCAATTTTAAAAGTTAAGGCTTCTTTTTTTACATCAATTAAAACTGTGTGACCATCTAAAAGTTCTCCGCTTAGAATCATTTCAGATAATTCATCTTCGATATGTCTTTGGATAGCTCTTCTAAGAGGGCGTGCTCCAAACTTGATATCTGTTCCTTTTTCTAATATAAAGTTTTTGGCTGAATCAGAAAGTGTCATTTTAATATCTCTTTCTGCCAATGCTATAACAGTCTTATCTAGCATTAGAGTGACAATTTCTAGTAATTGATTTTTAGCTAGTGGTTCAAATGATACTATTTCATCAATTCTATTTAAAAATTCAGGTCTAAATAAATCTTTTAAATGTGATAATACTTTATTTTTATCAGTAGAATTTCCGCCGAAACCTAAAGAATTAGTATTTAAATTTGATCCGGCATTTGAAGTCATAATAATTATTGTATTAGAAAAATTAACTGAATTACCTTGGCTATCTGTTAGCTTTCCATCATCTAATACTTGTAATAATATATTAAATACATCAGGATGAGCTTTTTCAATTTCGTCTAATAGAATTATTGAATATGGTTTTCTCTTAACTTTATCTGTTAATTGACCAGCATCATCATATCCAACATAACCAGGAGGAGCACCTATTAATTTAGAAGTAGAATGAACTTCCATAAATTCAGACATATCTATTCTAATCATAGAGTCTTCACTACCAAACATTTCGAAAGCTAAAGATTTTGCAAGTTCTGTTTTACCAACACCAGTAGGTCCGACAAAGATGAAAGAAGGTGGTCTTTTTGTTGTTTGAAGTCCAGCTCTATTTCTTCTGATTGCACGAGATACACTACTTACTGCTTCATTTTGTCCGATTACTCTTTTATGAAGATTTGATTCCAAATTTAATAATTTTTGTGTTTCAGCTTCTGTTATTTTAGTAACTGGAATTTTAGTCCAATTCTCAATTACATTTGCTATATCTTGAATAGTTATTTGTTTTAATTTCATTTTTGAATTTAATTTATCTATATTATCTATTAATTGACATTCACGAGTTTTAAGATCAGCAGCTCTTTGATAATCTTCAGTAGAATCAGCTGCAACTACTTCTTCTTTTTCTTCTTGAACTTTTATTAATTCTTGTTTTAATATTTCTAATTTAAATAAATCTTTATTTTCCAAATTTATTTTAGAACAAGCTTCATCAAGTATATCTATTGCTTTATCTGGAAGAAATCTATCATGGATATATTTTTCTGACATTATTACTGTTTGAGTTATTACATCTGTTGATATTTTTACTTTATGATATTCTTCATAATATTTTTTGATACCATTTAATATACCAATTGAATCTTCGATATTTGGTTCGTCAACAATTACTTGTTGGAATCTTCTTTCTAGTGCAGAATCTTTTTCGATATATTTTCTGTATTCTCTAATTGTTGTAGTACCAATTAATTGAATTTCTCCATTAGATAAAGCGGGTTTTAAAATATTTGCAGCATTCATTGAATGTTCACCATCACCTGCACCTATAATATTGTGGATTTCATCAATTACAAGTATTATATTTCCATATTCTTTACATTCATCTATAATACCTTTCATTCTAGCCTCAAATTGTCCTCTAAATTGAGTACCTGCAATAACAGAAGTCATATCTAATAAATATACTTCTTTATTTAATAATTTTGCAGGAACATTTTGTGATGCTATTTTAAGAGCTAATCCTTGAGAAATTGCTGTTTTACCAACACCTGGTTCACCTATTAAACATGGATTATTTTTTGAACGCCTATTAAGTATTTGTGTCATTCTTTGGATTTCTTTATCTCTTCCTATGACAATATCTATTTCATTATTTTTAGCTTTTTCAGTCAAATTAGTTCCGAAAGTATCTAGAAATTTTTTCTTTTTAGATTGTTTTGGAACTTTCTTTTTTTCAACTTTTACTTTTTTTCTACCATTAGAAGGTTCTTCTTCTGATTCTTGATTTTGTTCCTTATTTTTATTTGATTGACCAATTATATTTTGAAATATTGAACCTAATGGAATAGCAGTACCAGAAATTTTAGAAGGATTACCATCTACATCATCTGTTGAAGATGAACTTTCAAAAGTGATTGCTCCATCCATATTTTGGATATCTTCTAAATCTATATTTTCAGCTAAATCTTTAAATAAAGTTTCTAACTGTTTATTCATATTGTTCATATCTGATAGATTTATTTTTCCACCAGAGATAATATTTGATTGTTCATTTAAAGTTTGTGCTGGGTTAATTCCTTTTTTTACAGCACAATCATGACAATATCCTTCCATAGATTCTTTGCCATTATCTATTTTTTTATAAAAAATTATTGCTGGATTTTTATTACATTCCGAACATAACATATATATTTTCCTCATTCCTATTCTTATTTTATTACTATTATGTATAATATATACATATACTAGTATATATTATCTCAAAAATGCTAAATAGTCAATAAATCTGGACAAAATATAAGGTGGAAGAAGATAAAAAGAATAAAGCAGAGATGTTGGTATATTAGAAGTTTAATAAGTAGAGTGTAGCTTTTTGTCAGAAATTGCGATGAAAAGTTCTTTACAATCTCAAAAAAATATTGTATCCTATTTTAGAAGTTAACTTTCAATAATTTTAAATCAAAATTTTTAAATCAAATTTATATTAATAATTTTAATCTGTAGTTATCACCCAATTCATATAATCGAATATAAAAAGGGGATGATAAAATAAAATTCAAATATACAACATTATTTGTTAATTCGATTAGTATTATTATAACAATAATAATATATTTTTTAGTTCAAATTGTATTTTTTAATCAAAATGTATTTAGTCAAAAAGCCGTTTTAAAGGTGGGTTTTAATTCGAATTATATTCAAGAAACAGAAGAAATAAACGAAATATTAGTAGATTATAACAAGTGGGAAATTCAGATACCAGTTATTAATTTAGATGCGGAAATAAAGGAGGGGACAGAATCAGAAATAATTGAATATTATGTGGGACATTTTACTGAAACTGTTAAAGAAAATGGGAATGTAGGTTTGGCAGCACATAATAGGGGATATACGAAAAACTATTTTGAAAATTTAAAAGATTTAGAAATAGGGGATTTAATATATTATACATATAATGGAGAAACAAAAGAATATGTGGTACAGGAAAATACTATTATAAAAGATACGGATTGGTCATATTTACAAACAACAGAAGAAAATAAAATAACATTAATAACATGTGTGGAAGATATGCCAGAATACAGAAGATGTGTACAAGGTATAGAAAATATTTAAAAAGAAAGGAAGATTAATTTATTAAAAGTAAAGAAAATAAACAAAAATATAAAAATGAGGTAAACAAAAATAAAACAAGAAAAGTAAATATTATATTAATAATTTTAGTTGTAATTGTTAATATGTTACTTGCAGTAGTTCCAACATATGCAGCAACTGAAACAGATATAAATATATATAGCACAGGCGATTGTCCGAGTTTAATTGCATATAAGGGAATTCCAGTAAGAGTAATGTATGTGGAATATACTACAAATGGAGTAACATATCCAGCATACTGTTTAGATAAAACAATGCCTGGAGTGGAACAAGGAGCATATAATGTTACTGTGAATGAACAAATAAATGATGTAGGTCTATGGAGAGTTATTACAAATGGATATCCATATAAAACATTAGAGGAATTAGGTGTCAATTCAAAAGAAGAAGCTTTTACTGCAACAAAACAAGCTATATATTGTTATATACATGGTAATAACCCATATGATTATTCAGCTTTAGATTCAGCTGGAATAGCAGGTGAGAGAACATTAAATGCATTACATAAAATATTAAATGATGCAAATAATTCAAATCAAGTTAAAATATCTAATAATATAGAAATAAATAAAAAAGATAGTGAATGGGCACAAGATGAAAAAAATAAAGAATATATGTCTAAAATATTTTCTGTAAGTGCAGAAGGTCCTATGGATAAATATGAAATTAGTATTATGAGAAATGATGTAATAGATATTGGTGGAATTAAAATTACAGATATATATAATAATGAAAAAACTGTATTTGAAAGCAATGAAAAATTTAAAGTATTAATACCAATTAAGAATATGGAGGACATAGATACATTTGAATTAAGTGTTAAATCTCAGATAATGACAAAACCAGTATTTTATGGAATAGCACCTCAAGGATTGCAAAATCACGCAATAACAGCTGCAATGTATGAAGAGGGAGCAGGTAATATTAGTGACTCATATCCTAAAAATGAAACTAAAATAACAATAATAAAACAAGATCAAGAAACATTAGAAAAAATAGAAGATGTAGAATTCCAAATATTAAATGAAAATAATGAAGTTATATATTCGAATCTAAAAACAGACGAAAATGGAATAATACAAATAGAAAATATAATTCCAGGTAAATATTATATACAAGAAACAGTTGCAAAAGATGGATATATTAAATTAGAAGAGAAAATTGAAATCGAACTAGTATTTAATGAACAATTTACCGTAACTGTAAATAATTTAAAAGAGGAAGAACCTGATGTAGAAATAGAAAAAATTGGTAGTGAAATAGAAATAAGTTCTGAAAATATTATAAGTGAAATAAAGAAACTTCCTAAAACAGGGATGTAGCATAAAGAAAAATGTGTAGAATTTATCTACACATTTTAATGATATTATTTCACAACAATATTATATATTCTATTTTTTACATATATTTCTTTGACTATAGTTTTACCATCTAATTTTGAAGTAATTGCTTCATGAACTTTTTCTTTAATTGAAGATTCATCTTCATCTAATGAAATTGTTATAGTTGCTTTTAATTTACCATTAAATTGAATTGGTAATATAATTTCATCAGAGATTGTTTTACTTTCGTCAAATGTAGGCCAAGCTTCATATGAGATAGTTTTATTAAATCCTAAAATTGTTTTCCACAATTCTTCAGTAATATGTGGAGCTATTGGATTTAATAGTTTTAAGAAGCCTTCTGCATATTCACGAGGGAAGTTTTCTTCTTTATACACATTATTTATAAATATCATCATTTGAGATATAGCAGTATTAAATGCCATTGATTCAAAATCATTTGTAACTTTTTTTACAGTAAAGTGATAAGTTTTTTCTAAATTAGAATTAGGTTTATCTGAAATTTTATTAGATTCAGTATAAAGTCTCCAAACTCTATCTAAGAATCTTTTACTTCCTTCAATACCATTTGGATCCCAAGGTTTAGAAGCTTCTAATGGCCCCATGAACATTTCATACATTCTTAAACTATCTGTCCCATAAAGTTTAACCATATCGTCTGGATTAACAACATTTCCTTTTGATTTGCTCATTTTTTCGCCATTTGTACCTAAAATCATACCTTGATGTCTTAGTTTAGCAAAAGGTTCTTTAACAGAAACTAATCCTTTAGTATACATATAATTATTCCAAAATCTTGAATATAGAAGGTGTCCAACAGCGTGTTCAGGACCACCGACATAAAGATCTACAGGAAGCCAATGATCTAATAGTTTTTTATTAGCAAATTCATCAGTATTTTTTGGGTCAATATATCTTAAAAAATACCAACTTGAAGCAGCAGAACCAGGCATTGTACTTGTTTCTCTAATTGCTGGTTTACCATTAAATGTAGTATGTACCCAATCAGTAGCTTTATCTAAAGGTGATGCTCCTGTTTTTGAAGGGCTATAGTTTTCAAGTTCTGGTAAAACAAGTGGTAATTCACTATCTGGAAGAGTTTTCATTTCGCCATCTACAAAAACAATAGGAATTGGTTCACCCCAGTAACGTTGTCTTGCGAATATCCATTCACGTAATTTATAGTTTACTTTCTTTGTACCTAAATTATTTTCTTCAAGCCATGTGATAATTTTATTAATTGAATCCGTTTTATCTAATCCATCTATAAAATTAGAATTTATATGAATACCATCACCAGTATAAGCTTCTTGAGATACATCTCCACCTTCGATAACTGGAATAATTTCTAAGTTGAATTTTTTGGCAAATTCATAATCTCTTTGATCATGTGCTGGAACAGCCATAATTGCACCAGTACCATAAGTTGTTAAAACATAATCTGAAATCCAAATAGGTATTTGTCTGCCATTTACAGGATTAATTGCATAACTTCCAGTAAATACACCAGTTTTATCTTTGTTTAATTCAGTTCTTTCTAATTCCGATTTAGAAGCAGCTAGTTTAATATATTCTTCAATATCTTTTTTATATTCATCAGTTGTAATTTCTGATATAACTGAATGTTCTGGTGAAAGTACACAATATGTTGAACCAAATAAAGTATCTGGCCTAGTAGTAAATACAGTGAATTTCAAATTATTAGTACTTGCAATATCAAAAGTTATTTCAGCACCTTCAGATTTACCAATCCAGTTTCTTTGAATTTCTTTTGTCGAATCTGGCCAATCAATATCATTTAAACCATCTAACAAAGTATCAGCATATTCAGGAATATCTAATACCCATTGTTTCATATTTTTTCTAATAACAGGGAACCCACCACGTTCACTTTTTCCATCTATGATTTCATCATTTGATAGAACACATCCTAATTCTTCACACCAATTAACAGGCATTTCAACTAATTTAGCTAATCCGTCATTATATAGTTGTTTGAAAATCCATTGAGTCCACTTGTAATAAGATGGGTCACAAGTAGATATTTCTTTATCCCAATCAAAAGAAAATCCTAACATTTTTAATTGTCTTTTAAAAGTTGCAATATTTTCTTTTGTAAATGTATCTGGATGATGTCCAGTATTTATAGCATATTGCTCTGCAGGTAAACCAAATGCATCCCAACCCATAGGGTGAAGCACATTATATCCTTGCATTCTTTTCATTCTAGACATTATATCTGTTGCTGTATATCCTTCTGGATGACCTACATGAAGTCCTTGACCAGATGGATAAGGAAACATGTCTAAGGCATAATATTTTGGTTTTGAAAAATCCCAAACATCTGTGAAAAATGTTTTGTTTTTATCCCAATATTGTTGCCATCTTTTTTCTATTTCATTAAAATTATATTCCATAAAAACACCTCTACTTAATTTATATTAATTTGCTCCATTATATATTAAAAGTATTGGAAATTCAATAAAAACATATAATTAAGTAGTAAAATATCTTAAAAACTAGAAAAATACTTATTAGATGATAATAGATAAAAGAATAGGAAGAAAGAATATTGAAATTCCAACAAGTATATGATAGAATCCGATTGTATTAAAAAATAGAAAGATGTGAAGAAAATGATAGATATAAAAAAAGCAAGAGAAGTATATAGAGATTATATAAAAGATTATGATATTAAAAATTGTAAGATAGCATTAAAAGTTGCACATATTGAACGAACAGCTAAAAGAGCCTTGGAACTAGCAAAAGCATTAGAGTTAAACAATGAAGATATTCAGTTAGCCGAGTTGATAGGATTATTACATGATATTGGTAGATTTGAACAAGTGAGAATATATAATACATTTCATGATAGTAAAAGTGTAAATCATGGAGAATATGGGGTGAAAGTTTTATTTGAAGATGGACTTATAAGAAAATTTTTAACTGAAACAAAATATGATAATATAATAAGATTAGCTATATTGAATCATAATAGAGATTTTGATAATATAGATAAAAATTTAACTGAGCAAGAATTATTACATATTAAAATAATTAGAGATGCAGATAAAACAGATATATTTTATACCATATTAGCAGATATTCCAGAAGCAGTATATGGTACAAAAGATTTAAGTATAGAAAAAGTGACAGAAATAATATATTGTGAAGCTAGAGATAAAAATAAAATAACATATTCGAATATGAATTCACCAGTTGATATGGTAATTGCACATATGGTATTTGTTTATGATATAAATTTTAAATATACATTAGAAGTAATACAAAAAAATGATTATATTGGAAAAATATATGAAAGAGTCGTTTTGAAAGACAAAGATTCACAAAAAAAATTAGAAGAAATATATATAATGGTACAGAAGTATATGGAAGAAAAGATATAAATTCAAATATAAACAATAAAGGATGATAAAATTGGGAAAAAACTTATTAATAACTGAAAAACCATCAGTTGCAATGGAATTTAGTAAAGCTCTAAAAATTAAAACAACTAGAAAAAATGGATATTTAGAATCAGATAATTGGTATATAACTTGGTGTGTTGGTCATTTAGTAACAATGAGTTATCCAGAAAAATATGATGAAAAATTAAAATTATGGAGATTAGAGACATTACCATTTATTCCAGAAGAATGGAAATATGAAATAATACCGAATGTGGAAAATCAATTTAATATAGTAAAAGAAATTATGAATAAAGAAGAAGTATCAACAGTATATGTAGCAACTGACTCAGGAAGAGAAGGGGAATATATATATAGATTAGTTGATCAAATGATTGGTGCAAAAGGAAAAGAGAAAAAGAGGATTTGGATAGATTCACAAACAGAAGATGAAATTTTAAGAGGAATAAAAGAAGCAAAAGATTTATCTGAATATGACAGTTTATCTGATAGTGCATATTTAAGGGCAAAAGAAGATTATTTGATTGGTATTAATTTCTCTAGATTGTTATCAATAATTTATGGAAGAACACTTGCAAAAGAGATAAATGAAGAAAGAGCATCAATTTCTGTAGGTAGAGTTATGACATGTGTTCTTGGTATGGTAGTTGCAAGAGAAAGAGAAATTAGAAACTTTGTTAAAACAAAATACTATAAATTAATAGGTCTTTTTGGAGAAGAAGAATCAAGTTTTAATGCTGAATGGAAAGTAACAGAAAAATCTAAATATTTTGAATCTAATAACTTATATAATGAAACAGGATTTAAAAAAGAAGAAGATGTTAAAGAATTAATTAATAATTTAAAAGATAAAAAAGGTATAATTACAGAATTAAAAAAATCTAAGCAAAAAGAAAATGCCCCTCTTTTATTTAATTTAGCAGAAATACAAAATGAATGTACAAAAAGATTTAAAATTAAACCAGATGAAACATTAGAAGTTGTACAAAGTTTATATGAGAAAAAATTAGTTACATATCCGAGAACAGATGCAAGAGTATTATCTACAGCTGTTGCTAAAGAAATAAATAAAAATTTAAATGGATTGGCTAAGAATTTTAAAAATGAAGAAGTACAAGGATATATAAAGAAAATGGTTGAAGAAAAATACTCAACTAATATAGTTAAATCTAAATATGTAAATGATAGTAAAATAACAGACCATTATGCAATAATTCCAACTGGTCAAGGATTAGAGAACTATAATAATTTAACAGAACTTCAAAAAGAAATATATATGTTAATCGTTAAAAGGTTTATAGCAATTTTTTACCCTCCAGCTGAATATAGTAAAGTACAAGTTACAATCGAGATAGATAATGAAACATTTAATGCAAGTGGTAAAATTTGTATTAATAGAGGATATTTAGATATATTAAAAGCAAATGAGAAAAAAGAAAAAGTTGAGGGTGAAGATAATTCGAATTTAGATATACTTAAAAACTTGAAAAAAGGTTCTGAAGTTCAAGTGCAAAATTTTGAGATTAAAGAAGCGGAAACATCACCACCTTCAAGATATAATTCAGGATCAATAATTTTAGCAATGGAAAATGCAGGAAAATTAATTGAAGATGAAGAATTAAGAGAACAAATTAAAGGTGCAGGAATAGGTACAAGTGCGACTAGAGCAGAGATTATTAAAAAACTAGAAAAAATTAAATATATAGAGATAAATTCTAAAACACAAATTATTACACCAAGCAATAAAGGTGAAATAATATATGATATAATAAATAGAAGTATGCCAGACATTTTGAATCCAAAGTTGACAGCCAGTTGGGAAAAAGGATTAGAAATGGTTGCGAAAAAAGAAATAAATTCTAAACAATTTATGGAAAAACTAGATACATATATTAGTTCGAAATTTAATAAATTGGTTGTTAAAATGTAGAGATAGTATTTGTAAAATGGAAGAGATGTTAATGGAAAATAAAATAAATATAAATGGGAAAGATATTCAATTTAAATTAATTAGAAGCAAAATTAAAAACTTATACATTCAAATTAAAGAAGGAGAATTAATTATTAAATCTCCTTTTTTTATGAAGGAAAATCAGATACATAAAGCAATAAGAGAAAAAAGTAATTGGATAGAAAAACATTTAGCTAAAAGTGTGAAAAAGGAAAGCGAAAAAATAGATACTTCAAATATAAGTGAAAAAAACATTGAAATATTTAAAGAAAAATTAAATGTATATATTAAAAAGTATTCTGAAATTTTAAATGTGAATCCAAATAAAGTAACAATAAAAGATATGAAAAGTGCATGGGGAAGTTGTTCAAGTAATAGAAACATATCTATTAATATTAGATTAGCAGTTTTAGAAGATAATTTATTAGAATATGTTGTTATACATGAGTTATGTCATTTGAAATATATGAATCACTCTAAACAATACTGGAAATTAGTAGAAAATATTATGCCAGATTATAAAATTAATAGAAAAAAATTAAAAGAAAAATAAAAAAAGATGATGGATACTGTCAATGAAGAAAATATGCTGTCGAAAAATGATTGTAAAGGCTGAAATCTGCGATGAAAAGTTCTTGCAAACCTCCAAAAATCATAGTAATATAAATTTCGTCAAAAGATGAAAGGAGTAAATTACTAATGAAAATATTTTTTGGAGGCATATTTATGCAAAGAGAAAAGCTAAAAGAAGTTGGGATATATCATCCAATAAAATTAGAATACTACAAATTAATAAACGAAGAAGAAGCAATAAAAGAAAATAGTGCTAGATATGGAATTAATGTTGTTAAAACTGAATACATAGGAGAAAAGATTAAAGTAGAAAATAAAGTTGTAAAACATCTTTCGGATAATGAAAGAAGAGTAGAAGAGATATTAGAAAAATTTAAAGAATATGAAGTGACGCCAAATAATGTTCAAGAAATCATAACTGATTTTTCAAGAAAACTTGTGCTTATATGATAAATTATATTTAAAAGCTTGCAAAATACCTAAAAGTGATTTAGAATACTTGTATAATTAAGTAAATAATGAGTAATTGATAGATTTTATATAATATACAAGGAGGAAATATGGCGGATAAATTAGTTATAGTGGAATCGCCTGCAAAGGCTAACACTATTAAAAAGTTCTTAGGTGGAAGTACTAAAGTTACAGCATCTATGGGACATATTAGAGATTTACCTAAGTCGAAATTAGGGGTAAATGTAGAAAAAGATTTTGAGCCTGAATACATAAACATAAGAGGAAAAGGCGACTTAATTAAAGAATTGAAAAAAGAAGCAAAAGCTGCTAAAAAAATATATATCGCGACTGACCCGGACCGTGAGGGAGAGGCTATCGCTTGGCATTTAGCAAAGATTTTAGAAGAACATGAATCTAAAATTACTAGGGTTACATTTAATGAGATAACAAAATCAGCTGTGCAGAAAGCTATTACAAATGCAAGAGAAATAGACTATAATTTAGTTGATGCACAACAAGCAAGAAGAGTATTAGATAGAATTGTTGGATATAAAATGAGTCCTGTTTTATGGAAAAAAGTCAAAAGAGGATTATCAGCAGGTAGAGTTCAATCTGTTGCTGTTAAGTTAATTGTAGATAGAGAAATAGAAATAGAAAATTTTATTCCAAAAGAATATTGGAATATATATGCTAAATTAAATGAACCTAAATCTAAAAAAGATTTCGAAGCATATTTTTTCGGAAAAGATGGAAAGAAACAAGAAATAAATTCAGAAGAAGAAGTAAAAGAAATCTTAGAGAAAATAGAAAAAGCAAAATATATAGTTGAAGATGTTAAAAAAAGCGAAAAAAAGAAAAATCCAGCGCCACCTTTTACAACAAGTACTATGCAACAAGATGCATCAAGAAAATTAGGATTTACATTAAAGAAAACTATGTCTGTTGCACAAGGCTTATATGAAGGTGTTAAGATACCAGAAAAAGGAACTGTTGGTTTAATAACATATATGAGAACAGATTCAACAAGAATATCTGATGAGGCAAGAGCACTTGCTAAACAATATGTAACATCTAATTATGGTGAAAAATATTATGAAAATAGATTTTATAAAGGGAAAAAAGATGCACAAGATGCACATGAGGCGATTAGACCTACATATCCTGAAATAAATCCAGATGAAATAAAAGATTCATTATCTAAAGATCAATATAAATTATATAAATTAATTCACAATAGATTTATTGCAAGTCAAATGGCGTCTGCTATATATGACACTGTTTCAGTACAAATTAATGCAAATGGGTACACTTTTAAATCTAATGGTCAAACAATTAAATTTAAAGGATTTATGACATTATATGTTGAAAGTACAGATAACAAAGAAAAAGAAGAAGATGGAATGCTTCCAGAATTAATTGAGAAACAAGAAGTTATTAAAAAAGAAATAAATCCAAAACAAAGCTTTACTGAACCACCAGCTAGATATACAGAAGCAAGCCTGGTAAAAGTTTTAGAAGAAAAAGGAATAGGAAGACCAAGTACATATTCTCCTACAATAACAACAATATTAGAAAGAAGATATATTGAAAAAGAACAAAAACAATTACTACCAACAGAACTTGGGAGAATAGTAAATAAATTACTTACAGAAAACTTTACAGATGTAGTTAATGTAGAATTTACTGCTAAAATAGAAAGTGAATTTGATGAAATTGCAGAAGGAAATGAGCCATGGAAAAAAATGATAAAAGAATTTTACGGGCCATTTGAAAAAGTAATTGTAAAGGTAGAAAAAGAATTAGAACAAGTTGAATTAGTTGATGAAGTTTCTGATGTCCAATGTGAAAAATGTGGAAGAATGATGGTATATAAATTTGGAAGATATGGTAAATTTTTAGCATGTCCAGGTTTTCCAGAATGTAGTAATGCAAAACCAATAATTGAGACAATTGATGTACCATGTCCTAATTGTAGTGGAGTAGTACAAGTTAAAAAAACAAAAAGAAAAAGAAATTTCTATGTTTGTGAAAATAATCCAGAAAAATGTAATTATATTTCATGGAATAAGCCTAAGATAGGTGAAGTTTGGAATCCACAAGAAGCTGATGAAATTAAAAAAGAAACTGAAAAGAAAAAAGTAGCATCAAAAGGAAAAGCTACCAAAAAGAAAACTACCAAAAAGAAAGTAGCAACTAAAAAAACAAAAAAGTAGAAATGAAAAGGAAAATATAAATGAAAAAATATAAATTAGAAATTACAGTTTTTTTATGTGGTGCTCTAATTATGATGTTAGAACTTGTTGCAGCAAGGATATTGTCTCCTTATGTAGGGAGTTCTAGTATTGTTTGGACTACTATAATTGGAATAATATTAGTTTGCATGAGTTTAGGATATTGGTTTGGAGGTAAAATTGCAGATAAGAATCAGAATATAAATAATTTATCTGTATTTATATTAATAGCTGCAATTACTACAAGTATAATACCGATAGCGGAAGTAGTTGTAATAGATAAGTTGGCCAGTATATCTGAGAACCTTATATTAGTATCTGTTATAGCAACAACAGTTGTTTTTGGAATACCAAGTTTTATGCTTGCTACATGTTCACCAATTGCGGTAAAAATTAAAAGTATGGAAAATGAGCAAGTAGGAAAAGTATCAGGAAAAATATCTTCATTATCTACAATAGGCAGTATTACAGGAACATTTGTTAGTGGATTTATATTAATTCCATTAATTGGGGTTAATAGTATAGTAATTGCGATAACAGCTATGTTAGTAATATTATCAGTAATGTTATATCAAGGAAAAAATATTAAATACATAACTAAAAATATATGTGTATTAATAATTTTAATAGGATTAATTATATATGGAGATTATTTATTTAAAAATAGTAATCCAGACATTCTTCAAGATGTAGACTCACAGTATAGTAGAATATGGGTAAAAGAATTAAGTGTGAATGAAAATAAATATAAGACACTACAAGTAGACACAGGGGTAGAGTCATATATTGATGCAAATACAGGAGAAATGGGTGCAAAATATTTGTATTATTATGATTTGTTTGAATATTATAGTAAAGATGCAAAAAGTGCATTATTAATTGGTGGAGCAGCATACACATATCCGATGCATTATTTGGAAAAGTTTCCAGGTAATACAATGGATGTAGTAGAAATTGATGATAAAATGACAGAACTTGCAGAAAAAGAATTCGGATTAGATGTAAATAATTCCAATTTAGATATACATCATCAAGATGGAAGAAGTTTCTTAAATTATAACGAAGAAAAATATGATGTAGTGTTTATGGATGCATTTAAAGGAATAAATGTACCTTTTGAACTTGCAACATATGAGGCAATGTTAGAAGTTTACAGAAATTTAAATGAAAATGGCATGATTATTACTAATGTAGTATCTGCTCTTAAAGGAAATGATTCTAAATTAATAGAATATGAATATGCTACATATATGGAAGTTTTTGATAATGTGAAATTATTCAAAGTAAAAGATGGATTAGAAGAAACAGAAATACAAAACCTTATATTAATTGGATTTAAGGGGAATAATAGTATTAATGAAGAAAAAATCAATGAATATGCACATTTATTAAATTTAGAGATTGTAGATTTTGAAACAGAGAAAAAACCAATTACAGATCATTTCGCACCAATTTACTAAAAGAAATGATAAAAAGATTAGAATGAAGAGGTAAAAATGATTATAAATATTATACTTATAATACTTGGATTTGTATTACTTATTAAAGGGGCAGATTTATTAGTTGATGGAGCAAGTTTTATTGCTAAAAAATTCCATATACCAGAAATTGTAATAGGACTTACAATTGTATCAATAGGTACATCAATGCCTGAATTAATGGTTAGCTTGACATCATCATTAAGTGGACATTCAGATATTGCATTAGGAAATGTAATAGGTAGTAATTTAACAAATATGTTATTAATATTAGGTTTATGTGCAGTCATAAAACCATTAGTATTTAAAAGAGAAACAAGGTTAATAGAAAGTCCTTTAACACTTGTTGTTACGATAATATTTTTTGTATTTTGTATATCTGGTTTTGGAGATAGTATGATAACAAAAACAGAAGGTGCTATTTTATTAGTACTTTGTGCAGGATTTATTATATATAACATAATAATGGCAAGAAAAGGTGAAGAGTTTGATAAAGAAGATGGAATGGAGATTCCA
Source organism: uncultured Clostridium sp. (assembly GCA_964371215.1). Lineage (GTDB taxonomy): Bacteria > Bacillota > Clostridia > TANB77 > CAG-508 > CAG-269. The sequence goes on from CAYJKU010000002.1 coordinate 21,430, forward strand.
GAAGAACCAAAACCAAAGGGAAGAAAAAGAAAAATTTTTAAGTCAATAGTATTTATTGCATTAGGTATAACTGGATTAAAATTTGGTGGAGATTTTGTTGTTAATAATGCAGTTTCAATAGCGCAAGATTTAGGGATTAGTGAAAAAATGATAAGTCTTACAATTGTGGCTTTTAGTACAAGCTTGCCAGAACTTATAACATCAATAACAGCAACAAGAAAAGGTGATATAGATATGGCTATTGGTAATATAATTGGTTCACAATTATTTAATATATTACTAATAATAGGGTTATCGTCGTTTATACACCCTATAACATATTCTGCAGAATATAATGGAGATATGATATTATTAATATTTGGTTCAATAATGTTAGCTTTATATCCGTTTATTGGAGAAAAAAATAAAATGACTAGAACGAACGGTATAATATTTGTTGGTATTTATATAATTTATATGATAAATATAGTGTTAATAAATATATAATTAAAAGGTTAATTGATAAAAAATAAAAAATATAAGAAAAAGAAATGTATTTTACAACATTTCTTTTTTGTTTTTTAAATCCATTCGCCATATTTTCGTATATATACTTTTTTAGCAATTAATGCAATGAAACAATATAAAACAGGTAGCCCTAAAATTATAGAGAAGAAGGAAAGTGGAATTGGTACTAATCCAATAATATTTCCTAAATACGTAAATGGAAAAATTAAAGCTATTATACTTAATAATATTGAAGAAAAATATACTAGTTTACTGGCATTACTTTGAATAAATGGAATTTTAGCAGTTCTAATAATATGCATACCAACAAGATTAGAAACTACACCATAAGAAAACCATACTGTTTGAAAAATAGCTGCCTCTCTAATTCCAAATATAAACCAAAGAGATAGGAAAACCATCATATCAAAAGATGAACTTAAAGGTCCCATAAAAAGCATAAAGTTTTTTAAACTTTTGGTATCCCATTTTTTAGGTTTTTCTAAATATTCATCATCAACATTATCTAAAGGGAGAGTTAACTGTCCAAAATCATATAATAAACTTTGGACTAATAATTGGATTGGAGTTATAGGTAAAAATGGTAAAAAGATACTAGCAATTAATACTGAAGATACTTCACCAAAGTTAAAGCTTACTGCCATTTTAATATATTTCATGATATTTGAAAAAGTACGACGACCTTCTTTGACACCATCTAATAAAACATTTAAATCTTTTTCAAGCAATATTATATCTGCTGTTTCTTTTGCTATATCCACAGCAGAATCAACAGATACTCCAATATCTGAATTAACTAGAGAAGGGCTATCATTTATGCCGTCTCCCATATATCCTACAACATTACCATTTTCTTTTAATAATCTAACTAACCTAGCTTTTTGAATAGGAGATAATTTTGCAAAAATATTTGTTTTATTTAAAATACTTAAAACAGCAGAATCATCCAGTTTATCTATATCACTACCTAATATAATATTATCTGAATTAATATTAACTTTTTTACAAACTGCTCTTGAAACTTCTAAATTATCTCCAGTTAGAACAATTACTCGTATACCAGCATTGTTAAGTCTTTCTATTGAAATTTTACTACTTTCTTTAGGTGGATCTAAAAAGCCAATGAAACCAAGTAAAACCATATTAGATTCATCTAAAGTACTTAATTTTTCTATATTTGGTAATTCATTTTTCTGACAAACAGCAACAACTCTTAATCCATCTTCATTTAAATTCTTACTAATTGTTAAAATATTAGATTTAATTTCATCAGTTAAAGGACTAACAATACCATCATAATCTACAAGTGTGCATATATTTAAGATTTCTTCAAGAGCACCTTTTGTTATTAATTGTTTTTTATCTCCATCACTAACAACTACAGATAATCTTCTTCTTGTAAAATCAAAAGGAATTTCATCTGTTTTTATATATTTATCTAAATATGAGTTCATACCACTTTCTAATCCACGAGAAATTACCGCATCATCTATATTACTGTGTAGACCAGTTTGGAAATATGAATTTAAAAAAGCATGTTTTAAAATTCGAGGATTCTCATTTCCATATATATCTAAATATCTTTCTAAAACTATTTTATCATCTGTTAATGTTCCAGTTTTATCTGTACAAAGAATATTCATTGCACCAAAACTTTGAATAGAATCAAGTGATTTAACTATGGTTTTTTTCTTAGACATCCTAATTGCGCCTTTAGACAGGCTTGAAGAAAGGATGACAGGTAAAAGGAGAGGTGTGATACCTATTGCTATTGCTACTGCAAAAGTGAATGCTAGTATTAAATCATGTTTCCCAAAATTGAGCAAAAATACAAGTGGAATCATTATTAACATGAATTTAATTAAAAGTTTACTAATTCCCTCGACTCCTATTTGAAAAGCAGTTTTAGGTTTATGTGAAATATTATCTGCAATTTTACCAAAATATGTTTCGTCTGCAATTTTAATAGCTATTCCTTTTGCAGAGCCACTAACAACATTTGTGCCCATGAAACAAATAGTGTCTAAATCAGATAAACTGGAAATAGTATTAATATTTAAGTTAGAAATATTTAGTTTTTTAATGCTATCTGATTCACCAGTTAGCGTGGATTGTCTAACATAAAGATCATTTGATTCAATAATCCTAAGATCTGTAGGTATCATACTACCGGCAGATAAAAGTACAACATCTCCTATTGTTATTTCATTCATTGGAATTTTAATAGTTCTACCATCTCGTATAACTGATGAGGTAGTAGCAACGAGAGCTTTTAGTTTATCTGCTGCTTTATTAGATTTATACTCTTCAAAAAAATCTAGTAATGTACTTGTAAAAACTAAAATTGCAATAACAATAATATTTGCATAATTTGGTGTTTGAGGTAAATATACATCTGTAAAAAGAAGAACAAAAGTTATTCCTATTAATATAGAGTTAAAAGGAGTGAATAAACTTTTGAAAAAGTAGTGATACCATTTTTTGGATTTATTTTGAGTTATTTCATTAAAGCCTAATTTATGTAGTTTTGCATTTGCAATACTAGAAGACAGACCGTTTTCTGAGTTAATATTATATTTTTTTAAAAACTCTTCTTTTGGAAGAACACAATCTGTCCCATATAATTCTGAAATATTAACATCTTCTTTTGGATTTGTTTTCATAAATTTAGCCTCCTATTTATAAAATTGTTATGAAATTATCATTAGTATTACCAATAATAAAAAAATAAGTCGAAAATATAGATAAAAAAAGATATTTATAGTATAATCAGTCTTGAAAAATTTAAAATTAATAGAAATAATGGAAATTATAAATTTTTTTAATATTCTAGACAAGGAGCAAAAAGATTATGGGGAAAATTAGAGTAGCTGGAATTGTTAAAATGGAAAATGGATATGCATTTATGCATAGAAAAGACGTTTTGAAGAAAAATAGTTATAAAGACTATTATGTTTTTCCAGGTGGTGGCTTAGAAGAAGGAGAAACGATAGAAGAAGGTGTTTTAAGAGAAATTAAAGAAGAGTTTGGAATATGTGTTAAAATCATTAGGCAAATGTACGAAATAAATAGTGAAAAATTCAACCAAAAAGAATATTTTTTCTTTTGTGAATATGTGAGTGGCGAGTTTGGAACAGGGACAGGTCCAGAGTTTAGTAATGATCCTAAATATTTTGAAAGTGGTAAATATATTCCTGAGATAATAAAAAAAGAAAATATTAAAGATATATTTTTATTACCAACAGAAATTAGAGATGAATTTATAAAAGACTTGGAAGATGGAAAATTTGATTAATATATAGTAAATTAAGAATAAATATCTGTATATAAGCGAAAATATATTTTGGAGGATTAATATGAAGAATGAAGAGGAAAATATTTTTAATCAAATGTATGTGGTTTGCTCAAAACAAACAGAAGCGATAGAAAGTATAAAAAGAAATTTAGATCAAATAGGAATTGAAAATATAGATATTCCTAATATAGGAATTACTTTTCAAAATAAGTTAAAAGAACTAGAAAGTAAACTAGAAGAATATTCTGATGGAGTAGATATATATGAGTATGAAAGATATGGAGTATATACAAAAAATTATATTAAAGCAGCAAAAATGAATGCAGAAGTATTAGATGATATGATAGGGCAATTATTAGAAATAACAGAAATATTAAAAAAATCATCAGACACCATTGAAAACATAGTTCAGATAAAATATAAAGAGACTAATGAGACTGCAATTAAGCCAGTTGGGAAATTAGATCAAGTAACAGGAAAAATAAAACAAGTATTTAAATTGGAAAAACAGGTAGAAGCACAAGAAGCAATTGAAGACTTAAGGGAAAAGTTGAAACAGTATACAAACGAATATCAAGATAAAGATATAAATGTTAAAAAATATAAAATAATAAGATAGGAGAAATAAAATGGAAAAAGTTAGAGGATTTGAAATAGCAAAAGGATTTGAAGAAAAAGGTATAAATTTACCAATTAGAAAAACTAAATATTCAGCAGGATATGATGTAGAAGCAGCAGAGGATATTATTGTACCTAGTTTTAAAAAAGGTATGAATCCAACATTAGTAAAAACAGGAATAAAATCATATATGCAAGATGATGAAGTTTTAATGTTATATAATAGAAGTTCTAATCCAAAGAAAAAGGGATTAATCCTTGCAAATAGTGTAGGTGTTGTAGATAAAGACTATTATGGAAATGAAGATAATGATGGACATATAATGTTTGCATTTTATAATATAAAAGAAGAAGATGTTGAAATTAAAAAAGGAGAAGCAATTGGTCAAGCTGTTTTCCAAAAATATTTCATGTCAGATGATGATAAGGCAAATGGAGAAAGAACAGGTGGTTTCGGTTCTACAAGAAAATAGATTATATAAAATATATATAAATAGTAGCAAAAGCTTTGACTTTTGCTATTTTTTGTAGTATAATAAAGATGGTTAAAAAATCCAATAAAGTTATAAGTGTAAAGTATTTACATAGCTTTATTATCTTTTTTTTGCTAAATATATTTAAAGTACTGAAAGGAGAGACGTACATGTTTAATGTAGGAGATAAAATTGTCTACCCAATGCATGGAGCAGGGGTTATAGATTCTATAGAGGAAAAAGATATTTTAGGAGAAAAACAATCATATTACATTTTAAAAATGCCAGGTGAAGTAAAGGTTATGATACCAACTGAAAAGGCAGAGTCGTTAGGTGTAAGAAATATAATCGGAAAAGGTTTCGCAAATGATGTAATAGGGATATTAGAAAAAGATGAAACAGTTATGGATAAGAATTGGAATAAGAGATATAGAGATAATATGGATAAAATGAAAAGTGGAGATATCTACGAAGTTGCAGATGTTGTTAGAAACTTAAGTTTTAAACAAAAAGAAAAAGGATTATCTACTGGTGAGAAAAAAATGTTAAATAATGCAAAACAAATTCTTGTTAGTGAGTTAGTATTATCTGACAATGGAGAAAAAGAAGATGTTGAGCAAATAATTGACAACAAAATAAATAGTTCATTTAAATTATTTAAATCAGAAGAAATCGAAGCAGAAAATATTGTTAAAAAATTCATACCATTTGATGGTACAAGTTCATTAAATTAAATTAAAAAAAGTATTATATGAAAAAATGTAATGCTTTTTTGTTTTTTTATACAAATGATAAATAAAAAAAATCAAAATGCTTAAAATAGATAATAGGATTAGATATTTTGAGAGGTTTTGATGAAGTATAATGTTATAGAAGAAAATGACAAGATTTTAAAATATATGCTTATAACTGTTATTATAATAATTTTTCTATATTGTATATATAGTTTTTTTATAATACAAAGTAATTTGGATTCATTAGAAGAAAATTTAGAAACAAATTTACAGGAAATTTCTAAAAAACAAGCAGAAGTTATTAAAGAAAAGATAGAATTTAATATAAAAGAAATTGAGATTATAAAAGATTTATATTCAGAGATAGAAGGATATAATCTGGAAGAAGAAATAAATAAATTTAATAGTGTTTCAGATAATGATATGACTATAAACTATTCAGATATAAATGGAAATATATTAATTGGAGGTGAAAATAACTTGCCAATAGGTGGTACAGAATTTTATAAATTTGCAATACGAGGTGAAGAGTATTTAACAAAACAAACATCTCTAAATTGGGAAAACTATTTAGTATATTCTGCACCATTAGAAAAAGATAATGAAATAAAAGGTGTGATTATAGCCTGGATAGATATTAATATATTAGATGAAATAATAAATAATACCATATTTGATGAGTTAGGATATTTTTCATTACTTGGACAAGATAAAACAATAATATTAGATAAAAATAAAGAGTTTATAAATGAAAATATGTTACAACTTTTAGAAAGAGAAAATAGTAGTGAACTAGTTAATGAAGTTAAAAATATAATTGAACAAGATAGTAAAAAAGCAGTTAAAGTAAACATGAGTGGGAATGAAAAATACTTAAATGTGACTAGAATTGATGATTATAATACAAATATATATTTACTTTCATTTGTAGAAAGTTCATATATTTCTAAAGAAATACAAAAAATAGGTAGAGATTTATATATAGCGTTATTAGTAACTTTATCTATATTAATATTTGGTTCATTATATATAATTAGACAAAAACGAGGCTATATTACTAAAGTAAATAAAATAGCATATTTAGATAATTTGACAGGTGGGTATAATTTGAATTATTTATATATGAAAGTTCCTAAGACGTTAGAAAAAGACAAATTATATGTAATATCATATATAGAAATAAAAAGATTTTCAAACATAAGTGATATTTTTGGTATGGAGGTGAGTCAAAATTTAGTCTTAAAACTATATAATACTTTAGAAAAATTGATTGAAGAAAAGAAATATATTATACATTTAGAAGAGTCTAAGTTCATAGTTTTACAAGAATATGTAAATAAAGAGAACATTAAAAGTAAACTATTTGATATAAATGAAGAAGTAGTAAAATATATTGAAAGAAATAAAATTAATATAAAAACAAATATATCGGCAGGAATTGTATATAGTGTTAAATCAGAAGAGTTAGAGAAAAATGTGAATAATGCTAATATGTCTAAAGTTTTGATACATGAAGATATGAGTACAATTATAAAAGAATATGATGATATAACAATAAAAAACGAAAAAGAAAAAATAGAAATTGAAAGAGAGATAAAAGAAGCTTTAGAAAATAATTATTTTGTAGCATATTATCAACCTAAAAAAGATAGTCGAAGCAAAAAAATAATAGGGGCAGAAGCTTTAGTCAGAATAAAACATCCAGAAAAAGGTTTAATTATGCCAGGCAGATTTATATCGATAGCTGAAAAGACAAAATATATTTCTTTAATTGATAGAAAAATATTTGAAATAGTGTGTAGAGATTTAAAATTACTAAAAGAAATGGGGAAAAAATTAGTGCCCATTTCAATTAATTTATCTAGATCTGAATTATTTAATTCAACTTTAATAAATTTTATTGAAGAAACTGTGGAAAAATATGGTGTAAACAGAGAAAACATTGAATTTGAAATAACAGAATCTGAAGCAATAGATAATGTGGAAATATTTAGTCAAATATTAAAGGAATTAAAAGGAAAAGGTTATCAGATAATGTTAGATGATTTTGGAAGTGGATATTCTTCGTATACTTCAATACTAGACATGCCAATCGATGTATTAAAGATAGATAAGTCGTTTATAGATACAATACTTCTAGACAAAAAACATGAACAAGTAGTACAAAATATAATAGAACTTTGTAAAGTTTTAAATATTTCTGTTTTAGCAGAAGGGGTAGAATTAGAAGAACAAGTTCAAAAGTTAGCTGAGCTGAGATGTTATAACATACAAGGATATGTATATCACAAACCAATAAATTTTGAAAACTTCAAAGAAATATTAGAAAATAATAAAAGTGAGAGTTAGAAAGCTCACTTTTTTGAGTTTTAAGCAAGAATTTAAAAAAAATAAAAAAATGTATTGACAAAATCAAGACTTCATATTATAATACTAATTGTCTCAAAAAGAACAATTCTTAAATATATGCAGATGTGGCGGAATTGGTAGACGCACAGGACTTAAAATCCTGCGACCTTAACAGTCGTGCCGGTTCGATTCCGGCCATCTGCACCATAGATTTTTCAAGTCATCCACTGATTTGTTAAGTCTATTTTTTTTGTGAATTTATAAAAATAGTAGATAAATGCTGTGTGTTACAACTAGTAGATAGAGCATTTGAAGTAGAGTTGTATTATATTAATTATAAGAAAATATGCAAAAATAATAAAAAGAGTTAGAAGTTAAATTCTAACTTTTTTGGTTGCTAAATAAAAATAGTTATGGTATAAGAGATTAGAATGATAAAAAATATATAAGTTATGAATAATAGTTAGTAGATAGCTAAAAATATAAATAGTAAACAAATGAAAGGATAAAAATGAAAAATATAAAAGATAATGGAGTTACATTGATAACAGCAACAATTACAATAGTTATAATATTAATATTGGCAGCAACAACATTAACGCTAATTATGGGAGAAAACGGAATACTTGCGCAAACTATTGATGCTACTGATAAAACTGAGTATGCAAATGCTGAAGAAAAAGTGAAAATAGCAGTATTATCAAGTGTAAGAGAATATGCGAAAATTAATGATAAAGATTTAATTCAAGAATTAAATAAAATATCTGATCAAATTAAAGATAAAGATGGAAATATTGTAAATGAAGCAGAAACAAATTTATCGGATAAATATCCAATAAAAGTTTTGGTAGATACATATGAATTTGAAATATATAGTGATACTACAATAAGTAAAGTTGAAGAATCAAGTGATAATATTCAGCCAGGTCAAATAGCGGGTGTTGGAGGAGCAGAGTATGAAGATTCAGAAGGAAAAACAGCAAAAGTTCCAGAAGGGTCTAAAATTTCAGATAAAGAAACAGAACAAAATATTAAAGATGGATTAGTTATGATAGATGAAAAGGAGAATGAATGGGTTTGGATAGAAGTTCCGGAGACTATATATATAAATCCTGTAATATCTGTATCAGAAGATTATGATAACATTGAAAAAAATATTAAAGAATATGTTAAAGAATATACATATTCATCAAGTGTATATTCAGATGAATGGGTAGATGGATTTAGTATATTTCAGTCATCAGACGAATATGACGAATTGAAAAATAAAGTTTTAAAAAGTGTATATGAAAATAACGGTTTTTGGGTTTCGAGATATGAAATAGGGAATGTAGATGGGAATCCAGTATCAAAAATAAATGCTGAGATAATAAACAACCTTGAAATTGCAGAAGCACAGTTAAAAGCTGAGAGTATGAGTGTAAATTCAACATTGATGTTTGGCTTTCAATGGGATTTGATACTTAAATTTATGGAATTAAATGGAGAATTATCTCCAACAATTTTAAAATCTGCAAGTTCATCAATAGGTAATTATATGAATAATGATGGAGAAACACTTATGGGACTTGGAAAAGCAGGAGAAGCGGAGAACTCTGAAGTTGTAAATTTAAATGATATAGCAGGAAATGTGTGGGAATGGACATTAGAAGTTAATTCAACAGCAGGAAAGAATTATGTGTATAGAGGTGGGAATTATTCACAGTCGTCACAATATTTTTCGGCAGTCAGAAGATTAAATAACACAAGTAGTTACAGAAGTATAGTTTTAGGTTTTAGAACAGTTATATATTAAGTAAAAAAATAACAAGAGATGAAAAGGAGAAGAAAAGTGAAAGATGAAAAAGGAATTACATTAGTTGCCTTAGTTATAACGATAATCATTTTATTAATATTAGCAGGTGTATCAATTTCGACTCTTACAGGCGATAATGGGCTAATAACACAAGCATTAGAGGCAGGTGAAAAAACAAAATTAGCATCATATAAAGAAAGTGTGATTTTAGAAAGTGTTGATTTTGGAGAAAATAGTAAATCAGGTATATATTATGGTGAAAAAATAAAAGAATATATTCCTAATATTAAAGAAGAACATATTAATGAATTTCTTGTTCTTAAAAATGTGCTGATATATATAGGGAACAATGAAGATATGATTAGATATTGCAAAGAATTAGATATTGATGTAAATAGTAATGGATTAGATAGTATAATTATATCAGAATATATTGCTAATATAGATGTTAATTCTGAATTAACAGATATAGATAAAACCCCAGAGGAATATATTGGGATAAGATTATATGATAGGACAGTAGAAAATTCTTTAAATTGGAAGGTTTTAGTAGAATATAATGAAGAAAATGTGCAGACAGATATGAAGGGGTCAGATTGGTATATAATAGAAACAGGAACTATAATTAATGGATATGAGGTTAGTACTCCATATCTTATAAACTATAAAACAAGTGAAGTTAAATTAGTACAAAATTATAAAGTATGGGATATAAATTCAACATTAGCTGTTTCAGATGGATTGGTGTTAAACATAGATTCGAAAAATATGGAAAGCGGAGAATGGGGAAACATAGAGGTATTTGGAAATGTTGCATATCAAAGTGATACAGAATCTTTATATTTTGATGGCGACGGAGATTATTTGAAAGTAAATGCGCCAGGAGATTTTAGTGAAGGATTTACTTTTGAAATCTATACTAATTTAGAAAGAATATTATATGATGGTGCATCAGCTATGTTTTCAAGAATGACATCACTTACACAAAATGATATAACTCAATCTATGAGATTCGGATATATCAGTTCTGGAGGAGTCTGTAAATTTAATGGTTCATCTTCGTGGATTGGTAATGGGGAAAATATGAATACAGAGGCAACTGGACAAGTAAGAATATCTGATATGAATAATCACTATCAAATAAATGAAGATTTCTATTTAACATTTGTATATAGAACATATAATTCAACAACAGAAGAAGAGAGAGGTGAAATGAACTGGACTCAAAATGCAGATAGAGTAGAATATTATATTGATGGTGAATTATATGGTTACACATATTATGGTAGTGACAGTTACCAAACCGGGTGTACAATTTGGAATAAAGAGAATACACCAGTATTCATTGGAGCGACTCCATGGTGGATATATAGTAAACAAGTTTATTATTTAAAAGGAGATATATATACGTGTAGATTATATGAAAATCCAATAACTCAAGAAGAAGTAACAGAAAATTATAATACAACAATTCAATGGAGAAATACTGAGTTATAATATACAAATAGCGACAGGCGTAAAGAAAAAGTGTAATATTACGAAAATATTACAAATGTATTACAAGAAAAGTGTTTTTGTAATTAAAATGTAATATAAAAAACGATTAAAACAGTTGTGGTTTAGGGAATCTTAATGTATAATGATAAGTGAAAATACAATAAGTGAAGTATGCGTATGATAAAGGAGGTAATGTACAATGTCTAAGAGTGGCATAGTATATGTTAAAATGATTATTACGGAAGAAAAAATACTATTTAATATAGAAAAAATTCAAAAACTAATTAACCCTAAAAGTAAAAAACAAATAATACAATTAGATGATGATGTGTTTTTTAAAGATTTAATAGAATCAGTAAAAACATACTTAATAGAATATCCAAAAAAGAAAAATTTTCCGTCTTCAGTTTATAGAGCTGCATATGGATTAGTTGAATATGCAACTAACCAATTTGAGGAAAATACAAAGAATATAGAAGAATTAATAAGACAAAGAGAATCTAATATTTCAAATGCAATGCAATTAATCGAAGTTTTAAATTTTATTGAAACAAAAGATAAAGAGTGGAAACAAAAAGTTGAAAAACTAGAAAAAAGTTTTGGAATTGAAATAGTAGAAACTTTAGTAAATATAGGAGAATCAGAAGAACAGGGAACAGAAGAATATGAAGATTTAGTTAAAGTAATTAAATCAAAAATAAATAATTTAGAATCTAATTTACATATAGAAATAGACATGGAAAGAATAGAAGATAGATCTAAAGCTTTAAGTTATATTGGAATAGAAATTGCAGATGCATTAAAAGCTATACCAGTTCCAATAGATGCTTTTGAACAAGTAGTTGAAGAAACTGAAGAAGTACAAGTAAAAGCTATTTCAGAAGTTATAAATAATGCAGTTGAAGAAACAGAACAACAAACACAAATTATTGAAGAAACAGTAAAAGAAGAAGTAAATATTGAACAAATTAATTTAGTTCAAGAAGAGCAAAATCAATATGCTGAAGAAACAACTTTTACTACTAAACCATCATTATGGCAAAGAATTAAAAATAGTAAATTTGTTAATGCAATTAAACTTCTTACAAGAATAAGAATTGTAATAGATCAAAATCAAGCACTTCCAGAAGGAAGAGGAGAACAAAATCAATAAAAAATTAAAGTATAAGGAAAACTTATACTTTTTTGTTGTTAGAATGAATAATACAGAATAAAAACGGAAAAAATAGGATTTGACAGATAAGGTTTTATGTAGTATAATGTATTAGATGTTTAGCAAAGATGCTAAGAATGAGATTTTATTAAATATACCTAAGATATAAATAGGAATAAGTTTAGAGATTAAATATGTATGAGATAATATAAGAGATAAATAATATATATAGTGGTGCGGAAAAAGATTATATATAAGATTAAAGTTAATTGTAGTAAGAGATAAAAGGGATACATATATGAATAGAAACTAATATCAAATAATTATTGTTTGATATTGTGTTAAATTTATGTTTATATTTAGGAAATTAGTTGAAATATACTAATTTTTTATTGTTAATAGAATTTAAAGAAATAAAATATATAAGAGAAAATGAAAGGAGTTTTATGATAGAAGAAAACAAAGAAAAAGCAACAATTAAAAAAAGAAATATAAAAAAAGAAAATACAAACACAGAAAATGTTGCAAACAAAAATGAAAAAAAAGCACCAGCAAAAAGACCGTATAATAATAGAAGACCTATGAATAATAGGAATACAAGAACTAACAATAGAAATGAAAAGAATATTGTTAAAGTAGAAAATGAAGAAAATAAATCTATATGGCAAAATGGAAAATTAAAAATAATACCATTAGGAGGACTTAATGAAGTAGGGAAAAATATTACTGTATTTGAATATGAAAATGAAATAGTAGTAATAGATTGTGGGTTATCTTTTCCAGAAGATGATATGTTAGGAGTAGATTTAGTTATACCAGATATAACATATTTAGAAAGAAATGCAGACAAAATAAAAGCAATAGTAATAACACATGGGCATGAGGATCATATAGGAAGCATACCATATTTCTTAAAGAAAATAAATGTGCCAATTTATGCACCGAGATTAGCTTGTGGACTTATTAAAAATAAGTTAGAAGAACATAAATTATCTAGAACAACAACATTAATTGAAACAATACAAGGACAAGAATTAAAATTTGGAGAACACTTTACAATAGAAATAATTAGAAGTTGTCACAGTATACCAGATTCAGTAATGCTTGCAATAACTACACCTGTTGGAACAGTACTTCATACAGGAGATTTTAAAATAGATTATACACCAATTGATGGAAAGTTAATGGATTTTGGAAGAATAGCAGAACTTGGAAACAAAGGTATTTTAGCATTAATGTCAGATAGTACAAATGCTGAAAGAAAAGGTTTCACAATGTCTGAGAGTAATGTTGGAGAAGTATTAGATAAATTATTCCTAAATTGTACTAAAAGAATAGTTGTTGCTACATTTGCATCAAATGTGCATAGAGTACAACAAATTGTAAATTCAGCAGTAAAACATGACAGAAAAATAGCTGTTTGTGGTAGAAGTATGATAAATATGATAACAACTGCTAGAAAATTAGGATATATTGAGTGTCCAGAAAATATATTTATAGATATAGATATGATAAGAAATTATACTGATGATAGATTAGTTATAATAACAACAGGAAGTCAAGGAGAGCCTATGTCAGCTTTAACAAGAATGGCAGGGGGAGATCATAGAAAAGTTAAAATAACACCAAATGATTTAGTAATAATATCAGCTACTCCGATACCAGGTAATGAAAAACTTGTATCAAAAGTAATAGATGATTTAATGAAAATTGGATCAGAAGTTGTATATAGT
>CAYJKU010000002.1:35593-42678 GCA_964371215.1 uncultured Clostridium sp.
ATATACATGTTTCAGGACATGCTTGTCAAGAAGAACAAAAATTAATATTAGCTTTAGCAAAACCAAAATATTTTATACCAGTACATGGTGAGTATAGACAATTAATTGCACATGGCCAAACAGCACAAAGTATGGGAATTGAAAAGCAAAATGTTATAATGATGTCAAATGGTAAAGTTATTGAAATGGATCAAAACGAGGCAAAATTAACGGTTAATGTACCAGCTGGTAAAATATTAGTTGATGGATTAGGTGTTGGAGATGTTGGAAGTGTTGTATTAAGAGATAGACAACATTTATCTCAAGATGGATTAATAGTTGTTGTAATAACAATGGATGCATCTACAGGTGAAGTTATAGCTGGACCAGATGTAATATCTAGAGGATTCGTATATGTAAGAGAATCTGAAAACTTAATGGATAATGTGAAAACTGTAATAAGAAATGAAATCAAAAAATGTGAAGAAAATGGTGTTCGTGATTGGGCAACAATTAAAGTAACAACAAGAGAAACATTAAGAGATTATATATTCTCAAAAACAAAAAGAAATCCAATGATTATACCAATAATTATGGAAGTTTAAAACTAGTGAAAAATATTATTATATTATATATGATAATATTTTTTCTTTTTTCAATAGATTAAATGCTTGTATTTATTGAAAAATACAAAGAAATTTGATATAATACAAAAAATAATAATGAATTAAAGGAGAAATAAAAATGGATTATAAGGATTTAGCAAATTTAATATTTCCAGATAGTAGAGAAATAACATATTATGAAGAAAAATATCCTGAAAGAAAATTAGATGAAGGTGCAATTGTAACAAGAATAGCACCAAGTCCAACTGGGTTTACACATATAGGTAATTTGTATCAAGGATTAATTGCAAGAAAAGTAGCAACACAAACAAATGGTGTGTTTTTTGTTAGAACAGAAGATACTGATCAAAAAAGATTAGTAGAAAATGCAGTTCAAAAAATGACAGAAGCATTAAATGGTTTTGGTGTAATTGCAGATGAAGGCGTAATATCTGAAAATGATCAAATAGGTGAATATGGACCATATAAACAATCTGAAAGAAAAGAAATATATCATGCATATGCTAAATATTTAATAGAACAAGGAAAAGCATATCCATGTTTTTGTTCACCAGAAGAATTAGATGCAATAAGAGAAAAACAAGAAGCAGCAAAAGTAAGACCAGGATATTATGGAGTATGGGCTAAATCTAGAAACTTAACTGTTGCAGAAGCAATAGAAAAAATTAATGCTGGAGAAAATTATATAATTCGTTTCAAATCTCAAGGAAGAGAAGATAGAAAAATTAAACATAAAGACGTAATAAAAGGAAATGTAGAATTTCCAGAAAATGATCAAGATATAGTTATAATAAAAGCAGATGGACTTCCAACATATCATTTTGCACATGCAATTGATGATCATTTAATGAGAACAACACATGTAATTCGTGGGGATGAATGGTTATCTTCAGTACCTCTTCATTTACAATTATTTTATGAACTAGGATTTAAAACACCTAAATACGCACATATTGCACCAATAATGAAAAACGATGAAGGTAATAAAAGAAAGCTAAGTAAAAGAAAAGATCCTGAAGCAGCAGCAAGTTATTATGAAGAAGAAGGAATTCCTAAAGAAGCAGTTATTGAATATTTATTAAATATAGCAAATTCAACATTTGAAAACTGGAGAAAAGCAAATCAAGATAAAGATGTATCTGAATTTGATTTACAATTAAATAAAATGAGTGTCAGTGGAGCATTATTTGATATGGTTAAATTATTAGATGTTGCAAAAACTGTAATATCTAAATTTACAGCAGAAAAAGTATATGAAAGTGCAAATATTTGGGCAAACAAATTTGATAATAATTTAGCAGAGTTGTTAAAAGATAAAGATTATGCATTAAAAGTATTTAGTATAGAAAGAGGAAATAAAAAACCTAGAAAAGATATATCTAAATGGTCAGAAGTAAAAGAAAATATTTCATATATGTATGATGAAGAATATGAAAAAGAAAATTCTGTTTTTGAAGAATATGATTGGCAAGTAATTCAAGATAAAGAATCAATTAAAAAAATAGTTGAATTATATACTACAAAATATTTTGATGAAAATGATGATAAGCAAGAATGGTTTAATAAAATAAAAGCATTAGCAGGTGAAATGGGATATGCAGAAGAAGTAAAACAATTCAAAGAGAATCCAGATTCATATAAAGCACATGTTGGAGATGTTAGTACAGTTCTTAGAATAGCATTAACTAAAAGAACTAATACACCAGATATGTTTGAAATTATGCAAATATTTGGAAAAAATAGAATTGAAAAAAGATTTAAAAAGATATTAGATATGTAATATTTTGGAGGTCATATGGAATTTAAAGTAGGGGATATAGTAAGAACAAAAAAGGTACATCCTTGTGGTAGTAAATTATGGGAGATAACACGAATTGGTGTAGATTTCAAATTAAAATGTCAAGGTTGTGATCATGTTATTATGATAGAAAGACAAAAGGCTCAAAAAATTATTACAAAAATAGAGCAAAGTTCAAAATAAAATTAAATGTATTAACATAATTTTAAAAAATACGTATAATACAATATGGCAACATTGTCATGTTGGAGGTGGCGTAATGGAAAACCAAGAAATTAAATGTTATTATATGGGTAGAAGACAAAAAAATAAACAATGCCGTTGTACCAATTTAATTTTAGGAATATTAATTGGAGTATTATTGTTTACAGTTGGTATATTAGTTGGAGCAGCATTTAGTGCAACATTTTTAGCTAATATTGCTGTGATGTATCTTGCACTTGCAATAGTAATACTAATGCTAGTTATTACTTTTGTATATAGAGTATGTGCATGTGCTTTTAAAGAATAGAAATCAATAAAATAATATAAAAGATAAAACAAATTAATATAAAAAATTAAAATATAATAAAAGAACTCCAATTAATTTTGGAGTTCTTCTTGTATATATTCCCATACATTATCTTTATATATTTTTCTTTCAGAAGAAAAAGGAAATGTTGGAATATCACCAATAGGGTTTAATTCTTTTTGTAAATCTTTAACATAAGAATCTACTTTAGTTATAGCGATTTTATCTGCTTTGTTAGCTAATATTATAAAAGGTAAACCAGATGATATAACATAACTATACATATGTTTATCATTAGCAGATGGTTTATGTCGTATATCAACAAGGAAAATAATTAATTTAATTTCAGCACGTTTAGCTAAATATTCTTCTATAAATTTTCCTACTTGTTCTTGTTCTTTTTTAGACATTTTACTATATCCATAACCAGGTAGATCAACAAAATAAAATAATTCATCCATTTTATAAAAATTAAGTTGTCTAGTTTTACCAGGTTCGCTACTTGTTCTTGCGAGTCTTTTTCTATTAATCATAGTATTTACAAAACTAGATTTACCAACATTAGATTTACCAACTAGTACTATTTCAGGTAATCCATTTGTTGGATATTGTTTTGGACTAACAGCAGAAACTTCGAATTGTGGATTTTTAATTAACATAAATATTACACCTTTCCAATATATAATCACATAGGTAATCCATGTGACTATATATTTAATTTATTTTATTTTATAAAAGTTAAGTTTCATTCTAATTTTATAATTTTTCTAAACCGCCCATATATGGTCTTAAAACTTTTGGAATTGTAACTGTTCCATCTGCATTATAGTTATTTTCTAATAATGAAATTAACATTCTAGGTGGAGCAACTACTGTATTGTTTAAAGTATGTGCAAAGTAGTTTCCATTTTCGCCTTTTATTCTAATACCTAATCTTCTAGATTGAGCATCTGTTAGATTTGAACAACTTCCAACTTCGAAATATTTTTTTTGTCTAGGAGACCAAGCTTCAATATCTACACTTTTTGCTTTTAAATCTGCTAAATCACCTGAACAACATTCTAAAGTTCTAATTGGAATATCCATACTTCTAAAAAATTCAACTGTGTATGACCACATTTTTTCATACCAATTCCAAGAATCTTCTGGTTCACAAACAATTATCATTTCTTGTTTTTCAAATTGATGTATTCTATATACTCCACGTTCTTCAATACCATGTGCACCTTTTTCTTTTCTGAAACATGGAGAATATGAAGTCATTTTATATGGCATTTCATTTTTTCCTAATATTTGATCTTTGAATTTACCAATCATTGAATGTTCACTAGTTCCGATTAAATATAGATCTTCACCTTCAATTTTATACATCATTGCATCCATTTCTTCGAAGCTCATA
The DNA here is from genome assembly GCA_964371215.1 of uncultured Clostridium sp. Lineage (GTDB taxonomy): Bacteria > Bacillota > Clostridia > TANB77 > CAG-508 > CAG-269. The sequence goes on from CAYJKU010000002.1 coordinate 39,907, forward strand.
ACACCTGTAACAACATCTGATCTTATCATATATGGAGGTATACAATATGTAAAACCTTTATCTATCATAAAATCTCGAGCGTAAGATAATACGGCAGAATGTAATCTTGCTACATTACCGAGTAAATAGTAAAAGCCATTACCAGAAACACGTCTTGCACTATCTAAATCTAAACCATTTAATGCTTCCATGATTTCACCATGGTATGGTATTTCGTAATCTGGAATAATAGGTTCACCATATTTTTGTACTTCTACATTTTCACTATCATCTTTACCAATTGGAACAGATTCATGCATAAAATTAGGAATTTTCATTAACTTTTCTTGTAGAGTTAATGAGTAATCTGCTTCTAACTTTTCATTTTCTTCTAATTTAGTATTAATTTCATGTACTTGCGTTTTTATATTTTCAGCTTCTTCCTTATTACCAGATTTCATAAGTGAACCAATTTGAGCACTTAAAGATTTTCTGTCAGCTCTTAAATTGTCTCCATTTAATTTAACTTCTCTAGATTTCATATCTAATTCTAAAATTTCATCAACTAATTGTAATTTGTAGTCTTGAAATTTTCTTTTTATATTTTCTTTTACCATTTCTGGATTTTCTCTTAATATTTTAATATCTATCATAAATACTCCTGTCTGATTAAATTATTGCATATATTAATGATTCAAGTAATTTTTATTTAAATCATCACAATATTTAAAACGTATATCTTGACCTGTTATATTACCAGGTTTATTTGGATCAACTTTTTCGAAAAACATTTTTTCAGGACGAATCCAAATGGAGTGACTATCTTTTCTATCATATACAGGTTTGTATATAACCATTCTTTCTAAAGTTTCGGAATCATAACCTACATTTTCAATAAAATAGTAATTACCTTTAAAATGTCTGTAAATTTTACCTATACAAATTTGGTTTGAATTATTAGTATCCATAAAAATCCTCCTTATTTTTTAAACTATAGGTATTATATACCAAAGTATTAGAAATATCAAGGTTTTAAGATGTATTAAATTAAAATTAAAGTAGAAAAAAATTAATAAAAAATATGTGTTTACAATTAAAAAGTGGTGTGATATAATTTGAAAAAAGGTTAACGAGGTGTGAAAATTGAACCAAATATTAAGTGTAAAATTACCAGATAAAGATAAAAATATGAAAACGCCCAACTATAACAAAAGACAACCATCAGATATAAAAAGTGTTATTAAGTTTTTTGTAATAGTATTAATATTATTTGGAATAATATTAATTGGTGTTGGAATATATACATTATATATGAAATATATAGATGAAATAGCAAATACAAAACCAACAATAGGTGTAAATAAATTAGATGATGATTCGATAAATATTAAAATAGACCATGATAAAACTATAGTGCAATTAGCATATAGTTGGAATGGAGAAGAAGAAGTTGAATTAGATACAGATGGAAAAAAGAATATAGAGCAAGAAATTACAATAGAGCAAGGAACAAATAAACTTAGAATAAAAGCAATAGATATAAATGGACAAGAAGCAATTTTCGAACAAGAATTTACATTAGTTGGAAATATATCAATTGACTTGCAAAAAGAAGAAAATAACATAAAAGTATTATTAGATTCAGATGAAAATATATCATATTTGACATACAGATGGGATGATGGTGAAGAAACTAAAATTGATATAAATTCGAAACAATTTGAATATTTAATACCAATAATTGTAGGAGAACATACTTTGACAATAAAGGCAGTAGATGAAAATAATAAATCTACAATAAAAGAACAAGCTGTAAAAGGTATTTCAGAGCCTAAAATTCAAACAGAAATTGATGATACAGGAAGATTTATTATAACATTGACAGATGAATTTGGTTTAGAATCAATAGAACTTATAGCAAATGAAACAGATATATTAGAAAGAGATCTTGATGGGGAAAAAGAAATTAAATTTGGATATCCATTAAAAGATGGAGAAAATATAGTTAAAATAACAGTTACAAATATTGAGGAAGTCAAAGTTGTAAAAGAATTTACTCCAGTAAAATAGTTAGGGGTTATAATGGAAAATATTGTGTTTAGCACATTAACATATTTTATTATATATTCAATAATAGGTTGGGTAATAGAATCTGTATTTAGATCTTTTTGCGAAAAAAAAGTTATAAATTCGGGGTTTTTAAAAGGACCATATTGTCCAATCTATGGTATTGGGGCAATAGTAATTGTTACAACAATAAACTCAGTTAATATATTACAAGAAAATATAATTATACTATTTTTTAGCTCGTTAGTAATTTTTACAATATGGGAATTAATAGTTGGTTGTTTGTTAGAAAAAGTATTTCATACAAAATATTGGGATTATTCTCATAGTAAATTTAATTGGAAAGGCAGAATATGCTTACAAAACTCTATATATTGGGGAATATTAGGTGTATTAGCAAATGAAATTATACATCCAAGTGTACAAGGTTTAATTACTACTTTATATGACAAAAATGAAAATTTAGTACATATTAGTATATATGTATTGACTACTATATTCCTAATTGATACAATAACAAGTATAACTAAGATGAAAAATGTAGGGAATGTTTTACAAAGAGTTGAATTACTTAATATTGAAATAAAACAGAAAATGGAATTAATTAATGAATATGGAAAAGAAAAAATAGAACAATCTGAAATATTAAAAAAATTGGAAGAATTAAATCAGAAAAGAAGTAAAATTCTTTTAAAAACATATAACAATTTTACAAGATTAAAAACT
>CAYJKU010000002.1:42688-54634 GCA_964371215.1 uncultured Clostridium sp.
CAATAAATACAAAGGAAATAACTGAGGTTTTAAATTTGAAAGTAGAATTAGCTAGATCTAAAATTGATGAACAATATAAAAAATCAATCGAAAAAATAAATAAAATAAAAAATAAATAGATGGTGGTGTAAAATGGTACAAGATATTTATATAATTGATGATGATGAAACATCGATATTAATATTTAAAGAATTATTTAAAATGGATAAAGAATTTCAATTTTTAAGTGTAAAAACTGAAAACATAGATGTTGCATTAAAAAATATACCTTCTTTAATCATAATAAATGAAGATGCAATAGATAGAGATGTTATAGATATTTGCAGGAAAATAAGAAAAGATGAGGACAACACAATAACACCTGTTATTGTAGTTTCTTCAAACACGGACAGACTATATAGATTAAAAGTATTACAAGAATCTGTTGAGTATTTTATTAAAAAACCAGTTGATGAAATGTATTTATATCATACAATTAAGAATTTAAATAGATTATTGACAAGTAATAGAAGAATGAGTCCATTAACAGGGTTACCAGGTAATGTACAAATACATGCAGAACTTAAGAAAAGAATTGCAAGAGGACAACCATATAGTGTTCTATATTTAGATTTAGATAATTTTAAATCATATAATGATGTTTATGGATTCTTAAAAGGTGATCATGTAATTGAATTTACAGCAGAAACAATATTAAAAACAATTCAAGATACTAAAATGGAAGATACTTTCATAGGACACATTGGTGGAGATGATTTTGTAGCAATAGTACCAGATATATCATGTGAAAAATTATGTCAAGATATGTTGGTATATTTTGATAAAAATATTAAAAAACATTTTACTGAAAAAGATATACAAAATGGATATGTAGAAATTGAAAATAGAAAAGGTATAATTGAAAAATTTCCATTAACATCATTATCTATAGGTGTTGTTATAGATGAAAATAGAAGATTTAAAAATATTCTAGAAATAGGAGAAGTTGGAGCACAAGTTAAACATGCAGCTAAGAGCGTAATGGGAAGTAGTTATGCAATAGATAGAAGAAAAATATCTACAATAAAAGAATAATAAGGAAAATAAAAATAAAGTACAAAATAGAAATATTTTGTACTTTTAAAATATATATAATAAATTTATGTTATTTATTGTTCTTATCAGAAATATTAGATTTCTTATCTTCTGGAATAACAATATTTTTAGGTTTGTCTTTAGATTTTGGTTTTTCAGGCTCTAAATGTTCATATACAGGAGAAATATTAAGATTTGAACCATCCCCTGAGATTATTTCAATATTTTCTTTTTTATCCATAATTACCTCCAATATGTTTTAAATAATTTTAACATAAAGAAATTAAAACTTCAATTAAAAAGTAAAAAAAATTGACATATAGCCAAATTCATGACATAATATATAAAAATAATAAAGGATGAAATTATGGAAGAAAATAAAATTAAAGGTATAATAGAAAGTATTTTATTTGCAGCAGGTAAAGAAGTAACAAAAAAAGAGTTGATTATGATATTAGAAATCTCAGAATCTGAAATTGAAAATATTATAACTCAAATGCAAGAAGAATATAGTGAAGAATATAGAGGAATTGAAATAATAAAAGTAGATGATTCTTATCAGATGTGTACAAAAAAAGAAAATCATGAATATATATATCCAGTAGTAGATAAAAGAAGTAAACCAAACTTATCTAATGCAGCTTTGGAAACATTAGCAATTATTGCATATAATTCTAAAATTACTAGAGCTGAAATTGAGAATATCAGAGGAGTTTCAGCAGATGGTTGTGTATATAAACTTCTTGAATATGAACTAATTGAAGAAAGTGGTAAAATAGATTTACCAGGAAAACCTATGTCATATAAAACAACAAATCAATTTTTGAAAATGTTTGGATATACATCTTTAACTGATCTTCCAGAATTACCAAGATATAAATTAGATGAAAATCATCAAATAGTGATTGATGAATTATTAGAAGAGGAAAGTAAAAATCCCGAAGAGGGTGAAGTGAAAGAAGATAGCGAATAAGATAAAATAGAGAATAAGAGAAAGGAAATATAATTATGAAATTATCATTAACAGGAATGGGAACAAATAAATTAAATAATTTAGATGAAATGTATCCAGGGCAAAGTATATTATTACAAACAGGACAAATAGTTCAATATGGATCAGGATTATTTGGATATGGAACAGTACCATTATTATTAAGAAGAAAAATAGAAAATATTATAGTAGAAACATTAAATGAACATGGATGTATAGAGGTGTTATTACCAACACTTCAGCCAGATACGATATGGAAAAATTCTGGGAGATATGACCAATATATTAATGATGGAACAATGCTAATAACAGAATCAAATAAAGGAACATTTTGTTTAGCTCCAACAGGAGAAGAAGCAATGCTTGAATTTGCAAGAGGGAAATTAAAATCATATAAAAACTTGCCAGCAGCATACTACCAAATTGGAGAAAAGTATAGAAATGAAATAAGAACAAGAGGATATTTATTGAGAGGGAAAGCATTCCCTATGCTTGATGTATATACATTTGATAAAGATGAAGATGGAATGGAAATAGCGTATCAAAATGTTAAAAAAGCTTTTACAGAAATATTCAAAAAATTAGGGTTAGAAGTTATATCTATAGCAGCAGATAATGGAGCTATGGGTGGAAAAAAATCTGAAGAATTTATGCTTCCATCATCACAAGGAGAAGATAAAATTCTATATAATAAAGAAAGAAAAATAGGTTTAAATACTGAAATTCTTGAAAGAGAAAATTATCAAGAATATTTAAAAGATGAATATGGGATAGAAGATTTATCAGATTTTGAAGAAATAAGAGCAATGGAATTAGGACATATATTCCAATTAGGGACAAGATATTCAGAAACCATGAATGGAAAATATATTAATAAAGAAGGCGTAGAATCACTTATGTATATGGGGTGTTTCGGAATAGGTGTTAGTAGAACATTAGCAGCATTATATGAAAACTGTTTACTAGTAGATGAAAAATTTGGGCCAAATGGATTCTATTTGCCAGAAGATATAGCACCATTTAAAGTTCAAATTGTTGTTAAAACTGAAAATGAAGAAAAACTATATTTAGCAACAAAAATGTATGAGGAATTAAATAAAAATAATATCAGCACTATAATTGATGATAGAGAATATGTATCTATTGGAGCGAAAATTAAAGATGTAAAAATATTTGGAACACCGTATTTAATAGTAATAGGTGATAAACAAGAAGGTGATATCTATGAAATAGAAAACACTAAATCAGGAGAAAAAGAAGCATTAAAATTAAAAGATATTATTAAAAAGTTGCAAAAATAATAAAACATAAATATTAAAAAAATAATATTAATAATAAATAAAAAAATAAAATTGACTTTCCCCTCAGAAGTCAATTTTATTTTATTTGTCTTAGGTGATATTTTAGTTCTTCTATTAGGGAATTATCTACAACAAATAGTGGAGACATTTTATTAAATGTAACTAAATGCTTTGTTTTACAATGTGAAGAGATAATCATCACTGGACAGTGATTTTGTTTTTTATACCAATCTAAAACTATGTTTATAAAGTTATGATTTTTATGAATATCTGAATCAATAATTGTAGCGTTGAAATTATGTAAAGATATTGCAAATTCAACATTATTGAAAATATTTGAGTATTTGGAATAAAAGCTATAATATAAAGAATCCATATATAATCTCCTTTTAATTAAAAGTTGAGGGGAAAAAAAGTTGTTAAGATATATATAGTATAAAAAGTAAGAAATGTCAAATTTAAATCTTTTTAATGAAATAAAGTGTTAAACATTGAAAAAGTAATAAAAAAAATATATAATGAGTATAATATATTACAAGTTAAAGGAGAATATAAATGACAGGACAAATATTAATTCTTATTATATTAGTAGCAATTAACGCATTATTTGCAGCAACTGAAATTGCTTTTATATCATTAAATGATGCTAAAATTGACAAAAAAGCAAAAGAGGGAAATAAAAAAGCTAGACAAATCCAAAAAATGTTAGAAACACCAAGTAGGTTCTTAGCAACTATTCAAATAGGTATAACTTTGGCTGGATTTTTATCAAGTGCATTTGCATCAGATACTTTTTCACAAAAGTTGGCGCCAGCATTGTATGAATTAATGCCATTTATATCTCAAAATATATGGGAAAATATATCAATTGTGGTAATTACAATATTATTATCATTTGTTACTCTTGTATTTGGAGAATTAGTACCTAAAAGAATAGCAATGAAAAATCATGAGCAAATAGCTTTTTCAACAATTAAAATAGTTAGAGCAATATCTGTGTTAACAGCTCCTTTTGTAAAGTTATTAACAGCTGTTACTAATTTTATATCTAAAATATTTGGAGTTAATGAAAATGAAGAAGAATTAGTTACAGAAGAAGAAATAAGAATGATGATTGATCAAGGGCAAGAAAAAGGAACAATTAAACAAGATGAGAAAGAATTAATTAATAATGTTTTTGAATTTAATGATATAACTGTATCTGAAATAATGAAACATAGAACAGAAATATTTGCATTAGATATAAATATAAGTGCAGAAGAGTTAATGTCAGAATTAGCAGCAGAACAATTCACACATAGTAGAATACCGATATATGATGAGACAATTGATGAAATTAAAGGGATATTATATTTAAAAGATGTGTTGAAAAATATTCATAAAAAATCTTTTAAAGTTAAAAATATATTAAAAGATGCACATTTTATATCTCAAAATAGATTGATTAATGATGCTTTTAAAGAGTTACAAGTAACAAAAAAACAAATGGCTATAGTTATAGATGAATATGGTGGAACAGCTGGTTTAATAACAATGGAAGATATATTAGAAGAGTTGGTTGGAGACATATATGATGAATATGATAAAGAAGAATTTGAATTTGAGAAAATAGATGAAAATACATATATATTAAATGGAAACATGGCAATATATGATGTGAATAAAGTGTTAGGAATTAACATACCAGATGGAGATTATGATACATTATCTGGATTTATTCACCAAGAATTAGGTAGAATACCAGATGGAGAAGAATTACCGATAATAGAAACTGAACAAGCAACATTTAAAATTGAAGAATATGAAGATAGAAGAATTGTGAAAGTTAAAGCTTGTAGAAACAATACAGAAGAAACAAATGAAGAGGAGGAAAGTGATATAGATGAATAAAAAGAGAATAATATTAATAATACTAGCTATAGCTATTTTGCTTACTGCAACTTATTTTATATGTATAAATATAGTGAATTCAGGGATTGACTATGAAGTGGTAAAAGTAGAAACAGTAAATTATTATAAGATAAATGAAGAGAATAAATATGGTGTAATTGATTTAAAAGGGAATATTGTCATAGAACCGAAATATCAAGAAATTAAGATACCTAATCCAGAAGTACCTATATTTGTATGTTATGATGGTGCATATACAATAGTATTAAATGAAAAAAATGGAGAACTGTATTCTGAATACAATCAAGTAGAAGCTATAAACCTTCAAAATATAGCAAGTGAGTTTATGTACGAAAAATCAGTATTGACATATGAAAAAGATGGTAAATATGGAATAATAGATTTAGAGGGAGAAAAGTTGACAAATGCTATATATGATGAAATAGAAGGTTTACCATATAAAGAAGGTGAATTATTAGTAGCAATAGACGGACTTTATGGAGTTATTAATATAAAAGGAAATACAATAGTAAAATGTGAATATCAAGAAATAAAAACAGATGGAAGTTATTCTGAAACAGAAGGTTACAGATATTCTGGATATATTGTTAGTATAAGAACAGATGAAGGTTATAGATATGGATATATTGATTATAAAGGAAATGAAATAGTTGAACCTCAATATAATCAATTAGAACGAGTTTTCGAGAAAAAAGATGATGAAAATATATACTTTATAGCAGCAGAAAATGGGCAATATGGAATATTAAAAAATGATGAAAATATATTAAATAATGAATATCAATCAATCAGATATGACTATATCAAAGATGTTTTTGTAGTAGAGAAAAGTAAAAAATATGGAGTAGTAAATGCTGAAGGTCAAATAATAATACCTGTTGAATATGACGACATAGAAATAAATGGTATATATATATATGCAAAAAAACAACAAGGTGTAACAGTGTTTGATGGAAATGGAACTCAAGTTAATATAGATCCAAATATAGAAATAATAGAAACAGCAAATTCAAAATACTTAATAAAAACACAAATAATGGAGAATTCTACTAGATATGGAATACAAGGAAGTCAAGGAAATGAATTAATAGCACCAAAGTACAATTATATTGAATATTTAAATAATGACTATTTTATTGTTAGTAATGAAAGTAGACAATTAGGAATTGTAGATAGTAGAGACAATCAATACATTGAAATAAAATATAATTCAGTAAAGAAAATTGAAAATTCTGATTTAATTGAAGCTACAGTAGATAATATAACTGATGTATATAATAGTAGACTAGAGCTGATATATTCACTTCAAGATGCTAGAGTTGAAAATGTAAATGGATATATAAAAATATATAATCAAAATGAAGTTAAATACTTTAATTCATCAGGAATAGAAATTAAAAGTTCAGATATATTTAAAAATAATAACTTATTTGCAAATGTTAAAGATGGGAAGTGGGGATTTGTAAATAAGTCAGGAGAAGTAGTAATAGAAAATATATATGAACAAGTATCTGAGTTCAATGAAAATGGTTTTGCATCAGTTAAAAAAGATGGGAAATGGGGAGCAATAAATGTAAATGGTGAAGAAGTTGCTGAAATTAAATATGAATTTACAAATTATGAAATTCCAAATTTTATTGATAAATACTATAGAGTAGTATATGGAACTGGTGAAATATATTATAAAAAATAAAAGTATATGAAATAAAAAATAAAATAAAACACATAGATTTATCTATGTGTTTTAAAATGCTGAATTAAAGAATCTAAATTGGTCTCCAGAAGTATTAGTTGTTTTTAATTGGTATCCAGAGTAAATACCACCATTATTATCATTTAAGTCTATATTTAATTTCATGTTATATATGAATTTTTCATTATTATTATTAGTTATATTTATTCTAAATTCTAATATTGTGTTTAAATCAGAAATGGATATATTAGCATCTTGCAAGATTTTTCCGTTATATGTTATTGTGTTAATATTTTCAGTTACAGAATAATTTGTTAATATATTTGTATTTATAAAACTAAGTGTAATAGGGTTTGAGCAATCTGCAAAAAAAGTGGGTTTAGAATAATCAGTATTAGAATTTTCTTCATTTGTATTTATAATATTAAATTCAATTTTTTGATCAAAATTTGTAACTGTTTCATATTTACCAAAGTTTAATGGATTTTTATAATTAAATATATGTGAACCAATATTTGTAGCTGTTTTAATATTGTCAATATACATAGATTTTACAGTGTTTTCAGTAGATAAATCTGGAATACTTCCAAGATTGTCTATTTTTATAGCAATATCAGTGAATTGATTAGCTGATATATTTTCTAATGGTTTATCAGGTGTATTACCTTCAATTCCAACACCGCTATATTGAGTTATTTTTTGTATTGTGAAAATAGGAGTATCATTTTCAGTAGAAACAGAAAGTATTTGGTCAAGAAAAATATTTCTGCTTATGTAACGAGAGAAAACAACATTATTATATAGTAAAAATATAATAAACAAAGAAATTATTAATAAAATAAATATAAGTTTAGGTTTTTTGAATTTTATTTTTTTCATTTTATCCTCCTATCTAAGTTTGCTATATAAATATTCAAGATTGTTATATACATGAAAATACCAATTCGAATCAGTAGTATATAATTTATTAATACCATTTAGTGTAGAGCCATTATAGAAAGTAGCCATAGCACGTTCGTTGCTATAAATTATTGTTCCAAATGGGTTAATATAATATTTGACTAAATCTTTAGCCACACTATCTATGCCTTCAGAATATGAGATGAATTCTATTTGAGAATTTACAGGAGCATTATCATATGAACCATAACCAAAAAGATTTTTAGTATCTGATGAAATTTCAGAAGCTCCCCAACTGCTTTCATGTATTGCGATAGCTGCAAGGGCAAGACCATTTATGTTATAGTTTTTTTCTGCATAATAGAATTCTGTATAATTGTTTTTAAAAATACTGTATTCATCTTCTGGTAAATTATTGAATATTTCCTTATAATCATCAAGTGTAAGTCCACTAGGTTTATTTAAAGGTATATCGATATTAACTTTTAATAATATCTCTTGAATTCTATTTTTTTCTATTATAGAAGGTGTTGAAATGGCAGAAGTTAAAGTAGAAGTTTTTAAATAACCTTCAACAGTATCAAAACTAACTTTGCACCACTCTTCATTAGGCAAATCAATTAACTTTACATCTAAGTATTGAGGTATTTCAGCAACAGTAGTTGCTGAAGAATTAGGTTCAGATTTAAGAGTAGATTCATTTGTTAAATACATTGTATCATTAAGGTGAACACTATGTTTAAATAAGAATTCTGATGTACCTATATTAATTAGCCTTTCAGTAGGAGATGTAATAACTTCACGATCATATATTATTTCTTCGATAAATTGTCCATTCTCATAAGTTTTAACAAGACTAAATTTATCTAATCCGTTTAAACCTTCTTGTGTAACAGTTTCTTCACCTTTAGGAAGAGTAGGTATATCTGTATATGTGGTATTGAAATCAATACTTCTATCTTCTGTTAGTTGCTCTTTTATAACAGTCAATCCAGAATTAGAAGTAATAATATCTTGGATGTTAAGGCTGTGTCTATTAATTTCATAACTAATATCTTCTTCGTAATTTAAATCTAATGCGTAACTAGTTGAAAAAGCACCAGTTGTCGGAAAAAATATAAGTATTGCAATGATTAAAAGAATAAAACCTATTACTATGTGGAAAAACTTAAGATCATGCGTGTAAACTTTATTAGTGGTATATAGTTGTTCTGTATTATCTGGAACAGAAACATTTAATTGAGCTTCATTTTTTTGATTTTTTTCTTTTTTTAATTTTTTCTTGTATTTAGGATTTGACTCTAATTGTGAATGTTGAATGTTTCTCAATTCGAAAAAAGCATCATATAAACCTCTGTTATCATCTCTATCATATTTATTATTCATAATTAGACTCACTTTCATAATTAATATTCATGTTAATTATACAATAACAGAAAAATAGTGTCTACAAATTTTAGGAAAAAACGATATATTTTTTAAGAGATTTATAGTATAATATGTACAGAAATAGAACTTGGAATATAATTAAAATAAGAGAGATAGGTAAAAGATGGAACAACAATATATATTAAAAAAACAAAAATCTTTTAATTTAAAAGACATATTTGAATGTGGACAATGTTTTAGATGGAATGAAGAAAAAGATGGAAGTTACACAGGAATATTTAAAGGAAATGTGTTAAATGTTAAAATAGAAAATATTGACAAAAAAAATAAAACAGTAGATATATTTTTTCAAGGTATTTGTGAGGAAGATATTAAAAGTGTTGTAACTAAATATTTTGATTTAGATAGAAATTATGAAGAAATAAAAGATATATTATCTAAAATAGATGAAAACATGAATATGAGTATAGAATATGGTGAAGGTATACGAATATTAAATCAAGACTTATGGGAAATGATAATATCATATATAATATCTGCAAATAATAACATTCCTAGAATAAAAGGAATAATAGAAAGAATGTCAGCCAAATATGGTAATAAAATTATTTGGAATAATAAAGAATATTACACTTTTCCAACACAAGAACAATTAAAAGATGTAACTGTTGAAGAGTATAGAAGTCTTGGGACAGGATTTAGGGATATACGAATTTATGAAACAACACAAAAGATATTAAATAAAGAAGTAGATTTAGATAAATTATTTAAAATAAAAGATACTAATTTAGTAAGAGAAGAATTATTAAAATTGTCTGGAGTAGGACCTAAAGTAGCTGATTGTATTTTACTATTTTCAACACTTAAAAAATTAGATGTTTTTCCAATAGATGTATGGGTTAGAAGAGTTATGAATGATTTATATATTAAAAAGGAAGATGAAACTAAAGTTAATAAAAAAGAATTGGAAAAATTGGCGGCAGAAAAATTTGGAGATTTATCTGGAATAGCTCAACAATATTTATTTTATTGGAGAAGAGAAGCTTAGAAAAATTAATTAAGAAAAGGAAAAAATATGAGTATTAGATTTATTTATGGAAAACCTGGAACAGGTAAAAGTGAATATTGTTTTAGAGAAATTAGTAATTTAATAAAAGAAAATAAAAAAGACATGTTTTATATAATAACACCAGAACAATTTTCGTTTACAGCAGAAAGAAAATTAATGCAAAATTTAAAGAATATAGCTAATATGAATGCAGTTGTGAATGCGGAAGTAATAACATTATCAAGGCTTGCTCACAGAGTTGTAAGTGAACAAGGTGGAAATACAGAGAATTTAACAAAATGTGGAAAAGCTATGTTAATATATTCAATATTAGATAAAAATAAAAAATTTTTTAAATTTTTAAATAAATCAGTTTATAATATAGATACATGTATTAATTTTATAACAGAATTTAAAAAACATGGTGTATCAATATAAAATCTTAAACAAGAAATTGAAACAAAAACGACAGACAGATATTTAAAATCTAAGTTAGAGGATGTATTAGTTATATATGAAAATTTTCAGCTAAACATTGAAAATAAATATATTGATGAAACAGATGGTTTAAGTATTCTTGTAAAAAAATTAGAAGATAGTAACTTAATGAAAAACGCATATGTATATATAGATGAATTTTCAGGATTTACAAAACAAGAATATGAAGTAATAAAAGAAATTATAAAACAAGCAAAACAAGTTTCTATAACTCTTTGTGTAGATAATTTGGAACTAGATACAGATCCAATTAAAGATATATTTCATTCAAATAAAAAAGTTGTATCAAAAATAAATGAAATAGCAAGTTTAAATAATTTTAAAGTAGAAAAAAGTATTGAGCTTAATAAAAGTCAAAGATTTAAAAATAGAGAATTACAGCATTTAGCACAAAATATTAATGGAACAAGATATACAAAATATGAAGAAAAAGTAGAAAATATCTCGCTATTTCTTGCCAAAAACCAATATTCTGAAATAGAAAATATTGCAAAAGAAATACAGAAATTAATAAAAGATAGTGGATATAGATATAGAGATATAGGGATAATTTCGAAAAATATTGAAACATATTCATCACTTGTTAAAACAATATTTTCAGAATATGACATACCGGTATTTGTAGATGAGAAAAGAAATTTGAACTATAACCCTATAGTACAATATATACTCTCTATTTTAGAAATATTAAGTAAAAATTTTTCTAATGAAGCGATATTTGAATTTTTAAAATTAGGATTTAATAATATAGATAATGAAGAAATATTTAAATTAGAAAACTATGTTACAAAATGGGGAATAAAATATAATAAATGGAAAAATAATTTTGTACATGATTTAGAAAATGAGAAAACAAAAGCAGATGTAGTTAGATTAAATGAAATAAGAAAAGAAATAATAGAGCCAATTGTTATATTAAAACAAAAGATAGATGCAAAAAGAGATTGTGAAAATATTTCAAAAAAAATATATGAATATATTCAAGAACAAGGAATTGAAAATAAAATATCTGACAAAATTAGAGAATTAGAAGAAAAAGGATTAAATGAACTTTCGCAAGAATATAAAGAAAGCTATAAATCTGTAATAAATATATTAGATGAAATTGTAACTGTTTTTAAAGAAGATAAAACAACAATAG
>CAYJKU010000002.1:54644-116317 GCA_964371215.1 uncultured Clostridium sp.
GATTCTGTTATATTAGGAGATGTTGAAAGATCAAGAAGTCATAAAGTTAAAGCGATATATATAATTGGATTAAATGATGGAATATATCCAAGTGTAAGAAGAGATGAAGGTTTTTTAAATGATATAGATAGAACTTTTTTAAAGGGGCAAGGATTAGAAATTGCAAAAGGAAGTTTAGATAATCTTTATGAAGAAAACTTTAATATATATAAAGCATTTACGACAGCAGAAGAAAAAATATTTTTGTCATATCCATCATCAGACAATGGAGGAGAATCACTTAGAATATCTACATTAGTAAATAAAGTGAAAAAAATATTTCCTAATATAATAGAAGAAAGTGATGTTATTCAAAAAAAATATGAAATATTAAATGAAAAAAAAGCATATGAAGATTTACTTGAGAACATAGCTAAAGCTAAAAAAGAAGAAAAAATAGATGTAATATGGTATCAAGTTTATCATTACTTTAATACAAATAAAAACTGGAAAGATAAATTAAAAGCAGATTTAGAAGGATTAGAATATACAAATTTACCAGATGAATTAAAAAAAGAAAATGTACAAAAACTATATGGAAATACATTAAATACAAGTGTATCAAAATTAGAAAAATATAGTAGTTGTCCATATTCATATCATCTTCAATATGGTCTTAGAGTAAAAGAAAAAGAAGAGATGAAAGTACATAGTTTTGACACTGGATCATTTATGCATAATATAATTGATGAATTTTTTGAATATACTAAACATGAAGGAATTAGTACAACAGATATAGAAGAAGTACAAATTGGAGAAATTGTAGATAAGTTAGTAGCAGAACAATTAGAATCTTCAAAAAACTATATGTTTACATCAACAGTGAAATCTAAAATATTGATTAAAAGATTGAAGAAATTAGTAATAAAAGCAATAAAATATATTATTCAAACAATAGTTAATAGTGATTTTGAAATAAAAGGAACTGAAATAGAATTTGGTGGAAAAAATTCAGATGGATATGAGCAAATTAAATTGGAACTTGAAGAAGGAAAAAGTATTGAAATAACAGGTAAAATAGATAGAGTAGATATTGCAGAAGCGCCAGATGGGAAATATGTAAGAATAATAGATTATAAATCATCATCAAAGAGTATTGAATTAGATAAAGTATACGCAGGAATTCAGATACAGCTTTTAACATATTCAAGTGCTATATGTAAACAAGATAATATGTTACCAGCAGGAGTATTCTATTTTTCACTATTAGAACAAATAATTTCTGCTAAAAAAAGAATGACAGAAGTAGAAATAGAAGAAGAAATAAGAAATCAATTTAAAATGAAAGGCTTAATTGTAGCAGATGTTAATATAATAAAGATGAATGATAACACATTAGTATCTGGTACATCCAAAATAGTTCCAGCAGGATTAACTAAATCAGGAGAGATAGCTAAAAAAACTACAAAAGGTGTTCCAATAAAACAATTTGTTGAATTACAAGATGAAATTGATTTAATAATAAAAGAAATAGGTAAACAAATTTTTAAAGGTAATATAGATATCAAACCATATTATATAAAAGGTCAAACACCTTGTGAATATTGTACATATAAACCAATATGTAGATTTGATGTTAAACAAAAAAATAATACATATAGATTTATATAAAAACAAAAGGAGAAATATGAAAGATTTATCAAATGAGAATATTATACATATAAAAAAAGATGGTATGGAATACATACAATTTAGAAGATTATTAGAATATAAAGAAATAGTACATGGATATAGTTTAGGCTTAGATAAAAACTTTAGAACAGCAAGAGCAGGTGATGAAGTACTAAACGATAAACAATATAATAATGCTATTTTAGATTATACAACTTTTGTAAATGTACTTGACTTGAAAGTTAAAAATACAGTTAAAGGAAATCAAGCTCATACTAACAATATAAAAATTGTAAATGAAAAAGTAAATAAAGATATTCCTGATTTTAATTTAAAAGAATATTCTCAAATTGATGGATTAATAACAAATAAAAAAGATATAACACTTTCAACTACAAATGCAGATTGTATTTTAATGATATTTTATGATCCAACAAAAAAAGTGATTGCAAATATTCATTCAGGTTGGAAAGGAACTTTACAAAGAATAGCTATAGAAACATTAGATAATTTGAAAAAAGAATTTAATTGTAATATGGGCGATATAATTTGTTGTATAAGTCCAAGTATTAGAAAATGTCATTTTGAAGTAAGTAAAGATGTAAAAGAAATGTTCGAAAAAGAGTTCACAGACATTAAAGAAGAGATAACTGAAAAAAACATAATTGAAGAAACAATAAAAGAACAAAAATGGCATATTGACACAGTTGAAATAAATAAAATAATATTAAAACAATTTGGTGTAAAAGAAGATAATATAATTGATAGTAAAATTTGTAGTGTATGTGAATCAGAACAAATACATTCATATAGAGTAGAAAAACAAGATTATGGATTACATACATTAGTTGTTGCAATTAAGTAAATGAAATAGAATTAATGAAAGAGGAAGCAAAATGGAAAATATTAAATCAGAAGCAAGTTATTGTTTAAAATGTAAAGTGAAACCATGTTCAATAAAAGGTTGTCCACTTGGGAATGATATCCCTTCTTTTATAAAACAAGTAGAAGAAGGAAATTATGAAAAAGCATATGAAATATTATCAGAGACAACAGTTCTAGCAGGTGTATGTGGAAGAATATGCCCACATTTTAAACAATGTCAATCAGTATGTATAAGAGGAATAAAATCTAACCCAGTTAAAATAGGAGAATTGGAAGCATTTGTTTTTGATCAAAATACTGAGGATGTAAATTCGTTAGTTGAAGTATATAAAAATGAAAAAGAAGATAAATATTTAAATAAAAAAGTAGCAATAATTGGTGGAGGACCAGCAGGATTGACGTGTGCTGCATTTTTAGCTAAAAAAGGTGTACAAGTTACAATATTTGAAAAATACGAATACTTAGGTGGATTATTAGTTCATGGGATACCAGAATTTAGATTGAGTAAAGATATAGTTAAAAATACAGTAGACAAAATTTTAGCTCTAGGAATAAAAGTTGAATATGGTAAAGAACTTGGAAAAAACTTAGATTTAAAAGATTTAAAAAACGACTATGATAAAATATTTTTAAGTTTTGGTGCTAATTGTTCATCAAAAATGAATACTGAAGGTGAAGAATTATCTGGTGTATTTGGAGGAAATGAATTATTAGAATATAAATTACATCCAGATTACACAAATAAAAAAGTTGCAGTAGTTGGTGGCGGTAATGTTGCTATGGATTGTGCTAGAAGTATAAAACGATTAGGTGCTAAAGAAGTAAAAGTTATATATAGAAGAGCAAGAAATCAAATGCCAGCAGAATCTATTGAAGTTGAAGATGCAATAGAAGAAGGTGTTGAGTTTTTATTTCAAAATAATATTGTTAAAATCATTGGAGAGGAAAAAGTAGAAAAAGTTGAGCTTATTAAAACTGAATTAGTACAAAAAGAAGGTGATACGAGACTATCTCCAGTAGATATTAAAGATAGTAATTATATAATAGATATAGATTATATTGTTATGGCTTTAGGTTCAAATGTAAATAAAGTTGTTTTTGATTTAGGTGTTAATCAGAATAAATGGGGGAATATTGAGGTTGATGAAAGATATAGAACTTCTGATTCTAAAATTTACGCAGGTGGAGATTTAGCAGGACAAAAAGGTACAGTAGCTTGGGCAGCTTTTTCTGGAAGAGAAGCGGCTAAATATATGTTAGAAGATATATAAAGAAGAAAGAGTATCATATGATACTCTTTCTAAGAATCTTGAACATTATTAATATTTTTATTTAAACCTATAAAAGATTTAAGTATTCTAATTATTTTACCAAATATAGATTCTTTTCCATGTATACTAGGAAGATTAGAAGGATTAAAAATATGGCCATTTTCTAATAATTCATTTCTAATCTCTAATTCATTCATTTTGCTTTCATAATATGTATCAAAAAAAGTATAACCTTCAGTTGTTCCAATATATGATTTAAAAGAATAAAGTTTTCTTCTATAATTTTCTAATTCTTCTAATGTTTGAATATATTTAAATGTATTATCAAAATAACTAGATATAATTAAATTTTGTATTTTAAAGAATTGTAGAGAGATTTCATTTTTTAATTCATCTATTTTTTGAAACATATTAGTTACTTTTTTATTTCTATCATCATATTTTAAAATCTTATTATTCAACTTAATTATTTGTTCTTCTAAACTTAAAAGTTCAGTTAGTAAATTGCATAAAGTAAAATAAGTTTTTGGAGATATGATTGAAGCTAAAATATTAGTAAAATTATCATCTGAATTCAAAGTACTTTTAAATAAAATATCTTCACCTATTAAATAAGATAATTGATTTACAAGTGCACATTGCAGCGGATAATATGATGGGCTAATTGTTTCAAATAATATACCATAATATTTTACAAATTCTTTTGGTATATTATTAATTTTAGAAGACATTAATTGAACAGATGCTTCATTTAAACCTAATCCAATATTTTTATTTTGAGTATAATCTGAAAACCCCATTCTAAGTAAATTGTTTTTATTATCTCTAACTTCTTGAAGATAGTGTATACATTCATGTATAGCAAATTCTTCTAAATCACTATCTGGTATGTTAGAATTGAAATATATAGATGTATTTTTATAAAAATAACTTGCTTCAGCAATACCTTCAGGCATATTTGCTTTATACATATTTAATCTGCATAATTTTATAAATAGCTCATTTTGATTTAACCCAAAATGAGGAAAGGTATTACATATTTTAGTAGAAATATTCATTGCTAATGAATTAACTTTTAAAGTATCTATTTGTGAGATGACTTCGATCCCATCTTTTTTTAATTCTGTCTGTGTATTCATAAATTTCTCCTTAGTTCGATTATGTTATATATTATATAATAAAAAGTTGGATTTTTCATTTCAAAAGTATTAAATTTATTTTACAATTAAATTACATGGAATAAATAATTATTAAGGTATTAAAATACTTGACAATTTGTAAGTTTTTTGTTATTATATTAAAGCACTTAGTCATATTTAAAGTATTTATACATATAATGAATAGAGATTAAAAAGTTTCTGCAAAATATATGCGGGAATAGCTCAGTTGATAGAGCGTCGCGTTGCCAACGCGAAGGTCGCGGGTTTGAGTCCCGTTTCCCGCTCCAAAGATATGGCGCCTTAGCCAAGCGGTAAGGCACGAGTCTGCAAAACTCTGATTCATCGGTTCGATTCCGATAGGCGCCTCCAAAAAATGCCAATTAAAACATAAGTTTTGATTGGTATTTTTATATAATAAATAATATTGTTTCTAAAATAAAATATGGTATAATTATTTAAATAAAGTAGATGGAGGAAATTATGAGTGATATAAAAATTTCAGAAATGATGGAAATGCAAAAAAAACTATGGGAAAAGAATAAAGAGAAATGGCTACCAATGCAACCAGAATATGCAAAAACAATGATGCTATGGATGATTGAAGAAATAGGTGAAAGTATTGCTATTATTAAAAAACAAGGTGATAAAAAGATAATGGAAGATACAGAAGTACGTATACATTTTTTAGAAGAAATGAGTGATGTAATGATGTACTATTTTGATACTTTACAAAGATATGGAGTAAAACCAGAAGAAATATCTGATGCATATGTAGCAAAACATAAAAATAATTTAAATAGATCATATAAGTATAATGAGTTAAAAGATATAAAGTAGAATAAAATAAAAGAAAAATAAATATAAATTTGATTTTTATAAAAAAGTATGTTACAATACTTTAGAAAATAGAAACACCCAAGTAGGAGGAAAAATGGAAGTAGCAAAAATTATATTATCAGTTATATATTTTATAATTGCTTTAGCATTAATAGTGCTAACATTAATTCAATCTAAAGAAGATGCTGGATTATCAGCAGCAATGACAGGTTCATCAACAGACAATTACTTTGAAAAAAATAAAGGTAATACCAAAGAAGGAAAACAAAAAAGATGGACAATAATATTAGCAGTAATATTTGCAATATTAACAATAGCTTTAGGAATAGTATATATGGTATAGGAAATAATAAAAGGGCGGTGTTTATACTCGCTCTTTTTTGAAATTTGGGGAAGTAAAAGGAGAAAACATGGAAGCAGAAATGCAAAAACAAAAAATATTAGAATTAATGAAAGAAAAAACATATATTCCAATGACTTGGAAAAATATTGCTAAATTTATGGAAGTACCTAAAAAAGAATATAGCGTTTTTTTAGAGATTTTAAATGAATTAGAAAAAGAATTTAAAGTAATAGTAACAAGAAGTGGGAAATATAAGATTATGAAAAATAATTTTATAGAAGGAATATATAGGAAAAACCCTAGAGGATTTGGATTTGTTAAAATAATAGAAGAGATAGAAGTAAGTGATGAAATATATATTGCTAAAGAAGATTCTTTAAATGCATTAAATGGAGATAGAGTACTTGTAAAAAAATATAGTTCAAAATTAGATAGTAAAGATGGAGAAGCTAAGAAAAAAGTAGAAGGAAAAATAGTTAAAATAGTAGAACATGAAAAAACAGAATTAGTAGGATTATTTAAGCATAGTAGAAATTTTGGATTTGTAATACCAGATGATAAAGCATTTGGAACAGATATATTTATATCTAAAAAAGATATAGGACAAGCAAGAGATAATCAAAAAGTTGTTGTAAAAATAACAAAATATCCAACAAAAGACAAAAAAGCAGAAGGGAAGATAATTGAGGTTATAGGAGATTTTAATCAAGCAGGTGTAGATATGTTATCTTTAATTAAAGAACATAAATTACCAGATCAATTTCAAGAAGATGTTTTAGAAGAAGCAAGAAAATGGGGAAATAAAGTAGATAAAAAAGATATACCGAATAGAGTAGATTTTAGGAATCAAAGAATATTTACAATAGATGGTGAAGATGCTAAGGACTTAGATGATGCAATAAGAGTAGAAAAGTTAGCAAATGGAAATTATAGATTAGATGTTCATATAGCAGATGTTAGTTATTATGTACAAGAAAAAAGTAATTTAGATAAAGAAGCATATATAAGAGGGACAAGTATATATATGTTAGGAACGGTAATTCCCATGTTACCCAAAGAATTATCTAATGGAATATGTAGTTTAAATGCAAATGAAGATAGATTTACATTATCTTGTTTAATGGAAATAAATAATAAAGGTGATTTACTGTCAGCACAAATTGTAAAAGGAATTATAAATGTTACTAAAAGAATGACATATACAGATGTTCAAAAAATTATTGAAGATTCAGATAAAAAGATATTAGCAGAAAATGTTGAATATATTGAAGAATTCAAATTAATGGAAGAACTTGCAATAATATTAAAAAATAGAAGACTAGAACAAGGATATTTAAATTTAGATATTCCAGAAAGTAAGATTGAGTTAGATAAAAATGGAAGAACAATTAATGTTAAAAAATATGAATCAACATTTGCAAATGAAATAATAGAACAATTTATGTTAAAAGCAAATGAAGCAGTAGCTGAAAAATTTTATTGGTTAGAATCACCATTTATATATCGTGTTCATGAAACACCAGATACTGAAAAAATAACTGAATTAAATAAGTTTTTATGGAATTTTAAAATGAAAATAAAATCTAATAAAGATACAACACATCCGAAAGAATTTTCAAAAGTTTTAGAGGAAATAAAAGGAAAAGAAGAAGAAAAAGTTGTTTCAACACTTATTCTTAGAACATTAAAAGTCGCAAGATATGAAGCAGAAAATAAAGGACATTTTGGTATTGCAAGTAAATATTATTCACATTTTACATCACCAATTCGTAGATATCCAGATTTATATATTCATAGAGTAATAAGTAAATATTTAGAATCAAATTATGATGTCCCACTAAAATGGGTGGAAAAACAATTTGAAATAGCAGAAAAAACAGCTAAACAAGCATCAGAAAGAGAAAAGTTAGCAACAAAAGTTGAAAGAGAAGCTATGGATATGAAAAAAGCAGAATATATGGAAGATAGAGTTGGAAAAGAATATGATGGAATAGTTTCATCAATTACATCTTTTGGCATGTTTGTTGAGTTAGAAAGTACAGTAGAAGGATTAATTAGATTTGAAGATTTAGGAAATGAATATTATATATATGATGAAAATAAGAAACAGTTAATAGGTGAAAATTCAAATAAAATATATAAAATAGGGGATAAAGTAAAAATTAAAGTTAAAAAAGCAAGTAAAGAATTAAAACAAATAGATTTCTATTTAATATAATAAAAAGGTTAGACTTAATGGTCTAACCTTTTAAAATATATAATTAATCTAAAAATAGAAGAAAACTAAATAACAGAATTGAAATAGTAGAGAGAAATATAACTAAAACTCCACCTACTTTGTTTTTCTCTTCTTGTATTTCATAAATAGCATACGAAATACTTTTGAGAAATGAATAGCTTAAAACCAATAGAGCTAAAATAAATTTTAAAATATCTAACATAAATCCTCCATATATTTAAGTTTCACTAAGTAGTGAACTAGAATTAATATTTGTATTTACAGTTATTTCAAAGAAAGAATCTGAATAATTATTAGACCAGTTGTATGCTTCTGATTCTTGTACAGTTAGAAAACTAGACTTAACATGTTTTCCTATACCAGTAATATCTGATTCAAATTCTTTTGCTGTTTTATAAAAATAATCAATAAAAATATTTTCTAAGTAAATATTAGTAGATCTAGATAAATCAATTAATACATCATTATCTAAGTATTTAGAATCAGGTTTTAATGAAGTAACAGTTGCTTTAAATGAATAATCAATTTTTACGTAAGGAGAACCATTTGAAATGTCAACATCAACATTTGTTTTATTTGTTGGTGTTAAATAAATATCTATAAATGAATTTGCTTCATAAGGATCTGGAATGGAAACTGAAAATCCAGAAATATTATTATTTGTAGCTAAATAACTTATTGATTCAAGAGCATTTAATTCACCTATAAATTTGTCATCATTAAAAACAGCGATACCAATATTTTCAGAACTTACTGGTGAAGATAGAGGGGAATTATTAGAACTTTCTTTTGAACCAGAAGAACTTTCGGTAACACTTTGGTCATTAGAAATTCCACCTAATATTGCAGATGGTTCACAAAATTCACATTCCATGGTATGGAAGAAATGGCCGATTTGGGAATTAGGGGTATATCCAGTAAACTGACTAGATGTAGAGTAAATATCATAATATTCACTGAGTAAAGTTTCGAAATTCGGTTTGATTGTTTCGATATATTCTTTAGCTGTAGATTTAGTAATTACAATATTTGTAGAAGGACGTATTTGGGGATTATTTATTAAGGTATATATTTCATTTGAAATTCCATCTTTTGCAAAGCTCTCAGAAAATGCAATTAATTTACAATGAGAAAGTGTGACTTCTTTTTCTAAATAAGTATTTAATAAAGAGATACCATTAGTGATTGAAGAAGCATCTAGTGTGTATACAAAAGAAGAAGAGGAATTAGAACTTCCAGAATCTGAACTTGGAGATGTTTTTGAAAACTGGAAACTTAATTGCATTTCATCTTTTTCAGATGTATCAATTGCAATAGCAACAACAACTGCTAAATTATCTAGACTCAGGTATTCATAAGATTCAGAAAAAGAAGTAAGAAAAATAATTAAAAGTAAGATTATAAAAATAATTTTAAATAGTTTTTTCATTTTGCATATGCTCCTTCTTTTTATATTTTAAATTAGCTAATATAAGTATAATAAAACCTAGTCCAAATAATATAGCTATAACAAGATATTTATAAATTACATTTTCTAAAAAATAAGATATAGCATAGTTTTTTGGAAACATAGCAACAGAAAATGTAATAATATTTATAGGTAAGACTATTGGTTTAACATCTTTTATTTTAGAAATTTTTTTAAATATATTTAGACAAAGATGTAAGCTAATTGTCACAAAACATACAATTTGTAATATCCAAATAAGTAAAAAAGCAGAATCTAACCTTTCGAGAAAACTATTGAATTGTATATTTCTAGTAATAGAATATAATATAGATATTTGATCTATCTCTATAGAGTGAGAAAATAAGAAGAGTACAGTTGTAGTTGTAAGTATAAAATAAATAATACCAGTTCCAACAGCTATTAAAGATGTTTTTTTAATATCAATATTTTCTTTTAGATAAGGTGGTAAAAAATATATAATAGCAATACCACTAAAAGCAAAGATATTACTTAATCCATATACAAAAGTTTCTGTTAATCCGTCACCTAGAATTGGAAATATATTGCTAAAAGAAAAATTAGTAAAATTAGCAAAAAATATAAATACAACACTTGTTAAAAATATAGGTAATATTATGGAGTTTACCTTTACAATACTTGAAAATCTTAGATAACAAGATATTACAGAAACAGTCATGAAAGCTAAAACTATAAAAAATATATCTGTCATAGGATAGTATACAATTTTTAAGCATTCACTAAAGTTTCTGATTAATATGGCAGATGTAAAAATAAAATAGCTAATAAATATTGCTCCAATTAGTTTTTGAAAAATACTTCCGCCTATATAGTTTGCGATGTCTACAATATCACTGTTAGGAAATTTTTTCAAAAGTTTAACAATAAATATTGTTAAAAATATTCCAATAATTCCTATATAAATTAAATTAATAATTATAGAAGATTTTGTAGTATCTATTAATGTTTTTAATATTGAGACTAAAGTATATGAAACAAAAACTGTTAGAATAATGGCAATACCTTCAAATTGAGATATTTTTGAATCTTGCATATAACCTCCTTAATTATATAAATTATTTATATTTCCAATGCATTGATATAGGATTTTGTTTTTGTGGTTTCTTAGAGTTTAAAAAACTAGCTCTAGATTCTCTTTTCCATATTGGTGGTAGAAAATATTTATTTCCATCAATTCTTTCAAAAGGTGTAAGACCAAGAGTATAAGGGATACCAAAAGATTTAGTATTTGCAAGTAAGCTTAAATATACGAAGATTCCAAGAGCAATACCTAAAAAACCACCAATAAACCCTAATAATGTAAATACAAATCTAGAGATTCTTAATTGAAAGCCAAATGAAAAATCTGGAATGGCGAAAGATGAAATTCCGGTTATAGCAACTATAATTATTAAAATTGGACTAATTATTCCAGCACTAACAGCTGCTTGTCCTAAGACTAATGCACCAACAATACCTATTGTTGGACCTATAGGAGAAGGGACTCTTAAGCCGGCCTCACGAATTAGTTCAAAAGAAAGTTCCAATAATAGAATTTCGAGAATTATAGGAAATGGAACAGTAACTCTAGATGCTAAAACAGAAAATAATAACTCTGTTGGAAAGATTTCTTGATGAAAGCTAGTGATTGCAACATATATACTAGGTAAAAGTATAGTTATAAATCCAGCAATCATACGTATGATTTTAATAAAATTAGCAAAAGCAGGTCTTAAATTTTTTTCATCTGGTGTAGATAAAAAATCTGAAAAAACAGCAGGTATTATTAGAGAATATGGTGAACCATTTACAATTAAAATTACTCTACCATTTAATAAATAATTAGAAGCTTTATCTGGTCTTTCAGTAGATAATAACTGAGGTAAACTCATACTATCATCATCTGTTATTAGTTGTTCCAATTGACCGGCAGATAGTAAAGAATCAATAGATAAATTGTTTAATCTATACTTAACCTCTGCAATTAAATCATCATTTGTAACATTTGAAATATATATTAAGGCACATCTTGTTTTTGTTATATCACCAATTTCAATATTTTCAACAACTAAATTCTCATTATTTACAATTCTTCTTACCATAGAGGTATTTGTTCTCAAGTTTTCTACAAAAGCTTCATGGGGGCCTTTTATTACTATTTCATTACTAGGTTTACCTATTGCTCTTTGGCTAAAACCTTTCATTTCAATATCAAATGCAATATCTAATGAATCTATAAATAAAGCACAATTACCAGAATTAATTCCTGTAATAGCAGCAGAAAAAGTATTAACTTTTTTTAAGGCATTTTGTGGAATAAGTGATGTTGAGATGTAATTGGCTAAATTGAATTTTTTTATTTTTCTAATTTTTATATCATTTGAATTTACTTGTACATGTGAACCATCAAACAAATTATTTTGATTTCTCATCATTAAAGGTCTAATAACAAATTCATCCATTAATTCATGTCTTACCATACCATCCACATAGACTAAAAATGCATTAAATTGTTTACCTTTTGCATTAATAATAAATTCACGAAAAACGATATCACTATTTATTAATGCATTATATTTTGATTGCATAATTTCTAAATTTTTATTAAGCTCAGAATAAAGATTTAAATTTGGTTGTTCTATTGAAGGCGGGAATTCTAAAGGGAATTGATTAGTACTTTCTTCAGTTATATTAAAATTATATTTTTTATCAGGAGTATATCTTAAATAGGTATTAAACAAGTCTTTTATTGACATAGATCCTCCAATCAGAAATTAAATTAATTTTTGTTAGTATTTGTAAAAATTATAAAAATATTCTTAATTAACAAATTTATATTATGAATTAATTGAATAGATAGTCAAATTAGTAAAAACTATTGCAAAAATGTTATTTAGTATATATAATTACCTTAAAGTTTTATATATTCAAAATAAGCGAGGTGCACAAAAATGAATAAAACGAAGAGGAAAATATTTGAAACATCAATGAAATTGTTTGCTGAAAAGGGATATGATGCTACAAGTATAGAAGAAATAACTGCAACAGTTGGAGTTGCAAAAGGAACATTATATTATCATTTTTCAAGTAAAGAAGAAATATTTAATTTTTTAGTAGAAGAAGGTGTTAAGTTACTACAAAATAGTATAGATATTAAAACTGCGAAAATAGATAATTATATAGATAAAATAAAAGCTATTGTGTTAATTCAAATAAAGGTTGTTATGAGGTATGAGGATATAATAACCATACTAGTAGGAGAATTTCTTGGAAAAGAAGAACGAAATGTAAAATGTAAAAAACATATATTTGAATATATAAATAAAATTGAAGAGATTGTTAAAAAAGGAATTGAAAAAGGACAAATAAAAGAAGGAAATCCAGAGTTAATTGCTTCACAAATTTATGGAATAATTTGTTCAACATTAGTATATAAGTTGAAAAATAATGACAATAATATAGATATATTAAAGGTTTATAAGGAATTTGAAAATACAGTTGTAGATA
Organism: uncultured Clostridium sp.; assembly: GCA_964371215.1. Classification (GTDB taxonomy): domain Bacteria; phylum Bacillota; class Clostridia; order TANB77; family CAG-508; genus CAG-269. The sequence continues at coordinate 68,005 of CAYJKU010000002.1, forward strand.
GTTTAAGAAATAAAAATTAATATAAAAGGAGTATTAAAATGAGAAAAGTAATTTATAAAGCAGAGAAATATGAAAATCTAAAAGAAATGCTTAGAATAACAGGCGAAAAATTTGGGGACAAACCAGCATATGTTTTCAAAACTGAAGAAGAAGGAAAATTAAAAGAAGTAACACATAAAGAATTTAGAGATGAAATAAATTATTTGGGTACTAAATTAGTAGATTTAGGTCTTAGTGGAAAAAGAATATCTGTTATTGGTGAAAATAGATATGAATGGGGAATAGGATATTTTGCAGCAGTTGCAGGTACAGGAGTTGTAGTTCCATTAGATAAATCATTACCAGAAAATGAAATTGAAGGTCTAATAAATAGAGCAGAAGTTGAAGCAATAATTTATAGTAACAAATATGATGGAATTATGAATAAACTTAAAGAAGAAGGTTCAACTAAAATTAAATATTTCATATCAATGGACTTAGAAAAAGAAGAAAATGGTGTATTATCTCAAAAAGAATTAACAGCAGAAGGTAAAAAATTATTAGAAGCGGGGAATACTAAATTCTTAGATGCAAAAATAGATAACCATGCTATGTCAATAATGTTATTTACATCAGGAACAACATCACTTTCAAAAGCAGTAATGTTATCACATGATAATATTTGTTCAAACCTATTTGATATATGTTCAGTTGTTAAATTATTAGATGATGAAAGATTTTTATCATTCTTGCCATTACATCATACTTTTGAATGTACAGCAGGATTTATGTTTCCAATATCTACAGGAAGTTCTATAGCATTTTGTGATGGTATAAAATATATAGCTCAAAACATAAAAGAATATCAAATTACAGGAATGGTATCTGTTCCAATACTATTTGAAAATATGTATAAAAAAGTAATGAAAGGTATTGACGCAAAAGGAAAAACAGAAGCAGTACAAAAAGGGATAAAAATATCTAAATCATTATTAAAAATTGGAATAGATGTAAGAAAGAAAATTTTTAAAGATATTCATAGTAATTTCGGTGGAAAATTAAGAATATTTGTATCTGGAGGAGCAGCACTTGATCCAGAAGCACATCAAGGATTCAATGATTTAGGAATTTTAACATATCAAGGATATGGATTAACAGAAAGTTCACCAGTTATTGCAGTTGAAGATGATAAATTTAGAAGAATAGGTTCAATAGGAAAAGAATTTCCTAGTTTAGAAGTTAAAATAGATAATCCAGATGAAAATGGAGAAGGTGAATTACTTGCTAGAGGACCATCTATAATGCTTGGATACTATAATAATGAAGAAGCTACAAAAGAAACTATTACTGAAGATGGATGGTTAAAAACAGGAGATCTTGGTAAAATAGATAAAGATGGATATATATATATTTGTGGTAGAAAAAAATTCGTAATTGTATTAAAAAATGGAAAAAATATTTATCCAGAAGAATTGGAAATGCTAGTAAATAAAATAGAAGGTATAAAAGAATGTTTTGTTTATGGAAGTTTACAAGATGATGGAGATTACAAAATTTGTTCTAAAATTGTTTATGATAAAGAAAACGTAAAAGAAATATTTGGAACAGAAAATCCAGAAGAACTTAAAGCAAAAATATTAGCTGAAGTTAAAAAAGTAAATAAACAAATGCCAGCATATAAATATATTAGAGATATAATTGTTACAGATAAGGAATTGATTAAAACAACAACACAAAAAATTAAGAGATTTGAAGAAATGAAAACAGTTTAATTTAGAGAAAATTGAAATAGGAGTAGAAGTATACAGAATGTACTTTTACTTTTATTTTATTTTATTTAAAGGAGTAATAGAATGAGAGAAATAGAAGTATTATATAGAGTTAATATGAAAAAAGAAGAAATTATTCAAAAAGTTAGAAATGTTGGAGCGAAATTTATAGGAACTAATAATGTTCTTGATATATATTATCATAATGAAAATATTAAACAATTATGTCCTAGAGGAATAATATTAGATGCATGTTTTAGATTAAGAAAAAGTGATTTTGGAAATTATATGACATATAAAGAAAATGTTCTGGATGAAAATGATATATGGCAATATTGTAATGAATATGAAACAAAAGTAAATGATATGAATATGGCAGTAAAAATATTAGAAAATTTAAATATGAAAGAATTAATTGTTGTAGATAATTGTAAAGATACATTCAAATTTGAAAATTATGAAATAGTTGTTGAAGAAGAAAAGACTTTAGGGACTTTTATAGAAGTTGAGTTAAAAGTTGATGATGGACAAGATTACAATATACATAAAAATAATATTAGGGAATTTGTTAAAACACTAGACTTACAAGGAGTAGAAGAGGAAATATCTGAAGGTAAACCAGAAATGTTATTAAAAAGAAGGGGAAATAATTTTTAATTTAAATTATATTGACAATAAAATTTCATATTGTTACAATAGAATTATAAACAAAAGAATAAATATATGTAGGAGGTTAATTATGAAAAATAGTTTAATAATTAATAAAGGGATAACTCTAATCGCACTAGTAATAACAATAATAGTTTTATTAATACTTGCAGGAGTATCAATAGCGATGTTAGTAGGAGAAAATGGAATTCTTACTCAAGCAATAGAAGCAGGTGAGAAAACGCAAGAAGCAGAATTAGATGAAAAATTAAAATTAGCATATTTAGCAAGTTACGATAATACAGGAAAAATTGACGAAGAGAAATATTTAATGGAGTTAAGTAAAATAGGAATACCGTTAAATAGTACTTTTCCAGTCTTCTTACAAGTTGAAGACAAGTCATATCAAATTACAATAGATGGTGCAGTAAGTCAAGAAACTAATAATTTACAAGATATATTTACGTCAAATACTACTCCACATGCATCACAGACAACTAATACCGATATAATTGGTTTGGATAAAGAGGGAAATTTAGTAAATATGGATTTATGGGAATATACTTTTAAGGGAGAAGAAGATGATGATGTTTCATTTATTATCGAAGGAACATATGGATTAAATGATATAACAATGTATACGACTAATGCTAATAAAATAAATGAAAATACTACAAGTGGATATCTTGGTGGGTATACATCTGATGGTAAAATAGAAGGCACAGTACCACAATTTATAGGAAAAATAGAAGGTGGAAAAGTTGAATACAAATCAGTTACACATATGATGATGACATTTTATCAAGAAAGTGAGTTGAAAATAGCTCCTGAGATTCCAGATACAGTAAAAGGAATGAATGCAACATTTTATGAATGTACATCACTTACTACACTTCCTTCAGAAATTCCAGATAGTGTAAATGCTTTGAATTTAACATTTTCACGTTGTAGTTCATTAGTTGAAATACCAGCAGACTATAATTTAGGGGCAAATCTTAAAGAACTGAAATATACTTTTGAAAGAACAGGTATAGCTGCGATAGATGTTAAGATACCAGATAGTGTAGAGTGGATGGATGGTAGTTTTAGAGTGTGTAATAATTTAGTTGATGTAAGTGCTTTAATTATTCCCAAAAATGTAAAAAGTTTAAATAACACTTTTTCTAGTTGTCCTAATCTAGAAAAAGGAATAAAAGTTATTCCAGAAAATGTTACTAATATCAAGTCTATGTTTTTTAATTGTCCTAAATTAGAAGGTGAAATGGAAATAAATGCAAAAACATCAGGTTTAATTGTAGAGAATAGTTTAAAAGACTATGACTATGTATTTAGATTAACAGGTACAGCTGGTAGTGGAATAATAATTTCTGGTAATAGTCCACATTTACAAGAAATTATAGATAGTAGTGTAGGTGGAAATGTTAGCTTGAAAAATTAAATAAAATATTAATATATATCAACCAATTATCAATTTGAAATAGTTGGTTGATAATTATTTTAATGTAAGATAAAAATTTATTAAAAATAGTTGACAAATGGGTAGGAAATAGGGTAAAATATAAAGCGTGTTAAGTAAGACATAAAAATGGTGGATGTAGTGAAGTGGTTATCACGCCAGTTTGTGGCACTGGAGATCGTGGGTTCGATCCCCATCTTCCACCCCATTTAAATTATATTGGGCTGTAGCCAAGCGGTAAGGCACCAGACTTTGACTCTGGCATTCGTGTGTTCGAATCTCACCAGCCCAGCCAAAAAAAGCTTATTCAATTTGAAGAAGCTTTTTTTATATTTATTTGCCAGAATCTAGTTTATTTTCTTTTTTAAAATTAAGTGCATTATTTGGTGAAACAATTTTTTTACCAATTTTAGATTCAATATTTTTTCTTGTAATAGAAGCAATTTCACCACCATCTTTCGCATCTACTTTTAATTCATTAAGACCATGTGAATCGTTTGTTTTATGTATTTCAGTAGTTGTAAGTTCAGCAAGTGTCATAAGTGTTAATTCAAGAGAAGTCATATTATTTCTTAAATTTTGTTTATCTAAGCCTTTAATTTGTTTGTGTTCTTTTGTTGTGATACCAAAAGTACCTTTACTAATTTCATCAGTTAATACACCATAATCTTTAGTAGTAGCACCTCTATTTTTCCACTCATCAGTTAATGTATTTCTAGCAGGGATTGATTTTAATCTTGCATTTGTCCATTCTTCTGAATAGCCTTTTTTTAAATAAGTATTTCTAGCTCTTTCAATAGCAAGTGATGGATCTATAATTTCTTCAATTCTTTCTTCAGCAAGTCGAGCAAACCATAGTTTAAAAGGTTCAGCATTAGGAGAAGGAACAGATTGAATAAGTCTAAAAATAGTTTCTCTGTTTGCACAATCTGTTAATCTGCTTTTTCCATCTTTGGCTTTCATTTTCAACTGTCGACAATTTGTCGATAGTTCAGAAAACTCTTCTGTCACAGTTCTTTTCTTGAGTTTGTACCAATAATCTTTTGGATCTGTACTTTCAGTTAATATTTCAATAATATCAACAATAGAATAAAACCATTCATCATTTATATTTTGTTTTCTTATTTTATTTTCATCAAATAAAGTAAGGCTAATATTTTCATTCATAGTAAAACCTCCTAATAAAATATTTGAAAAGCCAATAAGCATATTGCGAACTTGTGTTTGCATTATACAATGGATATTTAAAAAATGCAATAATTTTTAAAAGTTTTTTTAGTAATAAATATATTCTATCATGAGATAGACTACTGTTATTAATTTAATAATATTTAGGTCTAACAGATGTCTAACAAAATCGTAAAAAAATCCGAAAACCTAAAAATATTAGTATATCAAATAAATTGCAGAAAAATGCTTATAAGTGGATAAAAAAGCAGTTTTAAAAGGTAATAATAATTATCAAAAAATGGTAAAAAGAAAAGCTTAGGATAGACTTTGGATCTGGCATTCGTGTGTTCGAATCTCATCAATTCGGCTAAAAATAGTTAATAAAGAAGTACTATAAGGTATATACAATAATTCTTTATTTTACTTAAATAGAACAATGAGTTTTTAGTGTACAAAAAGTATAAAAGATGATATAATTTAAAAAATAAAAATAGGAGAAATAATATGATAAAACATGTAGTTATGTGGAAATTTCAAGAAAATAAAGAAAAAGAAATGAAGATATTTTTAGAAAAATTAAATGAACTTAAAAATATTATTCCAGAAATTAAAATGTTAGAAACAGGAATTAATATAAATGAAAAAAATGATTATGATGCAATATTAATATCTGAATTTGAAAGTTTTGAAGATTTAGATAAATATTCTAACCATCCTAAACATAAAGAAGTAGGAGAATTATATAAGGAATTTAGAATAGATAGAAAAGCAATAGATTATGAATTTTAAGGAAGAAAAATGAAAATAGAAAAAATTAAAAATGCAAATACAAAAATTATTGGAAAACAAATTGAATATTATAAAGAAATAGGATCAACAAGTATATATGCTAAGTCAATAGCGAAAAATGATAGTAATAATGGTAAAATTATTATAACTGAAAAACAAACAGCAGGGATAGGGACAAAAGGAAGAAGCTGGTTTACTGGAGATGATAATATTGCTATGACAATAATACTTAAACCTAAATGTACGATATTAGAATTAGAAGGTATTACAATTAAAATTGCAGATATAATAAAGGATAGTATAAAAGAATTATATAATTGTGATTTAACAATAAAAGAGCCAAATGATTTATTGTTTAATAATAAAAAACTGTGTGGAATATTAACAGAAATAAATACTATAGGTAGCAAAATTAAATATATGTTAATTGGTATTGGAATAAATGTAAATGAAGAAATATTTAGTAAAGAAACAATAGATATAGCTACATCATTAAAAAAAGAATTAAAAGAAAAAAACATAGAGTTTAATAGAGAAGATATAATTATTAAAATAATAGAGAAATTAGAAAAAGAAATAGATATATAGGTCTATTTCTTTTTTTATGTAATATATATTAAACAAAGATTGAGAAGGAGAAGATAGTGTATGGAAAAAGTAACCCAAATAAAAAGTGATAGTAATATTAAAAAAATATTTAAAGGTGTAGGTATTGCATATTTAATTACTTTTGTAGTTTTGATAATATTTTCTTTAATTCTTACATATACAGATGTTAGTGAAAATACAATAACACCAGTAATAATTATTGTTACAGCAATGAGTATATTTATTGGAAGCTCTATAGCAAATATGAAGATAGGAAAAAATGGAGTATTAAATGGTGGAATGATAGGTGGGATTTATTTAATACTTATGTATCTGATTTCAAGCATATTAAATATGCAATTTAGTTTGAACACAGAGAGCATTATTATGATTTTAATTGGAATATTTTTTGGGATTATTGGTGGGATAATAGGGGTGAATAAAAAGTAGATATATTTTCTGAATGTAACGACCTTGTTATTGTCATAAAAGTGTTTGAAACTGGATTTTGATCAATATTTAAAGTATATAATGTTAAATCATTATAATTTCCATTTATATCTACTAATATATTTTCCTGAATAGATATTTCGCAAATAGAACTAGAATCAAAAGTATCTATTGAAAAGGAAGCATTATATAATTTATCAGAGATTTGATTAAATTCTAAGATAATAGGATTTGTTAAAGATATACCTTGACTAAATATCAGTGAATCTATATTAAGATTATTAGTAATTAAATTATCTTCAATTATTTCTAGTGAAATAGTATGTATATTAGAAATATTTGGATTATTTAAATATATATTTTGGGGAGTGGGTATAGATTGTATATTAGCAACTGGTTTTATTCTATCAATATTTATATTAAATAAAGGAAAAGTTGTAGAGTAAAAATATTTTGCATTTGAATAATTAAAAGTAAAGATTACTGAAATTAAAAGTATAAGTGAAATAATAATTTTAAAAAAGTTTTTTGTTAAATTCATTTGACCTCCTTAATTATAAAATATACACTTGGTCCGGTTATATATTTAAGGAAACAAGAAAAGTATATATTCCATAAAAACTAAAGTCAAGAAAAATTAGAAATAAAATATAAAAGGGAAGAAATAGAATAAAAAGAACTCATACTATATATATGAGTTCTTAATTTATGTAATTATTTTTTATCTGTTTTATCTGTCATTACATCTTTTATAGCTCCTAATGAACTAAGTGCAGATGTTGCTTCAAATGGGATAAATATTTTGTTTGCTTGACCTTTAGCAACTTCTTCTAAAGCTTCTAAAGATTTTAATTGAACTAATTTATCATCTGGAGCAGCTTCTTTCATTGCATTGTAAATCATAGTGATTTCTTTTGCTTTGGCATCAGCAACTTCTTTTATAGCTTGTGCTTCACCGGCAGCTCTTCTGATTTTAGATTCTCTATCAGCTTCAGCTTCTAATATAGCAGCTTGTTTTCTACCTTCAGCTATAGTGATAGCAGATTGTCTTTCAGCTTCAGATTGAAGAATTAAAGCTCTTTTATTTCTTTCAGCATTCATTTCTTTTTCCATTGCATCTCTGATGTCAGCAGGTGGTGTAATATCTTTGATTTCAACTCTGTCGATTTTACATCCCCATTTATCTGTTGCTTCATCTAAAACTATTCTTAATTTTGTATTAATACCATCTCTTGAACTAAATGTTTCATCTAAGTCCATTTTACCAATAATATCACGGATAGTTGTTATTGCTAAATATTCAATACCTTTTTTCAAGTTTTGAATTTCATAAACAGCTTTCCCTGGATCAGTAATTTGATAGAATACAACTGTATCTATTGTAATTGTAACATTATCATGTGTGATAACACCTTGTGGTGGTACATCCATAGTTTGTTGCTTTAAACTAACAACACTTCTTACGTGATCAAAAAATGGGATAATTATTGTAAGACCAGCATCAGCTATTTTATAGAATTTACCTAATCTCTCAATAATATAAACTTCAGATTGTTTAACAATCTTGATTGACATTGCAGCTATAACAAAAATTATAACTAATAAAATTATTAAAAATGTCATAATAATACCTCCTAATATAAAATATTTTAATATATTTATTTAATAAATTAAAAACTAAATTGATTTACTTGGAACATTAATTTTTTCAACAACAAGTTTTACACCTTTAATTTCTAAAACTTGTATATCTGAATCTTTTTCAATAGTAGAGTTATTAACATCAACAGCAGACCAAGTCTCACCATCAATTTTAACAACACCTGTTCCTGTATGTGTATTAATTTCTTCTGTAACTAACCCTTTTTTTCCAACAACTGAAAAAGCATTTGTTGGTACAGTTTCTTTAGAATTGATAAATTTTTTAACAAGTGGTTTTGTTGCAAAAATTAAAAGAGTAGATGATAAAACAAAAACAGTTGATTGAATTATTATACTATCTACAAAGAAACTAGTTATCATTGCAAAAAGAGCACCTAACGCGAACCAAAATACTAAAAAACCATGTGTCATTACTTCAATAACTAAACAAATTCCACATATAATTAACCAAATTTGCCACATATAAATTATACCTCCTTTAAACAACTAATATAATTATAACATATATTTCTAAAAAAATAAATCAGAAATGATAAAAAGTCTTAAAAACTTAGCAATATTAGTGTTTTTAATATAAAGATATATGTATATATTAAAAGATATGTATAAAAATTAATAAAATGTGAATAATTTATTCATAGAATATAAGGAGGTTATATGAAAAAAGAAGAATATAAAAATAAAAGAATATATAATAGGGGATTAGATATTTTTGAAGAAACAAATTGTAATAAAGAATTTATTACATCATATTTTAAGTGGAAAACACTAGATGAACAAAAGAAAAGGGGAAAAGAGTTAGAAGATTCGACATATGAATAGAAAAAATGTGAAAAACAATGAAAAGAAGAGAAAAATATAGATAAAATAATAAATATCTGGTTTAAAGGTCAGAAAAAGTCAAAAATGAAATTTGATTAAACTAGAAAAAGATATATAATGTTAACAAAAGTCAAAGAAAGTCAAAAACAAAAGAATGGAAAGAGGTAATTATGAGAGTATCAGATATTATTGAAGAATTTATAAAAGAAATGTTTGAAAAGCAAGAAATGGTCGAAATTCAAAGAAATGAATTAGCAGAATATTTTAAATGTGTACCATCACAAATTAATTATGTAATATCAACAAGATTTAAACCATCACAAGGATATTATGTTGAAAGTAGAAGAGGCGGTGGTGGAAATATCACAATAAAAAAAGTTGTAAATACTAATGAAGAATATATAATGCATATCATTAAAAATATAGGAGAAGAAATAACATCAAATGAAATTGATGTTATATTAAGTGATTTTTTAACATATAACATAATAAGTGAAAAAGAAGCTAAACTGCTAAAAGTAGCGACAAGTGACAATGTACTTAGGTTAGACATATTAACAAAAGATTATGTTAGAGCAAGAATAATGAAAAATATGCTTTTAAACATATAATAGGAGGTATTTTATGAATTGTGATAATTGTGGTAAATATAATGCGAATATAAAATATATTCAAAATATAAATGGAAAAGAACAAAAAATAAATCTATGTGAAAATTGTAGTCATATATTAGGAATACAATTTAATACAAACTCTATATTTGATATACCTTTAGATTTCTCGAACTATTTTATAGATTTTATGGATGAATATGAATTCGAAACATTAGGAAGTAATATAAATGAAGAAAAAGTGTGTAAAATATGTGGATATACATATGAAGATATATTAAAAGGTGGTAAATTAGGGTGTGGAAATTGTTATAATACTTTTGAAAAAAAGTTAAATCCAATTATAAAAAAAATACAAGGTTCAGATATTCATATAGGAAGAAAAGGGAATTTGAATTCTAAAACTAGATTGGACAAAGATATATTAAAACAAGAAAACGAAAAAGAGAATAATCTTGAAAAAGATAAATATAATATTATGCAGAAATTAAAAGAAGATTTAAGAAAAGCAATTATACAAGAAGAATATGAAGAAGCGGCGAAGATAAGAGATGAAATAAAAAAAATAGATAATTAAATATAAAGAGGTGAGTTATATGAATTGGTATTTACAAAATACAGAAAATTCAGATGTAGTTATTAGTACGAGAATCAGATTAGCCAGAAACTTAAAAAATATAAAGTTTAATTTAAATAATAAAGAGGAAATATTAGAATTAGAAAATCTTGTAAAAAACAATTTATGTAATTTAGGTTATGGACTTAAATTTTTCAGATTAAGAAATATGGATGATATTACAAAAATGAGTTTAGTAGAGAAAAACATATTAAGTCCAGATTTTGTTTTAAAAAGAAATGAAACAGGGAGTATATTAATAAATGATGATGAAAATATTTGTATTATGATAGGAGAAGAAGATCATTTAAGATTACAAGTATTTAGTGCAGGTTTAGATTTAGAAAATACACTTAATTTAAGTATTGAAATAGATGAAAGAATTGCTGAAATATTGCCATATAGTATAACAGAAAAATATGGATATCTAACAAGCTGTATGACAAATGTAGGGACAGGTCTTAGAGCATCTGTTATGTTACATTTACCAGCACTTACTAAAACAAATAATATTGAAAAAGTGCTAGAGTCAGTACAAAAATTTGGATTGAATATACGTGGAATATATGGAGAAAATACACAAGTAGCGGGAGATATGTATCAAATTTCAAATAAACAAACTCTTGGAATATCTGAAAAAGAAATAGTTCAAAATTTAAAAATAATTGTAACTAAAATAATTGACCAAGAAAAAATAGCAAGAGCAATGCTTACAAAAGACAATATACATATTGAAGATATGGTATATAGGAGTTTTGGAATACTAAGTAATTGCAGGAAAATCACACATAATGAAACACAAGATATATTATCCAATATAAAATTAGGAACAGATTTAGGAATAGTAGATAAATTAGATGATTTAAAAGTAAAAAAACTATACTTATATACTAAACCATCAAATTTACAAAAATATTTAGGCGAAGAATATGAGGGAATAGAAAGAGATATAAAAAGAGCAGAAATTATTAAAAATATAATAAATGAATAATAGAGAAAGGAAGGTAAATATGATATATAAATTTACAAATAGAGCTAAAAAAGCTTTAGAGATAGGAAATGAAATAGCAAAAAAGATGGGACATAGTTATGTTGGAACAGAACATATATTATATGGACTATCTGAAGAAGGAAGCGGAATTGCTTCGAAAGTATTAAAAAAACAAAATATTAAAAGTGAAGAAATATTAGAAAAAATAACAGAGTTAATTGGGAAAGAAGATGAAGTAGAAGAAACACAAGGGTTTACTCCAAGAACAAAAAGAGTAATTGAAAATGGTTTTGTAGAAGCAAGAAAGTTAGGCTATGACTACATAGGAACAGAACATCTTTTAATAGGTCTTTTAAAAGAAGGAGATTCAATAGCATCTAGAATTATACAAGAATTAGATGTAGATATTTCTAAAATATATGGAGAAGTAATAAAGGCAATAAATGAAGGAGAAGATTTTAAAATAGATAAAGACTCTAAATCTCAAGAAGGTAAAAAAGATAGCTATAATCAGACAAATATGTTAAATCAATTTGGAGATGATTTAACTAAAAAAGCTAAAGAAGGTAAAATAGATCCAATAATAGGAAGAAAAGAGGAAATTGAAAGAGTAATACAAGTTTTATCCAGAAGAACAAAAAATAATCCATGTTTAATTGGTGAGCCTGGTGTTGGTAAAACAGCAATAGCAGAAGGTTTGGCTATGAAAATAATAGCAAGTGATGTACCAGAAATATTAAAAAATAAAAGAGTTTTTAGTATGGATATTTCGGGAATGGTAGCTGGTGCAAAATATAGAGGAGATTTTGAAGAAAGAATAAAAAAAGCATTAGAGGAAGTTAGAAAAGCAGGGGATATAATAATATTCATAGACGAAATCCATACAATTGTAGGAGCGGGAGCTGCAGAAGGAGCAATAGATGCAGCAAATATTTTAAAACCATTATTAGCAAGAGGAGAAATACAATTAGTTGGAGCAACTACAATAAATGAATATAGGAAATATATAGAAAAAGATAGTGCATTAGAAAGAAGATTTAGTCCAGTAAATGTAAATGAACCAAATGAGTTAGATACAATAAAAATATTAGAGGGTATTAGAGATAAATATGAAGCACATCATGGTGTTAAAATAACAGATGAAGCAATACGCGCAGCTGTTAATTTATCTGTTAGATATATAAATGATAGATACCTCCCAGATAAAGCAATAGATTTAATAGATGAAGCAGCATCAAAAGCTAAATTAAAAACATATACTGAACCAGAAAATTTGAAAAAATTAGAAGAAGAAATAAATGAAATAAGAAAAGAAAAAGATGAAGCAGTTAGAATACAAAAATTTGAAAAAGCAGCAAATCTTAGAGATAAAGAAAAAGAATTAAAAAACAAGTATGAAAAAGAACAAGAAAATTGGAAAGATAAAAATACTAAAACAATTGCTAATATTGACGAAGAAAATATAGCTGAGGTAATATCATTATGGACAAAAATACCAGTAAATAAAATAACAGAAGATGAAAATGTAAAACTTAAAAATTTAGAAGAAAATTTGCATAAAAGGGTAATAGGACAAAATGAAGCAATTGGAGCTGTATCACAAGCTATAAGAAGAGGAAGAGTAGGATTAAAAGATCCAAATAGACCAATAGGTTCATTCCTATTTTTAGGACCAACAGGAGTCGGTAAAACAGAACTTGCAAAAGCACTTTCAGAATATTTATTTGGTTCAGATAATAACCTAATAAGAATAGATATGTCAGAATATATGGAAGCGCATTCAGTTTCTAAATTAATTGGTTCACCACCTGGATATATTGGATTTGATGATGGAGGACAACTTACAGAAAAAATAAGGAGAAATCCATATTCAGTAATCTTGTTTGATGAAATAGAAAAATCTCATCCAGATGTAATGAACATAATGCTACAAATATTTGAAGATGGAAGACTTACAGATTCATCAGGAAGAGTAGTTAATTTTAAAAATACAATAATAATTATGACATCAAATATTGGAGCAAGGTTAATTACAGACAAGAAATTATTAGGGTTTTCTAAAATAGGTGAAGAAACAGAAATTAAAGAAAACAAAGAATATGATGAAACTAAAAAACAAGTTTTAGATGAACTTAAAAAAGAATTAAGACCAGAATTCATAAATAGAATTGATGAAATAGTTGTATTCCATAAATTAAATGATATGGAAATATCTAAAATTGTTGATATAATGTTAAAAGATGTTAGTAAAAAATTAGAAAAAGAAAAATATATTATTGAAATATCATCAGATGTAAAGAAAATGATTATACAAAAAGGAATAGATAAATCTTTTGGTGCAAGACCTCTTAGAAGAACTATACAAAATATATTAGAAAATAAGATATCTGAAGAAATATTAGATGGGAATATTAAAAGAAATAAACTAGCTAAAATCATTGTAGAAAATGATAATTTAAAAATAAAAGAATAATTAATTAGAGTAAGAATCAAATCTTACTCTAATTTTAATTGACAAAACCTTAAAAAGATTTTATTATATAGTAATAAATACAAATAAGAGGTAAGAAATGTTAGAGAAAATAGAAAAACCTAAAGATTTAGAAAATTTAGGATATGAAGATAAAAATATACTTGCAAAAGAAATAAGAGAATATATATTAAAAATAGTATCAGAAAATGGAGGACATTTAGCATCTAATTTAGGTGTTGTAGACTTAACAATAGCACTACATAGTGTATTTGATCTATATAAAGATAGAGTTGTCTGGGATGTAGGACATCAAGTATATACACATAAGATTTTAACAGGAAGAAAAGATAAACTAGGAACACTCAGAAAATTAGATGGAATATCTGGATTTCCTAAAACAAAAGAATCAGAAGCAGATTGTTTTAATACAGGACATAGTAGTACATCTATATCTGCAGCTTTAGGAATGGCAAGAGCAAGAGATATTAAAGGTGAAAACTATTCTGTTATGGCAGTAATAGGTGATGGAGCATTAACAGGTGGAATGGCATTAGAAGGATTAAATGATGCAGGATTTAGCCAAACAAAAATGACAGTAATATTAAATGATAATGAAATGAGCATATCTCAAAATATTGGTGGATTAAATATGTTTTTAAGCAAATTAAGGACTAAAAAAACATATGATAAATCAAGTGATAGAGCAAAAAGAGTAATACTCAAAATGCCAGTTGTAGGAAGACAAATAGTAAGATTAGTAAGAGGTGTTAAAAGAGGTATAAAACAATTAGTAATACCTAAAATGTTTTTTGAAGATATTGGTTTTAGATATTTAGGACCAGTAGATGGGCATAATATTAAAGAATTAGAAAGAATGCTTAAAATTACCAAAGAATTAGAAGGTCCAGTATTACTTCATATAATAACTAAAAAAGGAAAAGGATATGAGATAGCTGAAAAAACACCACATAAATTTCATGGGGCAAGTCCATTTAATATTGAAACAGGGAAAAGTTTAAAAGAAAAGAAAAAAGATTATTCACAAGTATTTGGGGATAAATTAATTGAATTAGCAAAAGATAATAAAAATATAGTAGCAATAACAGCTGCTATGAAAGATGGTACAGGACTTACGGAATTTGCTGAAAAATATCCAGATAGATTTTTTGATGTAGGAATAGCAGAACAACATGCAATGGGAATGGCAGCAGGTATGGCAAAACAAGGATTAGTACCATTCATAACAATATATTCATCATTTTATCAAAGAGCATATGATCAAGTGATACATGATATAGCGATACAAAATTTACCAGTAGTTATGTGTGTAGATAGAGCTGGATGTGTTGGAGCAGATGGAGAAACACATCAAGGGATATTAGATATGTCATTTTTCAGATTAGTACCTAATTTAACAATATTAGCACCAAAAGATTTCAAAGAATTAGAAAAAATGATGGAATTTGCAATTAAATTAAATAAACCAGTAGTTATTAGATACCCGAGAGGTGGAGAAGGAAAGAATATTTTTGAGAAGTGCCCAGATATTGAAGTAGGAAAATCTGAATTAATTAAAAAAGGAAATGAAATAACAGTTGTAGCTATTGGGAAAATGGTAGATAAAGCAATTGAATTTTCTAAAAACTTTGAAGAAGATGTTGTAGAAGTTATAAATGTTAGATTCTTAAAACCATTAGATAAAAAAGCTATTATTAAATCTATTAATAAGACAAAAAATGTAATAACTATAGAAGATGGAACAATAGTAAATGGATTAGGAACAGCAGTAAAAGAATTAATTATTGATGAAGAAATACATGATGTTAAAATAAAATGTATAGCATATCCAGATGAATATATTGAACATGGTACAGTGGAAGAAATCGAAGAAAAATATAATATTGTAATAAATAAAGAGGAGTATATTAATGGGAAAAGACTTAATTAAAGCATATAAAAAACAAGAAGATAGAATTTGTTTATCTCAAGTATTAGATAAAATAGAATTTTCTGATACAAGAAAAAGTATTGAATTTACTAACTTTTTAGATATGTATCAGATATCTTTAGTAGAGAACTTTTTAAGAAAAATAAAGTTTGAAAACTATATACTTTATGGTGGGTATGAATCAAGTGAAAGAAAAGTTTTAATAACATATAATGATATATATGATAAAAATGAAGTTGAAGAAGATTATAAAGAGTTTTTTGAAATAACAAGAGTTAATCTTCCAGAATTCGATAAAGGTAAATTTGCTCATAGAAACTATTTAGGTGGAATTGTTAAATTGGGATTAAGTAGAGAAAAAGTAGGAGATATAATTGTTAGAGAAGATGGTGCAGATATAATAACTGTGAAAGATTTTTCTAAAATTTTATCTAAAGAATTAATTAATTTATCTAGATTTGAAAAAGCTAAAATAGAACAAATTGAAATAGAAAAATTGATAGAAAAAGAAGTTATTAAAGAAGAAATTAAAATAATAGTGCCTTCTTTAAGATTAGACAATATTGTCTCAGATTTAATTAGAACATCTAGAAGTAAAGCTGTTCAAGTTATTGATCAAGAAAGAGTATTTTTAAATGGTAAATGTGAGACTAAACAATCTAGAAATATTAAGATTGGAGATACAATAACTATTAGAGGAAAAGGTAGGTTTATTATTAAGTCAGAAACTGGTAATACCAGAAGTGGTAGACCTATTCTTGTTATTGAAAAATTTGTATAAATTTATTGACAATTAAGAGTATTAGATGTAAGATGATACAGAAAAATATTAAAACAAAAGAAAAGTGGTAGATAATATGGAAATATATCAATACCCAAGAGTAATGCAAATAGATAAAATTGAAATAAGTTTAATTAAAGTCATATATAATAGTGGCTTTGATTAGACTTGTTTGTTTTTATTAAATGAGATAAGAAAAAAATAAAAGTAAAACAAAAAGCAAAAACGAAAGGAAGAAAAAAATGAAAAAAAACAAAGGTATAACATTAATAGCATTAGTAATAACAATAATAGTATTGTTAATATTAGCAATGGTATCAATAGCAATATTAACAGGAGATAATGGGATTCTTACTCAAGCAATAAATGCAGAAGAAGAAAATGAAAAAGCAGCAGCAGAAGAAAAATTAAGACTAGCATTAATAGAGTACAGAGCACAAAAATATACAGATAATAAAGAATTAAAAGAATTCTTAGAAAACCATAAAGACATATCATCAGTAGAAGGAGATACAGCGCCATATACAGTAATAGTAGATGGATATCAAGTAGAAGTAGATGCAAATGGAGAATATAATGAAAATAATTTTCAATTAGCAGGTCCAAGACCACAAGTAGAAAATATATTAATAACAACAGATGGAACAACAGAACCAGCTGATGGAAGTTTAACAGAAGGAACAACAGTACAAATAAATTTTGATACAAGTATAGAGGGTGGTACAATAAAATCAATTTCACCACAATTACCATATACAACAAATGGAACAGATAAAGAAATAGAATTTACAATAGTAGGAACAGTAAATGGAGTGGACTATACATTAACTAAAAAAGTATCAGTAGTACATAAATATATAAGACCACCAGAAACATTAGAAGAAGCATTGCAATCAAGTACAGTGATGGCATTTTCTGAAACGGAAAATGTAACAATATCAGATGATTATGGAAATGATATAGTAGTACCAGCAGGATTTGGAATAGCAAAAGATTCAGGTGTAGATGTAATAGAAGGAATAGTAATAGAAGATGAAATAAATGGAAATCAATTTGTATGGATACCAGTAGGAAATATAAATAATGATGGAACAACTGTAAACATAGAATTATCTAGATATGAATTTGCAGAAGATGGAACAGCAACTAAAAAAGGATTACAAGATTATGTGCAGATGGGTGGATATAAATTTTCTGAAGAAGAAACATCAACATTAGGAAATATAGTAGCAAAAAATTTAGGAGAATTTATAGCGACAACAGAAATATCAGGAGGATATTATATAGCTAGATATGAATCAAGTAACGCTGGAGGAGTAGCAGCAAGTGTAAGAAATAAAGCATCATGGAAAACAATAACACAACCAGCGGCAGCAACACTTGCAAGAAATATGTATCAAGAAACAATATTTACAAGTGATTTAATAAATTCACTTGCATGGGACACAGCTATAGTATATATTCAAACATTTAGTGAATATAAAGATTACTCAAAACAAACAACTGTATCTATGAGTTCAACGAGTCCAAACACAGGAATGGCAGATGATGAAAAATTAAAAATAACAGATATGTCATCAGGTGTAATGGAATGGACTACAGAAACATGTACACACCTAGATTATAATTATCCTGCTACAATTAGAGGGGGAGTATTTAATACTAGATATAATACAGTTGATGGTAGAAATGCTGGAAGTAGTACTTTAGGTGATCCTAGAATTTCATTTAGAGCAATTTTATATTTATAGAATTTAAAGATAAAGTATTTGATAAAAAGATTAAATAAAGTAATTATAAATAATATAGGAGAGAATACAGAGTTTAGTATTCTTTTCTTATATTTAGAGATGATCAGTAAATGATTAAGTAATTTGTAAATATTAAGAGTGATAAAATTATTTTATTAATAAAATAATTAATTAAATAAATGTAAAATATTGACAATAAAAAAATATAAATATAAAATGTGTAAAGATTAAAAAAATCTTAGTATATAAACAAAAGAAAGGAAAAAAGAGCAAATGAAAAAAAATATGATTAGGGGAAGTAAAGGTATAACATTAATAGCATTAGTAATAACAATAATAGTATTGTTAATATTAGCAATGGTATCAATAGCAATATTAACAGGAGATAATGGGATTCTTACTCAAGCAATAAATGCAGAAGAAGAAAATGAAAAAGCAGCAGCAGAAGAAAAATTAAGACTAGCATTAATAGAGTACAGAGCACAAAAATATACAGATAATAAAGAATTAAAAGAATTCTTAGAAAACCATAAAGACATATCATCAGTAGAAGGAGATACAGCGCCATATACAGTAATAGTAGATGGATATCAAGTAGAAGTAGATGCAAATGGAGAATATAATGAAAATAATTTTCAATTAGCAGGTCCAAGACCACAAGTAGAAAATATATTAATAACAACAGATGGAACAACAGAACCAGCTGATGGAAGTTTAACAGAAGGAACAACAGTACAAATAAATTTTGATACAAGTATAGAGGGTGGTACAATAAAATCAATTTCACCACAATTACCATATACAACAAATGGAACAGATAAAGAAATAGAATTTACAATAGTAGGAACAGTAAATGGAGTGGACTATACATTAACTAAAAAAGTATCAGTAGAAAGTAAATACAAACAATTAACAGAAATAGAAAAAGCAGGGGTAACGCCAGAAATAGAAGTATTTTCAGAAACAGAAAATACAGAAATAAGAGATCAATATAATAATAAAATAATGATACCAGCAGGATTTGGAATAGCATCAGGTACAGGAGCAGATGTAACAAAAGGTGTAGTTATTGAAGATAAGGAAAATGGAAATCAATTTGTATGGGTACCGGTAGGTGATATAAACAACAATGGAACAAATGTAAATATAGAATTATCTAGATACGAGTTTGGAATAAATGGAGAAACAACAAAAAAAGGATTAGCAGATGATATAAATAGTGAAGGAAGTTATAATGATTATAATTATTTGGAAGAACAAACATCAACACAAGGAAATACAGTAGCAAAAAATTTAGGAGAATTTATATCAAAAACAAATGCAACAGGAGGATATTATATCGCAAGATATGAAGCAAGTAGTAGTGATGGGACTCAAGATGGGAAAGCACAAATTAAAGCAAATGAAGAAGCATGGGTTAATATAACACAGCCAAATGCGGCAATAAAATCAAAGGAAATGTATGAAAATGAAGCAGCATTTACAAGTGATTTAATAAATTCGTTAGCATGGGATACAGCTATAGTATATATTCAAACATTTAGTGAAGATAAAGAGTATTCACAAACAACGCATCATGCAACTGATGAAGAAATGAATATAATAAATATGGCATCAAATATGAGTGAATGGACTACAGAAACATTAACAAGACCATATTTTAAAAGTGTGTATAGAGGAGGAAATTACGCTTTTAGTGATTATGCAGCTAGCTATAGGACTGGATTTACTACTAGTGATAAATTTAATTATACATCGTTTCGTTCAATATTATATATGTAGAATGTAAGTGTTAAATTTAATAAAAATAAAATCCCCTCATTTCTTATGATAAATAAGAAATGAGGGGATTTTAAAATATGTTATTTCAATTCAACAACAGTAGCTCCCATTTCACCTTCACCAAAACTACCAAATCTGTAAGATTTAACATGAGGATTAGTTTTTAAGAAAGTATGAATACTTTTACTTAAAATACCAGCACCTTTACCATGAATAATTGTTACACTTTTAAGAGAAGACATAGAACAATCATCAAGGAATTTATCTACATTGAAAATAGCTTGTTCAGAGTTTTGTCCAATAACATTAATTTCAGTAGTAATTTTTTTATTTAACCTATTTGTACTAAAAGTAGAGATAGTAGATTTAGGAGTATTAATATTTTTAGGTGTATCTAAAAGTCTTAAATTTTTAATATTCATATTTAATTTCATTTGGCCAACTTGTACTTGAACAGTGTTAGATCTAGTAACATTAGAAACTATTGTACCTGTTTGATTTAAAGTGATTATATGAACAGTATCATTGATTTTTAAATCTTTATTATCTTTAAGTAATTCAGAATCTGTTTCATTTATCTGTATACTATCTAATTGAATATCTCGTATTTTATTATTTAAATCATTTCTAATTGAATCAGCAGTATTTTTTTCATTAACATTTTTTAAATCTTTAATGATGGAACTAGCCTCTTTTTTTGCATTAAGTAAAATATCTCTTGCTTCCATTTTAGCATTATTAATTATTTCTCTTTTTTTGTCATTTAAAGAGCTTAAATCATAATCTAAAGATTTTCGAATAGAAGTGGTTTGTTTTAATTCTTTTTCTAAATTCAATTTATGTTTTTCAATCAATATTTTATCATCATAAATATTTTTCAATAATTCTTCAATTGTAACTTCATCAGAAGTAAGGAGTGACTTAGCTCTAGATATTATATTTTCATCTAATCCTAATTTTTTACTTATTTCAAAAGCATTACTTTTACCAGGTATTCCAATCAATAACTTATATGTTGGGCTAAGAGTTTTCATATCAAATTCAACAGAAGCATTTTTGAATTCTGGATTTAATAAAGCATAGTTTTTTAATTCTTGGTAATGTGATGTGACAATTGTTAAACTTCCAATTTTTTTAATATGTTCTAAAATGCTAATTGCAAGATTAGCACCTTCTAATGGATCAGTTCCTGAACCTAATTCATCAACTAATATAAGTGATTTAGGTGTTAGGGTATTTAAGATATTAATAATGTTTAGCATATGTGAAGAAAAAGTACTTAAAGAATTAGTAATACTTTGCTCATCTCCAATATCTACAAAGATATTATCAAATACGAATATTGATGAATTTTCTCCAGCAGGAATATTAAGTCCACTGCAAGCCATTAATACTAAGATCCCTACAGTTTTTAAACATACAGTTTTACCACCTGTGTTAGGTCCTGTAATTAGTAATGTTGAAAATTCTTCTCCTAAGTTAATTGTTATTGGAACAACTGTATCTTCGTCAATTAAAGGATGTCTTGCTTTTTTTAGGTCTATAATTTTTTTAGAATTAATAATTGGTGTTATACCAGATATTTTTTTAGAATATTTAGCTTTCGCAAATATGAAATCTAATTTACCAATTAATTCTACATCTCTTTCTAGTTCGTAGATATATGGAACAAATAGGGAAGTTAGTTCATATAGTATTTTTTCAATTTCAAGTTCTTCTTCTATTTTATATTCATGTAATTTATTATTTAAATCAAATATTGATATTGGTTCAATAAATACTGTAGAACCTGCATTAGAAATGTCATGTATAAATCCTTTTACTTCACTTCTATACTCATCTTTAACAGGAAGTACGAATCTGTTATTTCTAATTGTTACAATATTATCTTGTAGATATTTTGAAAAACTAGAAGAATGGATCATATTATTTAATTTTTGTTTTATATTTTGCTCGGTACTATTTATATTTTTCCTGATATTTCTCAAATTAGGTGATGAAGAATCATCAATTGTATTTTCGTCTAATATACAAGAAAATATTTTATCTGAAATACTTTTGTTTGAATACAAAGAAGAAAAGATATCTGAAAGTATTTGGTAGTTATCCTGATCAATTTTATCTGATGAAAAATATGCTTTCAAAATTGAAGCTTGATTTAGTATATTTGCAAGTATTAATAATTGTTTCATATTTAAAAAAGTATTACTTTTTAATATTGTTATCTCAATATCTATTTTATCTAAATTTTTAAAAGAGGGCATAAAAAGAATATTGGATATGTCTGTAGCCTCTTTAGTCTCTCTTAATAATTGTTTTACTTTTTCAGTTCCGTTACTAGGTATTAAATCTTCACAAATAGATTTTCCTATATTTGTAATACAAAAAGTTTTTAATATATCTTGTATTTTATTAAATTCTAATTTTTCTAATGAGTTCATAATTATCTCCAAATTCCTATATTTTGTATATAAATTATACAATCAAGGATGGAAATAGTCAAGGAGAGGTAAGAGTTTAAAGAATTTTATTTTTATAGTTGTAAAATTTAATAAATAAGAGTATACTTTTATTAGAAATATATTGAATGGTAAATTTTAGTTTAATTAAATTGAAATGGAGGCTTTAATATGAAAAAACGCTTGTCAGATTTTGAAACAATAGTAGGTATGTACATTATAGATGACCAAAATTATTTTGGAATCATATTACATGCATTAAAGAGGCAGGGGATAATTTATTTTCTGGTAGGATATAATGGAGGGATAACTGAGTTGAAATTACCAGAAAAAATCAAACTACTTTCGAAAGAAGAATTTGAGAAATCAATAAATGCAGGGTGCACAGGGTTATTTTTTAGTCAGTTACGAATTGGTTCACAATTTACAGTGAAAAATAAGTGTTTTAGAGATAGATTTAAAACATTTGTGGTTGAGGATATTGATGAATCAGGATATGTGTATTATTATGATGTTATAAACGAAAATGAAGTATATAAAAAAATTGGAATTGAACATACCGTATCATTAGAGTGTTAATTGTTAAAAGTAAAAAAATATTAAATGTAAAGGTGAGAAGAAGTAGAAAATAATATTTTCTACTTCATTTAAATTTATATAATGTTATTAAATTGACTTATGATGAAAAAATATATATAATTAGCATAGAAATTAAAAATGAAGGGAATATAAATGGAAAAAGGAAGAGTTATTGAAGTTGTTTCAAATACTGTTAATGTAGAATTAGAAAATAATTTAATTTGTAATGCGAATATTAAAGGGGCATTTAGAAAAGAAGAAATCTTTCCAGTCGTTGGAGATAATGTATTAGTAGATATATTTGAAAAAAGTAATTCAGGTGAAGTGATAGAAGGAATTATATGTGAAATATTAGATAGAGATGTATATATTAAAAGACCTAAAGTAGCAAATATAACTAAACTTTTTTTTGTTATTTCAATAGATAAACCAAAACCAGATTTACTTATGTTAGATAAACAAATTGCTTTTGCAGAGTTACTAAAAGTGAAAATAGTTATTGTATTAAATAAAGTGGATTTAGGTGATGAAAAATATATACAAGAAATTAAAGATGTATATGAGAAAGTTGGATATAAAGTTATTGTAACTCAAGGAAATAGTAGTGAAAATAGTAGAGTAGATGAAATTAAATCAGAATTGAGTGGGAATATTAGTGCATTTTCTGGTAACTCAGGTGTTGGTAAATCTACTTTAATTAATTCGTTATTTAATAGTTATATAACATTAGAGGGTGAAATAAGTCAGAAGAATAAACGAGGAAAAAACACCACAACATCAACTAAGTTATATAAACTAGAAGAAGATACATATATAGCAGACACACCAGGTTTTTCTACTTTTTCAATAGAAGAAATATCATACAGGGATTTAGATAAATACTATAAAGAATTCAAAGAATATATAATAAATTGTGAATATATTGGATGTACACATATAAAAGAAGAAAATTGTGGAATAAAAGAAGCTGTTTTAAATAGTTCAATAAATAAAAAAAGATATGAAAGATATATTAAAATTTATGAAGAATTAAAAAATAAAGAGGAGAGAAAAAAATGGTAGAAGTATCAACATCAATATTAAATGTAGAAGAAAAAGATTTTGTAAATGTATGTATGGGATTAGAAGTTGCTAAAATAGACTATTATCATATAGATGTCATGGATGGTAAATTTGTAGAAAAAGATACATATGATAAGATGATAGATAGTTGTTCATATATAAAGAGAATATCTAATATACCATTAGATGTGCATTTGATGGTAGAAGATGTTAAAACATCAGTAGATGACTTCTTAGCTTTTGAACCTAATATTATTACATTTCATTTAGAAGCAATAAACGAAAAAGAAGATATAATAAAGATGATAAAATATATTAGAGAAAACAATTCTAAAGTAGGTATGTCAATAAAGCCTAATACAGATATTTCTGAGATATATGAATACTTACCATATTTAAATATGTGTCTAGTTATGACAGTTGAACCAGGAAAAGGTGGACAAACTTTTTTAGTAGATATGTTAAATAAGATAAAAGAATTAAAAAAATATATAGAAGATAATAATTTAGATTTAGATATTGAAGTTGATGGTGGTATAAATCTAAATACAGTAGATAAAGTAAAAGAAGCAGGAGCTAATATATTAGTTGCAGGAACAGCTATATTGGCTGCTAAAGATTATAAAGTTATAATAGATGAAATGAAGAAATAAATACAAAAACAAAAAGACAATGTAACTTTGATGTCTACCTTAAAGGGTGGATTTCACTTACAACGTCTTTTTTTTGTTTGAATATCAGTAATTTTAAGATAATAATTTTCTATTTGATTTATTATATGCTTTCTTTTCTATTCTTAAATATATAATAAATTATTGAACCAATTCCATATAAAAGTAAGAAAAGTGTTAATGCGATTCCTAAATATGGAATTAGGGATAATAGTGAAATAATAAGAGATATTGCAATTACGAAAGAATATTTAAATATATTTTTCGTTTTTTCCAATTTAACAGATATACTTGTAGCTAATAATATTATAGAAGTTGGTATTGATAAAAGATATAATATTATTAGAATACAGATTCCGATAATTCCTAATGTTGTTGTAAGTGGTATGAAAAAGAAAATGACAGATAATATAAGTATTGCTAAAGGAATTATGAAACCTAAAAATAATTTAGTAAATATTTTCTTGCTTTCTACTAAGTTTGCTTTTTCTAAAAATTTAGAATTAAGTAATCTATATAGAATATATATAAGTAAAGTTAATGTAACAAATGTTACCAAAGATGTTAAAGTAGTATTTGTTGTTACAGATAGTTCGCTAAAGTTAATATCTCCTAATACTATACCTTCAGGAATATTTAATGGAGTTGCAGAAGAATAATTGAAATTACCTGTTACTAATGAAGGGATATTAGTTGTATTATTAAAATCAAGAGATTTTGAAATATTTGCAAATATATCTTTTCCAATTGAGCCAGAGATATTTAGATTGCTAACATTTGCTTTTAAATCTCTATATATAAATCCAGAAATATTAATATTTTCAGAATAAGCATATACATCAGATACAAGACCTTCTATTGTTATATTTGTGGAATTTGCAAAAAGGCTTCCAGATATAGTTGAGTCTTTAGAAGTTGTTATATTTGATGCAGAAACAAAGACATTTCCAGAGATATTTGATGTTATTAAAACATTATTAGCAAATATAAAGACATTTCCATTCACAGGGACATCTAATGTAATATCAGTTCCAACAAAGTAAAAGTCTTCATTTAATGTTTCGGTAGTTTGTGCGGGTGTCTCAGTTGAATGTTCATCGATAAGCATAATATTATCTTGAGTTGTGCTTTCGATAGTTGTTATTTGAGCATTTGAATCAGCTTCCTCGGCATATGAAAATGTTATTAATGTAATCATTAAGATTATAAATATTACTGAAATAGAAAGTATTTTATTTTTCATTTTGTTTTCTCCTTAATTCTTTTTTATAATATGAACAATAATTTTGAATTGTACAGATATCACATTTTGGATTTCTAGCAATACATGTATATCTACCATGCCAAACTAGTAAATGATTAACATCTGTTAAATATTCTTTTGGAAAAAGCTTTAATAGATCTTGTTCTATTTTTTCAGGTTCGCTTTTCTTAGAAAGACCGATTAAACGAGATATTCTTTTTACATGAGTATCTACTGCAATTCCACAAGGGATATTAAAAGCATCATTTAATATAACATTAGCAGACTTTCTACCGATACCAGCTAATGTAATTAAATCTTCCATTTTAGCTGGAACAATTCCATTAAAATTTTCTAATACTTGTGTAGCACATAATTTAATATTTTTTGCCTTATTTTTATAAAATCCACATGGATGAACAATATCTTCTAATTCTTTAATATCCATATTTGCAAAATCTGATATAGTTTTACATTTATTAAAAAGAGTTGGAGTTGTTTCATTTACTCTTTTATCAGTACATTGAGCCGATAGCATTACTGCTATTACAAGTTCAAATGGATTAGTAAAATCTAGACTACACTTTGCTTCTGGATATGTATCTTTTAATATTTTTATTAATTCTATTACTTCTTTTTTCTTCAAAATTATCACCAAACATATTATATTTCATAGAAAGAATATAGTCAATAGAAATTATGTAACTGTAGATGTAACAAAGGAGAAATATGTGTAATATAATATATAAAAAGAGTGGAGGTAAATATATGTGTAAAATACTTAAAAAGACACTCGCTGTATGCTTAATTGGTTTTGGATTAGGAATTTTATTAGTGTTATTACTTCCGATTACAGGTTGGTTATTTATTATAGGATGTACAGTGGTAACTTTAGGTCTTATATGGCTTGCGTGCTAGAAAAAGGAGGGAGATACATATGACAGTTGTTGTTAAAAAAGTTCCAAAGTTTTTAAGGAGTTTTGTTAAATTGATTTTTGGAATAAAAGAATAAAAGGCAAAAAAAAAGAGCCGTAACTCATTTTTATATTGATTACGATGCTCTTTTTACTTTGTTTGCTTTTAAACATTTCGCACAAACTGATATTCTTCTATTTTCACCATTCATTTCTACTTTAACTGTTCTTAAGTTTGGTTTCCAAGTACGTGATGATCTTTTACTAATATGAGAACGAGTTATGCTAAGTTTGTTTCCATAACTAGATTTTTTATTACAAATTTCACAAATTGCCATTTTAAAATGCACCTCCTTATTTTTGTAAATAAATTTACTAACTAAAAGTCTAACACAAATCTTTGCAAAAAACAAGTATTTTTCAAAAAATATCAAAAATTCCTTGCAATAAAAGAAAAATATGTTATAATATATAGGCTAAACAAAACAAGGAAAGGGTTTGAAAAATGAAAAGTAAAGTAGAAAAAACTAAAAACGCAAATGAAGTTAAAATTGAGATAAAAATAGAAGCAGAAAAATTTGAAGCTGCAATAAAAAAAGTATATTTCCAAAATATAAAATATTTTAATATACCAGGATTTAGAAAAGGTAAAGCTCCTATTCAAATGGTAGAAAAATATTATGGTAAAGAAATATTCTATGAAGATGCTTTTAATGAAATAGCTGATGAAGCTTTAAGAACAGTTGTTGAAGAAAACAAGTTAGAAGTAGTTACAAGACCAAGTATAGAAGTTAGCCAAATAGAAAAAGGACAAGAAATTGTATTTACAGCTACAATGCAAACAAAACCAGAAGCTAAATTAGGTAATTACAAAGGTGTTGAAATAGAAAAAGTTGAATATAAAGTAACAGCTAAAGATGTTGATGCTGAAATCACATTAATGCAAGAAAAAAATTCAAGAATGGTAGCAGTAGAAGATAGAGCAGTAGAAAAAGGTGATACAGTTACTTTAGATTTTGATGGTTCAGTTGATGGAGTTCAATTTGATGGTGGAAAAGCTGAAGGATATGAATTAGAAATAGGAAGTAATACATTTATTCCAGGATTTGAAGATCAAGTAATTGGTGTTAAAATAGAAGAAGAAAAAGATGTTAATGTTAAATTTCCAGAAGAATATTTTTCTAAAGATTTAGCTGGTAAAGATGCTGTATTTAAAATAAAAGTACATTCAATCAAGAAAAAAGAATTACCAGAATTAGATGATGAATTTGTTAAAGATGTAAGTGAATTCGAAACATTAAAAGAATTAAAAGCAGATATTAAAAAGAAAAAAGAAGAAGAAAATAAAGAAAAAGCAAAAGTTGAAACTCAAGAAGCTGTTATAAAAGCTGTTTGTGCAGATATGAAAGTTGAAATACCAACAGGAATGATCGAACTTGAAACAGAAGAAATGTTAAAAAACATTGAGCAAAGATTAATGTATCAAGGATTAAAAATGGATCAGTATCTTCAAATGATGGGGAAAACTGAAGATGAAGTTAAAAAAGAATTTGAACCACAAGCATTAGATGCTATTAAATCTCGTTTAGCTTTAGAAGCAGTTATAAAAGCTGAAAAAATTGAAGTTACAGATAAAGAAGTAACAGAAAAAATGAAAGAAATGGCTAAAAATTATGGAAAAGAAGATGACAAAACTTTCTTTGAAAATGAAAATGCTAAAAAATATATTTTAGAAGGATTAAAATCTGAAAAAGCGTTAAATTTCTTAGTTGAAAATGTAAAAACAAAATAATAAAAAATTGAAGGGAGATAGAAATATCTCCTTTTATGTATGTATAAAAAAATATTGAATATATTATATTGAAAATTTAATTATATAATATAAAAATAATGAAAAAACTTGTTTATATTATAAAAAAATGATATAAACTATATGTATAATTACAATTAAACTTATTAAGGAGGAAATTATGTTAGAAAGAAATAGTTTAGTACCATATGTTGTGGAGCAAACAAGTAAAGGTGAAAGGTCTTATGATATATTCTCAAGACTTTTAAAAGATAGAATAATATTTTTAGGAGAAGATGTAAATCCAACTACTTCTAGTTTAATAATTGCACAATTATTATTCTTAGAATCAGAGGATCCGGATAAAGAAATTTATTTATACATAAATTCACCAGGAGGATCTATAACAGATGGAATGGGAATAATAGATACAATGAATTATATTAAATGTCCAGTATCTACAATATGTATAGGAATGGCAGCTAGTATGGGAGCAGCACTTTTAGCAGCTGGTGAAAAAGGTAAAAGATTTGCAACACCAAATGCAGAAGTTATGATACACCAACCATTAATAGGTGGTGGGGGATTATCTGGTCAAACAACAGATATTAAAATCCATGCAGATCATTTAGTAAGAACAAGAGATAAAATGAATAAACTTTTAAGTGATAGAACAGGTCAACCAATTGAAAAAGTTGCTTTAGATACAGAAAGAGACAATTATATGACAGCAGAGCAAGCTTTAGCATATGGTATAATTGATGGAATTATGGATAAAAGACAATAATATAAAAGTGTGACTTATATAATAGAGGAGAAAGTAAATGTCAAAAAATGAAAGAACAAAAACAGTGAGATGCTCGTTTTGTGGGAAAGAACAAGAAAATGTTAAAAAGATTGTAGCAGGTCCAGGTGTATATATTTGTGATGAATGTGTTGAATTATGTAATAATATAATTGAAGCTGAGTTATATGAAGATGAAAAAACAGGATATGCATTAGATGAATTAAGTAATGTTCCAAGTCCGAAAGAAATAAAGAAAATATTAGATGATTATGTTATAGGTCAAGATGAAGCTAAAAAAACATTATCTGTTGCTGTATATAATCATTATAAAAGAATAGCACATGGAGAAGCATCAGAAAAAGATGATGTTGAAATACAAAAAAGTAATATCTTATTATTAGGTCCTACTGGATGTGGAAAAACATTACTTGCACGAACACTTGCTAAAATATTAAATGTACCTTTCGCAATAGCAGATGCTACAACTTTAACTGAAGCAGGATATGTTGGAGAAGATGTTGAAAATATTTTATTAAAACTTATTCAGGCAGCAGATGGAGATATTAGAAAAGCAGAAAAAGGTATTGTATATATTGACGAAATAGATAAAATAACAAGAAAATCTGAAAATCCATCAATTACAAGAGATGTTAGTGGAGAAGGTGTTCAACAAGCATTATTAAAAATAATAGAAGGAACTGTTGCATCTGTACCGCCACAAGGTGGAAGAAAACATCCGAACCAAGAATTACTTCAAATAAATACTGAAAATATATTAATAATATGTGGTGGAGCATTTGAAGGATTAGAAAATATTGTTAAAGATAGAACAGGAGAAAAATCTATTGGATTTGGTACTCAAATTAAAAGTAAAGATGAAATAAAACAATTTGAGACATTTAAAGAATTATTGCCACAAGATTTACTTAAATTTGGATTAATTCCAGAATTTATTGGTAGACTTCCAATTGTTGCGACTTTAGAAGAATTAGATAAGGAAGCATTAGTTAAAATATTAGTAGAACCTAAAAATTCACTTGTAAAACAATATCACAAGTTATTTGAGATAGATGATGTAGAACTTGTTTTTGAAGAAGAAGCTTTAGAAGCTATTGTAAATAAAGCTATTGAAAGAAAAACAGGTGCAAGAGGTCTTAGATCTATAATTGAAGAGATTATGAGAGATATTATGTTTGAAATACCGTCAAATAATAATATTGAAAAATGTATAATAACTAAAGAAACAGTTGAAAACAAAAAAGAGCCAGAATTAGTTATTAATGAAAGTAAATCAAAAGTCAATAAAGTAATTGAAAAAGATCTAGAACAAATAAAAAAACAAAAACCAAAAAATAAGAAAGAAATCGCATAAAATCTTGACAATGAATATAATTATATGTTAATATATTCATTGTCAAGTTAAATGCGGATGTGGCGGAATTGGTAGACGCGCTGGTCTTAGGAACCAGTACCGAAGGTGTGAAGGTTCGAGTCCTTTCATCCGCACCAAACAAGGAAATTCGTTAGTTTAGTATCTATCCAAAAATACAAAGTGCTAACAAATTTGCTAACAATTTTTTATTTTAGTTCTAAAATTGCTTTATCAATAGATAAGGCAATTTTTTTTGTGAATTTAAATTTTTAAATTACATGAAGAGGTTAAATATGTATAATTGACAAACTGTATAAAAAAAGTTAAAATGAAAATGCTTATAAAAGTACTAAGGAGGAAAAGAAAATGAGAAATATGACAGGAATTACATTAATCAGCTTAGTTATAACAATAATAATAATTCTAATATTAGCATTTGTTACTATATCTATATTGATTGGAGAAAATAGTATAATAAGCAATGTGAGTAAAGCAGAAGAATTAACAAAATATGCAAATTATAAAGAAATTATAGAATTAGATGTATTTGAAAAAGCAGCAGATAAGATTGCTGGAGAATATGTGGAAGACGATAAAATTACTTCACTGATGTATAATATAAGAGTTGAATCAGATGTAGAAAAAATTCTTGGAGGTGAATTAGAGAATTTAAAAGATAAAATTGTATATATTGGAGATAAAACAATATATATAAAAGATGATCCAAATGAAGATACATCAGATTTAGAAAATATTGGATATGATGTGGCATTTAGGTCAGATATAGAATATATGATTGAACTACAAATGTTAGAAAATCTTGCAATATTAAGTAAAAGATATGGATATGATAAAATAGGTAAAGATGTAGGTACAATAGCATATCCAGAAAATGTATATATAGCAGGAATTGGATATGGAGAAGGCTGGACTGTTTTAGGAGATGGCGATTCTAATTCAGGAAATACAAATATTGTTAATGAAATATTAGAATTAGGAAAATTTGATTTACCAGAAGAAGAACAAGAATACTTTAAGAATAGTCCATATATATTGGAATATGAAAATGGATATGTGCAAAGTATAGAAGGAAGAAATACTGAAATAGGAAGCGGTAGTGAGATATGGAAATATACATATAATTATGAAGGAGAAGGTTATGTAATAAATAATTTATTATTAGCTGTAACAGAAGACTCAGTTAGAGAAAGCGATTTTTTTGGAGGATTTGATAGTACGGTAAATAAGGAATTTGACTATGTAGAGGACAAATATGGGCATAAAGGACTAATAACAGGAGAAAATGCAGCAGAAATTAATATAGAACAAAAAAATAAAATAAATGATCAATACTCTGTTAGTGTGGTTTTAGAAGGAACGACAAAACAAACAAAAACAGATCAATCACATTTTATATATCCAGATGGCTTGAAGTATCATGGGAAAACTGTATTTGCTATTTGTAATGCAGTAAATAATTATACATCTTGGATAAGTATTATAGACAATAACTTAAGAGTATATGCATATAGTTATTTGACAGATCCAATAAATAATATGCCAGGTTTTATTACGATAGATGTAAGTGAATATGATAATAAATTTATGCATTTGCAATTAACTGTGGAAAAAGGTGGAAAAGCAAAGCTGTATATAAATGGTGATATGAAAGTAGAGTTTGATTCAGGGGCAAAAGAATTTGAAAATACGACATTAACTATAGGGGATTTACGAGCAGAAAGAAAACTTAGATATTATGGAACAATATATGATGTGGCATTATATGGAAAAGTATTATCAGAAGAAGAAATACAACGTAATTGGCAATATGT
Source organism: uncultured Clostridium sp. (assembly GCA_964371215.1). Taxonomy (GTDB): domain Bacteria; phylum Bacillota; class Clostridia; order TANB77; family CAG-508; genus CAG-269. Next base: position 100,999 of record CAYJKU010000002.1, read on the forward strand.
AAAAAAAGAGTATAATATAGATGAAAATGGAATACAAATTTAAAATATGTTGTAATTAAAAAATAAAAAGTTAATTTAAAAACTCTTCTCTCATGTAAATGTGAAAGAAGAGTTTTTTATTATAATAAAATTTAATAACAAAACTATTAAATTTCTCTATATACATTACCATTAGTATAATTGTTTCCTTCTAGCCTAGTGCTATTTTTAACATTTGAAATAACTGAATTGATTTCAAAAATTGATTCATCAAGAATATCAATTCTTACAAAATCACAATTATATTTATTAGATTGAAGAGATAAAATCTTACTATTATACACAGTAGTTATAGTTTGAATATTATCTACTTTAATATCAAAATTCATATTTAATTTATCTTTTAAATAAAAACTTTCTTTGGTATTGCAATTTCTAGTACATGATTTATGACATTTATTAGACTTTCCAAGAAAACAATAATTCATATTCATTACAGGAATTTTACCATAAACAATTAATTCACTATTTAAATTAATATTTTTAGATAAGTTATTAATTGAATCATAATCTAATTCAGGAGAAACAGTAAAAGTATTAATATTTAATTCATTTAAAGTTTTCAAAGAATTAGGATTTATAATATTAAAAGTATAATTAGCAATTATCTCATAATTAGATATATTAGTATGTAATATATCATTAAGTACTTGCATATTACCTATTTGAGAGATAACAAAACCTTTAATGTTAAATGAATTAATAGCAATTTTAATCTTATCTATAAAAATATTTTTGTAGTTATCTTTCATAATTGTTGGAAAATAGATATAGATATTAAATTTACTAGATAAACTTTTTAGTAAATTTTCATATTTTGTATTTCCAAAATAATGTAAAGGTGTATATAGTTTATCTATATTAGATAAATCTAGATAGTTATAATCTAAATTTAAATTATTTAAAAGTAGAGAGATTTTCTTATTTTGTAAATTAGAATTATTTGAATCAGAATTTAAAGATTTAGATACTTGTGTATCAGAGTTATTAAAAATCCTTTTACTTTTTTCCGAAACATATTTATCAACTAATTCAAGAGAAGTTCTTCTTAAATCATTAAGTATACTAAGTTTTGGAATAAATAAATTATCATCTAAGTTAATATGGATATCTTTAAATTCATATGGTGTATTATTTGTTTTTGAAAGTTGTTTAATAATAGATTCTATATCTATAGGTCTTTTTAAAGCTTCTACAGGTATACACTCTGAAACATTTTTAATATATAAATCCTTATAAATTGAAACATCAGTAGCATTTTGTATTTCTAAAGTTATAGGTGTATTTTCTTTTATAGTAATATTACAAGATAAAGGTATTTTTATATTTTCAGAATCATAGCTTTCTTTACTTTTCTTTAATAAAGATTTAGAAGAAATCTTATATATTTTATCATTAATATGTATATCTCCTTTTATTCTTCCGATGGTAACAATTTGTCCTATTTTATTTTCTTTTAAATTAATATTTCCATCCATAATCTCAGAAATTGTATATGTACCAGTTTCATTTCCAACAGAAATAGTATCTCCAATTTCAATAGTCTCATTTAGTTTTAAAGTAACATATCCTTTAGTGTTATTGAATCGTTGAACAGTTCCTAAATATATTCCCATATTATTAGGTTTCTCTTTGAATATTAAGTTTGTATTAGCATTAGAATCTAAATGTCCAGTAGAGAAGTTACCTCTATTAAAAACTTGAAGTAATTCTTTTTTATCTAAATCAGAAACTATATATGGTTTATTAGAATAAGCTAAGTTAATATATTTCCTATAAATCCTTGTAACTGTTGCAACATATTCAGGAGATTTCATTCTACCTTCAATTTTTAAACATGAAACACCAGCATTTATTAAATTAGGAATTAATTCAATACCACAAAGATCTTTAGGACTCATTAAATATCCAGCATCTAAAGTAGTAGTTGGATTTTCTTTTTCTAATAGAGAATATGGAAGTCTACATGGTTGGGCACATTTTCCTCTATTGCCAGATCTAGCACCAATCATACTAGAAAAAAGACATTGTCCAGAATATGAAAGACATAGTGCACCATGTATAAAACATTCAATTTCTACATCAGAATTTTTACAAATATATTCTATTTCAGATATAGATAATTCACGAGATAACACAACTCTTTTAAAACCTAGTTTTTGTAATTGTAAAACACCATCTAAGTTATGTACAGACATTTGAGTACTAGCATGTAAACAAATATCTGGAAAAATGTCGTGTAATATTTGTGCTAAACCTAAATCTTGAATAATTATTGCATCTATACCATTTACATATGCATTTTTAACTATATCTATAGCGATATCAAATTCATTTTCTTTTAATAATGTATTTAAGGCAAGAAAAGTTTTTACATTTCTTGTTTTACAGTAATTTATTGTATTTTGTATTTCTAAAGTATCAAAATTTGTTGCATAAGCTCTTGCGCTAAAAGAGTTTGCACCAAAATATATAGCATTTGAACCATTTTGAACAGCAGCTTTTACACATTCAAAATTTCCAGCAGGAGCTAAAAGTTCTATCATAGTAACCTCCATAAAATTTAATATACATATTATAACATAAAAAAGAATAAAGTTAAATATATGGACACTTAAAATTAATTTGTTAAATAAGATATTAATTATTGACTATTAAAAAGTAGAGTGTTAAAATATTTTGTGAAGACAAAAGAGGAACTTAAAAGGGGTAATAATGAAGATGACATATATAACACATATAAAAAGAGTAATAAGTGTACTAATATTAATGATTGTTGTGAGTTTACAAGCGTATTCTGTAAATGCAGTGACAATAGATGACAGCAAGTTGAGTAATTTAGGAATAAAGCCATATGATTTTTATGGATTTGAAGAAGATATATTAATATATACAGTAGCGGTGCCAGAAAGTGTTGAAGAAATAGAAATATATGCTGAATCAGATAGTGATGCAGAAATAACTGGAACAGGTGATATGTTATTAGAAGATGGAAAAAACACATATGACATAATTGTAACTGGAAGTAGTGGAAGTATAACAACATATACAATCAATATTATCAAAGATGATGATGAATATGATTACTTGAAAAAGATAGGAAGCAGTGGAGTTTTAGGCAATATAGGAGAAGGATTAGAATCATTAAATATTGAGGGAATTGAATTAGATAAAGAGTTTGATACTAATGTATATGAATATGAGGCTAGTTATGAAGGAGATAGTACAGAATTAAAAATAGATGTGGAAACAACAAAAAGTGTGTATAATACTGAGATAGTTGGTAATACTGAAATAGAAGAAGGGGAAAATGTTGTAACAATATTAGTAACAGATGATAAAGGGCTTAATGTGGCAACATATCAAATAATTGTAGAAAAAGCATATGCACAATTACAAATATTTGAAACAGAAGGAACAATATTTGAAAATATAGATATTAAATATATATATGGATTTTGGATAGTAATTGGTATATTAATAGTTTTCATAATTATTAGAAAAATAATTAAAAATATAAAAAAAAATAAAAGGAGTGCCATGAAAAGTAAAGTATTGGAAGAAATGGAAAGATATAATGAAGATACTTATTGTGAGGAAGAATATGACAGCACTACAGAAGATGAAAATATAGAAGAAAATGAAGTACCAAAAGGATTAAGAAACAAAAGAGAAGAATCAAAAGCGACAAAAGGAAAAAGATACAAATAAAAGCAAAAGGATTTGAGTTATCAAATCCTTTTTTGTGTATTATGGAAGATTAGCAGCATCCTCCTTTATTTCCACCGCAACAGCAGAAAAATAATACTACTAAAATTATAATCCAGCAGCAATCATCACCAAATCCGAAACCACCGCAACCTCTATTTTCTGGCATAGTCTAGACCCCCTTCCATCAAATCAAGTATGTTTTTTCTTTTTTTCTTTTGTTTATGATATATAATATGAAGATATAAAAATATTGCTACTGAAATGTAAAATAAAATTTAAAAGTAAGATAGAATTACTTTATTAATGAATGAAAATATGATAAAATCAAAATGCAAAAAAGGAGCGGTTGAAATGGAAGCAAAAGCAAAAAAAATAATAGAAATATTTAAAGAATATGAAACAAAATCTAATATACAATATGCAGAAATTGTATGTTTGAATGTAATAAAAAAGACAAATACATTAGAAATAAAAATATATGCAGATGAAATTATTGAAATAAAAGAAGTTTGGTTTTTTGAAAAGTTTTTACTTGAAAAATTTAAATTTTCAAATATTGAATTAGTAATAAACTATCATGAAATGACAGAAAAGAAATCTATTGATAAAGAATGGAAAAATATAATTGCATATATGTCACATAAGTATCCATTAGCAAAACCAATGCTTTTGTTAAAAAGTAATTTGGAAACAGAAAATAATATTATAAAAGTAAAAATGAAGATAAAAGGTGCAGAGTTTTTAAAAGCTAAAAAAGTAGATAAAGAATTACAAAAAGTTATTAAAAATATATATGGAATAGATTATGTAATAGATATATTTGAAGATATATCTAAAGAAGAGATGAAAGAAATACAAGAAAAGCAAAAAAGAGAAGAAGCTGAAATCATAGCTAAAATGGAAAAACAACAAATAAGTGATGAGGTTAAATCAGAAAAATTAGAAGAAGAATTTAATAATATGCCATATATGCCACCTGTAGATATGGAAGGATATATTCCAGAGGAAAATATAGAAGATGGAAATATAAATATACCTACTGAGCAAGAGATATTAGAACAAGAATATATTTTAGGAAAACCAACAAGAGTAAAAGAAAAGATGTTCAAAATATCTCAAATAACATCAAATGATGCTAAAGTAACAATTGAAGGAAGACTTGTGAAATCTGAACTTAGAGAAACAAAAACAGGTAAAGGTATGCTTATTTTTGACATATATGATGGAACAGGTATGATAAATTGTAAATCTTTTGCTAAAGATTATGAAGAAGGAAAAGAGATAATAGGAAAATTAGAAAAAGCAAAAGCTATAAAAGTAACGGGGAAACCAGGACTAGATACATATTTAGGAGATATTTCTGTAATAGCAAATACAATAATAGAAACAGCAGTAGATGTTCCAGAACTTCCAAAAGAGGAAGAAACACCACTTATATATGGGAATTCTATGAATATAAAAGAAGAATTAGTTAAAATCGAAGATTTAACAACAGAAGATGGAAGAATTAGTTTAGAAGGTGAAGTAATATTTGCAGAAGATAGAGAATTAAAATCTGGAAAAACACTATTTAGTTTTGATGTATATGATGAAACAACTACAATTACATGTAAAGTATTTTTAGAAAAAGAAAAAGCTAAAAAGCAAATGAAAAGAATAACTGGTGCAAAAGCAGTAAAATTAGTTGGTACACCACAAATGGATTCTTTTTCAGATGAAATGGTTGTAATGATAAATACTATAGTAGAAATAGAAGGTATAAAAAAAGCGAAGAGAAAAGATTTGGCAGAAGAAAAAAGAGTTGAATTACATTTACATACTCAAATGAGTCAAATGGATGGAATGTCATCTGCAAAAAGTTTAATAAAACGAGCAATGGATTGGGGAATGAAGTCAATTGCAATAACAGATCATGGTGTTGTTCAAAGTTTTCCTGAAGCACATAAAATGCTAGGATATAATAATCCAAATATGAAAGTAATATATGGAGTTGAGGGATATTTAGCACCAGATAATAATAAAATAGTTACAAATTCTAAGGGACAAAATATTGATACAATATATTCTGTATTAGATTTAGAAACAACAGGTTTTTCTGCTAAAAATGAAAAAATAACAGAAGTAGGAATATTAAAGATTAAAAACGGAGAAGTTATTGATGAGTTTTCTTGTTTTGTAAATCCAGAAAAGCATATTCCAGCAAGAGTAACTGAAGTTACAAATATTACAGATGATATGGTAAAAGATGCTGAGACAATTGACAAAGTATTTCCGAAGATATTAGATTTTATAAAAGATACAGTAATTGTTGCACATAATGCTGGTTTTGATATTGGATTTTTAAAACAAAATGCAAGAAATTTAGGCTATGAATTTGATTTTACATATTTAGATACACTTAGTTTAGCAAAACAATTATATCCAGAATATAAAAGATATAAATTAGAAAAAATAGCTGAAAATCTAGGTATAAAAGTAGAAGTAGCACATAGGGCGTTAGATGATGTTAAAACAACAGTTCAAGTATTTAATAAAATGATGGAACTTTTAATTGAAAAAGGTGTAAAAACAGTTGATGATGTAGATATATTATCTAGTTCAGAAGAAACTAAAAAAGAAGCTTTTAAAAAATTGAATACATATCATATTATTATATTAGCTAAAAACTATGTAGGCCTTAAAAACTTATATAAATTAGTATCATATTCTCATGTTGACTATTTTTATAGAAAGCCCAGAATATTAAAAAGTATATTAGAAAAACATAGAGAAGGTTTAATAATTGGTTCTGCATGTGAAGCAGGAGAAGTATTTCAAGCAATAGAAATGGGAAAACCAGAAGATGAAATAATTGAACTTGCTGAATTTTATGACTATTTAGAAATTCAGCCAATAGGAAATAATGACTTTATGATAAGAAAAGGAATGGTTCCAGATAAGGAAACATTAAGAGATTATAATAGGAAAATCGTTGAAATTGGAGAAAAACTAGATAAAAAAGTTGTTGCAACAGGAGATGTTCATTTTTTAGATCCACAAGATGAAATATATAGACGCATATTAGAAGCGGGGCAAGGATATGATGATGCAGATAATCAGGCACCATTATACTTTAAAACAACTGATGAAATGTTAGAAGAGTTTAGTTATTTAGGAAAAGAAAAAGCATATGAAGTTGTTGTTACAAACACAAATGAAGTTGCAAACATGTGTGATCAAATAAGTCCTATATCTACAGAAAAATGTGCACCACATATACCTGGTTGTGAAGATGAAATAAGAGATATTGCATATGAGAAGTCTAAAGAATTATATGGTGAAGAATTACCTGAAATAGTTAAAGAAAGATTAGAAAGAGAATTAGACTCTATAATTTCAAATGGATTCTCTGTTATGTATATAATCGCACAAAAACTTGTATGGAAATCTAATGAAGATGGATATATTGTTGGGTCAAGAGGTTCGGTTGGTTCTTCATATGCAGCATATGCAACTGGAATAACAGAAGTTAACTCATTACCTCCACATTATAGATGTCCAAATTGTAAGTATTCAGATTTTTCAGATTATGGATTTAAAAATGGATTTGATTTACCAGATAAAAAATGTCCCAAATGTGATACAGATTTAGCAAAAGATGGAATGGATATACCATTTGAAACTTTTTTAGGATTTAATGGAGATAAAGAACCAGATATAGATTTAAACTTCTCTGGAGAATATCAAGCAAAAGCACATAGATATACAGAAGAAATATTTGGGAAAGGTACAACATATAAAGCAGGAACAATAGGTACAATAGCAGAAAAAACAGCTTTTGGATATGTTAGAAAATATTTTGAAGAAAGAAATATGATAGTAAATGTAGCTGAAACTAAGCGTATAGCAGGTGGATGTGTTGGAATAAAAAGAACAACAGGACAACAAACAGGAGGAATAATAGTAGTTCCTAAACGTAGAGAAAAATATGAATTTTGCCCAGAACAGCAAACAGCAGATAAATCTGATTCAGATATAGTAACAACACATTTTGACTATCATTCAATAGATGAAAATTTATTAAAACTAGATATATTAGGACATGATGATCCTACAATCATTAGAATGTTACAAGACTTAACAGGAATTGATCCGACTAAAGTTAAATTAGATGATAAAGAAACTATGTCTATTTTTAGGTCAACAGAAGCATTAGGAGTTACACCAGAACAAATAAAATCCCAAGTAGGAAGTTTTGGTATTCCGGAATTTGGAACAAAATTTGTAAGAGGAATGCTTGTTGATACAAAACCTACAACATTTGATGAATTAATTAGAATATCTGGATTATCTCATGGGACAGACGTATGGCTTAATAATGCTCAAGATTTAATAAATGAAGGAACTGTAACACTTCGGTGATGCAATATGTTGTCGTGATGATATTATGATATATTTGATTAAAAAAGGTTTGCCTCCAAATCCAGCATTTAAAATAATGGAAATTGTTAGAAAAGGAAAAGCTACAAAAGACCCAGAAAAATGGGCAGAATATGTTCAAATGATGAAAGAAAATAATGTTCCAGATTGGTATATTAAATCTTGTGAAACAATTAAATATATGTTTCCTAAAGCACATGCTGCAGCATATGTAACAAATGCATTTAGAATAGCATGGTTTAAAGTACATCAACCGTTAGCATATTATACAGCATATTTTACAATTAGAGCAGATGAATTTGATAGTAGAGCTATGATATTTGGAAAAGAAAAAGTTAAAAATAAAATGAAAGAAATTGATGGATTAGGTAATCAGGTAACAGTAAAAGATAAAAATATGTACAATATATTAGAATTGGTTTTAGAGATGAATGAGAGAGGTCATAAATTTTTACCAATGGATTTATATAAATCACATTCTAAAAACTTTATAATAGAAGATGATGGAATAAGGCCACCACTTAATAGTATACCTGGACTTGGAACAGTAGCAGCAGAAGGAATAGAATTAGCGAGAAAAGATGGTAAATTTATGTCTATTGAAGATATGAAAATACGTTCAAAAGTTGGAGATTCAGTTGCAGAATTATTAAAAGAATTTGGCTGTTTAGAAGGAATGAGCAAAAGTAATCAGATTAGTTTGTTTGGATAAAATTAATTATAATTTAGATTTAAGGAGCATATAATGGATAATGAATATTTAAAAAGAAAAGTAGAAAAATTTGATAGAACTACAACACTTTCAGAAATTCAAGAATACAACAAAGAAATGATAAAAATAAGAGGTTTTGATAATGAAACACCACAAGATGTAATGTTATTATTAACAGAAGAAATAGGAGAACTTGCAAAAGAAGTAAGAAAGACAACACATATTAAAATGGATTCTAAAAATCTTAGAATTAATAATTTTAAAGAAGAATTAGCAGATGTATTTAGTTATGTTTTATCAATGGCAGTTACAATGGACATAGATTTAATAGATGCATTAAAAGAAAAAGAATTAAAAAACTGTAAAAGAGAGTGGAATTAAATAAAAAAATATCTTATAATGATTATATAGAAAGTAAGGTGATGGTATGAAAATAGGATTAGACTTTGACGGTGTAATTTTTGATTTTGAAAATAATTTGAGAATTGAAGCAGAAATGTATGACCATGAACTAAAAGAAAAAGGATTGAAAAATGGAATAATAGATGCAAGAAAAGTTAAGTTTGAAGATAGATATAATTGGGATGAAAATAGTAAAAAACATTTTTTTAATACATATTTTGATAAAGTAAATAGATATGCTGATTTCATACCAGGAGCTAAACTAGTATTAGATAAATTGAAAGAAGATGGACATGAATTAATAATTATATCTGCAAGAGGAGCTTTTGAAGAAAGTGAAATAGATATAGCAGAAAAGAAAATTAATGAAAAAGGGGTTCAATTTAGCGAAATAAACTGGAAAGTCACAGAAAAATTAGAAATGTGTAAATCTAAAAATATAGATATTATGATAGATGATAGATATGGCATATGTAAAACAATATCTGAAAATAAAATAAAAACAATATATTTTAGAGATAAGACACATGAAGAAATAGAAGAAAATGAATATTTAAAAGAAGGATTTAATTGGGGACAAATATATAGAACAATTAAAAATTTTGAAAATATTAATTAATAGGAGAAAAGATGAATTTAGAAGAAATATTTACTTGGCAAAATATAGTAATATATATTGTATCAATAAATTTAATTGGATTTTTAGCAATGTGGTTAGATAAAAGAAAAGCAGAAAGAGGAAAATGGAGAATATCTGAAAAAGCATTGTTCATAATAACAGCATTAGGTGGAGGAATAGGGACTATATTTGGAATGTATAGATTTAGACATAAAACGCAAAAATTAGGATTTGTAATAGGTTTACCATTTATAACAATACTAGAAATAGTTGCTTTTATATATTTTGTAATAATTAAATAACAATGGAAAAATAAATAAAATGAGGTATTAAATTAGATTTAATATCTTGTTTTTTATTTTAGATATTAATTATGAAATTAGTGTGAATTATTAAGTAAATTAGGCTAAATTATTGAATAATTTAATTTGTTATAATATAATACGATTGTAAGAAAGTATGAAAATACTAAAAAGAGATAAAAGTGAAAAATACTTATAATAGAATTATATTTATTATAAGTATGATTACATGGATAGATAAATATACAAGAGAGGAGAAAAATGAAAACTAGAAAAAGAATTAATTTGATAAACAAAAAAAATATAATAGTATTCTTATTAGCGATTCTTATTGTAGTTTCTTTTTTGAATCTTAATAATCTGCTTTTAGGACAAAATTCAAAAAAAATAGACTATAAATTAAATGGATATAATTTAAAAAGCTTTACTCAAGAATCGGAAGATGGGTACATAGAATTGCCATATATAAAAACATTAGGGATAGAACCTAAAGTTGGAGAAAAATTTGTAGGCTATGACATTAATAGTGATGGTATAGCAGATTTTGAACAAGGTGATTTAATGCCAGTATCAATATATTCTAATAATTATGAAATAGAATTATTAATGACAGAAGATAATATACCATTTACAGCTTGGTTATATGAAGATGGTTCTTACACTAAAGGAAACCAATTAACATCAGGTCTAAATGATATTACAACTCCTTGGAATCATGACAGTCCAGCTAGATATTTAGTTATAGATTCTAATTTTACAGAAGCAGTTGGAGGAACAATAGAAATTACTCTGCCGGTAGGGATGTACATATATGGAACAAATGCATATACTGGAATTGAAGGAGATATAACTAGTGTGAATTTTGAACAATTATCTGGATTAGATGGTACAGGAGGACAAGGTGTTGGGGCATACAAAAATAATTGGACAGGAACATTAACATATACATTCAACGAATTAGCAACAAATGGAAATATAATAGTTGTTCCTGTAGCATATGATATAAATATATGGAATAAAACAACATTAACAAATACTAATTTCACCAATGGGATAGCACCGATAACAGTTACAATGAAAGAAGGAAGTAATGTATATACAAAAACTTTAAATGATGTGGAGTTTGGAAAAAAATATTTGAATATAGGTGTACAGTTGGTAAGGGGATATACACCAACTAGAGTTCCTGTAGATGAATTAAAGAGCATGTTTAGAGAAGAAATTAGACAGGCACATGGTTTTTGGGAAGAAGTAAGAATTGAATATACATTACCAAATAGTAATGGGGAATATGCGACATATTTAGGTGAAGATACACGAGCATTAGCTAGTAGTAGAACTGAAAATTTAACAATTGATACAAGTGATCCTTCTAAAGTAATATATAATTGGACAGATATGTATCATAGAACGGGATATATGTATGTAGTTCCGAATTTAATGTTTGAATCAAGTAAGTTTGAAGAAAATGAAGCATTATCTAGTAATGTTAAAGTTATTTTAACTGGTTATGGTGGTGAAACATATGAAGTATCCGTGAATTCTGTATTGAGAATTTCAGCAGGAGCAGAAATAAGTTTCGTAGGAAGTTCAGAATATATATATAGTGGAGTTCCTAAAGATATAGAATCACACTTAGGTCATATATCAATACAGAATCTAGGATTAGAAGCTTCAGATAAAATTGAAATGATATATGAATTTGATAATAGAAATACAACAGGAGCTAGAAATGTAATAGATGTAACAGCATTTGTAATTCCTCAAGTGAAAAATACTACATTTATAGTGACATATTCTTTGATAGATAAATACAATAATATTATTACTGAAAATCAGCAAATTGAATTAACTTCAGGGAATTCAGATTCAGCTGGAGCAAAAATTACAATACCTATAGTCTTAGAAAAATATAATTTGGAAAATCCAGATAATCAATTAAATTTTGGTGAAGTATTCCTTAAAACTGTATCATATGAAATAGAAACAGTACCAGCAAATATTAGATTATATCAAATTGCAGCACAGCTTACAAGTTTGGCTTCAGGGAATTTTTATGGACAATATAACGGAGGAAACACATTAGCATATAGTATTTTGGAATGCATAGAATACAATGCAGATGGAACTGAAAAAAAGAGAGGTACTAGAGAAGTTCCTTTAAGAGGAACAACAACAAATTCTAATTCAATATATTTAAAAAATGTATATCCAAATCAAAACACTGTAAATGCTGGAGAAGAAATAACGATGACAGCTTTGATTAATACACATGCATATCCATATGGGAACTCACAATATATAAAAGAGCCAACATTATATTTTTTAGCACCAAAAGGTATAGAAATAGTGTCAGACTCTATAAGTGTTAGTAGAGACGGTGAAAAATATGAATTTGAATTACGCCAAAGAGAGGTAGGAGAAGTAGGCCAAGTCCTATATACTATATATATTAATGATCCAGATGCTTCTTTTGGGGGAGTACATTTTGATGAATTAGGAAATGTTAATAATGCTAGTGCATATTCAGATTTAAGAGTTGATATGAAAATAATATCAGTTCCTACATTGGATTATTTAAGTGAGAGAATAAGTAATATGTTTTTTGTTAAAGATTTATATGCAATAAATTCAATTCATTCATCTTATGTGGTTCAAGAACCATATGATTTTGAACAAGATGGAACTTTAGGAAATGTGGTAAAATCAACATCAACAGCAACAATAAATATATATCCAAACACAAATTCATTTGACTTCATAAGTGAAATAAATATTAATGAAAGAGATTATACAACAACAGAAATGTCATATATACCAAGTGATGCATTTGGGAAAATAGTTAAAGGTGCAGCAAATTATAGGCTTAAAATTCAAAATAATTCTGATGGTTTTATAGCAGGAGAGGATTTCTATTACTATATACCTGTGCCAAAAGCAAATGTAACATATCCAGCAGATATGGCAATAGATAATGAAACTATAGATTTTGACTTAACAAGTGTACCTCAGATATTAGGAGATAATGGACAGATATATGAAATAAAATATACAACAAGAACAGATCTGCTAGATACAAGTGGTAATTTACATCTAATAGAAGAAGATTGGAAAAATGCAAGTGAAATAGCTAGTTTAGCTGATGTAACAATGATAAAAGTAACTGGGCTTCCAAGAACAATATTACAATCACAAACTGAAGATATAATATCTGTTAACTTGAATTATGAAGTTAAAGAAGGATATGTAGATGTTGGATATGAAAGTGGAAAAGTATTAAGTTTTAATTCTTTTGGATGGCAAAGATATTTAGAAGGTGGAGTTGAAAATACAGAAAATATATATACAACATCTAATCCTGTAAATGTAATGCTTAGGTATATAACAGAATATGAAAAAGAGATATTAGCAAGTCATGAAATAGGAGCGGATAACACATTAACATTTGAATTACCAACATATTTTGAAAACAAAAATATGCATATATTAAGTGTAAAAGAATTCAATATGAACTTAGTGCCTACAAATGAAATATTAGCAAATCCAGATATATCTGATACAAATATAACAGATAACAATTTTGCTATAACAGCGAAATTAGGAACAAATAGTGTTGAAGAACTATCTAGTTATGTAGATACACCAATATTATTAGGAGAAATACAGGCAGATGCACAAACAAATATAGTATTTGAAGTAACAAGATATGATAAGTTAGCAGATGATGCAACAAGAAAATATGCTGAAATAATATTAGGTGATGATCAAGGAATAAAATATAAACTAATAATAGATATAGATAGAACAATAATACATGTAACAGTAGGAAATACATCAATAGCAGAAGGAATAAACTATAAATTAATAGATACAGAAAAAACAAGTATAAATATAACACAAAATAGTAGTATGACTCTGCAATATCAATTTACATATGTACCAACAGAAATACAAGACATGAGTATTGGATTATTTGGAACAGCAGTATTACCAGTAGGAACCAAAATAAGGATGATAGATTCATCAGAAATATTAATAAATGGAGATGGAGATTATATATTCTCACCAAGTTATTATTATTATGAAGTAACAGAAGCAAAACAAAGTGTACTATTTACAGAATTTATAAGTATGTCTACAAATGAATATTTTGAGCATAAAGTAGATGCGAGACAAGAAAATGCATTATTTACATTTATAGTTGAATTTGATGGAGAATATTTAGATGTAGGATATTATACAATGTCATTAGCTCCTAAACTAGCAGATGGAAGTATTGGGACAAGAATGAATTTGAATTTCCAAATAGGAGAACAACGAGTTTATGACATATTACCAGATAGTACAAATTATGAAATACGAGATGATAAAGTAGATATAAGAGTAGACTTTACAGCAAATCAATTAGAAGCAATAGATACTGAATATAAAAATAAAGTATTAAGTTTAAGAATAACATTTAATCAAGAAGTTCCAGAAGGAAGCTATATTGAGATAGATGATAAAATATATCTACTAGAAGAAAGTGCTCTTGTATTAAATAAAGGAAATTATTTCTTAATACCACTAGGAAATGTAGAGAATATAAACTATATGGAATATACATTATATACACCAATGGAGAGTTTACTAGATGGAGAAATAATACATGATCTGGTGTTAGATGTAGAACCGTTTGGAGAAAGCTTTGCAAAAGTAAATACATCATTTATTGTAATAGACCCGCCACCACCTGCAATGAAATTAAGTATAGCAACAGAAGAAATATTAATGACTATGGAGGAAGCATCAACAGTACATGTGCATTTCGATTATATAGACTATGATGAACATACAAACTTTACAGTAAAACTATATATGTTTGAAAAAAATGGTGATGCATATGTTAAACATTTGAATTTGATTGAAAACATAATTGTAGATGGCTCTACAATAGTAAATCCTGTAAAAGGAGTTGTAACATTCAACCCAGAAGATTTAGCGAATTCAATGGATATAGTGTTGAATTTAGATGAAGTGTTAATGTTAGAAGATAGAACATATAGGATTATTATAGAGACAAATCATTTAGGTGAGACTAAATATGAAGATGTGACGAATTTCATATTAGTAGAA
>CAYJKU010000003.1:0-92926 GCA_964371215.1 uncultured Clostridium sp.
CCATAAAAATTGTATTAATATTTATATTTTTAGCAATGTCTACAATATCTTCTCTTGATATTTTATTTATTTTTTGAATATATTCTTCTACTGATGTCTTGTTTTTAGAAATTTCTTGTCCATAGTAATATGTTAATTCTGTATCTTGTTCTTCTCCTATAACTTTTACACTACTTATTATTGTTTTCTTAGCATTTAAAAGATCTTCATTTGTAAATTTACTTTCTTCTAAATCTTTTAATTGTATTTTAATAACTTCTAATGCTTTTTCATAGTTTTTAATTTCTATTCCTGTATTTATTATTATATTATTTTTTTGCCTAATATAACTTGAATTTGCTACATATGCTAAATTTTCTTTTTCTCTTACATTTTGGAACATTTTAGAATTTGCACTTCCCCCTAAAATACAGTTATATACAGATGCTGCAAATCTTTTTTCTTCATCCCCTAAATTAACATCTAGTCCGATAACTAATTTTCCTTGTGCTACTTCTCTAGATTCTTCTATCATTTTTTCTTCTACTTTAGCTTTATTCAAATCATCTATTTGATTATATTTAGGCTCTCTTTCTAATAGCTTTTGTATATTTTCATTTTTTCTTATTATTTCTTCCACCATCTCATCATTTTGTGAAGAGACAAATATATCTATTTTACATGTATTTATTAATTCTTCATAGTGTTTTTTCAACTTTGTTTCATCTATATTATTTAAATCTTCTATATATCCATACTGATATAATCCATATGGTTGATCCTTATACATTTCTTCTATACATCTTTGAACTGCATATGTTGATTTATTATCTATCTTACCTTCAATTCTTTTTCTTAAATTATTTTTTTCTTGTTCTATATATTCTTTTTTAAATAAACCATTTTCTAAGTATGGATTAAACACTATATCACATATGTTTTCTATTGATTCATTTAAAATATTATCTACATCATTTAAAACAAATTGCTCATTGATTGTTTCTATATAAAATTTTAAAACTTGATTGTCTCCTGTTTTGTCTACTCCACAATCAAAAGATGCACCATACATCTCTTCCATCTTTTTACTGATTAAATCTTGAGTTTGGTACTTTATATTACCTCTTCTTAATATTGATGGTAATAATGCATTTTTTGTTACATTTTCTTTATTTAAATCTATTGTTAAAAATATTGCTATTAAATTTGTTTTGAAATTTTCTACTTTTATATTATGAAGCTTTATACCTTTTTTAATTTCTATTTCATTATATTTCATTTTTTTCCTCCCAATTTAATATTATCTAACATTTATTATACTATCATTTTATCATATTTATACAAAATTGGAAGTTTTAAAGATATTTTATTATCAATTAAACTTCCAATTTTATTTTAAATTATGTATTTAGAATTTTCTTTTTCTAGCTGCCTCTGATTTTTTCTTTCTCTTAACACTAGGTTTTTCATAATGCTCTCTTTTTCTTACTTCTTGTAATACTCCATTTCTAGCACATTGTCTTTTAAACCTTTTTAAGGCATCTTCTATATTACCATTATTTACTTTAATTTCTGACATTTATATTCCCCTCCTTCCGGCCCATACGAATTGTATGTGGGATAACCCTTTTAACGATATATATTATACCTTAAACCATATAGCTTGTCAATAGCTAAAATTCAAATAATACGGCTTTTTTTCCTTCTATTGATTTTTTCACATCAATTATTCTCTGATTACTCGATCCTCTGAACTTTAATGTAAGATCTTTTTTCTCTTCTTCATACTTACCATCTACTAACACATCTACATATGATAGTAATTCTGGTGTTTCTTCCCATTTTTTATACATGTTATTCATTATATCATTATCAAATGTATATCCCGTATAACACCAAATATCTTTTTCTGGATATTTTTCTTTTACCATTTTAACTAATGGTATTAATCCTCTTTGATTACAATGTTCTAATGGTTCTCCACCTAATAAACTTAATCCAGAAACATATGGATTTTCTAATTCTTTCATTACTCTTTCAATTTCTTTATTTGTAAATTCTTGTCCATAATTAAAATCCCATGCTTCCCTATTGAAACAATTTTTGCATTTATGGTTACATCCACTTACAAAAACTGATACTCTTACACCTGTTCCATTTGATATATCTGCTTTTTTTATATCTGCAAAATACATATTATCACATCCTTTATTATATATATTAATTCATTTAAAACATCCAACTAAATAGTGGATTTTCTACTGTTAACTCCCTAACAAACTGATTTGTAAATGGTATAAACCATGCTATTACTAATAATATTAAAACAGCTAGTATGGCTAGAATTAATGCTAATCTATCTTTTTTTATCGTTTCAGCATCTTTTTTCTCCCTACTTCTTCTTGTTTTATCGAAAGGATTAATCATTTTCATTAAATTAATCATACTTCCCATAGTTCCAACTTTATATTCTTTTTCTATTTGTTGTTTTTTTTGTTTAATTACTCTTTCAGTTTTTGGTTTAGTCTTATTTCTACCCATATTTTCAGAATATACATTATTAGTTCTTCCATTAATTTCATTTTCTAGCTCTAAATCATATTGTTTTCTTAAAAAATCATCTGATAGAATCTGATATGCTTCATTTATTTTCATTATTTTTTCGTTGTTTCCTACTATATCTGGATGATAATTTTTAACTAAAACTTTATATGCTTTTTCTATAACTTCTCCAGAAGCCTTTGGATGTACTTCTAATATTTCATAATAATTTTTCATATATCTCCTCTATTCCCTTAATAATGTATTAGTTCTTTTTTTTACTTATTCTATAACAAAATATATTTTATTTCAATATATTTCACTAATAATTCTTTTAATTATTTCCGTAACTTTTAACATATGAATAAAACAAAAAAGGAAGAAAACTTTTACTGTTTTCCACCTTGTTTATTTTCTTAATTTTATTTATTACATATTTCCAAATATTTCTTCAAATTCAGTAGATTCAATTTTTTCTTTTTCAAGAAGAATTTGAGCTACTTCATGTAATTTATTTACATTGTCTGATAATATTTGTTTTGCTCTATTATATCCAACATCTATGATTCGTTTTGTTTCTTCATCAATTACAGATGCAGTTTCATCTGAATATTCTTTACCTTGTGAAAAATCTCTTCCTAAGAATACTTCTTCTTGATTTGTTCCAAGCATCATTGTTCCTATTCTTTCACTCATACCATATCTAGTTACCATAGCTCTTGCAATTTTAGTTGCTCTTTCAATATCATTACTTGCACCTGTTGATATATCATTTAATATTAATGCTTCTGCAACTCTACCACCTAATAGTGAAACTATGTTTTCTTCCATTTCAGTTTTAGACATAAATGATTTATCTTCTGTTGGTCTATACATAGTATATCCACCTGCCATACCTCTTGGCACTATTGATATTTGATGTACTGGATCTTGAGTTTCTAAAAATCTACTAACTACAGCATGACCTGCTTCATGATATGCTACTAATCTGTTTTCTTTCTCACTTCTTACTCTTGTTTTCTTTTCAGGTCCCATAGTAACTTTTACCATAGCATCTTCTATTTCTTTCATTCCAATTTCATTTAAATTTCTTCTAGCGGCTAAAAGTGCTGCTTCATTTAATACATTTTCTAGGTCTGAACCTGCAAATCCTGATGTATTCCTAGCAATTACTTTCATATCTACATCATCTGCTAATCTTTTCTTTTTAGAATGTACTTCAAGTATTTGTTCCCTAGCTTTAACATCTGGTGCTCCAACAACTACTTGTCTGTCAAATCTTCCTGCTCTTAATAATGCTTTATCTAAAACATCTGGTCTATTTGTTGCTGCTAGCACTATTACACCTTCATTTTCAGCAAATCCGTCCATTTCAACTAATAATTGATTTAATGTTTGTTCTCTTTCATCATGTCCACCACCAAGACCTGCACCTCTTTGACGACCTACGGCATCAATCTCATCTATAAATATTATACATGGTGCATTTCTTTTTGCTTGATCAAATAAGTCTCTAACTCTTGATGCACCAACACCAACGAACATTTCAACAAAGTCTGAACCACTTATTATGAAAAATGGCACTCCTGCTTCTCCCGCTGTTGCTTTTGCAAGTAATGTTTTACCAGTTCCTGGTCCACCAACTAAAAGTACACCTTTTGGTATTCTAGCTCCCATATCTGTAAATCTTTTTGGATTTTTTAGGAATTGTACTATTTCTTCTAACTCTTCTTTTTCTTCATCTACACCTGCTACATCTTCAAATGTAACCTTTATTTTTTCTGCTGGTGTCATCATTCTAGCTTTACTTTTTCCAAATGACATTGTCTTATTCCCAGAGTTTCCACCTCCGGCTCCACCCATTAGTAGGAACCAGAATACAAAGAATATAATTAATAGTCCGAATGGTGTTAATAAACTAAGTATTGTTACAAATATTGATTGTGACTTTTCTTCTAATGTGAATGCATTTGCTCTTAATGCTTCATCACTATATTCTAAAAATACACCCATATCTGGTATATTTACTTCTTTTTCTAATTCTTGATCTTTTAACTTAACTGTTGCTAATTTTCCATCTGATTCAATCTCAATAGATTCAACATTCCCATTTGTTATTTCTATTAACAATTCTGAATATTTAAGTTTTGAATCTGAATTTTCTAATATTGCAGATAATACCACGATAAATATTACCCCTATTATTAGCCATGTTGCTAATGTCTTTATTCCACTTTTCAAAATAATTCCTCCTCATAAGTTTGCATATTGCTTTTATAACATATAGATATTCATTTTACAATAGTTTTAATATGTCATTTTTATTACAATCACAACACATCTCGTATCCTTATACGGATGCTACTTTTCTACATTTTTTGTACTTTTTTAATAAAATATATTTTTTTATTTTTTACCAATATTTTAATGTTTTTATTTGGTGTTAAAAATTTATTCCCTTCATTTTTTTCGCACATTTTAATTATATCTTCTATATGTATTTTTTCTATTCCTTCACTATTTCCAAAAAGGATTGTTATAGTATATATAACTAATTTAGATTTTATTACATTTTCTTCTTGATTAAAACTTTTCAAATCCAAAATTATATTATCTGTATAATTTTCTTCACTTAATAATTCTTCATCTATTAAATTTGCTTCTAATTTTATTTCTATAAATTTCTCTTGAACTTTTTTATTTATATATACTTCTTGCTCTTTAACTAAACTAGATAATCTTGTTATCGATTCTATAACATTTGGATTAAATTCTTCTTGTATAAGAGGAATAACTACATTCCTAATTTTATTTCTAGTATACACATTATCTAAATTACTTTTATCTATTTTAGGATTAATTTTGTTTTCTTCACAATATTCTTCAATTTCACTTCTACTCATTTCTAATATTGGTCTTATGTATTTCTCTCTTTTAATCTCTATTCCTTTTAGTCCATTTACACCAGTTCCTCTGAACATATTCATAAAAACTGTTTCTACATTATCATTTTTATTATGTGCTATTGCAATTAAATCTGCTTTTTCTTCTTTTAGAACTTCTTCAAAAAACTCATATCTAATTTTTCTTGCTGTTTCTTCTATTCCTTTTTTAGATTCTTGTGCTATTAATTTTACATCTACACTTTTTGAAAAGAATTTAATATCATTATTTTCACAATAATTTTCAACATATAATTCTTCATCTTTTGCTTCTATCCTTAACATATGATTTATATGTGCAACTATTATCTCTAATCCTACAATTTGCTTAGTATTTCTGAAGTTTTTAAGTACATTTAATAAAGCCATAGAATCTGGTCCTCCAGATACGGCAACTATAACTTTTTGATTTTCGTTAATCAAATTATTTTCTTTAATTGTTTTTATAACCTTTTTTTCAAACTCCATAAATCCTCCAATATATATATTACCACATTTTTCTTGATTTTTCCAATATTTCACAATATATTTACAATTATTTATATACTATGGAAAAATATCTTATAAAACATATAAAACAAGCTAACACTTCTCTTTTAAAATGAAGTATTAGCTTGTTTTATTACATTTATTTTTTAGTTTCTTATTTATTTTTTATTTAATTAATATTACTAAATATATTACATGATGACATCAATATTATATATCTTAATATTGCTTTTTTCTAATTTTATAAGATTATCTACTTCTATACCATTTAGTAGAATTTTAGAATAATGTGTATCTAATTCATTATTGATTTTAAGTTTTTCTTTTTCTTTCAAACTTATATAATTAACTTTATCTTTTCCATTTGGATTTTTAATGTGAATATTATATATATTATCTTGCCATTTATATTGAATTTTATATTCTTTCCACTCCTTAGGAATTATTGGATCTATATTTATATATCCATTTTCAATTTTAAATCCTAGAATATTTTCAATACCAGCTTTATAATACCAACTCGCAGAACCTGTATACCAAGTCCAACCACCTCTACCTGCTAAATTATCTGTTCCATATATATCTGCTGGTATTACATATGGTTCTACTTTATATTTTTTACTTAAATCTTTTGTTTTTGAATGTTCTATAGGATTTATCATTTTATATAATTCCATTGCTTTATTACTAAATCCCAACATTGCTTGTGCAATTATTACCCAAGTCGCCGCATGGGTATATTGTCCCCCATTTTCTCTTACACCTGGTAAATATGCTTTTATATATCCAGGTTTTAATTTGCTTTTTTCAAAAGGAGGGTCTAATAATTTTATGATTTTATTTTCTTTATCTATTAAATGATTTTCCAAATTTTCCATACAAATATATTTTTTATCATTTTCTCCTGCATTAGATATTACACTCCAACTTTGAGCTAAACTATCTATTCTACATTCTTCATTTTCCATACTTCCTAAAACATTTCCATCATCCATGAAAGCTCTTTTATACCATCTACCATCCCATGCATTAATATTTAATGATTTTTTAAGCTGATTTCTTATTTCTTCATATTTATTTACTAAATGTTTATCTTCTTTTCTCTCACATATTTGTATAGTATTTGTTAAAATATCAAATATGAAAAATCCTAACCAAACACTTTCACCTATTCCTTTATTCCCTACTGTACTAAATCCATCATTCCAATCACCTGAACCAATTTTTGGTATTCCATTTTCTCCAAAATCTAATGACTTTTCTATTGCTCTTATTATATGATCATATATACTTCCATCTTCTTCACTTTCTTGATATATATCATATTTTTCATCTGTTCCTTCTTCAAGTATATTTCCTTCTTTAAATTTGGTTTTAATTTCTAAAATACTATAGTCACCTGTAAATTTTATATATTCAATAACAGCATATACAAGCCATAACAAATCATCTGAAAACCTTGTCCTTATTCCTCTACCTGTCTCATCATGCCACCAATGTTCAACATCACCTTCTAAAAATTGATGTTTACTATGTTTTATTATTTGATTTTTTAATAAGTTACTATCTAAATATTTAAGACCAAATGTATCTTGTAATTGATCTCTAAATCCATATGCTCCACCTGATTGATAATATCCTGTTCTACCATATAACCTACTTGTTAATATCTGATATGGTATCCAACCATTTAATAATATATTGATTGAGTCTGTTTCTGTGTATACTTGCAATTTTGTTAATGTTTCTTTCCAATATCTTTTTATATTTTCTAATCCATTTTTTGCATTTTGAATTTTACTATATTTATATCCAACAGATTTACATTCAAAAATATCTTCTTCTGCTCCCATTATAATTGATATTTCTTTTTTCTCATGACTTTCCAATTCTATTTCAACTTCATATACAACACATGTGTTTTTAAATAATGAATTTTGATTATTTAACATTACTTTTTTTATCCCATCTGGATTTTGAAGTCCACCTTTACCTAAAAAGAAATTTTTATTTCCTGTATACGACTTAATTTTTTCACTACATGATAAATATATATTTGTATCTTCAAGTTCATCTTTATATAAGTTTTTTGCTGTTATTATATTGTTATTTTTATCAAACTTAATATTTATATATCCATTTGATTTTATTTCATCTTCACCTATTACTGGTTTAATATAATAATACATTTTTAATTTCTTTTTACTTGCAGTTAAATTTTTCAAACTTAATATTTGTATTTTACAAGATTCTTCTTTTGGAACATATACATCTAATATTTGTTCAATTCCCTCACTTTGATGTATATATCTTACATACCCAAATCCATAAATAACATTATATTTTTTATCATCTGGCATTGGATTTAATCCTAATGACCAAGTTTTTCCATTTTCTTTATTTTTCAAATATATAACTTCATTTGGTATATCATATACTGGATTATTTGACCAACTAGATACTCTATTTAACCTTGAATTTTTATACCATGTGTATCCACCCATATTTTCTGTTACGAGTGTTCCAAACTTTTCATTTGCAAGTATATTACTCCATACTGTTGGAAGCCTGTTTTCTCTATCTATACTAATTAGATATTCTTTTCCATCTTCTGAGAATGCACCATATTCATTATTATATTTCAAATTGTTGTATTCTTTTAATATGTTTATATTTTCTGTATCATCATGATCAATATAATTATTTTTTTGTTCATAAACTATTTCTTTATTATTCTCCAAATATATTTCTTCTAATTCTTTTAAATTATTTTCAATTCCACCTTTTTTACCGTCAATTATTAATTTTGCTAAAAATTCTATTTCTTTTACGTCATTTTCATTTGTTTCGTCTTTTGAAATCACAAATATTCCTGCTCTTACATTTTTCAAATATCCCATGTTCTGGTTAAGAATTCTATTTTCTATTTCTTCTCTAACATAATTTTCATAACTATGTTTTTCTTCATCTAGAATTACAATATCTACTTCAATATTTTTAGATTTAAAGAATTCAAATGCTTTTAATACTTCTCTTACAACATATCCTTCATTTACATTACTTATTTTAATAAATATAATTGGAAGGTCTCCAGATATTCCATATTTCCAAAGTTTTTCTTGTTTAAATACTAAATTATCTTCATTTTTTAATTCAATCAATTGTTTAGTAGAATTATCAAACAAAATATATGATAATATTTTTTGATATAGAATATTTTCTTCACCTTTTATTCTTAAATATCTACTTTCAGCATCAACTCTCGCTTTAGCTAGTTCAAATTCTTTTCCAACATTTTCCACAACCTTATATTTTTCTATTTGTTTTAATATATTATTTTCTTCTTCACTTATTGCAATTATTAAATCTATTATTGCTTCTTCTCCTGCCTTTATTTTTAATGTTCTTTTTAATGCAACAACAGGTTCTGTTACTAATCCTATTTTTTTATTTAATGGAATTGAATTTTTAATTGCATTTGGTATTTGTATTTCTCCTCTTCCAAAAAATCTTTCACCATCAATTTCATATTCTAAATCCCCAATTGACTCACTATTTGTGGATAATGTTACACCTAACTTATATTCTTGACCTTCTTCTGTTCTACTTTTTCTTCTAACTATTAAAGAATTTGTTTTTTCATCATATTTTGTAATTAAAAATAAGTTATTAAATGCTTGATGAGAATAATCTTGTTCTTTTGATGATAAAACTGGTTCAAAATATGAAGTAATTTCAATCACTTCATCTTCTAATCCCATATTAGTAAGTTTAATTCTTCTTAGTTCAGTTGGTTCATCTGATGTTATAGTTGTTTGCACACTTGTTCTAATGTTTCCATTCACTATTTCTTGAGACATTTTATCTGGCATAAAAGTTATTTTGTAATTACTTGTCTTATTATTTGTATAATTTGTACTCCAAATTTCTTTATTTTTGATATTCTTTATATAAGTAAATATTCCTTGACTATATTCATCAGTTTGTTTAAATCTATTTACATATATATCTTTATATTTACTAAATCCTTCTCCTTTTTGATTCATTGCTACTACATAATCTTTACTCGATATTACATTTCCTGTAATTAATCTTTCATCTATTTTGTTATATGATACAACTGAATATCCTTCATAATCTTCATACTTGAATTTAGGAATCTTTTCTTTTTGTTCTTTTGTGATTATATATTCACTTGGTATTATTTCTTGTAATAATATTGTAATTGCCGAAATTTCTGGATTTCTAGTAAACCTTTTTTGAATGATTTTATTATTAAAGAAATTATTTAATGATATCATTATAAGTGCTTGATGGTGTGCCATATATGTTTTAACAATTCCAGCCCTTTTACCTTTTATCATTCTTTCTGGTGTAAAGTCTACTGCCTCATAAAAACCATATTTGTTATACATCCCTATACTTTCTAATTTTTTCAAATTTATAATTTCCTCTTTTGGTACTATATCTATTCCTAATATACTTCCATACGGTGCAATTACTTGTTCATCTGCTAAACCTCTTTTTAATCCAATCCATGGAACTCCAAATGCTTTATATTGATAATTACCATTTAAATCTTTTAAATTAAATGCAGATTCAGATATTCCCCAAGGTATATTAAGTTTATTACAATATTCCATTTGAGTCTTAACTAAAAATTTTGAAGATTCATCTAATAAACTTCCTTTATATGATGGGATATTTATATTTGGCATTAAATATTCAAATGCAGTACCAGACCAAGATATTAACCCTCTATATTTCCCATATGTTGTTAATGTTTTGCTCAAGTTATCAAAATGCTTGACTGATACATCTTTTTTTGCTATTGCAATTAAACTCGCCTGTCTTGCCTCAGATGCTAATAAATCATAATATGAATCAGTTAATTTATTTTCTTCAATATTATATCCAATTGAAAATAATTGCTGTTCTTCATTATATAAATATTTAAAATCTGTGTTTTCAATTATATTATTTATTATTTCTAAGATATATTCTTTATTTTTATCTATATTCTCTTCTAAAAATGTTTTAACAACATACATATATCCAATAAAATTACCACTATCAACTGTAGATACATATCTAGGAACAAGAGGTTCTTTTGTTTTTATATTATACCAATTATATAGATGTCCATTCCATTTTTGCAATGATTCTATTACTAATATTATATTAGTAATTAATTCTATACACTTTTCTTTATTAATAAATCCCATATCATATGCAGATATGACTACTACTAGAGATAAGCCTATATTAGTTGATGATGTCCTATCTACTATCTTGTTTTTTCTATCTTCTTGATAATTATCTGTTATTAAATAATTATTTTCTTCAATCAGATATTCTTCAAAAAACTCCCAAGTTCTTTTTGCTATATCTTTAACATATTTTTTGTCTTTATCTTCTAATAATTCAATACCTTGTTTTTCTATTATTTCTTTACTTATATACCACATTATAATTGGTGTTAAAAACCATAATATTCCAACTATAACACCAACGAAATTCATTTTCAATAAAGAAATTCCTATTGTAACTACACCTGCTAACAAATTTATACTCATTTGATTAAAATATGAAGGCAAACTAGATTTTGCTTGTTTTTCTGCTTCTTCTGATGTCATCCATTCTAATAATTTTTTCTTAGATACACACATTCTATATATTGTCTTAACTATTGATTTTAATAACACAAAAGCTTTATGCGGTAAACATGAAAAAATAATTATACTTTTATATATTATTCCTTTAATTCCAGATATTCTAGGTGAAAATGTTTTTATATTTTTATTACCTCTTAATTTAAAAAACAATCTATCTATGAATTCTAATATAAAAGGAGATATTAATATTAATCCTAATATAATTATAGTTGGATATATGTTAATAGCTTTAATTAATCCTATTATGTTAGCATATATCATACTAATAATTATACTTATTTCAAATAAACTTCTTCTAATATTATCTATAATCTTATATTTAGATAATATATTTAACGGACTTTTAATACTTGCCCATTTTAATATTTGCCAATCGCCTCTTGTCCATCTTGCAAGCCTTGTTATATAACTATTATATTTAGTTGGATAACCATCCATTAAAACTATGTCTGAAACTAATCCACATCTTAAATAATTACCTTCTAATAAATCGTGACTTAGAACTGTATTTTCAGGTATTTGATTTTGTAATATATCTTCAAATATTTTTACATCATATATACCTTTTCCAGTAAATATACCCTCACCAAAATTATCTTGATATATATCTGATATAGCATTTGAATATGAATCTATCCCACCTGTTCCTGCAAATATTTTTGTAAATATACTTTTATAGCTAATATCTAAATTTATACCAACTCGTGGTTGCATTATTCCATATCCTTTTTCAACTCTGTTTAAATTTTCATTAAGTTCTGGCTTATTCAAAATATGACTCATTGATCCAACTAATTCTAAAGCAGAATTCAAAACTAAATCTGTATCAGCATCTAATGTTATTACATATTTAATTCCTTTTAGCTTTTCTTGATTATTATTTATTTCAAATGTATTTATTCTAAACAGATTTTTAATTCTACCTAAAATATATTTATTAAACATTGAAATCATACCTCTTTTTCTTTCCCATCCAAGATATGATTCTTCTGATTCATTCCACTCTCTTTTTCTATATATAAAATTAAATTTTTCTATATCTTCTTCACTAACTTTATATTTTTGATTTAATTTATTTATTAATTCTAACCCTTTTTCTATTACTTGATTATCATAATTTTCTTCTTTTTTATCACTTTCTGCAACATCACCTAATAATGTAAAATATATGTTTTCACTTTTATTTGCCAAATAATATACTTCTAGTTTTTTAACTAGTTCTTCAACTTTATTAGATGTTTTTAAAATTGTAGGTATAATTACCATTGTTTTTTTATCTTCTGGTATGCCTTTCATATAATTCATTTTCGGGATTAATTTAGGTTTAACCATTTTACCTAATATGTGTTGGATTATTTGTATAATTACTTCTGATGAGGGTATTAAAAATATTATAAAACTAATAATTCCGATTAAAATACTTTCTGATATATTGTATAAATTATTACTAATCACAAATGAAATTAAAAAACTTAAGATTATTACTAAAAAAATATACATATTTATTTTTGTATTTTTATTTAATTCTTTAATATTAGGACAATCAAGTTTATTGTATAAAATATTTATTCCATCAGATATAAGGTAATAACCTATATGAGATTTTTTATCTTCATATTCTTTTCTTTTTTGAAAATTATTTTCCGCTAATTCTAATACTTTTCTTGTAATATATATTTCTGATACTTTAGTTTCTCTAGATATTTCTTTTATCTTATTCCTATAATCTTCTTTTGTTTTTATATCCATATTTTCATAAATATTTAATGGATCTTTTCTTAAAAGTTCTTCAACTCCATTTATTTTTTCAAATATATCTAAAAACTTAATTCTTTGAATCTTTTTTAAACTAATTATTGCATTTCCAATTGAAACTTTTTTAAGTGCTATGTCATAATGTTCTTTTTTTGTTATTTCTGAAATACTAGTACCTAATACTTCAACTGTTTCTTCTAATACATTTAAATATATATTTCCTTTTTTTCCATATCTTTTTAATATATATGACATATATTCTATAAAAGATGATTTTATATCTAATGTTTTTAATTTATCTTTTTCTTTAATATTATTTTTAAACTTAATTACATCTTTTGTTTTGTTTTCAACTAATCTTTCTACAATTGCTTCTGCTCTATATTTTTCTATTTGACAAATATATATTTTATCACAAATTTCTCGTATATTTTGTATAATACTAATTTGTAAAAATATTCCAATATTCCACATTTCTTCCATATTGAGACTTTTCTTAGTTTGGTAGCTAGATAATAGTGTCTCTAATTTATTACTAGTTATGTTGTTATCTGTGTATGCTATTATTTCTGATGCAAGTACATATATTCTTGCAAATCCGGCATATTCTCCATTTTGAAGTCCAACAAAGTTTTCATATTTCTTTATTGTTAATTCTTTTTCAATTTGTTTTACTATTTCTTCAATAATATATATATTATCTAATAACCATTCACCAGCTGGATGTATATTTATCCCTAATTTAACATGTTCATCTAATAGGTTATATACTTTTTTAATAAATTTAAAGTTTGCAATCATTCCTGGTACTGGATATGTTCTTTTATCTGATTTATTTGTTAAATTATGTTGTAATGCTATTTTTTGTAAATAGTCTTGTAATTGTCTTTCATCTATTAATGTACCTGCTATTTGCAATGTTTTGTTTTTATTCAAAAAATCCACTCCTTGCTAAATATGTTTTGCACATATTATTTGCAATAAGTGGTAATATTATACTTATATATTTTTATTTGATTTAATAAAGAAAATCTATAAAAACAAAAATATCCTCTGGTACAATTAATATTTCAATTAATTTTAATATACCTATTGTTATTTTTTATATTTTATTAAAATCTTTTAATTTTTTCACAGATTATTTAACTCATATAATTATCATGATATCTATATTCTATATTTATTATTTAAATACTACAATCATTGATTATATAATGTGAAGAATTGGCAAATATCATATTATAAACGATATTTGCCAATTCTTTCCCTCTACACTCATAGATGGTTGGTGCTCTATGTTATTTGCGAATCTTTATTGCAATAAATATTGCAAATAAATAAGCTGTCACTGCAAGGATTGCAGTGTGTAATCTTATTCCCTTAACATATCGAGATATTAATCCCAGCATAAATGGAACTATATCTGCTATGTTAACTATAACGAAATCGATTACAAAGACTCCTAGCATAATCGCAATAAGCGAACATACTAAAATCCATTGCTGCTTTTTCATAGTTTACACTCCTTTAAAATTAATATAATAACTATATTATACCATATTTCAAAGTTTATGTAAAGTTAACTATACTATTAAGTCAAATACATTATATTCATACATTGCTTTTGTTATATATGTTTCGTTAATTGCTTGGTTTACTGGATTTTCAGTATTAATTTGACTAAATAAATTAATTATTAATAAAACTGAATATATTAACAATATTCCTCTTATTAATCCATATATGATCCCACCTGTTTGATTTAATTGTTTTATTACTGGTATTTTAGCAGCTAAGTCTCCTAATACTTTTACGAATATTAGAGCTACTCTTGTTACTATAAATAACAATATCATTGTACCATATACTACAATAGTTCTAGCTATTTCTTCTGATTGTGTTTCTATTGTACCTGTTGTTGCACTTTCTATTATTTGACCTGTAAAATCATCTTCTGTGTTTTCATTTATAATATTTGTTGCTTGATTTATTAATGTATCTTGAATTGCTTCATCTATTCCTGTATTTGTAATTATGAAACTTGATACTGGTATATATAGTACTATTGCAACTACTATTGCAATTATAAATGCTAATAAGCTTATTGATAAACTTATTAATCCTTTCTTATATGCTAATATTGTTGATAACAATATTATTACAATTACTACAACATCAATTATTATTCCCATTATATTTCCCCCTTATAAATTTATTATTTCTATTTTATCATTATATATAATTACTGCTATGTTTTCTGATAAAGTTATATTTGTTATTTCTTGATATGATATATATCTTTTTACAAGACTTCCTTCTTTATTTATAAATTCAATTTGTGTTCCTAAATTAAGTCCTATTACATTACCTTTTGAATATATCTCTTTAATAACTGAATCAATTATATATTCTTTTCCCTCATTTGTCTCTAGATTAATTAAATGTACATATGAATCTGCTGTAAATAATCCTGTTGATTTTTCTTCAACACTTACTATACTATTATTCAAGTCAATTGACTGATATGAAACTTTTTTATCTCCGATTTCTTGAATTACTGTTTCTTGTTCATTTTCTATTGAAACTATTAAATCATTATACATACATATTAATTTATTTTTGTTTTGGTATTCTAAATTTATTATTAATTTATTTGGTTCTGCTGTATATGTTTTTTGAATTGCTTCTGTTGGGTTATTTATTGCATTTTCAACAGATACTATTTTAACACTTGATTGGATAACAGTACCTGATGTATCTACTTCTGCTACTGCTAAAAATTTATTATCTTTAGATATAGATATATCTACTGCTCTTGTTGCAGATAAATATGTTTTAAATAATTCTTTTCCTGCTGAATCATACATAACTATTATGGACTCATGTGTCGTTCCTGTAATTATTACTCCTACATACCCATTTTCATTAATATATACTTGTGATATATTACCTTCAACTTCTGTTTCCCATATAATTTTTGTGTCTTCTACAACATATATGTTTTGTCCCATTTCTTCTGCTATAATTAAAAATCTATTTGTTGAATTAAATATTGGGTTTAATATCTGAATATCTAATGTTTGATTCTTTTCTCCATTTGTTGTATATATATCAAATTTATTTTTATTTAAAACCCCTACATATTTACTATATGAATATATTGAACTATTTTGTATATCTGGTATCTCTATTGCTTTTGCATCATTTTGCATTATCTCTTTTCGTAAGATATGCACATCTATCCATTGTCTTACAGACAAATTATTATTATATAAAACAATTATAGTTATAAATAATACTATGACTAATATTATTGCAATTACAATACCAACTTTTCTTTTACTAATTCTTTTTTCTTTAAAATCATTAAAATAATCTTCCATTAATTTTTCTCCTTAGAATCTACTATTGTATTCTATACTAAATATAAGAAAAAATCAATAATATCTACTTATCTAAACCATATTTAGTCTTTATTGCTAATTTTCAATACATCTTATATTTTATATATTCTATATATCTGATATAAACCTATATATCCAAAGATAGGATATAATAATTCTACTAGATTTCCAAAACCAATTTGTGAAAATATGACTCCTGAGATACACATAAATATTAATGTTTTAATATATTTTTTTCTACTTGTAGCTATGTTTTGTAAAAAACTCATACCTAAAGATAATGTAGTTGTATATATTGAACTTAAAATTATTATCCCATATATATATTTAAATATATATGACATTTGAGATACTATGTATACAACTGGCATTTCTAAATTTTTCATATCTGAATTTATATTTAATAGAATTGTATATATTGTTAATGATAATACACAAATTATTATATTAGTTATTATCCCTATTTTTTTTATATCCTTTACACTTTTAATATATTTTTTTAAAGGTATTAGAACTGGCATTAATAATATACTATTATAACTTACATATATTAATGAACTAAGTATGATACTAGAATTATTTTTTTCTTGAATATTTATAATTTTGTCATATATATCTATATTTTCAAAATTTATGATACCTAATATAATTACAAATACTATAAGTAAAGGTACTATTATTTGATTTACTTTTACTACACCTTTTATATCTCCTAATAAAACTATATATGAAATGATTGCTAGTATAGAGCTCCCTATTATATTATTCACATTATATTCTTGTTTGAAATATGCTCCAAATGCTGCAATCATAATATAGAATGTTATTAATATAAATATATTTATTACAATATTTATTATATTCAGAATCTTTGTGTTTTTTTTACTTTTTATATTTTTAAATATAAAGATTTCTTCTAAAAATTCTCTATATGTACTAATATTACTTAATGTAACTATTTTCAATGACTTATATATAACTATACAAATCATAGTACTACTTAATATAATACCAAATATACCTTTTATCCCATATACATAAAAAAATGTATATATTTCTTTACCAGAAGCAAATCCTGCTCCTATTAATGTACCTATTATTACAAAAACTATTTTAAATATATTCATAAAACCCCTCATAAAATATTATGAAGGGTTTTAATTATTATTCTTTTTTATTTTCTAGTTTTATTAATTTTTTAGTGCTGTAATTGGTATTATATATATTCCATCTTTTCTTCTTACTATAGCTTCACTTAATCCAGAAATTATACACATGAATTTAGGTTTTTTTCTCCAACTTCATTGAACTTTAATATTTAACTGTTTTTTGTATTGTCTTATTAATTGTACTTATCCTATTTCCTTCTTTTTCTAATTACCCATACAATTATACCTACTAATATTATTAGTGATGGTATTGCGAATATTACAATTCGAATTATTAAATCTTGTGTAGCTGTTGCTGTATATATAACTGTACCTGTACTTTCTCTTGCTTCTATATCTTCTTCTCTTTCACCTAAATATGCAATTGAATCTAGTATAATGTTTTTATTATATGATAATTGTATTGCTGGATATCCAGAATTTTGAATTATAACATAATCTGTTATAAATATATTTTCTCCAAATATAATTAATTTAGATTCTGTATCTTCTCCACTAACTGTTTTTGTCATTTCAGCTGCAATTGTAAAACTACCTGTTTCTTCTCCATCTTGAGGAACATCTGATTGAATATTAAAATCTGATCTAAAATAAGCATATTCACTAGAAGACAATATCTCGTTACTCACAACATTTAACTCATTTAATTTTTCATCATTTATATTTACTTTAGTAGCATTTGTCATTATACTTTCTGGCGAATTTTGTGTTACAGATGAATATCCATTTACAGGAAATATTATATCTGGTGAACCAGCATACATATGACTTTCATCAGTTTCTCTTATTACACCTACATCAAATGGATCTATTCCATATGCTGCTAATATACTATTAACATTTGGCATATCTACATTTGTAGCAATTGCTGCATTTAACCATAATATATTCCCACCTCTATTTATATATTCATTAATGGCATTTGTTGCTATATCGTCAAAATCTTTACTTGGTGTATTTATTACTAATACATCACAATCTTCTGGAATATTTCCTATAGATAACGGATTAACTGTGTCAATTTCATTTATTTCATTTGTTAAAAACATTCCTAAATAATATAAATTTGATTCTAATGTAATATCTGTATATCCTTCTAAGAAATATATTTTAGGTACATCTTCTGTTGAAACAGAAATTATTGAACTTGTAAATACTTCTTCTGCTATACTTATTGATTCACCAGTTAAAGAATCATATGTCATCAAGTCATATTCTGTTAATACTTTGGATTTTTCTCCTGATTCAACTATTATTCCAGTAATACCTGATTCAATACCATACTTTTGAGTTAAATCTGGTCTTGTTGTTTCATCTATTACTTCCACATTTATTTTTTCATTAACATTTCTATATTGTTTTACTAAATCTACTGTTGAATTTTCTTCAGTATATCCAACAAAATATATACTAACATCTTTATTTACATCTTTTATTCTTTCTTTACTTTCATCTGTTAAACTATATAACCCATCTTGTGAAAAATCTAATGGTAATAGATCTAATGATTCTACAAATATATTTATACCAAACATTGACCCTATTATTATTCCAATTAAAATAATTGTTGTAAAACCATCAACTAACCATTTTTTCTTTACTTTCTCAATAATCTTATTTCTTTTCTCTTTAAAAGTTTCTTTTCTTTTAATTAATGCTTCTTTTTCTTTTTTTCTGTTATCTTTCAATTTTTATCCTCCTCTCTATCTCACACTTTTTCTTCTTTGCATAACCAGTATTGTAAGTAATATACATCCTGTTATGAAAGTTAAAAATGTAACCATGTCTGCTATATCTACTTGCCCTGTTGGGAATTTTGCAAATATATTTATAAGTGATATATCCATAAATACAGAGTTAAATTGTGGTAAAAACCAAGACAAAATGAAAAATCCCATTGTTATTACACCTGCAATTATTTGGTTTTCAGTTATGCTTGATGCTAATATTCCAAAAGATATATATGACATAGCAAGTAACAAAAACCCAAACATTGTTATTAAAGCTGTTGAAATATGTGGTGTTCCAAAAAAACTAAGTATTATATAATACATAAATGTACATATAAGTGTTATTGCAACAACTAGTGTAGCTGCAATAAATTTACCAACCACTACTTTTGTAAGACTAATCGGTGCTGTTAAAATAAGTTGCTCTGTCCCAGTTTTTCTTTCTTCTGCAATTGCCCTCATTGTTAATATTGGCACTATAAATGTAAGTATTGTTGCACCAGAATAAAAAATGTATTCAAAATTTGTACTACTATATGTAAATACATCTATATAGAAAAATACACTAAACATTATTAAAAATAACCCTATAAAAACATACCCTACTGGTGAATAAAAATATGTTTTAAATTCCTTTTTTATTACTGCTAACATTATTCTCCATCTCCTCCTTCAATAATTTTCATAAATGCATCTTCTAATGTAATATCTGCTTTTTTCATTTCAAATATTATTATATTTTCTTTTGCAAATTCAGAAAAAATATTTCTTCGTAAATCTGATTCATTTTCTGTTTCAATTACATATTTTTTAGTTCTATCTTCTAATTCTTCTAGTAATTTTATTGACTTAATTTCTCTAATTTTTTCTTTTACTATCTCAATTCTATTTTCTTTATCTTCAACTGTAACATATATAACATTACTATTATTTGCCATCTTGTTTTCTAAATTCTGTGGTGTGTCTATTGATACAATTTTCCCTTTATTTATTATTATTACTTTATTACAAATTTGACTAATTTCAGATAATATGTGTGAACTCAAAATTATTGTATGAGATTTTCCAAGTTCCTTAATTAATGTTCGTATTTCTGCTATTTGTTTTGGATCAAGACCTACTGTTGGTTCATCTAATATTAATATTTTAGGTTCTCCAACTAAAGCTCCTGCCATACTTACTCTTTGCTTGTACCCTCTAGATAATGTTTTAATTAATTTCTTTTCAACTTCTTTTAACCCAGTTTGTTCAATTATCTTATTTACTTTTTCTTTTCTAGTTTTTCTTTCAACTAATTTAATTTCTGCCATATATGTAACAAATTCTCTAACTGTTAAATCTGTATATAGTGGAACTCCTTCTGGCATATATCCAATATTTTTCTTTGCTTTTATTGGTTTTTTAGAAATATCTATTCCATTTATATATATATCTCCATCTGTTGTTTCTATAAATCCAGTAATCATATTCATTGTTGTACTTTTTCCAGCACCATTAGGACCTAAAAATCCTACTATTTCTCCTTCTTTAATGGAAAAACTTATATTATCTACTGCAACCGTATTTCCATATTTTTTTGTAACATTTTTAACTTCTATCACCAAAATACCTCCTTAATATATTTTCTTATTATATTTATTCAAAATACTACCACCTTTATTTTCTAAAGTAAAGTAATTCACTAAAAAGTTACATTACATATATTTTTGTGAATTTCATATGTCCTTTACTTGAATTTGTAACCTATTTCACCTCTTTATTTGACATATATATTTTTAATGATATAATTGACTAAAGCAAAAAAATATAATTATTTTAGAAAGGACATGCTATGAAAACATTAACTAAAATTATACTTAAATTATCAATAATATGTTTAATACTTGTCATTGTAATAGGTTTAATAGCCTTTTTTACTGGATATTCATATTATTCAAAAGCTTTAGATGAAAAACCATTATTTGATAGAGTTAGTGAATATACAGATGCAGATAATTTTGTTGAATATGATGAATTATCTAAGGACTATATTAATGCTGTTATTTCTATTGAAGATCACAGGTATTTTGAACATGGACCTATAGATCCTATACGGATTAATTAGAGCTTTATATAATAATATAACTACTGGTTCTTTTGATGAAGGTGGTAGTACAATAACTCAACAAGTAGCTAAAAATGTTGTATTTACTCAAGAACAAACACTTATTAGAAAATTAGGTGAGGTATTGGCTGCATATGATTTAGAAAAACATTTCTCAAAAGAAGAAATCTTTGCTATATATGTTAATTCTGCATATTTTGGTGATGGATATTATGGAATTTATGAAGCTAGTTATGGATATTTCAATAAAGATCCTAAAGATCTTACTTTAGATGAAGCTTCTATGTTAGCTGGTATCCCGAATGCTCCTTCTATATATGCTCCGACTATAAATCCAGATTTAGCAGACCAAAGGCAACAACAAGTTTTAAATAGAATGGTTGAATGTGGATATATTTCGGAAAGTGATGCAGAGTTAATTTAATTTCTTTAACTCAAATTAAGATATTTTCATATATAAATAAAAAAAACATATATTATATAAATACCTTTTAAGGAGATTATATATATATGTTTTTTGTTTTAATTCATAAGAAAACTTTTATCATTTTATTGTTTTTAATTTTAGCTGTTTTACTACTAGTATTTAGCTTTTCTAGTATTTTTAATCATTTTGAAAAAGAATCAATTCTCGTAACTTCATCATCTACTATTCCAACTATGCAAGAATACTTAGATTCTCTATTTATTTCATCTGAGAAGATTGCTTATTTAACTTTTGATGATGGCCCTATAAAAGGTGTTACAGATCAAATTGTTAATATTCTGGATAATTTAAATGTCAAAGCAACTTTTTTTGTTGTTGGAAAACATGTTAAAACAAATCCAGATATTATTCAAAAAATATTTGCTTCTGGACATTATATTGCAAACCATACATATTCACATGATAATAACCTTATATATTTATCTGAAGAAAGTTTTAAAAATGAAATTATTAACACAGATATTGAAATTGCGAACGCTCTTAATCTTCCTTCTTATAATTCTAAAATATTTAGATATCCTAATGGATTCTCAAGTCAAATATTTAGATCCAAAAAAGATGAAAGTTTAAATATACTTCATGATTTAGGATATGGATATCTTGATTGGAATTCATTAAACAAAGATTCTGAAATTAAATTATCTAAT
This sequence comes from uncultured Clostridium sp., assembly GCA_964371215.1. Lineage (GTDB taxonomy): Bacteria > Bacillota > Clostridia > TANB77 > CAG-508 > CAG-269. Next base: position 22,923 of record CAYJKU010000003.1, read on the forward strand.
TCTGAATTACTAAATAATTTAAAAGAAACATCAAAAGATAAAGGAAGTTTGGTTATATTAATGCATGATACTCATGATGTAAATACTACTGCTAATATCTTAGAAGAATCTATTTTATATTTAAAAAATCAAGGATATGTTTTTAAAACACTCCTTGATTATTAACTAGTCTTCAAATCTTCTTTCTAAATTTACAAATTTTGTATAACTTCCAAGCCATAATAATTCTACTGTTCCAAGTGACCCACCTCTGTGTTTAGCAATTATTACTTCTGCAATATCTTTTTTCTCACTGTCTTGATTATAGTAATCATCTCTATATAAGAACATAACTATATCGGCATCTTGCTCAATCGCTCCTGATTCCCTTAAATCTGAAAGCATTGGTCTATGGTCAGGTCTTGTTTCAACAGCTCTTGAAAGCTGAGATAATGCAATTACAGGTACATTAATTTCTTTTGCAAGTACTTTTAAAGATCTACTTATTTCAGATATTTCTTGTTCCCTTGTTCCACCTTTTTTGTTACTTCCTTGAATTAATTGAAGGTAATCTATTATTACCATTCCTATATTTTTTTCCAATTTTAGTTTTCTACATTTTGCTCTAATTTCAGTTATTGAAATACCTGGTGTATCATCAATATATATTTCTGATTCTGAAAGTGGACCAATTGCTTCTGCAAGTTTTGTCCAGTCATCTTCTTCTAATTTACCAGTTCTAACTTTATTACTATCCACCATTGCTTCACTACATAAAATCCTGTTTACTAACTGTTCTTTAGACATCTCTAAATTGAATATAGCTACTGGTGTGTTTGATTTAATTGCTGCATTTGTTGCAACATTTAATACAAATGCAGATTTTCCCATCGCTGGTCTTGCTGCAATTAATATTAAATCTGATCCATGAAATCCTGCTGTTTTATAATCTAATTCAGTAAATCCTGATGCTACTCCCGTAATATGTTGTTTTCTATTATATAATTCTTCTAATTGTGTAAAAGAATCTACTAATATATCTTTAATTGCTGCATATCCTTTTTGCTCTTTATTTTGTAATAAATTAAATATTCTTTTTTCAGCACCTTCCATAATACCTTCAACTTCTTCAGTATCATCATACCCTAATTCGATTATTTCATTTGCTGTTTTAATTAAATTTCTAAGCATTGCTTTTTCTTCTACAATTTTAACATATTTCTCTGCATTTGCAACAAGTGGTACTTTATCTGGTAATACTGCTATATATTCCATACCACCAACTTTATCAAATTTCCCCATAGATTGTAATTCAGACTTAACTGTTATTAAATCTATCGGTGTTGATTTATTATATAAATTCACCATTGCTTCATAAATAGATTTATTATCTTCTCTATAAAAATCTTCAGCTTTTAAAATTTCCAATGCTGAAATTACTGCATCTTTATCTATTAACATACTACCAATTACAGCTTGTTCTGCCTCTAAATCATGTGGTGGTATTTTCCCTGTTTCCATTTATATCAATCCTTTACTCTGAAATTATATCTATTTTTACTTTTCCTATTACACCTTCATATAGTTTTATTTCAACTGTTCTTATTCCAAGTGCTTTAATTGTTTCTTTTAATTCAATTTTTTTCTTATCTACTTTAATTTTTTGCTGTTTTTCTAATTCGTCTGCTATTTCTTTTGAAGATACTCCTCCAAATATTTTACCATTTTGTCCTGATTTCACTTTAATCTTTAAACTTATTTTTTCTAATTTTTCTGCTACTTTTTTAGCTTCTTCTCTTTCTTGATCTTTTTGAAATTTAACTCCATCTTTTTTAGCTTGTAACTTATCTAAATTCCCTTTATCTGCTTCTACTGCTAAATTTTTTGGAAATAAAAAATTTCTTGCATAACCATCAGATGCATTAATAACTTGATCTTTTTTTCCAACACCTTTTATATCTGCTTTTAATATAACTTTCATATTTGCCTCCATTCACCTTTAAATTATGTTTTATAACTATATAACAATCTATTCAAAAATTCAATACCTTTAGTTATTTTTATATAAAAATAACCCTTATGTTATTTGATACTCTAACACTTTCGGGTTATTTATTTTATTCTTGTTCTTCGAAATATTCATTAATTTTAGCCATTAACATTTCTTTTGCCTCTTCTAATGTGGTTCCTTTAATTTGTGCACCTGCAAGTGTGATGTGACCACCACCACCTAATTTTTCTAGTATCATTTGCACATTTATATCTCCAATTGATCTTCCACTTATAAATATCTTATCATCAGATATTCCTAAAACAAATGATGCTGTTATAGTACTTATTGTAAGCAATTCATCTGCTGCTTTTGCACATATTAAATTTGAGTTTTGCTCATCAAATTCATATGTTGCGATTGCTATTGTAGAATTTACTATATCTGCATTTTTAACAATATCTGCTATTTTGTTAAATGATTCAAAATTACTTTGAAACCATTTTTTAACTTTTATAATATCTACACCACATTTTCTTAAATATGCTGCTGCTTCAAATGTTCTTACACCTGTTTTAAATATGAAATTTTTTGTATCCATCATTATTCCAGCATATAAACCTTCTGCTTCTACTGTTTTTAATTCAACTTCTGTTTCTGCATGTTGCAATAATTCTGTTACAAGTTCTGCCGCTGAAGATGCATATACTTCTTGGAATGTTAATGTTGCATTTTCTATAAAATCTGTACTTTTTCTATGATGATCAATTACAACTATTTCATCTGCCCCATCTAATAATTCTGGAACTTCTACAAAGTTCTTTTTATGTGTATCTACAATAACTAATAGTGTTTCTGTATCAACATTTTCTAAAGCAACTTCTTTATTTATAAATAAATCTTCATATTCTTCATCTAATTCTAATTCTTCTTTAAAAGCTATAATTGAGTCTGTTACTTCTTCATTAACTATATATGCATTTTTTCCTAAAGATTTTGCTAATCTATATATACCAATTGCTGAACCTAAAGCATCAATATCTGGCTTTTTATGCCCCATTATCATAACCTTTTTAGATTCTCTAATTAAGTTTTCTAAAGCATGAGCCATTATCCTTGCTTTAACTTTAGTTCTTTTTTCAACTTCTTCTGTTCTTCCACCATAAAATTTATATATATCATTTTCTCTAATTACTGCTTGATCCCCACCACGTCCTAATACTATATCCATAGCACTTTGGGCTGATTTATATTTATCTTTATCTGTTGCCCCTTCATTAGATACAGCTATACTTAATGTAAACTTAAAGCTTTCATCTGTTTGAACTTCCTTAATTTTATCTAATATACTAAATTTATCTTCTTTTATTTTCTCTAAATATCTTTGTTCAAATAAATATACATATTTATCTCTATCAGATTTAATTAAAACTCCATTTGTTTCATCTGCCCAATCAATTATACACTTGTCTATTTCTGCTATCATTTGAGGTTTTTCATCACTATCAAATCTTTTAACTGTTTCTTCATAATTATCTATCATAAGTAAACAAATACATGATTTTGAATCTTTATATTCTTGTGTTAATTTTTGATTTTCTGTCTCATCAATAAAATTTAAAATATACATATAACTTTTTTTATTATTTTTACTTTTATCTTTATATGTGACATATTTAATTACAATCTTATATGTTTTTTCTATAATATCTACATTTTTAATTATTTCATTTACTGACTTTTCATTTTTTTCTTTATTTACTTTAAGATTTTCTTCATTTTCTTGAATTAAATCTTCTACATATGTCATTATATCTATATTTGCAAACACTGTTGAAAATTTTTTATTTTTCCATATTATATTTCCATCTTTTTGTAACACTAATAATGGAAATGGTGAATTGATTAAACTTGTTTTAGCTACTGTATCAATAGATAAACTTAAATCTTGTATTGTTTCAGATATCTCATCTCTTTTTTTACTGTTAGTATAATATGTATATATTATAATTCCTAAAAGCACAAATACTGATGGAATTATTAACATATTATTTTGTATACACATAACAATTAGAAGTATTACTATAATAATTATATATGTTTTACTTCTTGCTAAAATTTTATCAAGCATTCTTTTGTTTTTATTAGGCATTTTATTTCTCCTTAATTTTTATCATTTATCTTCTAGAAATGTAGTTCTTCGTATACTTCTGCCATTTCATCATCATATTGGTCTTGAATCAATTCTATTTGTTTTGCTTGTGCTGAAAGTTTAGCACTATTTGTCATAAAAACAGCTACTAATATAAGCATTATAACCATCATACTTATAACAACAAATAAAGTTATTGACCCTTTATTACTATTTATTCTTCTTTTTAATCTATTTTTATCCATTTAGTACCCCTTATTAATTAATTCTTATAATTAATTATATTTTAAACTTTTTAAGTTAAAATTACAACATAAAACAAAAATTTATTAATATATTTTTCCTTTGAAACATTGAAAGTTAAAAATACTATTAAATAATACTTTTAACTTTCATTTCTTTATCTTAATTGTATATATATGCTTGTGGATTTACTGTTTTACCATTCATCCATAATTCTAAGTGTAAATGTGGCCCTGTTGAATTCCCTGTTGAACCTAATGCTGCAATTACATCACCTGCATTTACATATTCACCTTCTGATACATATAATTGGCTACAGTGAGCATATAATGATTCAAATCCTGAACCATGATCTATTTTTATATAATATCCATATGATGAATTATATTCTGCACATATTATTGTACCTGATGATACTGCTGAAATAGGTGTTCCTTGTGTCGCTGCAATATCTAATCCAGTATGTGCTGATGTTCTTAAACTACTTATTTCACCATATCTCGAGGTTATTATCCCTTGAACTGGTGTTGCTGCAATTTTAATACCATTTATTTCTGGTAATGCGTCATATTCTTCTTGAGCAATTCTTTCAGCTTCTTTTTGTTCTGCAATCGTAATTGCTTTACCTTTTATTTCTAATTTAGCTGTTTCAAAATCCGAAACATTTATTTCTTCACTATTTTGAGTAAAACTTTCTATTACACTTAAACTTTCTATTTCAGTTCCATCTGAATTTATTATATTAATTAATTCTTCGGCTTCTTCCATAGTGTTTACTGTTTGTATTATTTCTTCTGCTACAGTTATATTATAGTATTTATATGTTACTATAGCACTTTCTTTTATAGTTTCTATCATCTCAGATTCATTTGTGTCTTCAGATCTACTAACTAACATTAGTTCATATTCTGGTTCTACTTGTAAATCTATATTATCTACATTTAAATTTTGCGAATTTATAATATTTTCTCTAACTTTTTCTTCTAATAAATTTGTATCACCGATATAACCAATTACTTGCCCATCAATTGATACTTTATAAGTCAAATTATATTTTATACATATCATTACTGCTATTAAAATAACTGTAATAACCAATAACATTATATATTTTAAATACATTTTATTTCTGTTTTTTCTTAGTTTTCTGTTTAAAATAAATTACACTCTCCTTTTGCTTATTTTATTAAACAACTAAACACTATTATACTATATATTGTATCCAAAATCAAATTCAATATGCATGTTTTTATCTATATTTATCCATTTCAGCCATTAAATACTCTTTTAACACTTAATACCAATATAAATTACTCTCTATTTCTCTATATTTCTCTCTTTTTCTATCATTTCCTACTTGACCTATTTTTTATTTATGATATAATAATATTGGTTTACTAGTATGTTCTATTTTCACTTTAAAGTTTCTGTAAGTTTAAACATTAAAATGCTATATTAATCTCAAAGATAGGAAGGTGATATTAATGGCCCTAGATTATGCTATTATCGGTCAAAGAATTAAAAAAGCAAGACTTGCGAAAAAATTTACTCAAGAGTATTTAGCAGAACAAATAGATATTTCTGTTGCGTTTCTAAGTAGAGTTGAAAGAGGAAGTTCTCGTGTTAATTTAAAAAGATTAAATCAACTTTGTAATTTATTAGATGTATCTGAAGGTTACCTATTAAATGGTGCTGCAAGTGATTCTTCTAATTATTTAAGTAAAGAATTTTCTGAATTAATAAGAAATTGCTCTCCTGAAAAACAGAAATTAATATATGGTGTAGCTAAAGTTATAGCTGAATCAAATATGAATCCTGAGGATTAATTTTAATAAATATATATTGAGAAAGAGAATTTTTATAATTCTCTTTTTTGTTGCAAAAACGACAGCTTTTAATTATTTAAACTATTATTATTACATTAAAAGAGATTGATTTTTTTTCTTTACTATGCTATTATATAAAACGCCGGAATTTGGAAATAATATACTATACAGGAGGATAAATAAAATGAAATTTGAACAATGGGAAAATTTTAATATTGGAGAATGGATGTATGAAATCAGTGTAAGAGATTTTATACAAAAAAACTATACTCCTTATGAAGGTAATGATTCTTTTTTAGTAGGAGCTACTGAAAAAACAAAGAAATTATGGGATAAAGTTTTAGAATTATATAAATTAGAACATGATTCAAAAGGTGGTGTTCTTGACATAGATACCTCTATTGTATCTACTATTTCAAGCCATGATGCTGGTTATATAGATCAAGAATTAGAAACAGTAGTTGGTTTACAAACTGATTCTCCTTTAAAAAGAGCTATAATGCCTTTTGGTGGAATTAGAATTGTAGAAAATTCATGTAAATCATATGATAGAGAAATAGATCCACAAGTACATGATACATTTACCAAATATAGAAAAACACATAATGATGGTGTATTTAATGTATATTCTGCAGATATTAGAGCTGCTAGAAGCTCTCATTTATTAACTGGTTTACCAGATGGATATGGGCGTGGAAGAATAATCGGAGATTATAGAAGAGTTGCACTATATGGTGTAGATATGCTTATATCTGAAAAAAATAAAGAAATGGATATGCTTGACTCAAGTATGTTTAATGATGAAATAATAAGAGATAGAGAAGAAATATTTGAACAAATAAAGGCTCTAAAAGAATTAAAAGTTATGGCTGCTAAATATGGATTTGATATATCTGTACCAGCTAAAAATAGTAAAGAAGCTATTCAATGGTTATATTTTGGATATTTAGCTGCAATTAAAGATCAAAATGGTGCTGCAATGAGTTTAGGTAGAGTTTCTACATTTTTAGATATATATTTTGAAAGAGATTTAAAAGCTAATTTAATAACTGAAGACGAAATTCAAGAATTAATGGATCATTTTATAATGAAATTAAGATTAGTAAGATTTTTAAGAACACCTGAATATAACGAACTATTTAGTGGAGACCCTGTATGGGTAACTGAATGTGTTGGTGGAATGGGATTAGATGGAAGAACACTTGTTACTAAAACTGCTTTTAGAACACTTCATACACTTCAAACTTTAGGACCTGCTCCTGAACCAAACTTAACTGTTCTATGGTCTACAAGACTTCCAGAAGGATTTAAAAATTTCACATCTAAATTATCTATTGAAACTTCATCTATTCAATATGAAAATGATGATTTAATGAGAATAACTTTAGGTGATGATTATGGTATTGCTTGTTGTGTTTCTCCTATGAAAATAGGGAAACAAATGCAATTCTTTGGTGCTAGGGCAAACTTAGCAAAAACATTATTATATGCTATAAATGGTGGAAAAGATGAAAAATCTGGAAAACAAATAACACCAGAATATGAACCAATAACATCTGAATACTTAGATTTTGATGAGGTAATTGAAAAATTTGAACAAATGATGGATTATGTTGCACAAATATATATAAAAGCATTAAATGCTATACACTATATGCATGACAAATATTCATATGAAGCTATTGAAATGGCATTACATGATAAAGATATTTTAAGAACAATGGCATGTGGAATTGCAGGGCTTTCAGTTGTAGCTGATTCTTTATCTGCTATTAAATATTCTAAAGTCAAAATAATAAGAGATGAAAACGGACTAGCAATCGATTATGTTGTTGAAGGTGATTACCCTAAATTTGGTAACGATCTTCATGAAGTTGATGAAATAGCTATTCAAATAACTAAATCGTTTTTAGCAAAATTAAAAAAACATCAAACTTATAGAAATTCTAAACATACATTATCTATATTAACTATAACATCAAATGTAGTATATGGAAAAGCAACTGGTAGTACTCCAGATGGAAGAAAAGCTGGAGAACCTTTTGGACCTGGTGCAAACCCTCTTCATGGAAGAGATACTAATGGTGCATTAGCTGTTATGAATTCAATAGCAAAATTACCTTTTGACCATGCCGAAGATGGAATATCTTATACATTTTCGATAACACCTGGAACTCTTGGAAAAGAAATGGATTCAAGAATTTCAAATTTAGTAAATATGTTAGATGGATATTTCTCACAAACTGGTCATCATATAAATGTAAATGTTTTTGATAAAGCATTACTAGAAGATGCTATGGAACATCCAGAAAAATACCCTCAATTAACAATAAGAGTATCTGGATATGCTGTGCACTTCACAAAATTAAACAAAGAACAACAATTAGATGTAATTACAAGAACAATTCATCAAAGAATTTAATATTTAACTGTCCTAGCTGCACTCAAAATGTAACTAGGACAGTATCAATAAGGTGGAATAATTATGGATAAATTAGATACAAAATATTATGCAAAAATACATTCAATCGAATCATTTGGTACTGTTGATGGCCCTGGAATTAGATTTGTACTTTTTCTTCAAGGTTGTAATCTTCAATGTAAATATTGTCATAATAGAGATACTTGGGATATAAATAAAGGAACTTATCATTCAGTTGATGATATATTTGATAAAATTATTAAATATAAAAATTATATCATGCCAAGTGGAGGAGTTACTATCACAGGTGGAGAACCTCTTTTACAAGCAAAATTTTTAATTAATCTTTTCAAAAAACTAAGAGAAGAAAATATACATACTTGTATTGATACAGCTGGCATGGTTCCTATAACAGATGATATAAAAGAACTATTATCCCTAACAAACTTAGTTTTGTTAGATATCAAACATATTGATGATACCAAATGTAAAAACCTTGTTGGAAAATCTAATACACTAGAATTAAATTTTGCAAAATATTTAAGTGATAATAATATACCTGTATGGATTAGACAAGTTCTAATTCCAGGATATACAGATGACGAAAAAGATTTAATAGATTTAAAAAACTTTATTGCTACTTTAACAAATGTTAAAAAAGTAGAATTGCTACCATACCATAGTATTGGTAAATATAAATGGAAAGAATTAAATCAAAATTATGATTTCAATTCAGTTAAAGATGCTGATTCTGATGCTATTAATAAAGCAAAAACAATATTAAATATATAAAAAATACATGAGTTACTTCTCATGTATTTTTAGTTATACTCCAAATATTTCATTAATATTTTCTCTTGTCATCTTAGCTACTTCTTCGACTGGTATGTTTTTAATTTCAGCAATTTTTTCTGCCACAAATCTTACATTACTCGAGTCATTTCTTTTACCTCTATTTGGCTCTGGAGATAAATATGGACTATCTGTTTCTATTAAAATTCTATCATTTGGTATCATATTTATAATTTCTTCTGCATTTTTTACATTTTTAAATGTAATAGGTCCTGCAATAGAAATATAATATTCTAAATCTAAAGCATTTCTTATCAATTCCATATTTAATTGACAACAATGAAACACACCTTTTCTATTAACATTATTTTCTTTTAATATTTCAATAGTATCTATCCATGCATCTCTTGAATGAATTACAATTGGTAAATCGTACTTATTTGCTAATTCTATTTGTTTAACAAACAATTCTTTTTGTAAATCCAAATTCTCTTTATTCCAATAATAATCTAATCCAATTTCGCCTACCGCTATAACTTTGTTATTTTCTTTTTTTTGTATGTTTTCTTTAAGTACTTTCTCAATTTCATCAACATTATTCCACAATTCATTAACATTTTGTGGAATGTCGTTTGGCGAAATACCTATAACTGCATATATGTTTTCATTTGCATTTGCAAGTTTTATAGCATCTAAACTACTGTTTAAATTATAACCTGATTCTATAAAACCACTTATCCCTTTTTCTTTATAACCAGCTAACACTTGTTCTCTATCTTCATTAAATTTTGCATCACATATATGTGCATGACTATCAAAAAACTCCATTTTTTAACCTTTCACTTATTTATTTTGTAAGAATTACTACATTAGCAACTACATTTGTTCTATTGTGTGAAATGCTAACATCTATATTTTGTATATTTGAATAATCTAAATTATTTATATGAATATTTGGTCTTCCATTTTCATCATTTGAAATTATTAAATCTTGCCATGTTACATCATATTTATCCTTAAGTAAATTCGATACTGCCTTAAATGCTGCTTCCTTTGCTGCAAATCTAGCTGCATAATGTTGGTATCTTTGCACTTTTTTATTTTCACAGTATTCAATTTCGTCTTGTGTGTAAATTCTCTTTAAAAAAGCATCACCTAAATTTTCTATGCTTTCTTTTATTCTTTCTATTTCTATTATATCTACTCCACAATATATATTCATTTTTTATTCCTTCATTTTAATTTTATTAATATAACAATAGATTAATTAGATTAACAACTAACGTTATTCCTAATATTCCTGCTATTATCCCTAATGTTTTTCTACTTTTAACAATATTATATTCTTTATATAATAATTCGTATTTTTCTTTCACATTTTTGTATAATTTATCTAATTCAAATTTACTATGTAATTCTTCATTTAGTAAATTTCCTGATTCATTATCTGTTATTTCTGAAATCCATAATTTTTTTGAAAATTCAATAAATTCTTTTCTTCCTTTTTTTATTTTATCTATTGAATTTAAATATTTTCTAATTTTTTTCAAATATATTTTTTTATACAAATTTATAATTGTTGTATATAAATATTGATTTTCAAATTCTTCCGGTAAAATTGTATAATTATTTATATCATTTGTTGATGAAAATAAATTAACCGATTGTTTAGTTATCCCAATTTTAGAGTATTTCCATTTAGAAAATATTTGTAATTCATCATAACTATATTTTTTTGAACTATCAGCTGGTAATATATTTGTGTATTTCACAAATTGTTCTTTAATATTTTCGAATGATTCTTCACTATTCCATGATTCTTGGTCTATACATATATATGAATATGTAAAAAATCTTTCTGTATCTATATCTAATTTTCTTGCTTCTAGATTGTCTCCTGTTATTCTCTTAACAAATTCTTGGAAGTCTTCAACATCTTCAAAACTGTTCGTTTGAAGTCTAATATTATCTGATTTATCTGATATTGAAACATTATTATTTATATCTCTAAATTTATAATTAAAATTTAATATATTTGAGAATTTAGTATTTTCTTCAACATCTGTTTTAATAACTAAGAAACAAATTCCAGTATTAAAACATACTATCTCTATTTTTTGGATATTAAAAAATATACCTTTTTTTCCTTCTGAGTCTACTTTTCCTTGAATATTATCTTTTAAATTATATTCAAATATATTACATTCATATTTAGATAATATAGCTGCTTGTGTATCTATTGGTAATTCTTTTAATTCTTTTAATTTAGTATTATTTAATTCGAAATTATTACAAAATATTTCCCTTGCTTTTGGTAAGAAATATTTATATATTCTCAAATCTTTTTCTTTTTGAAAACTTTTCAATTTAAAATTTTTATCTTTTATCATTTTTAATATATAATTTTTATATTTCCTATCATTTATTATAAATGGTTGTATAAAATATGTATATTGATAATTTATCTTTAGCTCCATTTTTCCACCTTCTAATTATATTTGATTATAATAATTCATGTTTAAATCTTTACCATAATGCCACATTCCTATAAAATCTATAATTAGATATTCATCTAAGTTATATATCGGATCTTGTATAACTTCACCTTCTGAATCTATACTTCCCCATTTACCATTTTGCTTAATGCCTGCATATCCGTATTCATTTTGTTTAGTTGCATCATCATATATGTGTTCTACAACTATATTTCCATCTTTATCTACAAATCCATATTTACCATCTTTTTTAGATATGTATAATGTATTATCTGGATATATGTCTGTTACATTTTTTTCTGAAAATGTATAGTCATAATATTTATATTCATCATTTTGCTTAATTTCTATATATGCTTTTTCACTATTTATTTGAATTAAATATCCAGTTTGTTTTAATTCAAAACTACTGTTATAGAATTCATTAGTAAAATCTTGATTTTCAGCTATATAAATATTAGCATTTTTACTATAACTGATATTATTATATACAAAATCCACCTTCACATTATTATCTATATCTATTATTCCATATTTCCCGTTTTGTTCTACTATAAATATTTCACTTTTAGCTTCTTTTATTCCATCATATTCTGGATTTATTAAAACTTGTTTTGATGTATCCATTACACCATATTTATCATTTTGTATATATATTATTGATGTACCATTTTGACCAAATCTGATAATTTCATCAAATCCATCTTCTAATATCACTTCACCTAAATTATTTACTACTTTTTGTTTTCCTTGTTCTGAAATAACATATAAACTATTTCCTGCTATCTGTTCTATTTTTTCATATTTAATTTCTAGTGCTATTTCTCCAGAGTAATTTATTACTCCATATAAATTTTGTTCATTTTTTACTATAAATCCGGATTTTGAATCAGAACCTAATAACTGTATATCTAAATATTGATTTTCTAAAATCTTTTTACCTTCTAAATTTACAATTCCAAATTTCCCATCTTTTTCTACTTTTAATACATCTGATATTCCTAAAATTGATTCGATACTATCATATTCAGTATTTAATATTTTTTTACCAGCTAAATCAATTAAACCATATTTCCCATTTTCAGTTATTTTTAATACATCATCTTCATACCACATCTGACCATTTTCATATTTATTTGGTATTGCTACTATTTCTTGATACATAGTAAATACTTCTTTATTATTACTATCTAATACTTTTGTTTTATATTCTCCAGTTGCATAATCTACATCATATGTACATATAAATACATCTTCTTCACTATTTGGTATTATTATCATTTCCTCATATGACGGTTCTATTATTATTTCATTATTATTACTTATTACTCCCCATTTGTTATCTTTAAAGATAGCAAAAAATTCTTCTTCTTTTGCACTAATAACAGACTCGCCATTAGATAATAATCCTACTATCATTACAATTGACATTATTATCACTATAATAGCTAATATTACTGCAAAGACTTTTTTCATATTTAATTTAGGTTCTTCAAATCTTTTACCCGTACTTCTTGCCAATTTTATCACTCCTTTTTTACATTTACACTATACCAAAAAGAATATTAAAAATCAAGTATAGCATTTATTTTAATTATATAATTTAAAAAGTTATTACAAATTAAATCTGTAATAACTCAACATTATTTTTTACTTCTCATTTATTTTAATTACGATTATACTCATATCATCTTTCGCTAATCCAAAATTATTGTCTATAGCTTCATTTAGTATCAAATCAGCAATTTTATTTGTATTTGTTGTTTCAATATCTTCTAATATATATTTTATCCATAACTCTTTATTTTTATATTCAATATTAGAATCTATTACACCATCTGTACACATAAACATCAATTCACCTGTTTGAATTTCTCTTTCAAGTGATTGAACTTCTGCGTCTTCAATGATACCTGATGGTAATGAATCTGAACTTATAACTTGAACTTTTTTATTAGTTTTAATATATGTAGGACATGCTCCACTTTTAATAAATTCTACTTTTCCTGCATATAAATCAAGTATAGCTATATCTAATGTTGCAAATATTTCTTCACTTTGATTCATAAGTAAACCATTTATTAAATCTAAAGATATATCTTTATCAAAACCAGATATTAATAAATTTTCTAATAAACTAAGTGCATGTTTACTACTCTTATTTGCATCTCTACCAGTTCCCATCCCATCACTTATCGCTATTAATTGTTTACCATCTTTAAGTCTTAAGTTCAATATGTTATCACCAGACATCTCACTTTCACTTTTAACAGCTTTTGCCGTCCCAAACGCCATTACATATTTATCATCAGATATTAACGCTAATTTTTTATTCTCTGATACTTGATCATTAATAACAATTGTTTCTTTTAATACCTTACTTACAATATTTTCTACGACTTTAACTTTAGATGTTTCTAATATCTGTTCTGTATATATTTCTAATATATATCTTTCCGTTTTTTTGATATATATATCTTCAACTAATATATTTTTTTGTTTTAATAATTCAGATATCTCGACTTTTTCTCTTCCATATTTTTGTTCTTCTTTTATATCTTCTTTCATTTCATCAGCCATTTTACTTATAGCAGATGATACTTTATTTAATTGTGAATGTATTACCTTTTTATTCTGTTCTACTTTTTTTCTCCATATAAAATCTGTTTTACTTATTCTATATGATAAATTTACTGTTCTTACTATTTCAGCAATATTTTCTTCTAATACTTTATTTGTTTTTTTATCTTCGAATTCTACTATATAATTATTTGATTCTTTAAATATATTTATTAATACTTCTTTGTCTATTTCTTGTTTATCTAATAAATATAAGAATATATTTTGAGATATTTTACCATCCATATCCACAACATCTTGATATAACATATTTTCTCTATATGGCTCCAAATTGTTAAGTAATTCTGCCATAAATATATGTTTATTTGCATTTGTTTCTGTATTTTCTCCAAATGTTGAATTCTCAACAGCCTTATATGTTGTCGCCATTTCTTGAATTGCTTCTGACACATTATTTAAGTTCTCTGCCATTTCCCTATTTCTATTTAATGCTCTGTTAGGTACTGGTGGAAGAAATTTAGAATTTCCTACAAATTCTTCTAAATCTATTGTAAATCCTCTAGGAATAACTAATAATCCTATTGATGCAATTAATATTTCATTAAAAAGAATTAACTCTGTTGTATATCCATTAGATACATATGCAAGTACAATATTTCCTAATATAAAACCTACTATTACACCTATTTTGCCAAACTTATTTAGTATACCTGCTATCATACCAGATATTGCATATGCTGCTATCATTATTGGTTCTGTTCCTGTAATTACACCTAATGTAACACCTATTGTAACACCTGCAGTTGTACCAACTAAAATCCCATTTTTCCAACCTAGTATCATAACAATTAATATACTTAAAATATTTCTTATACTAAATCCCAAAATATTTAAATCTCCAAATGCTGTTACTGCTATTGAAAGAAGTATACTTGCCCCTATTACCTCTTCAATTGAAAAAGCTCTTTTTTCTCTAAAATCCTGAAGTACTACAATTGAATTTACAAATATTTTATAAAATACTAGTGCAATAATTGAAAGTGTAACACTAGATAGTATGTCATAAATTGTAAAACCTGTAATTGCAAATTGTACTATTTGTACTAACATCATAGATAATATTATATTTTTACCTATTTTAATTTTTTCATTTCTTCCATTTTCATTATATTTAGGCTTAAATATTAACATTGAAACAACTAATGTTAAAACAGATAAAAAATATCCTAAAGCTCCCATTGTTCCATATCTTATTAAATTCCCTATTAATGATATTACTATTATTCCTATTGCTGGTACTCCAGTTGAAAAACATGCTCCTAATATACTTATGGAAAATATTGAATACTGTCCATCTCCACTTACTAATGAAAGCATAAGTGCAATTATATATATAGCTAAATTTTTCTTTTCATATATATTAGTTAAAAATTTTAATTTCCCTAATTTGTTTTCAAGGATTTCTTTAATATTAAATGTATTTTGATTTATATTTTCATTTTGATACATCCCTACCACCTCTTCTTTTTTTATGTGTTTATTTTACTACTTGTCCTTTGTGGTTTTTGTCTTTTCTAGTCAGTATATTATAAAAAGTTTTTTTCATTTTATGATATATTTTTTAAATCTTTTTTCCTCTTTTTGACTTTTTATAGACAATCTTTATATTATTTTTCTAATTATTGATTTTTTTATCTTTTATGAATCTCATTTTATTACATTTTGTGCATAAAATCAATATTTGAAAGAATAAATTTAAAAATATCCCAAAAGAAAAAAGAGCTTTCTTTTGAAAACTCTTTTAACTGTATTTACTAATAAAATCTATTAGTCATTTTTTAATACTTTTTTCTTAATTATTATAGTTCCTATTGCTAATACTCCTAATGATATAACAGTTATAGCTATTGGTACTATGTAATTTAAGTTATCACCTGTATTTGGTGTTATAATTACTCTTTCAGCTAAATCTTCATCCATTTCTTTACTTGATGTACCTGGTACATAGTTACCTGGAATTGTTGTTAATCTAGCTCCACCATTTTGATTTACTTTGATAATTTCAGTTTCATTATCTAATTCAATATCTTCAGATATTGAAAGTAATTTACTTACATTTAAATCAAGTACCTTATTATTTGCTGCAGTGATTTCAAAAATATCATCTGAATATAATATTGTTCTTTCATCAAACATTTCAACCTCATCTGGGTTATATGTTAATAAATCTCTAATTTCAGATATATTTGTTACTTCCCATGTACTATCACCTTCAAATGCCCAATCAGAATCTAAGTAATCTACTATACCTTCAATTTGAAGTTTAACTTCATTTACTCTATTAGTTCCATATTCATAATATTCTTGAGTTAAATAATCTACCTCACTCATATTAGCTACTTCAAATGCATAACTTACTTCTAATGTTGCACCTTGTGTAATTTCTGGATCTAATTCTATTTTTACAAATCCATTTGCTGGATTAGCAAAATCTGATTGTGGTATATGTGTTAATGTTCCAATTTCACCTGATAAAGTTCCATCTTCTGCAATTTGTGTGTCTACTAATGTTTGTCCATTTGCTGATACTAATTTCACTTCATCAACTCTCTTATCCATTGATAATACTTGTCTTGCTCTTTCAACTATACCAAAGTCAATGTTTCTAATTTCATTAACATATTCTTCACCTGTTAAAATTGTATTTGCTGGTATATTTTCAATTTTAACTGACATTTCAGGTGTTCTTGCATCCATTTTAGTAGTTACAAATTCATTATTTACTATTTCTTCATCAATTGTTTGTCTAGTTGAATAGTTATCTAAAGCATCAGATTTTCTTGTATCTACATCTTCTTGATACCATAATGTATCAGACTGATCTCTATTTACATCATATACTGTTGCTTTATAGCTTTGTACTGTATACGATTCATCTCCCCAGTTATATGTTATAACATATTCACCTGGTATATATCCTGAAAGTTGATAGTTACCATTACTATCTGTTGTAGTTGTTATTTGTGCTACTTTTCCATTTACTTCTTCTAAAATAACTTCTACGCCTTCAAGTGTTTTTTCTCCATCTGTATAAATACCGTCACCTTGTCTAATTTCTCCTGTTTGTAATTCACTTGATGTACTATCTACGAATACAGTACCAGATGTAGTTCTTTCTTCTTTAAGAACTAATTTTATACCTGGTGCAAAATCTGTATCATCTTGGATTGTTGTCCTATCATCTATATCTACATTCCCTGGATTAGAATCAACATCTACTCCTGCATATACATTTGTATAATTAGAGTTCTCATATGTTCCATATTCGAATATTTCAAATATAGCATTAAATGTATCGTTTCCTGTTACACTTCCATTTTCATCAAATATACTTGATATACTATCTCTTGAAATTTTGTATTCAATATATATTACACTTTGTTGTTGTGGTCCTACATTAATTCCATTTTCTGATGTAATTAATCCAGCTGTATAATTTCCTGTTGTACCAGATGTTTGGAATTCCATTCCTGAATCTTGTATAACTTTTCCATTACTATCTAGTGTTGTACCTACACTCATTATTTCATATCTACTATCTATATAGTTAGAAATCATTTGAACTTTCGAATATAAGTTTGTTGATTGATTTTGAATTCCTACTTGATATGTTAAATATAATTGTAATTCTTCGTTTTCATTTGTAGATTCGAATTCGTAATCTGATTTGTATACTGGTCTTGAATATGCTTCACTGCCATATTTTTCTCCGAATTTTACACCTACATCATATCCATCTAATTCTGCATTTGCAAATCTACTAGAATATAAGTATGTTTGTGCTTGTCCATTTATTTCTAATCTAACATTATTTATATCACTTTTTAGAGCTAAATCTGGTTGTTCTCTTAAATATATACCTAAATTTATATTTGTAATTTCTGTACTTAAAGCACTTCCAGAAACTGGATCAAATCCTGTTGTAATTGTATAATTAGCATCCTTTGTTGTTGCAACAATTGGGAAGTAATTATTATCATTTAATGAAGATGTTCCATTTGCTTTATCTAAATCATATTGTAATGTATGAACATTTTGATTTTGAGTATTTAATGTTATACCTTCTGATTCATTATTTGATGAATTAGGCATAATTCTTGTGAAATTATTATCAAATGTATTTCTTGTATTGACATTTTCGATAGCTTTTGACCCATTTGCTACAGTTATGTTAGATGAGACATTTGCATAATCTAACCCATCATATTCAAACTCTATATAATGTGTATCTAAATTAGTTAGAGGAACTTCTGTAAATGTATATGCACCATTTGAATTTGTTATTGTTTGTTTTATAACATTTCCTGTACTATCTTTTAATTTTACTGTAATACCTTCCACTAATCTATCAATTGTACTATCATCATACAAATCGTTTCTAATTGATGTTTTCCCATCAACTCTATCTTCCCATACATATCCTGATAACCTAATTTCTGTTTGAACATTTCTTACTTTAACAGTATTTTCTCCTGCTTCAATTTCAAATGTTGTATCTGTTTCTACTATATCATATCCATAATTTGGATTTGTTACTTCTATTGCTGAATATGTTCCTGTTTTTAATCCATCAATATCTATAACACCATTTCTATCTGTTTTAAATACTGTTGCACTATTTACATTTGTTGTATATGAAATTACTCCACTTGAACTTTTTACAACATATTCATTTGTATCATTATTTTTGATTTTAAATCCTACATTTGAAAGTGGAATTTCTTCTGTTTCTAGACTGTCTGATTGTCTTACTTTCACTAATTTAAGATTTCCTGATAACTCAATATCAAGTGGTATATCTAATTCTAACTCTTGTGCTGCTGATGAAGAAGTAACATATACTACATTTTGGTAACTCTCTCCATTTTTTCTTTCCATAAAAGTTAATTTTGCTGAATGTACATCTACAGCATTTGTTTTCAAGTTTACTCCTGTGATTGCTGTAGCTCCTGTGTTATTAGGAATTAATAGATAAAAGTTTATTTTTGAACCAATCATGTTTTCTTCAAGTTCAACTAATTGAGATCCATTATATCTACAATATTTTACTCCTGATATTACTTGCCCGTTTTGATTTAAAACATTTATTTCTTTTAAGCTCTCTGGTAAAGTAACATTAAATGGTCCTATTTGTGTATAACTTACTGTATTTAATACAACATTTCTAGTTACAACATTTCCTGTATTATTTACGATCGTTGTACTAGTAGAGTTTTCGCTTAAATACTTGTTTGCACCATTCATTACATTTTTAAGTCTTGTCTGTTGATTATCACTTGTATCAAATCCTAATTCTGCATCTGTTCCAATCAATTTTAGTGAATAATCTTGGATCATATAATCTAATACATTATTTCCTGTTTTTTTAGACCAAGTTGGTAAATAATTCCACATCCATAACGCTAAATCTCCATATGTTCCTCCAGTTGCATCATTTGGACTTTTATAATGATGCCATTTAGATGGATATATATCTGTACTTCCTGATAATAATGTATTTATATTACTATTAGAACTATTATAATCCCATAACGCTGGATATCTAGATATTAAATATCCTAAATATTTGTTTTGATCATTTGTTGAAGATGTTGTTGCAACTCCACTTTCAGTTGTATATGTTATATCTGCTTTATCTCCAATTAATTCAACTTGTGCTTTTACAATATACTCAAATGTTCCTGCTGGAAATGATGTGTTTTTTTCTGTACAAAATAATTGTACATCTCTATAATAATCATCATTTGCTCCACTAACATTTATTGTTACAGAACTTCCAATTCCATTTCCTGCATATCCATCATTAACTGATATAGCTTGAACTTCATTATTGATACTTACAAGTATTATAATAATTGCAGCAAACAATATACTTGTTATTATTTTAATCATTTTATTCATTTAAAATTCCTCCTTTCTACTATATTTTATTTTTCATTTTTTTATTTCGACCCACTAGTATAATTGCTACTATTGCTAATCCTATTATACCTGTTATTGTACCTACTAAGATATAGATATCTCCACCTGTTTCAATACCAATTATTAAATCAGCTAATCCCATATCATTTTCATCTTTTACTTTATTACCTGGTGTTGAATTAATATCTGAAATTCCTAATTCATTGTAATCTTCATCAATTTCAGCTGTATTATTTACTAGTCCAAGATTGTTTTGAGTCATAGTTTTTGTTAAAACTAACTTTATCTCTCTTGTTTCACCTGGTTTGATTACATCATTTACTAATGTTGTATTATATAAAACACCTTCTGTTTGATACCACGTATTATTCATTTCAGAAGAGAATTCTAAATCACTTGGTATATAATCTGCAATCTTTCTTACTTGTCCTTCTACTTCACCACTATTTACGATTTCAATTACATATTCAATTATAACTGTTGATCCACTTACATATCTACTATCAATTTCAACTTTTGCAAGTGTTTCTTTATTATATTGGAATTGTGTTGTTCCTTCATTGTTTTGAAGTATGACTTTACTTACATATTTGTTTAATTCTAAATCAAAATCTTTTAATTCGATTAAACCTATATTTACATCTGATATATTTCCATCAGTTATTACAATTATATCTGTTGATGGCACAGTTTTTGTTTCATTATCCACTACTAATTCAGTCATTGTAGCATTTGAATTTACTGTTTCTGCTGCTCCTTCAACTTTATACTTTGTAACTCCATATTTACTATCAAATTCAAATATTACTATATATGAACCTTCATCAATATTTTCTAATAAATATACACCTTTTTCATCTGTTGTTACTTCTAATATACTTCCATCAGTTTTTCTAACTAATGTATTTTTTTCTGAATCTAATAATGTTACTTTAACATCTTTTAATATTGGTTCTCCTGAATCTTTAATACCATTTGTATTTAAATCTTCCCAAGCAACACCACTTATTAATTGATTTCCATCTGCAATTGTTGGATCTTCTGGATCTACATTTGGATCTTCTGGGTCTTCTGGATCAGTACCAGGATCTTCAGTATCAATATTTGCTTCAATTATATGGATTATTTCATCTGTTCTACCTTCTTCTATACCATTTATTTCTAATATAGCATAATTTGATATTGTCTCTGCACTTTCTCTTATAGACGAATAATCTACAATGGCTTCAATTTGAATTTTTAAAATTTGATTTGGTTTTAACACTAAATCCATTCTAATTTCATTTCCATATATTTCTTCTTGATACTCTACTCCATCTACTAAAATTCTTGTTATTGTTAATTGATTTGGAATCATATCTGTAACTTTAACTTGTACTACTTCTGTATTTTGATTGTTACTTATTTCTAAATCATATACTATTGTATCATTTGTTTTAACATATTTTGGCGTCTCTGTAGACATAACTATGTCTACATCATGCACATATATTTCATCTGTCCAAACATTTGATTTATATTCTACATTATCTTTTACAGCACTTACACTTACATTAGTTTGTCCTATAAGTTCATTTTCTATGTTTTTAATTGACATTATAAATATATATGTAGCTTTAGCACCTGGCTCAATGCTATCGATTACGACAGGAGCATTACTATCTAATTCCACACTTTTTGAATTACTTGTATTAATAATTTTAAATATTTCTAAATTTTCAGAATAATTCATATTAAGAGAAATATCATTTTGCACTTCTGATGAAATATTTTCTACTATTGCTAAATATTCTACTGTTCCATGTTCATATATATCATCATCCATTTCAGTAATTCTTTTAATTGTAGTACTGATTACACCTTTTTTAACTATATTTTTAACCTGACTTAATTCTACTATTGCCCCATTATACTGCATACTTCCTGTTCCTATTATTTCTGTATTTTCTGCAGTATCTGCTTTAACTTTTACTTCATATTCTATAATTTCTACTTCTCCAACTTTTAAACTATCAATAGTTTTAACATATGTTGTATCAGATAATTCTAGATAATATTCATCACCTGAATATTCAAATTCTGGCATAACACTTAATAATGTTGTTCCTTCATCTATGTTTCCTGTTATTTTAACATCAGTAACATCTACTGTTCCTGTGTTTTCTACTCTTACACTATATTTAATAACTTCACCATTTTTAACTTCGTTATTTATTATAGGTTGACCTGCAACAGTTGCAGATATTTGTGCTTTTACTTCTGGTCCAACACCTGTATTTAACTCAATGTTTGTAGATTGTAATGTATTTTCAATTGATGATACAGTATTTGTATATTTTACTTGGTAATTAACATCTGTTTTTTGGTTATATACTAAATTTGCTGGTATTGCAATTGAGTATCTACCTTCTATAATTTCTCCACTTGCCATTGGATTATTTACAACAACCAAATATTTTTTAACTAGTGTTCCATTATCTATTGTTGTTTTCCATCCATTTGATGTATTTGTAACATCATCTGTTGCATTTTCATTTTCTGTATAATATATAGTTATATCATTTGTTGTAGTAACTGCCATATTAGCTGTTACACTTACATTCATGTTGTTATTTGTATTATTTGTCGGGAAATTCCCCATTATTTTTACATCTTTAATTGATTCAGAATTATTATTTATAACTTCAAATCCTAATTCTAAGTTTTTAACTTCTTGTCCTACTTCTATATCAATAACAGATTCTTCTTGTCCTGCTAAAACTTCTTTACCTAATGAAGGTATAGTACTTACAAGTGTTACATCTGTTGCAGCGACTGTTTTAATTTTCGCAGTTTCTTCACCATATGTTGTAACTTCATATCTATTAGCATTTTCATTAGTATATTTCATAACAATTGAATTTTCTGCTGTTGTAGCTTTTGCATTAACTGTTAAGTCTACATCAACTAATACTAATGTATTTAATGTTGGATAAGCTATTTGCTCACCTTCTAAATCAATAATAATATCTCTTCCGTTTACAGAATAGTTTTTAATCGCTAAACCTTCTGCATACATTAATTCAACATTTTTTAAATCTATTTTTTCTATATCATTAGGCATTGTAATTATGAACTGTGGATTTTTATATAAATCATATTTTTCATCAGTAGTATTTAATTCGATTTTCATTTCAATATTGTTTTTAACTACTGTAGATAATTCTGTTCTATTTGTTTCAAAAGAAGCTTTTGTAATTGTTTCAACTAATTTAGTTGAAGCTTCTGCGACAACTGGTATATTTGAAGTATTTGCTTCATTGTATTTTGCAGAAACTGTTGTTTTTAAACTTTCTGCTGCTTTTTCAACTGATTCTGTTGAATTTTTAATAGTTTTTGTATTAGTTATAATTAATTTGCCTTCATCTATTGGCGCTGATGTTTTAAATTCAATTGATGTTATATCTGCTGGATATACAACAACTATATTTCCTTCAGCATCAACTTCTAAATTTTTAGTTATTGTTACTAATGTTTCCCCAGTTATATTATTTAATACTTGTATAGTTCCTGATTCACCTAAAACTTTAATCATATTTTCTTTATTGATTTTAGTTTCAGTAAATACCATATTTACTGTTTCTTCTGAATCTGTTGTTACATATTTTCCTGCATTTTCTTCTATAATAATATCATCTATAACTTCTGAGTAATTTACTTCTACTGTTGTTACAGTTTGAATTGTTTCTTCTATGTCTGAATATATATTACCTTTATATATTTCTTTTTGGGCAGAATCCACATTAACTTCTATAATAGAATCTTTTTCTTCTACTATTGTTGCTATCCCTGCTTTTTCTATTTCTGTACTATTATATAAAGTTATTTTTGCTGTTGAAGTTATATCTTTATCTTGTACAACTGCATCTTTATCATAAACAAGTGTAACAATTATTTCTTCTTGTCCTGATTTTTTCCAGTTAACATCTTTATCTTGATTTGCTTCATTTTGTAATGTGAATACATATTCATCAGTTGTAGTTGAATAATTATTTTGTTGCTTAGTCATATTATTCATGTTCACAACACTTGCGACTGATTCTGGATTTTTCCCATCTATTTCTGGAACATTTATTACAACTTCCATATTTTGGATTGGGTAATTATTTTCAATTAATCCTGCTTCTACTTTTACTTGTACAACTCTTTTTTCTTCTCCTTGTACTTGCATTAATTTATTTGTAATCACTTCCATATTATTCACAACTTCAGCTGTAGTATTATTTTCAACTATTGTTACTGTTATATCTCTACTAGCTGTTATTTGAATATCTTTTTCAGTACTATCTTTATAATTTCCTTCTATAGAAAATGTAGTAGCACTACTTAAAGAATCTAAATTGAATTTATTATTTTCAATATTTAGATTCATTTTTACTTTTAACTCTAATTTAGAGCCAACATTTACTTGATTTAAAGTAATGGTATTTGATGTCATTTCTTTAATGTTTACATCTTCCATTTCTTCAAATGTAAATTTGTTCCCTTCAAGAGTTACTTTACCATCAAAATACCCTTCGTTTAATACATCTACATAGATATATGCATAGATATCTTGATTGTTATATGCTGTCTGAATATTGTCAATCGACTCACCTTCAGCAGTTTTAAAATACACGTCAAATTCGACGTTATCATGATTTGTTGTTATATTACTTGCTCCATAACTTACTAAGTTCAGCGCAATTAATACAAAATTATTTATGGTTAATATTGCGATCAAAAATATAACCATTATAAGTTTAAATATTTTATTGTTCATAAAATGCCTCCTTTTTTATTACATACATAATTATATTATACCTTATATTGCCCATTTTTTCAAGCATTTGCTTCAATTTAAAGTTTTTTTATGTATACCTAAATTATATCCAACATTTTCCATATACGGATATAGGATTTTAGATATTAAAACTCTTTTATTACTTTTTTATTACATATATATTTCAAATATATTACAATCACTTTTTATAATTTTGTTCATATTATATATAACAAATTACATATACATTAATAGAGGTGAATATATGAACAATAATAATTTAAATTCAGATAATAATACAATGGATAAATTACAAGAAATGATGCAAAATGGGGATTTAAACAACATAGTTTCTCAAATTCCCCCAGACATGCTAAAAAATTTTTCAAATATGATGTCTAATTCTTCTCAAACAAATAACACAAGTACAAATGACACTCCAGATTTAGGCAATTTACTTGGAAATATGATGAATAACTCTAATTCTAACTCTTCAAACCATTCAAGCCCTAATGGTTTTGATTTTAGCAATATAGATATGAATACTTTGCTTAAAATGAAATCAATAATAGAAAAAATGAATGGTTCAAATGATCCTAGATCAAATTTACTTCATTCATTAAAACCGTATTTAAGGGATGAAAAAAAAGGTAAAGTTGATCAATATGCCAATTTATTGAATATGACTAAATTAACTGAGTTATTCAATAACCAAAACAACCCTAACAAAGGAGAATAGTTAAGATGAGACCAACATTTCCAAATAGTCCATATAATAGATATTATCACTATTATAATAATAGGATTAGAAATAGTAATTATTTCAAACCAGAAGAATACTTTCACGAAGAAGTTCAAGATAATTTGGTCGAACCTTTTGAACGTGAAAAATCTTCTAATTTAACTGAATATACCAGAACACAAAAAAATAAGTCCTCTGGATTTAATTTTAATTTCCTTAATTTCGAAAATATCTTCTCAGGTAACTCTGATGAGCCTATTTTCGAAATTTTGGGCATTAAATTATATCTTGATGACCTACTTATTTTGGGTTTATTATTTATTTTATATAATGAAGGTGTAAAAGATGAAATGCTATTTATTGCTTTAGTATTGTTATTAATTGGATAATTTATTCAATAACTATCTTATCTTCTATTATACTTATATATGATTGTTTGTGCATTGGTTCTTCTTCTCTATCTATTTCTTTAACAATATTTGCAATTCTTATTTGCACTGTATCTACCATTGCTGCTGCAATAATTGCTTCTTTATTACCATTTGCACCTGCATGCGCTAATCCTCTTAGAGAACCAACTATTATTATATTTTCTGATGCTATAACTTCTGCACCAGAATTTACATCACCAATTATTACTAAACTTCCTTCTGTTTCTAATTTTTGACCTGAACGAAGTGATCCTCTATGAAACTTAGTTTCAGATTTTGCAATTTCTTCATTAAAAACTTTCTTAATACTGTATAGCCCTAGTGTTTTTGGTGCTTCAAAATCTATTTCTACATCTATTTTTGATTTAATAACTTCTTTAATTTCATCTATTTCTTTATTCTTTAACAATCTACCTGTTACTTTTATAGGAATACTTTCTTCTTTATATAATTTTTTAAGTTCTGGCATTTTCTTTTTTAAAATTGTAATTATTTGTTCATATTCAACTTCTTCATTTAACTTAATTGTCGTTACATCTTTTTTTAAATTAATACTTATACAATTTTTCATATTTTTACTTCCTTTTCTTATATATTTTTATCTCATAAACTCTACATATGGTACTGCATTCATATTTTCATATACATCTTGTGTATTCATCCCAAAATATTCTTCCATTATTTCTCTTACTACTTCAGCTGTATAATGTCCTTTATTTCCATTTTCAACCATAACTACTATTGCTATTTCTGGATTTTCAAAAGGCGCAAATCCAACAAACCATGAATGAACTTCATTATTAGGTGCTTCGGCTGAACCTGTTTTCCCTCCAACAGATATATCAAAATCTTTAAATCTTATATATGCTGTTCCACCTTCATCACTTGTTACTGATTCCATACCTTCTAGCACCGCATCTAAATATTCTTGATTAATATCTAAATCTTCAATTTCTTGGTTTTCTATTCCTAATTTATTATTTATATATTTCTCTACTGTTTCTTCTGGTAACTCTATTCCATCTGAACTTCTAACTGATTTTACAATACTTGTATCTATTTTTGTTCCACCATTTGCTAACACACTTATATATTGTGCCATTTGTAATACACTAAATTCATTATCACCTTGACCTATAGAGGCATTTAATGTGTTCCCTGGATTCCAATTAGGATCATCTGGATGTAGCTCTTGTTTTGTTTCTCTACTTGCTAAAACACCATTTGTCTCACCAGGAAGTTCTACACCTGTTTTCCCTCCGAGTCCAAAATATTTTGCAACAGATACTAGACTATCTATTCCCATTCTATCTGAAACTTCATAGAAATAGTAATTACAAGATTTTTCTATAGCGTCTACTATATCTACCCAACCATGTCCTCTGCCATAATCTGTATAATACCAACAATTCATTGTTATATCATATTTCTTATATTGTCCAACATCATTAATTTTTTCATCTAATCCAACAACACCTGATTCAAGTGCAGCTATTCCTGTTATCATTTTAAAAGTAGAACCTGGTGAATATGAATTTTGCACAGCTTTATTTACAAGCGGCTTAGCTTCATTATTAATATATGAATCCCATGCTGTTTGACTTATTCCATTTGGATTTATAAAATCGTTTGGGTCATATGTTGGATAATTAGCCATTGCTAATATATCTCCTGTATCAACATCCATTACTACACATGTCCCTGCATCTGCATCATATGCTTCTCCAAAACCTCCACTAGCTATTTTTTGAATATTTGTTGCAAGTGATTGTTCAGCTACCTGCTGTAAGTTCGAATCAATTGTAAGAACTATGTCTGATCCTGCTACGGCTTCTTGTGTTATATACTCTCCTGTAATTGTACCATCAACTGCCATATCTATTTGTTTTACACCATCTGTCCCTCTTAAAAGCTCTTCAAATGCATATTCAATTCCTGTTTTACCTATAATATCATTTTGATCATATGTATCTTTTTTCTTGTCATACTCTTCTGCACTAATTTTAGAAGCATATCCCAATATATGTGAAGCTAATGTTCCTGATGTATATTCCCTTATTGGTTTTGCATATATATTAATTCCACCTAATTCTCCTGAATTTTCACTTAGCCTAGCTACAGCCTCTTGTGGTAAATCTTCTGCGATTTGTACAGATTTCGTACTACTGTATCCCTGAATAGATATTTCATATCTAAGTGATAATATTTTCCTAACATCTTCAATATTTTCATGTGTTATATCATATTTGTCTTTAAATTTATAAAAAGCTTCTTCTGCACTTATATTTTCATCTAATTTATTCTGACTCTTCCAACTTACAAGCGTATTACCCGAAATTTCAAATTCAAATGGATTAATACTAATTGGAAAAGAATCTTCATATTTCACTTCATATTCTTCTAGTATATTAATAATATTTAATGCTGCATTATTAAGTTGATATTCCTCAATATTTGTTTTATATAATTCTAGTGAATATTGAGTTGTAGTTCCAACAAGTACTTGTCCAGATGAATCCATTATGCTTCCTCTTGCTGCTTCTAATGTTGTTTCTCTAGTAAGTCTAGTATTTGATTGTTCTCTATATTCTTCACCATTTACTATCTGCAAATTAAATAATGCTATTATTAAAACAATACCTATTATATATATAATTAAAATCAAGATATTAAATCTTAGATTTATGTTCATTCTATTAATATTGTCTTTACCCAATTTTTCACCTTCTATTCTTTAAACTATTTTAAAAATATCTTGTTAATATTTTACTTCCTTTGTAAGTATTTTCTATATAATACCCTGCTTTTTGTATAATTGGATATATTATTATTGTTATTAATATATTAAATAATACTTCTAATGCTAAAATTTGTATAAATGGAACTATTTCTACATTTATATTTATGAATATGTAACTAATTATATATTTTGCAACTTCAAATATTATTGTTGTTCCAAATACCATAAACATTATTATCATTCTATTATCTTTTGAAAAATTTTTATCAAATACTCCTGCTAAAAAACCAATTCCACCTAAACATAGAGCATTTATCCCCACTACATTATTCAATAACAGATCTAATATTATCCCAGCTACTACTCCATATACTGCACCTAATGTTTTAGATGCAAAAAGTCCTACAAAAAGCACAAATATAATAAATACATTAGGCCTTACACCAGATATATTAAACCATGTAAAAAAATTACTTTGCAGGAAGTATATAATGAATATTGTAACTATTAAACATATATTTATTATGATTTTTTTCACTTCATATACTCCTTACTTATTATTAATTACCAAAACTGTATTTAATTTATCAAAATCTACTGCTGTTTTAACTGTTGCATACCTATCAACTAAATTTTGTGTATTTGTTATTTTTTCTACTGTTCCAACTTTTATCCCTTTAGGATAAATACCTCCAAGCCCTGAAGTTTCTAATGTATCCCCTTGTACAATGTTCGCACTTGTGGGAATATGCATAGCTTTTAATGTCGAGCTTTCTTCAAGTGTTCCTTTACAAATCAAACTATCTTCTGTAGAACTTAATGTTGCACTAATAGAACTTGCTGGATCTATTATTGTTTGTATTTTTGCAGTATTTGAAGTTACAGATACCACATATCCCACAAGTCCTTCATCTGCAATGACTGTCATATTTTCTTCTACTCCATCATCAGCACCTATATTTATTATAATTGTATTTGAATAGTTACTTAAATCTTTATTTATAATATATGCTGGTATTGTCTTATATTCACTATATTTCTCTGCTAACCCAAGATATTCTTTTAATGTTTCATTTTCTGTTTTAATATTTTCTAATTCTCTAAGTGATTGCTCTAATTCACTATTTTTCTTGATTAACTCTTCATTTTGTGTTTTTAAATCATTAATATCTGTTAAAAATACATCATTTCCAGATAATTGATTTTTAATATATGTTAAACCATTTTGAATAGGCATTACAATGTTACTTACTGCATTTTCAAATATTGAACTTCCATTTTCTCCATTTGAAAATATTACTATAATTATTAATATTATTATTGTTATTATTACACCTACAATACCAACTTGTTTGTTTTTCATTTTTACCTCTCTTAATATATATTATCTTCTTTTCCTTGCATTAATTAAAACTATTTTTAATCTTTCTAAATCCTCTAAAACTTTACCTGTTCCTCTTACTACAGAATCAAGTGGATTTTCTGTTACAAATACAGGCATCCCTGTTTGTTCACTTAGGAGTTTATCTAAATTCTTGATTAATGCTCCTCCACCTGCTAAAAAAATTCCTTTTTCCATTACATCTGATGCTAATTCTGGAGGTGTTTTTTCTAATGTTGTTTTAACTATTTCTACAATCTTATTTATTGATTCTTTAATAGCTATTTCAATCTGAGTTGAAGATATTTCTATATTTTTCGGAAGACCTGTTGCCAAATCTCTTCCTCTAACTTCTAATTTTCTTTCTGTAACAAGTGGTGTAGCACAACCTAATTCTAATTTTATTTGTTCAGCTGTAGTTTCACCAATAGCTAAGTTTAATTCTTTTTTAATATAATTTACTATATCTTCATCTAAATCATCCCCTGCTATTCTAAGAGAATGACTTACTACAACTCCACCTAATGAAATAACTGCTACTTCTGTTGTTCCTCCACCTATGTCCACAATTATGTTTCCACTTGGTTCTTCTACATCAAGCCCTGCTCCTATAGCTGCTGCCATAGGTTCATCAATTAAATATACTTCTTTTGCACCTGCTTGTATAATTGATTCTTCTACTGCTCTTTCTTCTACTTCTGTTATTCCAGATGGTACTCCTACAACAACTCTTGGTTTTCCCACCTTATGTCTTTTAGATACTTTAGAAATAATATTTTTAAGCATTAAGCTTGTTGCTGTAAAATCTGCAATAACTCCATCTTTTAATGGTCTGACTGCTTTTATTTGATCTGGAGTCCTTCCTAACATATCTTTTGCTTCTGTGCCTGTTGCTACAATTTCTCCTGATCTTCTATTTATCGCCACAACTGATGGTTCCTTTAGTACTATTCCTTTTCCCTTTAAAGTTACTAATATGTTTGCAGTTCCTAAATCTATTCCAATATCTTTTGAACCAAATTTCCAAAAACTCATTTCACATTTTCCTTTCATATTTGTATTAATTATTTGCCATTTTAGAAAAAATACTTGTAAAATCTCCATCACCTATTACAATATGATCTAACAACTGAATATCTACTAATGCTGATGATTCAATTAATCTTTCTGTAAATTCTATATCCGCATTACTTGGCGTAGAATCTCCACTTGGATGGTTATGGATTAAAATAATCTTTGGTGCATTTATTTTTAATGGTTCAGTTAAAATATCTTTAACAGATATTTTAACTACATTTCCTCCACCTATTGCTACATTTTTTATTTTAATAATTTTATTTTTATTATCTAAAAGAACCACTTTAACCATTTCGTTTTTTTCATTTCTTAATTCTTCTATTAATACATTTGCTATATCTTGTGGTTTTTTTATTGTTATTTTCTTTATATTATTTGAATATGACATTCTAATAGCTAATTCACATATCGCTTTTATTTGAATAGCTTTAACTCTGCCTATTCCTTTTATATTTTTTAATTCTTCAACTGTTAAATTTTTTAAAAATCTAAGGTCACCTGTATTTTCTTCACTCAAATTTAATATTTCTTGAGCTATACTTATTGATGTACTCTCTTTAGTTCCAGATTTTATTATTATTGCTAATAATTCAGCATTTGAAAGTATTTTCTCACCATACAATTCTAATTTTTCATATGGTCTTTCTAATTCTGGTAATTCTTTTATTCTAATTGTCAAATATCTCCTTTATATATATTACCCCAAATTATACCTTTTTATAAATAAAAATTGCTAAAACCATTCCTATTATACTTGAAATACTAATTTCAAACATTAATCCAAATGTTAAAGTTATTACACTTAAATCTAATACAATAGGTTCATTTATTCCAAAACTTTGTGAATAGCTAAGCCACCACAAAAAGTCCACACTAGAAGCTACTTGTCCTAGTAATCCTCCTACTACCAATCCTGATAATATAAATACAATTAACACCCATATATTTTTGTCTTTAGTTGCCATTTTTCTTTCCTCCATTTATTATTTTTCCTTACGGATATTTAAGTTTTTATTCTTTTCACATTATATATTGTATTTACTTTTTTTTCAAGATATTTTAGAAATTTAACATTCTAAATATATTTAGTTTTCTTTTTTATACTCACAATTTTTTAATATCTAAATATTATATATTATCTTAAATTTATCTCAATTTTTTACCATATTTTAGTGGTTTAAATCTCTCATTATTAATAGTATAATATAATTAACAATTATTAAGGAGGAAATAAAATCTTTATGAAAATAGAAAAACTTACAGATAATAAAATACGAGTACTTATTAACATATCTGAATTTGATTTTAATAATATTGACTCATTCATTAAAACAGCTTTTAATGACAAAAAATTATTTTTAGATATTCTTTCAAAAGCAGAACAAGAAATTAATTTTAATACAGATGGGTGTAAATTAATTATTGAATCATTACCTAATATAGATGAATTCGTTATTTTCATAATAACGAAATATGTAGAACCAGAATATCTAGATTCTAGTATTAAATATTCTGATGTCAAAAAACTAACAACTAAAAGAAAAACTTTTAATTCTCATAGTGAAAATTCAATATGCATTTTTGATAATTTTGATAATTTCTGTGATTTTAATAAATTTATTTTATCTATTTTAAATAATAATTCAAAAATAATTTCTAATAATATCTCTTTATATATTTATAATAATAAATATTACTTTATTATAAAAAAATTTTCGACTTACGGAGAAAACTATAACAATCTACTTTCACTTGCTTCAGAATTTGGAAAAATTAAAACGTTATCTAATTATTTCGAATCAAAACTAATTGAAAAAGGAACTAAAATATCTTTTAATAAATTAATTTAATATACATAAATTAAATACAAATAATCCACAATTAATTAACTAATTGTGGATTACTATTATTTATATGTAATTTTGCGGGTTATATCTAACACCATTCATTCTAACTTCAAAATGTAAATGTGGTCCTGTTGAATTTCCTGTTGAACCAACTGTTGCTATTTTTTGTCCTTGTGAAACTGATTGACCATATGATACTGCTATTGTATCACAATGTGCATAATATGTTTGAACTCCATTACCATGATCTACGACAACCATATTCCCATATGAATAGTTACTATATTGAACTCCTACTACAGTACCTGCTGCGGCTGCCATTATAGTTGTACCTCTTGGTGGAGCTATATCTACACCTGTATGTAAACCACTACTTCTATATCCATATGCTGAGGATACTACACCTGATGTAGGTCTTATTAAAGATATACCTATATCAACATATGCAAACGATGTAGAACTACTTGTAGATACTGTACCACTAGACGAACTTCTTGAAGTTGCTACTTGTACTGTTTGTACTACTGGTTTTGGTTTTTCAACATATAATTCTTCTACTGCTACTTCTACTGCTGAAAATTCCTTAGCGTCTGTATCATATTTTTCTTCAATAGTTATTTTATCAATATTATCACTTTCTTTTTCTTTTAATTGATTAACTATTGATTCTGCTTCAGTAAATTCTGATACATAATATTTTTCTTCACCATCATTTAATACTGCATAATAACGATAATAATTTATACCTTGAGATTTAACTTCTGCAATTATTTCATTATCATTTGTAACAATATCTCTTTTTAATAGACACATTTCATATTCTGGTAGTTCACTTACTTGAACAAATGCTAAATTTTCACTCACATTTTCGCCATTTTCAATGTATTCATTTATTTCACTTTGTAATTTTGCTTTATTATCTGTATAACCTATTTGTTCTCCATTGAGTCTAACTATATATGTTGGCTTAAATAAAAAAGCTAATATAGCTATGACTGCAAAAATTGCTATAATAAAAAGAATAGAAAACTTCATACTTCTTCTCATATGTACAATTACTTTCTTAAACATCATTTACTCCTTCGTACTAAAATGTACTTAAATTTTGACATATATATATGATAGTATATATTGTAAATTAAAGCAATTATGCTTAAGGTTCAAAATACGTAGTATACGGGCAACTACTCTTATGACATTCCAATTCCTCCTCTTTCCTCACTTTTCCTCTTGATTTCTCTCTTTTCTTCTGTATTCATTTATGTAAAATAGATAAACTTTCAGTTTATCTATTGAAATAATGTTCTAACTTGGTCAATCTCAGTTGTTGTAGCTTTTTGAGCTGGTGCATAATACCCTTTTGATTCTGCTATCTTATATAATTCAAATTGAAAACTTTCATCTGAATTTCTAATTTGCTGAAGTGTTTGTCTTAATTGGATATTTTCACATTCTGTTATTGCTGTCTGATATGCTGTTAATTCCGATTTAACTCCACTTAATATATCATTTACCATTATCTTTTCTTCCATGATAACCTCCTTTAATTATTTAAAAATGTCATTAATTTTTGTTTAGTATTTTGTGCATCTTGAGCTGATTTCGAAAATAGCTGTTTTATTTGGGGATCTACAGCTTGTGAAGAATATGTGTTCAATTTTTGAAAAGCTGTTTCATGAGCTCCTATTAAATGTCTTAATTTTTGTAATTCATTTTGATTTAAATCTGCCATTTTACCATTCCTTTCTTATATAATTATATATATTGTTTACAACTCTTACTTTTT
Organism: uncultured Clostridium sp.; assembly: GCA_964371215.1. Lineage (GTDB taxonomy): Bacteria > Bacillota > Clostridia > TANB77 > CAG-508 > CAG-269. The sequence goes on from CAYJKU010000003.1 coordinate 58,189, forward strand.
TATACAAAAATAGAGTAACAAATCTAAAGTTACTCTATTTTTAAATTATTCAATTATTTCTAAATTAGCAAATTTAGCCATTAATCTTTTATTTCCAAATTTTTCAAAACTAATATCTACTTTCAAATCTCCATTTTCTGGTTCTGCTACATTTATCATACCTTCACCAAATTTTTTATGGAATACTTTAGTTCCAGCTCTGTATAAATCTAAGTCGATATCTTTATTATCTTTTTTCACCATATTATTTAGAAAACTTTCAGCTGTTCTGAATGCAAAACCACCTATATTTGTATTAGATGATGCTGCAACAGGTGTTGTACCTACTGAATATGTTTTTATATTTGAATTATTCTTATTTCCATATGACCATGTATAATTTGAATCTTCAAAATTATTTTTCTTTTTCTTATCTCCAAATGCTTCTTCAAATCCATTTAATAATTCAGATGGTATTTCTTCAATAAATCTTGATGGTGGATTATAACTTGTTGAACCAAATACAGTTCTTTGTTTACTATGTGTTAAGAATATATTTTCTTTTGCTCTTGTTATACCCACATAGCATAATCTTCTTTCTTCTTCTAATTCTTGTGGATCCATCATTGATTGATGTCCAGGAAAAATCCCTTCTTCCATTCCAACTAAGAATACAACTGGGAATTCCAATCCTTTTGCAGTATGAAGTGTCATGAGTGTAACCATTTCTTGTTCTTCTTCTAAATTGTCTAAATCACTAGATAATGTAATCCCTTCTAAAAATTCGCTAATAGTATTTTCTACAAATTCTTCTTCAAATTCTATAACAACTGTTAAGAATTCATCTAAGTTAGCTATTCTATTTTCTGCTTCAATTGTGTTTTCATCTTTTAATGCTTTAGTATAGCCACTTTTATTAAGAACTGTTTTAACTATTTCTGAAATTTTCATTTCTTCTTTCTTGCTTTTTAATTCTTCTATAACATTTACAAAATCTCTTGATGCTAAAAACACTCTATTTAATCCATATTCATCTGCTCTTTTAATTATTTCATACATGGAAACACCATTTACAACAGATAATTCTTCTATTTTATCTAAACTTGTTTTCCCAATACCTCTTTTAGGTTCATTTATTATTCTTCTTAAACTTAAATTATCTGATGTATTTTGAATCAATCTTAAATATGCTACAGTATCTTTAATTTCTTTTCTTTCATAGAATTTAAGTCCACCAATAATTTTGTATGGAATATTTTCTCTTCTAAATATATCTTCTATAGCTCTTGATTGAGTATTCATACGATAAAGAATTGTAAAATCTGAATATTTGTAATATTCTTCTCTTTTTAATCTCTCTATTTGAGATACTATGTATTGTCCTTCATCATATTCATTATCTGCTTTATATATATTTGGAAGATTTCCTTCATCATTTTGTGTCCATAATTCTTTTTTATATTTAACTTCATTGTTTTTTATAACTGCATTTGCAGCTTTTAATATATTTCCTGAACATCTATAGTTTTGCTCTAATTTAATTATTTTAGTACCTGGAAAATCTTTTTCAAAATTTAATATATTTGAAATATCTGCACCTCTAAAGCTATATATACCTTGATCATTATCTCCTACAACTGTTATATTTCCATGTTTAGATGCAAGCATAACTACTAATGTAAATTGAGATTTATTCGTATCTTGATACTCGTCTACTAATACATATTGAAATTTATCTGTGTAATATTCTAATATATCTGGATTTTCCATTAATATTTTTATTGAATAATTTATTATATCATCAAAATCTATTGCATTATTTTCTCTTAATTTTTTTTGATATAAGTTATATATTGTGGCAATTTTTTCTTTTCTGTAATCACCTTTTGCTCTTAATTCATAATCTTGTGGTTCAAGCATATCGTTTTTAGCATTACTTATTTCAGATAAAACACTTCTGTCCGTAAATAATTTATCATCTATACTAAGTTCTTTTATACAATTTTTAACTAATGTTTTTTGATCTGATGAATCAAATATTATAAATGATGAATCAAAACCTATTCTATCTATAAATCTTCTTAACATTTTAACACAAATCGAGTGAAATGTTCCCATCCATATCTCTTTTGCAACATCTCCAACAATTCCTGTTATTCTTTCTTTCATTTCATTTGCTGCTTTATTTGTAAATGTTATAGCCAAAATATTCCATGGTTTTGCACCTTCATTTTCCATTAAATATGCAATTTTATGTGTTAAAACTTTAGTTTTTCCACTACCTGCTCCTGCTATTACTAAACATGGTCCTTTTGTAGTTACTACTGCTTCATGTTGTTTATCATTAAGTCCTTCTAATATATTTTGCATTTATGTATCATTCCTTTTCTTTTATTTTAATTCAAATATTTGTTTGTATTTTATAATATATACTAAGAAAATACAAGGTAATTTTCAAAATATATTTAAAAGTTTTTTGTATTAAATAAATAAAAAAATTAGTATTAGAAATCCTAATACTAAAATCTTTTTATTTATTATCATCATCATCTATTGGTCCAAATAATTCATCAAATTTTGCTTCTAACTCTTTTTGCAAATCATATCCTGATTCATCCACATCATCTTGTGGTAACATAGGAGCATCCTCAAAATCCATTAAATTTGGAGCACTAGACTCTTTTTTCAATTCGCTTTTAACAGATGGTACATCTATTTTTTCTTCAACTTCCACTTTCTCATTTGGTGTTACATCATCAAATAAGTCATCTAATGATTCCACTTTTAGGTCTGCTACTGCTTCAGCTGAATCTTTTTCTTCTACAAATGGATTATATGGATTGAATTTTCTCCATTTTCCTCTTTCAATTTCACCTATATCATTATGGCTAATTTCTAAAGATTGCAATGTTTTGACAATTTCTTGATGTTTGAAATAATAGAATTTTTTTGTTTTAACCGGTCTTACACCTTTAACAAATATAATACAGTCATCCATATCCATTCTTCTTAATTCATCTGGTGTCATTAATGCTCTTGCCATTACATTATCTGAAACACTCTTACCTGTTCTAAAGTTTTGTCTATCTCTATTTATTGAAATACTGTCTCTTCCTATTGTTTTTTCTCCTAATGCTTTAGAAAAATATTCTAATGTTTTAAAAGAGTTACTTCCTAAGAATAAGTGTGTATCACAATTCCCCATTATTGTTTCATAAGATTTTTCATATACTGCTTCTAACTGATCTATATTTTGTAATATAACACTAAAAGATATTTTTCTACTTCTAGATGTTGATATTTTTTTATCAAAATCTGGTATCTTACCAATATTGGCAAACTCGTCTAATATGAAATATGTTTGAGTTTTTAATGCTCCACCATTTTGATCTGCATAATCATATAATTGTTGAATCATTTGTGAGAAGAATATTGTTAATAAGAAATCATATGCTGTATGTGTATCTGAAGATATAACGAATACCGCTGTTTTCTTTTCTCCAATTTTTTCAAAATCTATTGTATCTGTTGATGTTAATTCTGCTATTTCTTTAGAGTCAAATTTACCTAACTTAGATTGAAGTGAACTCAAGATTGAGCTATACGTTTTCTCTGGAGCTATTTCAATAGATTTATAGTACATCCTTGCTGGATGATCATATGGTAATTCACTCATTAAATCTGTTAATAAATTGCTTCCACCTTTATTGTTTGCTGCTCTAACTAATTCAGCACAACTCGCTAAATTTTGTTCTTCTTCTGGTCTTTTTGCTATTAAATAATATATTAATGCTTTTAATAAAATTTCAGCCATATCATCCCAATATGGATCTGATGAACTATCACTTTTTTGCCCTTTTACAATTGTATTTGCTATTACGTCTACATCTATTTCTGAATTTATATGCATAAGTGGATTATATCCATCACTATATTGTGGTCTAACTAAATTTAATACTTTTATTTCATATCCATTAGCTTTTAAAAAACCTGCTGTTTTATCATATAATTCACCTTTGGGATCTGTAAATATGTATGACCCTAGCATTTGGTATGCATTTGGTATTGAATATGATGCTGATTTACCAGAACCTGATCCGTCCAACTACTAATACATTGACATTTCCTCTTTTATCTGGTGGTAAGTAATTACTTTCTGCAAGTACTATCCCATCTCTTTTATTTAAAACTTGATATTGTTCTCCTCTTTGGCTCCAATCACTTGAACCATGTTCTATATCTGTATATTCATTTTTAGGAGCTGACCTTGCAAATCCTATAAAGAAAAATACTGACATAATTATTGTTGATATTAATAGAGTTGAAAAATATGTTTCTGTAGCTCCTTCTGAAAAGACACTTCCTAATGTTCCAAAAGGATTTGATATTGATGTTCCAAATGTTTCAAAAAATATTTCTAAATCCATTCCACCATTTGCCCCTGCAATATGTGAAGAATGTGCAAATGGAGCAACTAAAACTATGGCTACAATTAGCCATAGTATTCCAAAAACTATAAAACTTTTCTTATTTTTTTTTAGTGCACCTTCTAATTTATAATTCATAATTCACCTTCTCTTTTGTATGATTATTACATTCCTTTTTCTTGTTCTTGAATTCTTTCTGTAGTATAAGCTTTAATTATAATACAATATTCTTTATCAAACTCTCCATTTGATATATGTTTAGTAGGATTCCCAACAATCAATTCATTTTCTCTATTTTTATATGTACTTACACAAGTTACGCAGTTTCCCTCTCCCATTCCGGCTACTCCTCTTGTTTCATTAATATTCGATGCCATTACGACTTCCTCCTTATTATCCTTCTCTTATTTCGAATGCGAAATAAGATTTATATGGTTTTAATTTACATTTTCCTTTAACTTCATTAGTTTTTTCATCAAAATATAATCTTGGCTTGATTTCTTCTGTAGTTTCTGGGTCAATAATAGATATTGCCCTTTTTAAATTTGGTGTATAATCAAATTCTTTATATACTGTTTCTTCAGAATACATAGTATCGAATTTGAATGGAGTTGGTTTTTTAGTTATTCTAACTTCATCGCCATATAGTAATCCATTATTAATTACTACTTTTTCTCCCGCAAAAGATAATATAACTAGTTGATTACCATCTTTTCCTACTTCTTCGACATAATATGTTTTTCTAGTATTGTTTCCTACTATTTCCTCTGTTTGCTCTAATCTCTCAACTGTATATTTAGGATACTTATCTAAATACTCTTTTTTAGTCTTGTAAATTTGATATATTACCGTTTTTACTCCTTGAGGATCTGTTATGCTAAAATGTTTCCCCTGATTAATATCCATTCTTCTTTTACACTCCCTCTCTATTTTAATTAATAGAATTTCTCTTTTGTTCACACAATATACACTAATTATACCTTAATTAGCTAGTTTTGTCAATAAAATTTTATGTAACTTATCTGCTTATTTTTCAATTCTCGGATTGAATTTAGATACTTTTTCTAATCTCTCAAACAATTTCTTTTCTTGTTCTGTTATTTCTTGTGGTATAACGATTTTAATTTCAGCAACTAAATCTCCTCTTGTATTGTTCTCTTTTCTGTATCCTCTACTAGGTATACGAATTTTTTCTCCTGTTTGTATTCCTTTTGGAATATATATAATTGTTTCACTATCTACTGATTGTACTCTTACTCTTGTACCTAATGCAGCTTCCCATGGAGTAAGTAATAAGTCTGTATGTAAATCTCTATCTATTAATTTAATACCATTTGTTTCTTTTACATTAACCTTAATATATAAATCTCCATTATTACCACCATTTTCACCTTGTTTACCTTGTCCTATCAAACGAATCTTCTCTCCACTAGAGATTCCTTCTGGGATAGTAATGTTATATATTTTAGATGTACCATCAACAGATTTTAAAGAAACTTTTTTATCTGCTCCAAAAAAACCTTCTTCAATATTTATATTTATATGTGTTTCAACATTATCCCCTTTTCTAGGAACTTTAATTTCAGAACTATTTTTTAATTTATCGTTATTTCCGAAAAACATATTAAATACTGCTTTTTTATCTCCTCTACCCCAAGTAAGTTTTTGTACTTTTCTGAATTTTGAATTCCATACTCTATCATACTTTCTTTTTGTAGAAACTGTTGATAATACTTTATATGCTTCATTTATATCTTTTATTCTTTCTTCAGCTAAATTATCTCCTACATTAACATCTGGATGATATTTTTTAGCCACTGTTCTATATGCATTTTTTATTTCGTCAAGTGTTACTGCACTTGTTTCTAACTCTAATATCTTGTAGTAATTTTTAAAAACCATTTCAAACATCCTTCCTAAAATAGGTATCTGCATTATATCACAAAATACAAAAAAATCTATACTTCTATTGGAATTTTATTTATTTTTAAAACAAAAAATTCATATATGTATTTCACATATATGAACTGATTTATTTTTCTAAACTTTTTTCAATTAATTTGTCTAATAATTCACTATACTGTATCCCTGATTTTTCAAATAATTTTGGATACATACTTATATTTGTAAATCCTGGCAATGTATTTATTTCATTAATATATATTTCATTAGTATTTTTTTCTACAAAGAAGTCTACTCTCGATAAACCTTTTCCATCAATTGCTTTAAAAGCTTTTACTGCTAGCTTTCTTATTTTAGCTTCTATATTTCCATCAATATTTGCTGGTATTACTGTTCTTGATTCATTATTTTTATATTTAGCATCAAAACTATAAAAATCTTCTGCAGATACTACCTCTCCTGTACAAGATGCAACTACTTCTTCATTCCCTAATACCGCACACTCTATTTCCCTTGCATTTATCCCTTCTTCTATTAATATTTTTTTATCAAATAAAGAAGCATGTTCAATATTTTGTTTCAATTCTAATATATTTTCTGCTTTATTAACACCAACACTTGATCCTGAATTAGATGGTTTTATAAACATCGGAAACTTTATCTTGTCTATAAGCTTATTTGCCAACTCATCTAAATTTAATATTTCTTCATCAAAGTTTTTATCTATGTATATATATTTTTCTTTAAATTTTCTTACATATTCATATTTAACTTGTTTTAAATTAGCTTTTTCAAATATTATTTTTGTATATACTTTATCCATCCCAACACTTGAGGCTAGTACTCCACATCCTATATATGGGATTTTTAACATTTCAAATAATCCTTGGATTGTTCCATCTTCTCCATATAATCCATGTAAAACTGGAAATATTACATCTAGATTTTTTAAATATCTATTTATATTATCTATTTCTTCTATTTTTTCTATTTTATCCCCAATTTTAATATTTTTATTCATTTCTAGAACTTTATTCCAAATTCCTTTTTCATTTAAATATATTGGATATATTTCATATTTACTTTTATCTAAATTATATAATATATAACTTGCTGAAACTTTTGATACTTCATGTTCTGTTGACATTCCACCAAAGACAACACCTATTTTTAATTTTTTGTCCATTAACTTTCCTTCCTAATTCAAATTTTTTCTTTTAATTTATCTGCAATTTCAAAAAATCTCATTCCATTTGATGCTTTTAATAAGATGACATCCCCTTTTGTTGATATTTCACACACTTTATCCACAATTTGTATATTATCTGTGCAATAATATACTTCTATCTTATTATTTAAAGATTCTAATACCTCGTTTGAAATATATTTCGCATCTTTTCCACCACAAATTAATATATCTATTTTTGAATCTTTTATGTATTTTCCAACATTTTGATGAATTTCTTTTGAAAATTCTCCTAATTCCTTCATATCTCCTAATATCGCTATTTTTCTGTTTTTTTCATATGAAGATAATGTTTTTATACTAGCTATGATTGAATCATAACTTGCATTATATGCATCATTAATAATCTTAACACCATATTTCGTATTAAATATTTCCATTCTTTTTGCTGTTAATTCAAATTTTTCTATCCCTTCAATTATGTTCTTTTCTTCTATCCCTAGCATTTGACCTACTGCAATTGCTGAAAGTGCATTTAATATGAAATGTTCTCCTGCTATAGGTACATTTACAACATTTGTTTTATTCTGATAATTATATTCAAATTTACTACACTCTTCAGATAATACAATATTTTCAGCTTTTAAATTAGAATCTTCATTTATTGAATATGTAGTAATATTATATTTAAATCTATTTTCTTCATACCATTTTTTAAGCATATCATTATCTAAATTTATTACAACTTTAGGATTATCTGTTCCATCTAATATTTCCATTTTTGCTTTTAATATATTTTCTCTTGAACCTAAATTTCCAATATGTGCTGTACCTACATTTGTTATTACACAAATATCTGGTTTAGCTATTTTAGATAATAGACTGATTTCCCCTAAATGGTTCATTCCCATCTCAAGTATCATTGCTTCATGGTCTTCCAATTCTAATATTGTAAAAGGCATTCCTATATTATTGTTCAAGTTCCCTATTGTTTTTAATGTTTTATATTTTTGTGATACAACATTTGCAACCACATCTTTTGTACTTGTTTTTCCAACACTTCCTGTTATTGCAATTACTGGTATATTATATATACTTCTTTTAAATTTAGCTATTTCATATAATGCTTCTAATGTATCTTCAACAAGAATTATTATTTTATTTTTTTCATCATATTTTTCTAAATTAATATTTTCAAAATTTATGTTTTCTATGATTACACATTTCGCACCATTGTCTAAAGCTATATCCCAAAATATATTTCCATCAAATGTTTCACCTTTTATTCCTATATAGGTATCATTTTCTTTTATTTGTCTTGTATCTTTTGAAAATTTCGTACAAATTTCATTTTCATTTCCTATAATTAATTTACCTTTTGTTATTTTTAATATATCTTTTATTATTATATTTTTCATATCACACCTCATTTTTATGTATTATATTCTTATTCTCTTATTTTTGCAACTTTTAACATATATATTAAAAGAGGATTTCTTCTTGAAACCCTCTTTTCAATCTATTCTACTGCTCTATTTGCTATTTCAATTGCTTTTTTAACAATATTTCCGCAGTTTTTTGAGGAAACATTTCCCCAACTACCTCCATCTTGTTTTACTTGTTCATATACTCCTAATTCTCTTGCTATTTCTTCTCTTAAGTTTTGTGATATTAATTTACTATTCCTAGACATAATATCCTCCTTAAAATCTTTTGATTTTAATTTAATTTTTATATAAAACTCTTACTTTAAAGTTTTATATTATTATTATTAACATTTTACTCTAAATTATTTTGACAATTTTTATTCATTTTTCATTTTTTTATATATTATATGATATAATATGCGAGAATATACCAAAGGAGAAATTTATGAACAATAATAATTTACTTGAAAAAACTAATACAGATAATATTCAAGATAAAAATCCAAATATAAATACAACAGAAGTTACAACTGCAGAAAAAATTTCTGATTTACAACCTCAAACTAATACAAATATTTCACCAACAAATATACCTTCTAAAAAGAATTCTATTTTAAAAATTAGTATCATAACTTTTTTTATAGTTCTTTTATTAACTGTAGTTGGATTTCATATATATACACTTTTAAATTCTAATATTGTTTCTAATGTATATGTATATGATATTAATATTTCTAATATGGACCCATCTGATGCTAAATATTTAATTGATTCAGAATTAGAAAAATCAATCCCTACTGAAATATTTTTGAAATATAATAATATGCAATCAACTATATCTACTGAACAATTAAAGATATCTTTTGATACCTCTGCTGCAATTGAAGAAGCATATAGTATTGGTAAATCTGAAAATTCTTTACAAAACACTTTAAATACTTTTTTATCTTTTTTTAAAACAACAAAAATAGTTCCTGATTTATCTATTGACTCTGAACAACTTTCTATACACTTAAATGATTTATCTACAAAATTACCAGATACGGTTATTGAGAGTAGCTACTATATTGAAGGAAATGATCTTATTGTAACAACTGGTAAAAGTGGTAATGTAATCGATATAGATACTACTATAGAGTCTATAAAAAATTCTGCAGCTGATTTATCTTTTAACTCACAATCAGTAGAGATTACAACAATAGTCTCAGATCCTACACCTGTTGATATTGATGCTATTTATTCTGAAATATTTAAATCACCAGTAGATGCATATTATACACAAGAACCTTTTGCTGTTTATCCATCTGAAAACGGATTAGATTTTAGTATTTCTCTTGAAGAAGCTAGAAATTTAATAGCTTCTGGTAATGAAAGTGAATATATAATACCTCTAAAAACTACTTATCCAAATGTTACGACAAATATGATTGGATCTGAAGCTTTCCCTGATTTACTTGCAACACATTCTTCTACATACAATATTTATGATAATGATAGAACAACAAATGTTATATTATCTTCTAATAAAATTAATGGTGTGGTAGTAATGCCTGGTGAGACTTTTTCATATAATAAAATTGTTGGAGAAAGAACCATATCCGCAGGATATAAAGAAGCTTCAATATATGTTAATGGTGAAGTTGTTGATGGTCTTGGTGGTGGAATTTGTCAAGTAACATCTAATTTATATAATGCTGTACTTTACTCTAATTTAGGAATTGTTGAAAGAGCAAATCATCAATTTATTCCACCTTATTCAAGTGCTAGTCGAGATGCAACAGTTGTATATGGATTAATTGATTTCCAATTTAAAAATACTAGAAATTATCCTATAAAAATTTATTCAACTGTATCAAATGGTACTGCAACTGTTCAAATATATGGTCTTAAAGAAGAAAATGAATATGATGTTCAAATTAAATCTTATCAAACAGGAAGTACTTCAACTGCTATATATTCTGAATCATATAGGATATTAAGTCAAAACGGAACAATAATTAGTTCTGAATTATTATCTAAAGATACATATAAAAAATAAGGCACATGCCTTATTTTTTTGTCTATAGTGCTAAAATACCTTCACCTGTATTTGTTATTATTAAAATATCTTCTTCTTTTCCATTTTCTACATTTATATATACTAAGAATTCTCTCCCATCTACAATTCCTTGAAATTCATAACACAATACCTCTGTTTTGTATTTTGTTGGTATTAAAGCAATTCTCTCACTAACTATTTCCAATTCTTTATTTATATTTGATTTTGCCTCTTCTTGAGATATACGTATATTTGAAAACTCTCTTACTTCATGATTATTCAAATATCCTGTAGTTTCAATACCTAATATTTCTCCTGTATCTAATGCAACTTTAACTTTTATTAGATCTGGATATAAGATTATATCATCTTGAACACTCGCATAATTTATTGTTAATATTCCACTTTGTTTTATATAATATGTTGCTTCTATATTTCCATATCCTTTTGATTCTAAAAATATTTTACCTCTCTCTTTTGCTTCTTCTTGTGAAATCACCTCTTCATTAACATCTCTATTTGAGTTCATATTTACAACATGTCCTCCTATTTTAGATATAGAAATATTAGTTATTTCATCATCTTTATGAATGATTTCAAATACATACACTTGTATATTACCATTTTCTGAATATCCTTTATTCTTAATCTCAGAAATATTTTCGCTACCTATAAATTCTTCAACTTTTTGTTTTGCAATATCTTCAGATATTTCTTCACCTGTAAGACCTACTTTTTCATTATTTATTAAATGATCTGAATATGCTCCATCATAAATTAATCCTACATATTCATGAAAATTTTGCTCAATATTACTAAAAATCTCACTATTCATATTATTAGTATTTTCAGAAAACACTATACTTCCTTTATTTTCTAATTCTCCCCATTTAATATTCCCTGAATTTAATTCATTTGATAATTGATTTAGTATTTTTTCTAATTCTTCACTATACCCATGCAATTCTTCTAAATTATTCAAATCTTCTTCACTCAAAGACTCACCATTAATATTTTTTTGGGAAAGTGTATAACTGTATTCACTAACTTGATTTAAAAATTTTTCTGTATTTTCTAATTCATTACTAGATATTGGTAATCTAGCTAAATAACTTTGTGCTAAATTCGCTTCTCTCCATATATGTGTAAATGTTTCTATTCCATGTTCTGGTGTTGTTGAAATCAATGATTTTACTAAATATATCTCTATATTTTGAACATAATCTACTAATTCATAAAAAGCCATATTATATGAATTTTCAGATAATTGTCTATATTCTCTTTGTTTTTGGTATAATAAAATACCTAAAACTAATACAATAGCGAGTAATACCATAATAACACTAAACATATGTCCTTTTTTTAATCTTTCTTTCCATTCAACTAATTTATTCATATTTCCTCCATTATTATTCTATACGTATTTTTTACTACTTTTGGAAAATTATTCATTTTACTTGCATGAAACAAAAACAAAGTATAACTTTAATAACTTATACTCTGTTTATTCTATCTATTCTTCGTTGTTTTGAACTTGTTTTATTACATTTGTCTCTATAACATTTGTTTCTTTTATAACTTCGGTTTCCGTGATTATTCCTGGTTGCTGAGCATTATTATCTGCCGTTACCTTCGCTTTTGTCTTACTTTTTGTCATAGTATCATATGCACTTGTCGCTCCCCATAAAATTGGTAATGTGTTTATTATCCCTATTATTATAGATGGTATATCAAATTCTCCTAATGCAAATATTCTTCCTATTGCTATTATAACTGATAATATTAATGCTATTGTTTTACTTTTTGTATTTTTAAAATATTTTTTAAATAATTGTGTACTAAAAACTACTATTGTTATACATCCAGGTAAACTCAAAAGAACTTTTGCCGAAATGAATTCTTCCATGGTTTTACACCTCTTTTCTATATCCCTATATACCATAATATGTTTTTAATTACTTAATTTTACATATTTATGCATAAAAAAATAAAACTAGTTATAAATTGCTAGTTTTATTTTTGTTTTTTAATTCATTTCTAATAATAACTCAATCATTTTATCTATTATTGACTTATTTTTCTTGTTTAATAATTCGTATTTATTTCCTATTTCACTTGATTTGTGGTGTATAACACCATTGAATAGGTATGTTGGTGAACAATTAGCTAGTCTACAAATTTTAATTGCATTATCTACACTAATACCTACTTTACCATTTTCTACTTGTGATAAAAATTGTGCATTAATATCTAATTCCTCTGCTAATTCTTCCTGTGTTAGTTTTAACTCTTTCCTAATTTTCTTAATATTCATCCCAAGAGCTTTTTTATCATTTTCTTCCATACTACCACCCTCTAATATTATATTGTATACAGTTTTAAACTTGAAATAGTTTTAATATATATATACTCTAGTTTTAAAAGTAGTGTATTTCCCACTTTTAATACACCTTAATTTATCTTTTTTTGTATTTACCAGTATTTTTTCTAACTTAAAGTACACTTTATATCTTTATAGTAATAATTTTGCTTATTTCCCCTCACACACATTACAAATTTAAATCAAATTTCCTCTTTTATTATATATCTAAAATATTAAATTATCAATAAAACAGAATATGCATTTGCAAAGAATAATAAAAAGAACATATTAAAATAATATGTTCTGAATTTTTAAATATTTTCAACTAAAGCTGAATTTACTAATTCTTGTATTACTACATGTTTAATATATTCATCACTATAAATTTCTTGATAGTGTGACCAATCTGATGAACCGTAGTTTTCTAGGAAAAATTCTCCTATTCCTTCTTCAGTAACTTCTAAATTATACATTTCTGCCACTGATTGATAGATAAGTGTTACTTTCATTGTTTGTTCATTTGATTCTATTTGAGAATTATAATATTCATCAAATGATGTATATCCAATTGCTGTAATATATTCATCAATTGTCATCCCATAATTTTCTGCATCATATTCCATTTGTTCTTCAATAGATAATTTTGTATAATCTATTAATATTTGTGGGTATTCAATAACTGTAGATTTTTCTACCAATTGACCTAATATATAATCTAATTCTGAATATTTAATTATTGTTTCTTCTAAATCTTTTCTAAATTCTTCTGCTGTTTGGAATTGAGATCCATAATTTGCTTGCACAAATTCATCATTAAATACTAATTCTGATTCTTCATAAATTCCATTTATTGTTATATTAAATGTAGCATTTTTACCTGCTAAATCTGTACTTGCATAATCTGCTGGAAATGTTACTTGAATATCAAATATTTCCCCTGCTTTTCTACCAATTAATTGATCTAAAAATCCATCAATATATTGTGTTTCACCTATGATTACTTCTGTACCCATACCTTGTGTTGAACCACCTTCAAATTCAACTCCATCTGTAGAACCTACATAGTCTATATTTACAATATCTCCATTTTTAATCACATAATTAGTATCTTCTATTAACTTTGTATTAGGATATTGAGACAATATATATTCTATTTCACTATCTACTACAGATGATTCTACTGTTTTATTTTCTTCTGGAACTATAATTGTATTTAAGTCTGGAATAGCTATATAGTCTTCTGCTTTAATTCCTTCTAATCTACCTTTATCATTAAAATATTTAGCATATAAGTTCCCTTCTTCATCTACAGATGCTTCACTGTTACTTTCAATATATTCCATTACATATTTTACTCCAAAAAATATTCCTGTTGCTAAAAGTGTAATTAATATTATTGCAATTACTACGACTAAAATTATTATTTTTTTCTTTGATTTCATTTTGTTTTTATTACTTAAATATTAAGTAATTTCCTCCTAAATTTTATTTAAGTTTTTACGGATACTCATAAACCAGCATTTCATAAAACTCATTATAACAAACTAATTATATTTTAAGCAATAGTTTCCACATAGAATTCACATTTATTTTTTATCTCTTAAAATATTCCACTTATCTTACGATTCCTATTATTTCTCAAATTTAATATCTCACTTTACTTGACATACATATATAACTGTTCTATTATATTTCTATTAATATATATGGGGATTAATCTTATGAAAATACACCATATTTGTATACAAACAAATACATATGAAAAAAGTAAACAATTTTATATTGACATATTAGGTTTTAAATTAATCAAAGAAACACAAAATTTCCATGGAAGAGATTTTAATACTTGGTTAGATCTTGATGGTTTTATGATAGAATTACAAACTGGAAAAAAACCTTTGGATAATTATAATAAAGAAGCTGAAGGAATCGTTCATTTTGCATTATACGAAAAAAATGTGGATGAATTCGTATCTAGAATTATAAATATGTCCGAAATTAATTTCAAAAAGAAAAATGGAAATATTATTTATATAGTTGAAAATAGTAAGTTAGTTAAATTAATAGCTCCTGAAGGAACTATTGTTGAGATTAGAGATGAAATTAGTTTATAGATTTACTACTTTAACATTATCTTAAGATATTTTTTCAATTCTTTAATCTTATATGCCAACCATTAGATTCTAAACGATTTCTAACATTAAATTATTTTATAAAGAGTTGTTACAAAATTTAAAAATGTCTTGTATATATATTTTTTTATGATAAAATTATATATATATAACCAATCTATGAATGAATAACTATCTTACCCTTAAATTAGTAAGATATATACAAAGGAGGTATAATAATGATACTTAAAAACAATCCACAAGAAGGGCTTCAATCTCACCAATTAGCTGCATATAATAATGTATTAGAAAAATATAAAACTGGAAACAAGGCTGCAGTTGTTATCCCTACTGGTTGCGGTAAATCATTTATTTCGTTACAATTGATGGTAGATAATCAAAATTCTAATATAATGTTAATCGCACCTTCAAATGCAATTAAAAGCCAAATGTATAATTATATTGCCAAATATATAGTAGGAAAAAATGTTAGCAAAGAAGAACCTGCTAAAAAAATAGCCGAAGAGTACTTCCCTAATATGAAAATAATTACATATCAATCCTTATTAAGAATGGATGAGGAAGTTATGAAAAAATTAAATTTAGATGTTTTGATATTAGATGAATTACATAGAACTGGTGCTGAAAAATGGGGAGACAAAATAGATAAACTTTTAGATTACAATTCAAATACAAAATTATTAGGTGTTACAGCTACTCCGGATAGAATGGATAATAGTAATGTAATAGATAATATGTTTGACGGAGAAATTGCATATGAACTTACATTAATTGATGCTCTAAAATCTGGAATTGTAAATCAACCAAAATATGTGAAATGTGACTACTCTTTAGGCGAAGAAGTAGAAAAAATAGAATTAGCTATTCAAAATTCAGATGATGAATATGAAAAAAAACAATTAAAAAAAATATATACTGAAATGAAAAAAATAGTTCAAAAAGCTGATGGTATACAAACATTATTTGAAAAAAATCTGAACAGTCCGGATGGAAAATATATCGTTTTTGCACGAAATAAAGAGCATATGGATGAATTAATGAAAAAATCAGATGAATGGTTTTCAAATATTAATACTAATATAGAAAAATATTCTGTTTATTCAGGAGCTGGATATAATAGTAAAAAAAATTCAAAAATGATTAAAGAATTTGAAAAATCTAAAAGTCCTGCACTTAAACTATTATTTTCTGTAGACATGTTAAATGAAGGTTTACATGTAGAAGATATATCTGGTGTTTTAATGATGAGAAAAACAGATTCAAGAATAATATATTTACAACAATTAGGTAGAGTTTTATCATCTGATACTTCAAGAGAAATTCCCATTGTTTTCGACTTAGTAAATAATTATTTAAATATCAATTTAGATAAAGAAATTAATGAAAAAGAATTAAAAGATGATAATGATGAAGAAACTAAAATTAATAATGGTCAATTTTCTAGTGACTCTATTAAAGACCCTACTGAAAAACAAGAAATCGACATATTTAAAATAACAGGAGAAACTAAACGATTTTTAGAACTATTTGCAGAAGCTAATGAAATTCAAAGTTCTAACATTATACAAGAATGTAGAAAGCTACAAAATTGGCGTATAAAAAATACAACGCTAAAACTCCCTAGAAAAACATCCAAAGATAACGAAGAAAAGGAATGTGCTAATATATACATAAAGCTAAAAGAAAAACTATCCCAAGAATACTATATACTGGAAAACGAATCAGAAAAAGAATTATATATACAAGATAATCCTCATATGGAAGAGATCCTTGCTGTTATAACAGATATCGATTCTAATAACATTCCATCCATTTTAACTAATATTAGAAAAATACAAAATTGGGTATCCATAAACAATGTCATACCACGAAATAATTCACTAAATAATATTGAAAGAAATTTAGCTAATTCTTTAAGTCACATTAGAGGAGTTTTAAAAAAAGAATTTTATATATTAGAAAATGAAGAATCTAAAAAAACATACTTGCATAAAAATCCATATATGAAAGAAGTTGTAGAAGTTATTGCTGAATTGGAAAACAACTATTTACATCCTAGATTAGCAGATGCTAGAGAAATTGAAGCATGGATGATTTCTAATAATACAAATATTCCACCATCACAATCAAAAAATGTATCACAAGAGGAAAAAGACTTAAGTAAAAAATACAATATCTTAATGACTAAAAGAAATCAATATGACAACTTAAATTCACAAGAAAAAAAAGATAATTACTTAAGATCAAATCCATATATGAGAGAACTTCTAGAAATTACAGATAGAATAAAAGAAAAACTTCCTAAAGCAAAAGATCCAGCTGTGTTAAGATATACACCAAAAATACCAAGAACTTTAAAAAATGCGCAAAAAATTGAAAATTGGATGAAAGATAATAAAACCACTAAACCTCCATCTGAGTCCTCTCATGAAAAAGAAGAGAAAAAGTTAGCAAAATCCCTTGATACTATAAAAACAAAGATAAAAAATGAATATACCAATTTAGACCCTGAAAAAAAGGAAGCATATTTAATTAATAATCCACATATGTCAACTGTTTTAAAAATTGTAACAAACATTAATGAAAATAATATTAAGACTACTTTAAGAAATGCCAGAAATATTGAAACATGGATGCTGGAAAATAAAACTACAAAAACTCCATCTAAAAATTCAAAGGACCCTCTAGAAAAACAATTAGGTTCACAGTTGGGATCAATTAGAAAAGTTATCAAAAAAAATATTTCGAACAGTGAAAGTCCTGAAGCTCTTAGTCAATACCTAGAGAAAAACCCACATATGCCAGAAGTTATACAAATTATTAATAATATTGATTCTAAATTTGAAAACTTAAAAGCTTTAACACAAACTTTCGAAGACAAAAAATCAATTTTGAATGACCTAAAAAACCAAGAAAAAATATTAAGGAATAAAAAGGAAAAAAATAATAATAAAGGAATACTAGTTGATGATGAATAAATTAATAAAGACAGATACTATTTGGTATAAAATTACTAAGTTTTTTAAAAATATTTTTTATAAAACTACCAATAAAAAAGAAGTTGTTATTGAACCTATAAATAATATAAAAACTTCTAACTTCAAAGAAAATTTACAAAAAGAATATTTAAATACTGTATTAGCAGAAAATATATCCAATAATGTTATTGAGATATATGATTTGGATGATGATCAAATTAAAAATATGGAACAATATTATAGAGATCAAATTAACAATCTGAATAGGCAAATTGAAGAAACAAAAAAACATATAATATACCTACAAAAAATAAATTAATTCTTTGCTTCTAGTATTCTAAACAGTATTACAAATACCATAAATTTTATTAGTAAAAACTGAAATAGCTTTTAATGTTATTTTAGTTTTTTACATTATATATCTCTATTTTACTTTAATTATTTTTCTCTCTACATCTTTTTTTCTTGATTTTTTATATATTCTGTATTATATATAAATATAATTACATCTTTAAGGAGAACAAATTATGATTAACATAGAAAAGTATTTTTCAAACTTTTTTAAAGGAACTAAAAATCCATCTTTACACGCCATGAAGTTTTTTATGGACAAATATAATAATTTTGAAAAACATATGAAATTTATACATATAGCTGGAACAAATGGTAAAGGTAGCTGTACTGAAATTTTAACCAACATATTAGTTCACAACAACTATAAAGTAGGAAAATTTCTCTCACCACATTTAATAAAATATAATGAAAGAATTAGTATCAACAACATAAATATATCTGATAAAGATTTAGAAGATTTAATTAATGAATTAACACCTTTAATTAAAGAATATAACGCTATTCATAATATAGATATTACATTATTTGAATTAGAAACAATTATAGGATTATTATATTTTTATAGAAATAATGTTGATTTTGTCATATTAGAAACTGGATTAGGTGGCTTATATGATTGTACTAATATAATATCTAAACCTTTAGTATCTATAATAACTTCTATTGCTATTGATCATTCTCATATTTTAGGTACTACTTTACCTGAAATAGCATATCAAAAAGCAGGAATTATAAAAGATAATTCTAATACTGTTATTTTTAATCAATCTACAGAAATTGATGATGTATTTGCTAAAACATGTGCTATTAAAAATAATTCTATTCATATTGTTAAAAATAGTGATATATCAAATTATAGACTTGAGAATACTCTACAATCATTTGACTATAAAAGTTTTAAAGAATTAAAGTTAAATTTAAAAGGTAAAATGCAAATACGAAATTGTTGCTTATGTTTAGAAACAATAAACATTCTTAAAAAGATTGGATATGATATAAATACTGAAAAACTTAAAAATGCTCTTACCACAATTATACATCGTGGTAGAATGGAGGAATTGTCTACATCTCCCAAAATTATATTTGATGGTGCACATAATCCACATGCTATTAGCTGCTTATTAGAAAACATTAATTTATATTATAATAACTCAAATCGAGTATATATAATATCCATTCTTAAACAAAAAGACTATGATAAAATGCTACAACTTCTATCTATTGACAAAAATGCTACTTTCATACTAACTTCTGGTAGTAATACAGATAAATATGCATCTTCTCAAGAGTTATATAATTGTGCAATTACTTATATTAAAAAAGAAAATTTACTTCTTATGAGTTTAGATAATGCAATTGAAACAGCTATACAAAATGAACTATGTTCAACATATTTTTTTATAGGTAGTTTTTATATTTATGGTACAGTAGTGAATAAAATAAAGAGTTGTTTAAATGCTTAATAACAAAAAATCAAGATAACAGTATTACTTTAATCTTGATTTTATTTTTATGTTTCATAATTTTAACATTAACAATTCTATTACTATATTTTTATTTAGCTCTTTTTTTAGTTATTCATTTCCCACAAATAAAAAAACCTCTTTCGAGGAAAAAAATATTTTTTTATAACTTACTTAATCTGCTTCAAAATCTTCGATTATAGCTCTTAAGAATTCTTCCATATATGCTTTAATATTATCATCATTCAAAGCATTATATATTTCTTCCAAATTCATCATATTGCATTTTCCGAATTCTTTTGTCTCATCACTTTCATCATAGAAAGTGATGACCCCTGTTTCATGACTTACTTTGCCAATTGTTCTTACATTATCTTCATAAAATGGTCCATAATAGACAATTCTTTCGTTTTCACAAATATTAAAAGCAATTTGTGACATACATGCTTCCAGGCCCTCTTGAGCAAGCTCCAAATATTCAATTTGTTGCCTTGCCTGTTCTGTCTTCTCGAAATCGACCTCTCCTTTGCTAGTAAGATAGTCTTTAATGCAAATCATAATAATTCCTCCTTGGCCAATTGGCCCATAAATTTTGTTAATATTTAGTAAACGGAGTTTCTAATGTTTACTCGGTAATTTAAACACACTTAACATAAAATTTCAATTCTTAGGAATATTTCAGTTCTATTTAGAAGATTTATTGATATTTTTTAAATTATATAGAAAAAGAGTATCACTCAATCACTTGATATGACACTCTTTCAGCCTTTTAGAATATTTTTCAATTCTATAAAAATTATTTAAATATGGTCGAGGCGAGTTACTTCCCCTAATGCTATTTTTCTTTATTTATCAATACTTTCAATGTTCTTTGTTTCTTTGTAGAAAATTTTTGTAGAAATTTTTGATTAATTTATTCCATAAAATTCTCTAAACTTTTCTTATATTTTTTGAATACTTTATTTGCTTATTTGCTCTAAATTTAGTAATTTATTTTCATTAAATGTTAATTTTAATAAACATGGTGATGTTATATCTAACGCTTTATCTTTATATTCTAATTTAATATTTTCATTTACCTTACACCAATTTAAAAGTAAAAATTTAATTGAACCACCATGACTTATTACAGCTATTTTCTTCCCTGAATATTCTTTTAAAACTTTTTCCATAAAGTTTGTCATTCTTATATTTGTATCTTCTGCACTTTCTCCATCAGATGTTTTAAAATTCCTATATACTAATTGTTCTTGTGATGGATCTCTTGTTTGTTTATCTTGCATAAATACACCTAGTTCTTCTAAATCACCTAACTTTCTTTCACTTAAATTGCTATCTAAATTTATTTCTAAATTATTCACATTAGCAATATATTTTGCTGTAGATTTTGCTCTAGTATATGGACTACTCCAAATAACATCAATATTGCTTAATTCTGAATTTTGACTTAATATTTTAGATTGTTCTTCACCATATACTGATAAAATTTCTTTTTCATTTATTTCCTGTGAATTTTCATTAGTATTTCTAATTCCTTTTTCATCGTGTGTTTCACTATGTCTTATTAAATATATTATTGTGTTTTCCATTTAAAGCAACTCCTTTACTTTATTCTACAATTCTATTTTATTTTTCTTGCTATAACATTATATATATGCCAATGCTTTATTTTTCCCATTCCTGTTTTTCCATCTTTTTCTAATTCTTCGAATTTAATAATTTCAAAACTATTAAATAATTCTCTAACTTCCTTTTCTTCTAAAAAAGTCATTTTTTCTTTTATACTTTTCCATGAATCATTTATCCCAAAGAAATTCCCAACAAAATATCCATCAATTTCAATGCTTTCTACTATTCTATTCCATACCTTTTCAAACTTATATTTATTACAAAACGGCAAACTATAATTAGCTAATATTAATTTATTTTTGTATAATTCTAAATCTTCAAAAGTAGCAACTTTAAAATTAAATTTATCAATTTCACTAAAACTTAATTTACTTTTAATTAAGTCTTCTGTATTTTCCTTATCTATACAGGTCATATCCCATCCATTTTTAATTAGATATATACTATCTCTCCCTGCTCCTGTTCCCAATTCTATTCCTTTTGATGGTTGTATTCCTAACGCTATAAATTCTTTTGTTAATTCATGTGGTAATGCATTTTCCGTATTTTTATAATATTCTTGTATACTATCCATTAATACCTCCTATTTAGATATATTTTAACATACTTTTTGTTCTTTTTCTAATTCAAAATCAATTCCAAATATGTTTTTATCTTTTAAATATTCTTCAACATTTCTGTTTTCTGATTTTTCAAATTCATTATCTACATCAATATAATATTTCATAGTTACAGTTATATCTGAATGTCCTAATATCTTTTTTAAAACAGCTGGAGCAATTTTAGCTTCAGCACATCTAGTTGCAAATGTTCCCCTTAAAAGATGTGTATGCACCATAGTTTTAGTTACTTTATTACCTTTTGTATCATCTCCTATATATGTTGAAATATTAAGCTTAAGTGCTATTCTTTTCAAACCACTATTAACTGTATTTTCAATATACATAGTACCATCTTTTTTGCAAAATAATAGGTTGTCTTTATTCTTTATTTGATGTTCTAATGCTTTTTCTACTATTTCTTTACTAATTGTATTCATCGCTAATATTCTTTGTCCATTATTCGTTTTCGTAGTTTCTCCTATTATTGCTTTTCCGTTTAAATCTTTTGTTTGTGTTCTTCTGACATATATTAATCCATTTTCTAAATCAATATCTTTTTCATAATCTAATACTAATGCTTCCCCTATTCTCATTCCTGTAGTTAATAGTAGCAGAAATAAATATTTATGATGACAAACATTGTAGCTAGAATTATATAAATATTCTACTAATTTCTTTTGTTCTTCTATTGATAAAGAAACTTTGTGTTTACTTTCATATTCACTTGTTGGTTTCTCTACCCTTTTCCAACCTGTCATAAAGTTTTCTGTTATAATATTTTGATAACTAGCTTCTCCAAAAGCAATACAAATTAATTCATATATTTGTTTTATTGTACTTTTTGAATAAGCTTTTAACGTTTCCAGATATTTTACAACTTCATCTCTTGTTACTTTAGATATTGGTTTTGTTGTAAACTTTTCTTTCTGTAGTTTTTTTAATGTGTCTAGTTTTCTTTTTCGTGTTGCTTTTTTAATCTTTCCTAATTTAAAATTTTCATCTATAACTTTTGAAACTAAATCTATAATAGTCTTATTACTTTTAGTTATAATTTTAATTCCACCATTTTTTTCAAGCTCTAACTTTGTAGTTAATGCTTTATTAATAGCTTCATCTTCATTTTTACCAGTAAAAGTTTGTGTCATTATCTTACCTGTGGTTGTATCTCTTCCTATTGTTAATACAGCTTTAACAGTTATAGTAAAATAGAAATAGTTACATTCTACATTGTTTTCAAATACTTTTCCTTTATTGAATTTTCCTAATTCTTTATATTTACAAATATCTGAATATTCACATTTTTTACATAGCTCTTCTTTCTTATATTTTTTATTCTTCTTCTCTTTAATTCTTTTAGTCAAATACGTGCCTGATGTTATTCCTTTAATTTTCAATATCCATGTCCTTTCCTTAAAATTTCAAGGAAATCTTGCATTTTGCACCCAAACAGTATATAATACTTAAAGAAACATAAATGCAAGGGTTTCCTTGTGATCAGTAATTTTATGATTTCAACGAAGATTTAAATGTCGCATATTTAAGTCTTCTTTTTTATTCATTTGTTCCTATTAATACTCTTCTTGTGCTTATATACTTGTTAAAATTTTCTTTTGTTATTTTAAATGCTTTTCCAACTTTGATACAAGGAAAATCAGAACGATGAAATAACTCTAAACAAGTTTTGTTTCCAATTCCTAATATTCTTCTTACATCAGCAGTTGTATATAATGCTATATCATTTTCCATATTTGTACCCCCTTTCTTTCGCAATTTTTCTCATTTTCCTTGATTTTTTCTACATTTTATTATATGATATATACAGTTAGTGAGAAATTTATGTTTCGTTGTACATTGTCATTATAATAGCAATGTTTTGAAATGTCAATACAATTTTCTAACTTTATTAAATTTCTCACAAGTTTTTTGAAAGGACTTTTTAAAAATGAATTCAAAAGAAAATATAAACGGTGCAAATAACTTCTATATTTGGTTTGACAGTAAGAACAAAAAAGAATATTATGCCGTACCAATAACACTATATAAAATAAAAATACATCAAAATAAAAATTCTAAATATCCAAGTATAGTCTATTCTCAAAACAATATACCTAAAATATCCCCTCAAAAAAATAGAGCAGCTTTTGTTAAAAACTTACTAAAATTGAGATTAGTAGATATGAATCTACCTTATGAAGAAAGATACGGAATGTTTTTAGTTAATTTCTTAAATGCTAGAACAGAAAATTTTAGAGAATTTTATACAGACTTTTTATATAAGTATGGTTTAGAACTATTACAACACTATTCTAAATCTAAAAAATCTAAACTAAAAGCAGGTTATGAAACTGAAGAAGAATTTTATACTCTAGCTAATCTCTTATTTACAGAAGGACAAGATGAAATTATATCTCTACAAAGAGAATTTAGAAATTGTGTAGACTATGTATATAATCTAAATAACAATGAATATGACACTGATGTTGATAAAAATATCAAATTACAAGGTTATGCTTTAAAATTTGATATGAGCAAATATACAGATAAATTAAAAGTAATATTTGATTCACTTACAATATTTAAAGATGATCTAGGTGTTGTAAAATATAACGACCTAAATAAATTAAGTGGTTCTTTTGCATCACAAAAGAATTTAAAATATAAAAGTACATATTTAAGCAATATTTGCTTTCTACTATTAAGCGATATTGTTTCAAATAATATATCCATAAAATCATGTAAACATTGTAGTAGATATTTTATCCCAGTAAGTAGAGAGGCTGAAATTTACTGTGATTTACCACATAGTGGTACTAACGCTACTTGTAGAGATATGGGTGCGAGAATTACATACGCTAAAAATATACAAGAAGTTGAAGGCTTATTACTTTATAGAAGAACATATCAAAGGAGATTGATGGAATTATCCAGAAATCCTGATACAACTGAAGCTGAAAGAGAAAAATTTAAAATTTGGAGAAAATCAGCTCAAATTAAAATTAAAGAGTTTAAAACAGATAAAATCACTGAAGATAACCTGAATAAATGGATGAAAAAAAATATATAGATTTTGTTATTTAACTTGACTGTAACTTGACTCTGAAATTATCCAACAAATAACAAGTAGCAAAAGTACTGAAAACTAGCCATTTACACTATATATTAATTTTATAGTTTAACTTGACTGTAAGTTGATAAATTAAATTAAGATACTAAAGATGATTTAAATTAATTTATAAAATTAAATATATAAAAATCATGAATAGGAGATCTTAAATGGAAACTTTATTAAATTTCATATCAACAAATGCTAGTGCTTTTTTATCTTTACTTGGAGTTTTTATAACATGCGTCACAACAATGGTAGTATCAGTAATTGGTATTAGGATTTATAAAATAAACTTAAAATCATCAAGGAAATCATTAATTGTTCAAGAATTAATTCAAAAAAAAATTAATAGTTGTGGTGAAATAAAAAAATTCATATTAGAAAATAAAGTAAATAATACATATATTACTGATTATAAAAATTGCAAATTGATTTCTACTAGCAAAGATAAATTAATACCAGCTTACTATGAAATATTTGAGAACTTAACCAGTCTAGAAACCTATAAAAAAAGCTTAGAAGAAATAATCCAAAAAAATAATACTTTGAGTAGTAATATAAGCTTGTTATTAACTTGTTTATATTCTTATATTAATAACATTATATTACTATATAATAATTTACCTAATTTTTTTCAAGAAGATACGAAATGGTTTCTATATTTTATCTCTATTGAATTTCATAAATGGCAAACATATTTAAGTGATGAGCTAGACTTAAATTATATTTCTAGCAATTATGAAAAACATGAAAAAGAGTATAAATATAGATCTAAAAGATATAAAAAATATAAAAAAGAATTTCTCAAACAATGTAAAAATTCACCTTATTTTAGGTTTTTTACTTACTTTTTTTGCGATGACAATACCATTTGGAAAAACCTGTCCAATTTTGATTTTCAATACAAAAAAAAGTGTTGGCTATTACAAAGATTAATTTTACTTTTTCATAAAACTCATATTGTTAATTTTTTCTTAAAAATACATATACCTCAAAAATGGATAATTTATAAATACCATAAGTTAAATCTCATTCGAGACTATGAACCTACCTATAATGAAGAAGAATATTCAAAAATACGTCAAGAATATGAAAGTAACAAAATTAATCGTTTAAATATATTACTTAAAACTCACTATCTTCAAAACAAATATGAATATGATAGATTGTGTGCTTGTAAGAATTGCACACGGTGGATATTGCTCACTTAAACCAATTATAAATAATAACTCTAATAAAATTAATTAAAGGAGAATAAAAAATGACTATAGATGAACAAAAAATAAAAGCAACAGAATTTAAAAACTATTGGAAGAATAAAGGATATGAAAAAGGACAAAGTCAACCCTTTTGGATTTCTTTATTAAGTAGTGTTTTAGGAGTTTCAGAACCTGAAAAGTTTATAACTTTTGAAGATCAAGTAAAACTTGATAATACAAGTTTCATCGATGGATTTATACAAAAAACACATGTATTAATTGAACAAAAAGGATTAGGAAAAGATTTAAGAAAACCCATTAAACAATCTGATGGTACATTTCTAAATCCTTTTCAACAAGCTAAAAGATATGCTGCTGAATTACCATATTCACAAAGACCTAGATGGATTGTAACTTGTAATTTTAGTAATTTTTTAGTATATGATATGGAAAATCCAAATGGAGAACCAGAAGAAATATTATTAGAAAATTTAGATAAAGAATATTATAGACTACAATTTCTTGTTGACGAAGGAAATGAACATCTAAAAAAAGAAATGGAAGTTTCTATCCAAGCAGGAGAATTGGTTGGTAAATTATATGATGAAATATTGAAATTATATAATGATAATACTAGTGAAAATTCTTTAAAAAGCTTAAATATGCTTTGTGTACGTTTAGTATTCTGCTTATATGCAGAAGATGCAGGAATATTTGGTAAAAGAGGAATGTTTCATGATTATTTATCAAGTATTCCTACTGATAATATTCGTAAACCTTTAATAGAATTATTTAAAGTATTAGATACCAAAATTGGAGATAGAGATACATATTTAGAACCTGAATTAGCACAATTTCCATATGTTAATGGTGGATTATTTGCTGATGAAAATATAGAAATACCTAATTTAACATTAGAAGTTAAAGATTTAATTTTAAGCCAAGCAAGTGATAATTTTGATTGGAGTGAAATAAGTCCCACAATATTTGGAGCAGTATTTGAAAGTACATTAAACCCTGAAACAAGACGTTCAGGTGGTATGCACTACACTTCAATAGAAAACATTCATAAAGTTATAGACCCCTTATTTTTAGATACATTAAGAGAAGAACTATCTGAAATAAAAAGTATATCTGTATTAAAAACAAGAAATAAAAAATTAGAAGAATTTCAAAATAAATTAGCAAACTTAAAATTTCTAGATCCTGCATGTGGAAGTGGTAATTTCTTAACAGAAACTTATATTTCATTAAGGAAATTAGAAAATACAGTTATCCAAACATTGTTAGGTAATCAAGTTGTTTTTGGAGATATAGCAAATCCTATTAAAGTATCTATAAATCAATTTTATGGTATAGAAATAAATGATTTTGCAGTAACTGTTGGGAAAACAGCTTTATGGATTGCTGAAAGTCAAATGCTTAAAGAAACAGAATCTATAATGCATTATACATTAGATTTTTTACCTTTAAAATCTTATACGAATATAACAGAAGGAAATGCCTTAAGAATTGATTGGGAAGAGGTTGTTGATAAAAATGAGTTGAATTATATTATAGGAAACCCACCTTTTATAGGACAAGCTATGAGAACTAAATCACAAGCACAAGATATTCAAGATGTATTTCATCCTTTAAAAAACGGTGGAAAACTTGATTATGTATCTGGGTGGTTCAAAAAGGCATTTGACATTATGAAAAGTACAAATATTGAAACTGCTTTTGTATCTTCAAACTCTATATGTCAAGGAGAATCAGTAAATCTTTTATGGGAATTATTATTAACTAATAATATATATATTAATTTTGCTCATAGAACTTTTAAATGGTCTAGCGAAGCAAAAGAAAAAGCTGAAGTAATGTGCATTATAGTTGGGTTCTCATTTGTAAATAAAACAAAAAAATATCTGTTTACAAATGAACAGTATAAACAAGTAAGTCATATTAATGGATACTTGGAAGCAGCACCAGATGTTTTTATAAAAAATAGAAGTAAAAGTATTAATAAAAATCTAGCAAAAGTAGTTCAAGGTAGTCCTCCTGCTGATGATGGAAAGCTTTTACTATCAAAAAGCGAAAAAGACACCTTTATCGCTAAATATCCTGAATTAGAAAATGTGATTAAACCTTTTGTTGGCAGTAGAGAATTTATTAATGATACAGAATATTCTAGATATTGCTTTTGGTTTGATGGTAAAAATCCTTCTGACTATAAACATATTCCTGAATTGTTAGAAAGATTTAATTATATTCGCCAATATAGATTAGATAGTCCTGTTGATAGAATCCAAAAAACCGCAGATAAACCATATTTATTTACTCAAAATAGGCAACCCGACTCTAAATACTTAATCATCCCTAGAGTCTCATCTTCTAGCAGAAGATACATTCCTATTGGTTTCTTATCACCTGAGGTAATTACCAGCGATTCTGCCGTATTAGTATATAACGCCACACTAGTAGATTTTGGCATTATCTGCTCGAACGTTCATAATTCCTGGATGAGAACTATCGCAGGAAGGATGAAAAATGATTATAGGTACGCTCCTTCTGTTTATTATAATTTTCCGTTCCCTAATTTAACAGAAGATACTCAAAATAAAATTTCAAAAACAGCTCAGGCTATTTTAAATGCTCGAAAAAAATATATAAATAATAGTTTAGCAGATATGTATGGTGAAGAAATGTATTTATTTCCTGACTTATTAAAGGCTCATCAAGAAAATGATCGTGCTGTTATGGAAGCTTATGGTTTTCCAGTAAAAAATAATTTTACAGAGTCTATGTGTGTCGCTGAACTAATGAAATTATATAAAAGTTTGTCATAATCAAAACATTTAATTTCATTTACATTCTCTTAAATCTCATTAAATTCTAACTACAAATGGCTTTTTTGTGTTTTTAGGAGATTTTAACGTTTCGATGCTTGACTTTTCACTTTTAAAATGATAAAATAAAAATATAGGTGGTTAATATGATAATTAATTTAAAAATAAAAAATATTTCTGGAGTTACAGATGAGCTATACATTGATTTTATATCAAAATCTCGATATAAAAATAATCTAACCTCAGTATTCCAAACTCATGATGAATTATATGTAAATAAACAAATGGCTATTATCGGCTCAAATTCTTCAGGAAAAACAAGTATTTTAAGAGCAATTACAGATGTTGGGAATTTCATTAATGCTTCTTGGCTTAAAAAGTTGATTTATGAAAATCTTGAAAAAAGTTCAAATATTCCTGATATTACTAATTTAACAACACAATTAAAACAAATCGGATTCATAACTCCAAATTACAACATAGGCAATAGCAAAGCATTTTTTGAAATAACACTCTATGTTAACGACAATCCTAATACAACTGGGTATTATACATATCAATTAATTTTTGATAAAAACTTTAAGGAAACTGGATGTATTAAAGAATTACTAACATTTAAAAAAACATATAATTCAAAAAAAGAAATAGAACTTATTAATATCAGTGGTAATTTTGAAGGACAAGTAGGATATTTAATGTTATATCATAAAAATATCGAATCACTAAATTCTGATGAAAATTTATCAAATATTAATTATATACACTCATTTTATAATCATTATATTAAATATTCTAATTCAATTAGTATTGATAAAGAACTTTTTGATAATGAGTTATCAATTATTGCTTGGGCTCAAACAGCTCCTAAAACATTACTAAAAATTTTGCAAATTATTGATAATAATATTATTGACTTAATAGTTAAAGATACAGACATAAACACGAAACAAGTCTTCTTTATACAAAAAAATAACAACCAAATCCCTTTTAATTATTTATCTACTGGAACTAAAAAGATGATTCACTCTTTAAATAATATAATATATTGCATTAAAAAGAATGGCATTTTTTTAATTGATGAAATAGAAAGAGGAATTCATTTTGATTTAATAAAATTAATATTGCAATTATTTACTTCTTCAAATAAGTCACATCAAATACTTTTTACTACTCATCAACCAGATATTTTAGATCGTGACTTTAAGTTAGACCAAATTGTTTATTTAGATAAAAAAAATTGTTCTATTATACCTCAAAAATTATCTGAAACGATTATTGATGGAAAAAAAATACGACTAGATAAATCTTTTTCTAATTTATACAAAGAAAAAAAAGTTGCATTTCATCCATATGACAAAGAAATTAAATCTTTCATAGAAAGTTTAATATAAAAAATAGCCACCAAGCGGCTTAACAAAAGCTTGGCGACCAATAAAAAAAGAACATTTTTAATATGTTACTCTTATCTCCAAACTAATTGTAACATTTAATCCGTTCTTTTGCAATAGTTGTATTAAAGAAAGGAAAAAAAAAATGAAATACTTAATAAATAGAAATAAAGATATTAATGGTAAAAATGAAGTACATACACATGATTGTTCTTTTAAACCAAATCCAGAAAATCAAATTAATTTAGGTAATTTTACAGATGAATTATTCGCTATTATGTATGCTAGAAACATTGGGTGGAAAGATGCAGATGGATGCCACTATTGCTGCCCTAGAGCTCACAAACACTAATAATAAATTTAAGGAGGAATCTGATATGGCAAACCAACACGTTACAAAAAAAGGAGATTTTTGGCAAGTAATCGGTGAAGGAAATTCAAAAGCTACTAGAATACTAGATACTCAAGCTGAAGCTATTGACATTGCTAGAAAAATAGCTATGAACAACCAATCCGAATTACTTATACACGGAAGAGATGGAAAAATAAGAGAGAAAAACTCTTATGGTAATGATAATTATCCTCCAAAAGGATAATATATAAAAAGCAAAAATATGGAGCTTACTTCATATTTTTGCTTTTTTAATTTCACTTTACCTATAATTCTATCTCTCTAGTCTCCTAGCTCCCCTCTTTTGATACTCTGATAACTTTTCTTCCTTTTTATCTGGAAATATCTTAAACAAATAACAATAATGATAATATAAAGCTCTTAAACTAGATATTTTTCTTTTTTTCTTTCTTACTGTTCCATTTAAACTAATATATCTTCCTTCTGTTCTGGTAACAGGTAAAATACTAGCAATTACTTCCCCACTTTTTATTCTTTCACAAATAGTATTAACACTATATTCTTCTCCAAAAGTTCTTTCAACTCTAATATTTCTTCTATATGGCTCTTTTCTAATACTTAATGTTTCATATTGTTTCTTTTGATTTATGGTATATCCCATTATTCTTAAATATTTTAAAAATTGATCATAGTTTCTTGATTTACTAATTGCTAAATTAATATCTTCTTTAACTATATTTGTGTATTTATCTTTTCTGTTATAACTTGCTGAAAAGGTATTATAATAGCTATTTTCCTTTAATACTTTTAATCCATAATCTGTACATAAGTTATCTGATGT
The DNA here is from genome assembly GCA_964371215.1 of uncultured Clostridium sp. Classification (GTDB taxonomy): domain Bacteria; phylum Bacillota; class Clostridia; order TANB77; family CAG-508; genus CAG-269. The sequence continues at coordinate 90,382 of CAYJKU010000003.1, forward strand.
TTCTCTTAATATAGCTAAATTTTCTTTATTGTTATATAGCTTTTTACCATCAACAAATGAAACTGAATTTATAAAAAAGTGATTATGAATATTTTTTGTATTAGTATGTGTTGTAACAATTACTTGAAATCTATCTCCCCATAATTCATTAGCTAAATCTATTCCTAATTGATGAGCATTTTCATTTGATATTTCTTTTCCCTTAAAAGATTGATAACAATGATATCCTAATATTCCATCTTGTTTATTAAATCTTCTTTTTGTTAAATTCATATCACTAACACTATTATCTAATGTAGTGTTTATTCCAGTCACAAAAGCTTTATTTTCTGTTTTAACATCATTAGCAATATAGTTTATTACTTTATCAATTCTTTGGTTTATTTTCCATATTTTTGTTGTTGCTATATTAATCACCTACTTTATTTGGTTCTAAATATACTTTTTGAATATCATCTATAAAGTCTAGTATCTTTTTATATTGTTCATAATATTTATTTTCATTTATATATCTATATGAATTTACACCTCTTGCTATTTGATTTATATTTGTTGCTATCCCATTTAAATTTCTTAAAATATTATAAAAGTTTTCATCTGGTTTTTCTTTAACTTCATATCCATTAATATACATTCTTATAAATTCCGATTCACTTAATCCTGCTTTTTCTGATTTCTTTTTTAATAATTTATTTTCCTTATCATTAAGATAAATTTGTTTTTTAATATCTCTATTTCTCAATTTATTTACACCTACTTTCTTGTTTTTAAAAATGTTTTCCACATTTTGTTTAGGAATTGGGGATTACCCCATATAGAATTTGTATGAGAGTACATATTCATTGCTTGCTATATCTTAAAAACTAAAAAGTACTCTCGTTAATAATTCTATTTTTTACTTGTTTTCTATTTTAGAAGTTGTAGTTTTTTCAGATAATAGTATGCTTGTCTACCACCTAAAAAATATATTTCTCTATCTTCTATAATTTCTATTTCTATCTTCAATTGCAATACCTTTTGCAACATTTCACATTCTTCTTTACTTAAATTTTCTACTTCATCTTGATCGATAATTTTACTAACATTTTCATATTTATTTTGTATATTTCTTACTTTATTTCTTAAATTTCTATACTCTAAATTATTTCTTTCTAAATCAACTATTGCAGAATCAACAAGTCTATCTAACTCTTCCATATCTAAATTATCTATAACTATTTTATCCATTTATTTTACCTCATCTCTTAACATTATCTCTTTTAAAATTATTTGCTCTGCCCTATTTTTAATATTATTCATAGCTCTTGCCCACTCTAAATGATTTTTTTCTTTTAATTCTTCAGTTATATTTTCTTTTTCAGCTAGTTCTTTTATTATTCTTTTCATTTCAATTTTAATTTCTTTCTGCATATCTAATAAATGTTTTTGCATCTTATTTTCTAATAATAATTGTTTAAATTCTGCTTCTTTAAATTCTCTTAACATATCATATTTTAATAATCCATATTTATTTAATTTACTAAAATCTAAATCACTTTTAACTCCTAACTTTGGTATTAAATAATCTCCGTTTTTTTCATATTCTATTTTCATATCTTATATCTCCTTTAAATTTATTTTTATTTATTCATATTTTCTAATTTGTACTATTAGCATATAGAAAGTCTAAATTGTCATATTCCCTTTGACAAAATGAATCGTACTTTTTACTGCTAATATTATTTATATATTTATTATTAATATTATTCTTATTTCTTCGTAAATCTTGTGTATCTATAACCGAAGAATTTACGGTTTGATAATCGTAATTTTTCTGTTTCTGAATCATCTCATTTTTATTAAGTTCTAAATGTTGTATTTTTCCTATATAAATTAGGTTTGGTTTTCCTAAACCTTGCCTTTTTTCTTTAATCAAACATACATCTATTAATTGTTTAAATGCCTTTGTAGCTGTTTTATCACTTAAATCTAATAATTCTTGTACTTCTAATCTTGTAAATATTAAATATATCTCTCCATTTTCATCATACCAGTTGTTCTTTTGAGATAAACTCATTCGATTTAATAAAAAAGCATATAATAATTTTGCATCTGAATTAATTTTTCCTTTGTATATTGGATTTTTAAATAATTCTTGTGGTACTTGATAAAATGAATGTGTGAATGATTCTGATATTTTATATGAATTAAATTCCATAGATTGTCCTCCTTCTTAATTTTTGAAGAACTTTTGAAAACATTGATATATAGGCAAAAACTCCTTTGTAGAAATTGTAGAAATTTTTATTTTACCTAATTTTATTTTGTAGAAACTTTTTGTAGAAATTTTTTAGCTATTTTCATAACATTTTAGAAAACGCAAAAAAATTATGCTATCTTCAAGTTTCCTTGAAAAATAGCATAATTCCTCATTTTTGAATTTTTATAAATTCCGTTTAATTCCCTTTGAAAAGGGCAAAATATGGTCGAGGCGACAGGGATCGAACCTGCGACCTCATGGTCCCAAACCACGCGCGCTACCAACTGCGCTACGCCTCGATATATT
>CAYJKU010000004.1:0-12546 GCA_964371215.1 uncultured Clostridium sp.
TACAATAGCCTTCTAGGCTAAGAGCAAACCACCAGTTTTACTGGTGGTTTTGATTTAGTAAGAATAAGATTGAATTTCTATAATTCTTTCTTCGTAGTTTATTTCTTCTGAATTTTTTTGAGGAACTGTTAATTGTAATTCCTCAGGAGTATTTTCAGTATTTTACATTGTTGTATATATACAACTCCTTTATATTTTAATATAATAATTATAGTATTTCTAAGAGGATATATCAATAGAAAAGAAATAAAAGGTTACATAAAATCGAAAAGAAAAATATAACTATAAAAGTACAAAATTTTAAAAAGATTCAATAAAAAACAAAAAATAGCATAAAATAACAAGTAAAAACAAGAAAAGATATTAAAAAACATTGCAAAAGTTATTAAAAAATAGTATAATAATATAGTATGTGAATACAAATTAAAATAAATGATTTGAAAAGAGGTAAAAAATGGATTATTTATATATACTAAGAGAAGCTTTAATATGGGTTATAACTCTATTTTGGCTATATCAAATAGTAATAAGTGTATGTTCATTAGTAAAAATAAAAGAAAAGCCGTTAAAAGTTAATAAAGATCATAAATTCATGGCTGTAATACCAGCACACAATGAAGAAATGGTTGTTTCAAGTTTAATTGAGAGTTTAAAAAATCAGAATTATAATAAAGATTTATATGATATATATGTAATTGCAGATAATTGTACAGATAATACTGCAAAAGTAGCAAGAGAAGCAGGAGCTATAGTTTATGAAAGATTTCATAAAACTAAAAAGACAAAAGGTTATGCATTAGATTGGTTTTTAAAACAAAAGATGGAAGAAAATGCAGATTATGATGCATTCTTCGTATTTGACGCAGATAATATTGTAGATAAAGACTTTATAAAAAGTATGAATAAAAAACTATGTCAAGGTGAAGAAGTTGTTCAAGGATATAGAGATATCAAAAATCCATCAGATAACTGGATAACAGCTGGTTATGCGTTATTTTATTGGACAATGCATAGATTTTACCATTTAGCAAGATATAATATTGGATTATCTCCATTATTAAATGGTACAGGATTTATGGTTAAATTTGATGTTGTAAAACCTAATGGTTTTGACACAATAACATTAACTGAAGATATAGAATTTTCATTAAAAAGAATAATAGAAGGTAAAAGATTAGGTTGGTCAACAGAAGCTAAGGTATATGATGAACAACCAACAGGATTTAAACAATCTTGGTCTCAAAGAAGTAGATGGACAGTAGGTCATATTCAATGTATTAAAGAATATACAAAATCATTAGCTAGTTCAGCAATAGAACATAAAACAATGATGAATTTTGATGGGTTCCTATATATTATTGGAAGTATTCCAATGTTTATAGTAACATTAATACTTTTAGGAACAAATTTTATGATGTATGCATTAAATGGAATGACAGAACGAGAATTACTTATGAATGTGGTAAGTTATGTTATACCAACATTTTTCTTCCCAATAGGAACTGCATTGTTTACAATGTGGCTTGATGGAAGAAAAATTAAACCAATGATTAAAGGTATAATATGTTATCCTTTATTTGTAGCTTCATGGTTATTAATAAATTTAAAATGTTTATTTAAAAGAGAAACTACATGGGAAAAAATAGAACATGTTAGAGCTATTAAAATAAATGATTTATCTTCATCAGTTGTAGTTGAAACTGAAAAAGAATAGGTATATAATATAAAAAGAATAATAGTATGATATATATCATACTATTTCTATTTTATATAAAAGGAGAAAAAAGTGAAAAAAGTAATTTATATAAGTATATCAATATTGCTAGTAATGTTAATAAGCATATTTATATTTGGTAACATATCATTTGCTAGTGAAGAACAAGTACAGGAAGTACAAACTGAAACATTAGAAAATATTAAAGCTACAGTTACTGAAACTGGAGATATTTATGAATTAGAAGAATTTGGAAGTACACTAAAATATCAGGATATTAAAGTTAAGATTGAAGAAGGTAAGCTTAAAGGACAAGTTTTTGAGGCAGTTTATTGTATTTCATATGATACTGAAGGGAAAATAGAAAACTATGAGTTGAATGTAGGAAATACACTAGATACAACTATTATGCTTGAAAATGGTGGAGTCAAAGAAGTAATTATATTGAATTATGAAAGGACTACATATATATATATAATGATTGCAATTTTCTTTTTAGTTATATTAGTAATTGGTAGAACAAAAGGAATAAAAGCAATATTAGCATTTATTGTAACAATTTTAGGAATATTTTTTGTAATGTTACAATCGATAATAAATGGGCAAAGTGCAATATTAATGTCAATACTTGTATCTGTAGGAATAATTATTTTAACATTTATAATAATATCTGGATTTACAAAAAAGACTATTACTGCAATAATTGGAACATCTGGTGGAGTTATATGTGCTGGGGTAATTGCTATGTTATTTGGAAGTTTAGCTAAACTATCTGGTGTAACAGAAGAAGCTATATACCTTAGTGCAAATTCACAACAGCTAGTATTTAATTTTAGAGACTTATTATTTGCAGGAATAGTAATATCTTCATTAGGTGCTTGTATGGATGTTGGAATGTCTATAGCATCTGCATTAGATGAATTAAAAGAAAAAAATCCACTTATATCGAAAATGGAATTAGTAAGAAGTGGTATGAATATAGGTAGTGATATTATTGGTACAATGACAAATACATTGATACTTGCATATATAGGTGGATCTATTAATATAGTATTATTCTATATGGTAGAACAATTAGCGGCAGGAGATATTTTGAATATTGAAATAATTGCAACAGATATAATATCTGCTATTACAGCAAGTTTAGGTGTAATGTTTACAGTTCCAATTACAGCTATTGTATATGGTGTTTTACATAGACCTGGAAAAGAAAAGTATGAAACCAAAAGCAAGAATGTAATTGACGGAAAAAGAAGTTTAAAATTTTAGAATAAAATTAAAAGAGAAATAGTAATTATATAATTATACTATTTCTCTTTTTTCATATCTTTAATTCTATATTTAAAAATATTTACTTTTTCCTTTAAAAAACTAGAAAAAAGATGTTCATTTTGATTAAAGCTATTTTTATCTAAAATATATGCATGTGTTTTATCTATATAAAGATAATAAAAAGATTTATATTTATATACTCTATATAACTTGGAATAATTAGCATTTTGAATTTCGTGTCTGTTTTCTACTGAAAAATGAGTATCATAAAATTTAAATGTAAAAGATTGCTCTTTTTGAATTTTCTCGCTTTCTAATTCTTTTTTTACAATATTAATTGGTTGGATATATCTATATATAAAGAAAATTAACAAAGCTATTATAATAGTAACAGCTGTCGCAAAATTTTTATATTGTATTAAACTAAATATTAAAAACAAAAATAAAAGGAATATAACTAAAGTATAGAGTAAATACGAATTTCGAAATTTCTTTATATGGAATTGCAAGAAACTTTTATATATTTCTTTTGAATATTTTGTTGTATTTTTAAATAAAATTTTCAAATTAATCACCAAAAAGATTATAACATAATAATATTAAAAATAGAATAAATATGAATAAAAATTAAAATTAAAAATATATTTTATTAGGAGTGATTTTATGGGATATTCAGATAGAGAACTACTTGCAAGAATAGTGCAATGTGAAGCAGGAGGAGAAGGGGATGATGGAATGAAAGCGGTTGCAACTGTTGTAATGAACAGAGTTAATTCTTCTGTTGGAGAATACTCAAGAATATCTAATGGTGGAAATGTAAGAAATGTAATATTTCAGCAAGGACAATTTGATTGTACGAGAGAATCTATAGCAAGTATGTATAATCCTCAGAATATATATAATATGAATCCAACACAAGAACACTATTATATTGCAGATTGGGCACTTTCAGGCAATAAGATAAATGAAGTAGGGGAAAGTTTATGGTTTCTAAATCCTTTTAAACCAATTTGTGATAATGAATTTCCTAAAAATGGTTCAGGAGTGTTTCATATCCAAATAGGAAAACATTGTTTTTATCAGCCGACACCTAAATATGCAACTACATAAGATTAAGAATATATAATTAAAGGAGAATATGTATGCCTAGTTATGATGAAAAACAAGACAAAAGAGAACAAACAAATAATATACAACAAAGTAGACCTATGCCAGATATACTAACAAATCCAATATATACACCTGGATTTTTAAAACAACAGATAGGAAAACTAATGAGAGTTGAATTTTTAATAGGAACAACAATGATGACAGATAGGATAGGTATATTAGAAGAAGTTGGAGCAAGCTATATACTTCTTAGATCATTTGAAAATGATAGCTTAGTTTATTGTGATATTTATGCAATTAAATTTATCACAATATCTCCAGGAGGAACTTTTCCGGGAATGAATAATAGATATCAATATTTTTAATATAAAAATGTTTGCAAAATAAAAAATACTATAAAACATTTAACAAATTGTGTTAGAAGTTTTATAGTATTTGCATATCTAAAGGAAGATCTATTACTAAATTAATAACATTATTAGTAATGGGGTGAACAAAATTTAAGTGGTAACAATGAAGAGCTTGTCTATTAATTAAATTTGAATATGAACCATATAGGCTATCACCTAAAAGTGGATTACCAATAGCCTTCATGTGTACTCGTATTTGATGAGTTCTTCCTGTTAATAATATACATTTCACAAGTGAAAGATTAGTATTTGAGTCATATTTAATAACTTCATATTCAGTAATTGATGGTTTTCCAGAAGAATCGATACATCTCTCTATAATGCTTTCCAGATTTCTAGCAATAGGGAAATTAATAGTACCTTTTTTTTCTTTTAGAATATTAGTTACAATACATAGATATTCTTTTTTGAAAATATTATTTGACATTTGAGTCGAAAACATATCTTGTATATATTCACATTTAGCGAATATAGCTAATCCAGATGTATCAAAATCCAATCTATTTACTGGTCGTATTTTTTTATTTAATTTAATTTTGTCAAAATAATTTTTAATACCATTAGATAAACTATTGTCTATATGTGTACTGGAAGGATGAATGGGCATACCAGCAGGTTTATTAACAACAATAAACCACTTGTCTTCATATATAATATCTAAAGGCATTTTGGTTGGTATTATATTGGAATTATCTTCTGGATATGAAAAGTCTATAGAAATAGTATCTCCAATAGATATATTTGAATTTGTATTTAAAAATTTATCATTATATAATACTTTTTCTAATTGAATTATTTTATTCTTTAATCTTGTAGAAAAATTTAATTTCTTTTTTAATATATCATTTATTGTTTTAAATTCTAAAATATCTTTAGATGTTACTTGGTATTTTAATATCATATAGGTCATATTCTCCTTTCTTAGATAAATAGTATACCATAAAAAAGGCTAATAATAAAGAGAAAATAACTCATTAATAATATATATTACAATACTTGTAAAAAACTGTGAAATCTGTTAAAATACATAGTATTGAAATAAATATTAGGAGAAGAAAATGAGAATAAGATTTAAAAAATGGGCGAGACCAGAATTAGAAGCTAGTGAGTTTTATATAGATAATCCAGAAGATATAAAGGGAAAGTGGAGAGAGAATTTTAAAAATCCCAAAAATCCAATATATCTAGAACTAGGATGTGGTAAAGGACAATTCATATCTAATTTAGCTGTTCAAAATAAAGAAATAAATTATATCGCAATAGATTTAGTTGATGCAATGTTAGGATTAGCTAAAAGAAATGTAGAAATGATATATTCAGAAAAACAAGAAAAAACAAATAATATATTTTTAATAAGATATGATATAGAAAGAATATTAAATATATTAGATAAAAAAGATGGAATAGAAAGAATATATATTAATTTCTGTAATCCATGGCCAAAAGGACAACATAGAAAGAAAAGATTAACACATACAAGACAATTAGAAAAATATAAAGAATTTTTAAGTGATACAGGTGAAGTGTATTTTAAAACAGATGATGATAGTTTATTTGAATCTAGTTTAATATATTTTGAAGAATGTGGATTTGAATTAATTGCAAAAACATATGACTTACATAATGAAAATATATTTGAAACTAATGTTGTTACAGAACATGAAAAAATGTTTAGTGAACAAGGTATTAAAATAAAAGCATTAATAGCAAAAAGGAAATAAATAGGTATGGAAGATATAAAATTAGAAGAGATTTTAGAAAACTCAAATAATAAAGAAGAAATGTTGAAGATGTTAGAGCAAAAAGGCGAGTATCTAGAATTTGCATCAGATAAATTAAAAGATGATAAAGATATTATTTTACTTGCAATTAAATCTGCACCATGGACTATTTGTTATGTTTCAGAAAGATTAAGTGATGATAAAGAAATATTTCTAGAAGCTTGTAAAAACTATGGACAATCTTTATATTATGCATCAGAAAGATTAAGAGATGATGAAGATGTGGTGAGATTAGCAATAGAAGATAAAGGGATAATAATTAAATTTGCTAGTGATAGAATAAGAAGAAATATTGAAATGGCTAAAATAGCAATAATGAAAGATAAAAAAGCATATAATTTTATTTCACAAGAATTAAAAGATAATGAAGAGTTAAAAAGTATATAAATTTAAAAATATTTTAGAATAATAAATCTAAATAAATACATAATAAGTTAGAGGAGTGATTTATATGTATAATTTTAGAACAGATTTGGCATCAGAAAGAAGAGATGTATATAAAAAGGCAAACAAACTTGAAGATGTTGAAGGTATTGAGACAACAAAAGAAGAGATAAATGAAAAGTTAGCAGTAGAAAGAGTTAAAATAATAACAGATAATGCAGAACAGGTTATTCAAAAACCAAAAGGAAACTATATTACAATAGATGTTAAAGGATTAAAAATAGCCCAAGAAGAAGAAATTCAGGATGCAGCTAATTGTGTTGCAAAAGAATTAAAAACAATAGTAGACTCACATGTTGCAAGTCAAGATGAGATATTAGTTGTAGGACTTGGAAATATATATGTGACACCAGATGCGCTAGGACCAAAAGTTGTAAATGAAATAGAAATTACAAGACATATAATTAATTATATGCCAGAATATGCAAAAGCAGGTGCGAGAAAAGTAAGTGCCATATCTCCAGGAGTACTTGGTACAACTGGTATTGAGACAGTAGAAATTTTGAAAGGTATAGTAGATAATATACACCCAAGTTTAATTATTGTAATTGATGCATTAGCATCAAGAAGTATAGAAAGAATTAGCAGTACAGTACAAATATCTGATACAGGTATAGTTCCTGGTGCAGGTGTGGGAAATACTAGAACTGAAATAAGTGAAAAAACTTTAGGAATACCAGTAGTAGCTTTAGGAATACCGACAGTTGTCGAATCAGCAGTTATAGTAAATGATAGTTTAGATTTATTTATAACAAAATTACAAGATGAAGGTAAATCTAATGAATATTTTAACGAATTAAAAGAAAAAGATAATTATGAAGAAATAAAAAAAGCATTAATGCCAAGTGAGTATAATTTGATAGTAACACCAAAAGAGATTGACGAACTTATTGAAAATATGTCTCAAATTGTAGCAGTAGGTATAAATAATGCAACATAGAATTAAAGCTTATCTAGAATAGATAAGCTTTAATTTTGTTTTTTTAGATTAGTTTGTTTATATAATTTGCAAGTAGAGCAATTTGTACATATCTCAATATTATTCTCAAAGATTAATTGTAAAGTAGTTATAAATTCATCTTTAAAGTCAGTTATTAAGTGAACATATAGCTTTTTAGGTAATAAACTTAAAAGTGAGTTAAGTGTATAATCATTTTGCGAAAAAGATATATCACTAAAAAATTTATTAGGTAAATCAAGTGCTGAGTTAGAAATGATTTGATTATTTTCATCTAATAAAATTGAATCTGAATTAGAATATATCAAATGTATTGTGTTTGTAGAATTAGGTTGAGAAGAGATATATGTTTTTAATAAAGAAATAAATTCTAAGTATTCTTTTTTTATTATATAATTACTAATAGACTCATGTAATATGTCTGTAAGTAGTTCTTTATATTTTGAAACTCTAAAGTTAATAAATCCATCTAAAACTATAGATTTATTATTAGAAAGATATTTAGAAAATATGTCATTTAAAATATAATATTTTTGATTAAAAATATTATAGTAATCTTCAGAGACTAACTCATAATATATTTCAAGAATTTTAGATATTTCAGATTTATCAAAATAAAAATAATGTTGTCTAATTAATGTAAGCAATATATTTTCTTCTAATTCATCAATAACTAAAGTTGAAAGAATAGAGGTAAGAGTTGAAATGAAATTAGTAGTATTAGTGCCTGTGTAGTGAATAATAATATTATTATATCTTTTGAATTCAGTATAAGAAAAGTAAATATTATCACATTCACAATTATTTAATTCTTTTAGTAGATATTTTAATATATTAATATTATTAGTTTTAATACATATAGATTTCATATATTAAAGACTCCCTTCTAATAAAAGTAGTATCTACTAAATATTTAAAACTTATACACTATAATATGTAAAAAATCTTTAAAGGAAACTTGTCAAAGAAAAAATCAGGTGTAGAATAAATATTTAATTTATCCTGCATCTGATTTAAGTATCATAAACTTATTTTTTTGGATCCATTATATCATTTATATAAGAATCACTATATAACATATAATTTATATCTGGAAATAATTTATCTTTTTCAGATATGCTTTTTAAAAAATCTGTATCAATATTATTAGATTTAATTTGTTCATATAATTTAGTAAATCTTCCTATATGATCTTTAATTCTTTTTTTAGCATAGTCTACCATTGTTCCATTTGTAATTATAAATAACCAATCACTACTTTGTGCTAAAAGTAGCTCTCGTGCACATTGGTTAAGTGCTTTTTTTAGTATTCCTTTAGCATTAGGGAAGAGATATGATAATTCACACATTCTATCACCTGCAACATGTAAGTGTTTATGTGCATAATCATTTGATTCATTAAGCCAAACTTCACTATATCCATTTGCACCCCAACTTGATCTACAAGGAGAAGCGATTTGCATATTTGGGTATTTATCTATAAATTCTGATGGTGTAATTAATTCGAAATTAGATTCATCATAATATATTTTTTTAAATAGAATATATAGCCAATAAGGACCTTCATACCACCAATGTCCATATAATTCAGCATCATAAGGACATAAAATAAATGGTGGAGTATCCATATGGTTAGCTAGATTTTCTATTTGTTCATTTCTTGAATTCATGAAATGTCCTGCTTGCCTTTCAGCAGAATCTTCTGCCCATTTAACATCATAATAATCTTTATGTTCAGATTTACCAGTTATTCTATGATATTTAATTCCAGTATGTACACGAACACCGTTATGAGCAATATATGGTTTTATATATTCATAATCAGCTTCATATCCAATATCTCTGTAAAATTCTCTGTAATTAAAATCGCCTGGGTATCCATCAATAGAGCTCCATACTTGTCTTGATGATTCAATATCTCGTCCGAATGCGATGACACCTTCTGGTGATACTATTGGTGCAAAAGTTCCATATACTGGAGTAGGGTCTGCATATAAGACACCATGTGATTCAGTAATTATATAATCTATTCCAAACTCTTTTAAATACTTATCTGATTCAGGAACATACCCACATTCAGGAAGCCATATTCCTCTAGGTTTTCTTCCAAAATATCTTTCATATGTCTGAACTCCAACAGCTATTTGAGCTTTTACAGTTTTTTCATTTAAATATAAGATGGGGAAGTAACCATGTGTTGCACCACAAGTTATTATTTCTAATACTCCAAGATCTTGGAAGTGTTTAAAAGCATTTATAAGATTACAATTATGTTCTTCTTGAAAAAATCTTAAATCTTCAGAATATCTATCAAAATAGTATTTAGATAGACGGTTTAATCTTTCATCATAAGCGGTTCTTATAATCTCTTTTCTTGAAAGCTCTATAAGTTTTTTTAAATATTTTATATATTTTTTTTGTAATAGTTTGCTATCTAACATAGACAACAAAGGAGGAGTCATAGACATTGTTATTCTAAAATCGACTCCTTCTTCAACCAACTTTTTGAAATTTTTAAGTAATGGTATATATGTTTCAGATATTGCTTCATATAGCCAAGATTCTTCTAAATAGTCATCACTTTCGGGGTGGTGAATGAATGGAAGATGTGCATGTAGTACGAAGCTAACATAGCCTTTTTTGTTCATTATTAATCTCCTTTTATAAATGATTGTGAACCTGCAGAAGATGGATTTTGTAGATTATATATATCTTCCAAATTTTCTTTATTATATAAAGATTTATACATATCATATGTATTATAGATTTTTCCCATGTTTTTAATATGTGTAAGAGAGCTAATATCTTTAGATATTGTAGAATTATCTTTAACATTTCTAAAATAAACCATTTTTTGATCTATATTAAATAATATTTTGTCATTAGGATTTTCTAAAATGTTAGAAGTATAAATATGTACATAATTAGTATTAGGTACATTTTTAAATTTTCTAGCTAATTCAATTTTATAATCACATTTGCTGTCTTGAACTTTTAAATACCAACTATTTGCAAAGTCATTTACTTCGACTTCAAAATTATAACCCATTGTAGAATTATGTATTATCAGAATCGGAATTGTTGTATTGAAAAAATCATTGCCATAATTTTGTATATATTTATTTTTATCTTCATTAGAGATATTCCAATACACAAAAAGACTATTTGGCGTTTGTGCTAATAGCTTAATAGTTGTCTCTTTATAATTTTCAGGCAAATCATAATATTCAACAATTTCAACTTTTTTACTAGTCTTTTTAGTAGAAGTCTTTTTAGTTGCAGAAGCTTTTTTAGTCGTTGTTTTTTCGTTAACTTTACTTTTTTTAGAAGTGCTAGCAGGTTTTGTTGATGTGTTTTTTTTACTAGCAGTTTTTTGAGCTGTAGTTTTTTTTGTAGTGCTGTTAGCTTTTTTAGTTGTAGAAGTGGAAGTTTTTTTTGCTACTGATTTTTTTGTGATTTCACTTTTTTTAGTAGTGCTAGTTTTTTTAGTTGCTTTTTCTAAATCTTTGTTATTTAATTCGCTTTGTTCTTTAGTTTTTCTTGGCATTTTTGTCCTCCTGTGTAATCTCATTATTTCATTACACATATTATACCAAATACTAAATAAATTCAAGTATAAAGAAGAAAAAAAGAGAAAAAAGATTTAAACAGGTATATATACTAAGTAGATAAATATAAATTGACCACTTATACTAATTGAAAAAAAAATAAAAAAGATATATAATACAAAAAATGAGAGGAGGAAGATCGTTGTTAATAGATAAAGTAAAAAAAGTACATGATAAAGAAAATGAAAGAGTTAAGAATATAAGAGCATCAAATATGATGAGTGGTAGATGGGTAAAATGTGATATTTGTAAGGAAATAATTAATTTAGATGAACTTCATGAAAATAAAAGTGTTTGTCCATATTGTAATAAACATTTTAGATTATCTTCAAGAAGAAGGATAAGACAAATTGTAGATAAAGAAAGCTTTGAAGAAATAGGTAAAGAAGTATGTACAAAAGATCCGCTTAAATTTGATGGGTATTTAAGGAAAATAGAAATATTAAAAGAGAAAACATTAATAAATGAGGCAGTACAATGTGGAGTATGTAAAATTTCAGGAATAAATGTTGTATTAGGAGTTATGGATGGAAACTTTTTAATGGGAAGTATGGGATCAGCAGTTGGAGAAAGAATAACACTTGCAATTGAGACTGCTATACAAAAAAAATTGCCATTCATTCTATTTTGCGTATCTGGTGGAGCGAGAATGCACGAAGGTATAGTATCTTTGATGCAAATGGCTAAAACATCAAGTGCTATAGCTAGATTAAATGATGCAGGATTGTTATATATATCTGTATTAACAGATCCAACGACAGGAGGAGTAACTGCAAGTTTTGCTAGTTTAGGTGATATAATTCTTGCTGAACCAAAAGCACTAATAGGTTTTGCAGGTCCAAGAGTAATTGAACAAACTATAAAACAAAAATTACCAAAAGGATTTCAAAGTTCAGAGTTTTTATTAGAACATGGTTTTATAGATAAAATAGTTGAAAGAAAAGATATGAGAAAAGTTCTTACTAATATATTAGAAATGCATACATCAAAAGGAGGAGAAAAATGGCAAAATTAGAGCCTTGGGATAAAGTAATCCTTGCAAGACAATTACAAAGACCTAAATCATCTGATTACATAAAAGAAATTTTTGAAGATTTTATAGAATTACATGGAGATAGAAGTTTTGGAGATGATAAAGCGATAATCGGAGGAATTGCAACAATTGATGGAAAAGCTGTTACAGTTATTGGTGAAGAAAAAGGTAAAAATGCTAGAGAAAATATAGAGAAAAATTTTGGTATGCCAAATC
>CAYJKU010000004.1:12556-61604 GCA_964371215.1 uncultured Clostridium sp.
ATAGAAAAGCATTAAGATTAATGAAACAGGCAGAAAAATTCAATAGACCGATAATTACATTTATAGATACACCAGGAGCTTACCCGGGAATGGGGGCAGAAGAAAGAGGTCAAGGTGAAGCAATTGCCAGAAACATAATGGAAATGTCTAATTTTAAAGTTCCAATTATATGTATCATAATAGGTGAAGGATCAAGTGGTGGAGCATTAGCAATTGGAGTTGGAGACAAAATCATAATGTTAGAAAATGCTGTATATTCAATACTTTCACCAGAAGGTTTTGCAAGTATATTATATAAAGATGCAAGTAAGGCAAAAGATGCTGCCAAAAATATGAAAATGACAGCAGAAGATTTAAAAGAATTAGGAATTATTGATGACATAATTAAAGAACCTGTTGGTGGAGCACAAGAAGATTTTGAAAATATAGTTAATAAACTGAAAAAATATATAACTAGTAACTTAAAAGAACTTTCAAAAAAATCTGTTGATATTTTATTAGAAGAAAGATATAATAAATTTAGAAATATGTAATATAAATAATAAAGTGAAAAGGGAAGGAAGATTTAAAATGATATTAAAAAATAAAAAAGTAGTTATTATGGGAGTAAGAAATAAATGGAGTATAGCATGGGGAGCTGCACAATCGGCACATGAACAAGGAGCAGAAGTTATTTGTACATGTTCAGATGATAGTGTTGAAAAAGTTCAAGAATTATTAAAAGAATTACCAGGTTCATCTCTTTATGTTTGTTCAGATGTTAGTAAAGATGAAGATATAGATACTTGTTTAGAAGAAATTAAGAAAAATCATGGGAAAATTGATGGAATATTACATGCTATAGCACATGCTAATACAGAAGATTTAAGAAATGACTTTATATTCACATCTAGAGAAGGATTTGCTCATGCACATGATGTAAGTGCATATTCATTAGTTGCAATAGTAAGAATGGCAAAAGAAAAAGATATGTTCAATGAAAATTCTAGTATAATTGCATATACATATTATGGAGCTGAAAAAGTTGTAACTAAATATAATGTTATGGGTGTAGCAAAAGCTGCATTAGAATCAAGTATTAGATATTTAGCACAAGATTTAGGGAAAGATGGACATAGAATTAATGCTATATCTGCTGGACCAATTAAAACTTTATCTGGAAAAGGAATTAAAGACTTTTCAACAATATTAGATATAGTTGAAGAAAGAGCGCCATTACATAAAAATGTAACTATTAAAGAAGTTGGAGATAGTACAGCATTTTTATTTAGTAACTTATCATCAGCTATAACTGGTGAAATAATTCACGTAGATAATGGATTCTCAAATATAAGTGTATAATATTTAAAATAACAAAAGATAGAAATAAAAGTTTCTATCTTTTTTAATTGATATTAAAAGCAAAATATGGTAAAATTATTTGGAAATAAATAAAAGAAAGAAGAGAAGTAATAATGAATAGAAATTTTTTTACATCAGAAAGTGTAACAGAAGGGCATCCAGATAAATTAGCAGATACAATATCTGATGCAATATTAGATAAATATTTAGAAGGAGATAAAAACTCTAGGGTAGCAGTAGAAACATTTGTATCAGGAAATAATGTAACAATTGCTGGACAAGTAACATCTAGTGCAGAATTTAATATCGAAGAATTAGTAAGAAAAATAATTAAAAATGTAGGTTTTGATAATGAATATATAGATATGAATTATGCAAATTGCAAAATAGATATAAATATTACAAAACAAAGTGCAGATATAGCGATGGGAGTAGATACAGGAGGAGCAGGAGACCAAGGTATAATGTTTGGTTTTGCTTCAGATGAGACTGAAGAATATATGCCATATGCAATTAGTGCCGCACATAAATTAGCTAAAAGATTAACTGAAGTTAGAAAATCTGGTGAATTAGCATATTTAAGAGCAGATGGAAAAACACAAGTAACAGTAGAATATGAAGACAATAAACCAAAAAGAATTGAAACAATATTGATTTCTACACAACATGGTGAAGAAATATCCCAACAACAATTAAAAAAAGATATAATTGAATATGTAATAAAAGATGTAGTTGAACCTAAAATGATTGATAATGATACAAAAATATATGTAAACCCAACAGGTCGATTTGTAATAGGTGGTCCATTAGGAGATACTGGTTTAACAGGAAGAAAAATAATTGTTGATACATATGGAGGATATGCACGTCATGGTGGAGGAGCTTTTTCAGGAAAAGATCCAAGTAAAGTAGATAGATCTGCAGCATATATGGCAAGACATATTGCTAAAAATATAGTAGCAAATGGGTATGCTGGGAAATGTGAAATACAATTGTCTTATGCAATAGGAATGGAAGAACCTATATCTATATGGGTAAATACATATAATACGGCAAAAGTAGATGAATCTGAAATAGTTAAAATTATTAAAGAAAAATTTAATTTAACACCAAATGGTATGATAAAATATTTAGAATTATTAAATCCAATATATTCTAAAACAACAAATTATGGACACTTTGGTAAAACAGAGTTATCTTGGGAAAAAATAATTAAAATATAAGTTATTGATGGAGGGAATTATGTCAGGACATTCAAAGTGGGCAAATATTCAAGCAAGAAAAGGCAAAGTAGATGCAGCAAGAGGGAAAATCTTTACTAAACTAGGTAGAGAAGTTTTTGTTGCCGTAAAACAAGGTGGCGCAGATATTGATGGTAATGCAAGATTAAGAGATGCTATTGCTAAATGTAAAGCTGCAAATATGTCAAATGATACAATTAATAATGCGATAAAAAAAGCTTCTGGAGCAAATAATAATGAAAATTATGAAGATATAGTATATGAAGGGTATGGACCAAATGGGATTGCTGTTATTGTTGAAGCTTCAACAGATAACAAAAATAGAACAGCAGCAGAAGTAAGACATGCTTTTGATAAATCAGGTGGTAATCTGGGAACAAGTGGTTGTGTATCATATATGTTTAATAAAAAAGGAATCATAGTTATAGAAAAGGCTAATTGTAAAATTAATGAAGATGAACTTATGATTGAAGTACTTGAATTAGGTGCAGAAGATTTTGAAGTATCTGATGAAATATATGAAGTAATTACATCTCCGTCAGATTTTTCTAATATTAGAGAAGAATTAGAGAAAAAAGGAATTGAATTCTTAGAAGCAGATGTTCAAATGGTACCAGAAGTTGAAGTAGCTTTAACAGAAGAACAAAAAGAAAAATTAGAAAAACTTATTGATAAATTAGAAGATTTAGATGATGTTTCAAATGTTTATCATAATTGTGAATAAATATATTATTTATTTAAGGAGTTTTATATGAGTGAAAATAAGCAAAAGATAAATAAAAAATCAGGAATTTCATTAGTAACAATACTTATAATATTAATAGTAGTATTAATAGTTTTAAGTGTTATAGCATATATGGTAGTTACAAGTGATTTATTTAAATCAGATAAACAATTATTTTATGATAACATATCTAAGATAATGGGAAATGAAGAGAGCTTTATAGGGGAAGATTTAGAAAAATATTTAGAATCTAAAAATATAAGCATATACAAAAATAGTACAGAATTAGATTTTGATATAAGGAGTTCTGAAATAGTTAATGTAAATAATTTTAGAATAATATCTAATGGTAATGTAAATGTTTTTGAAGACGAAATAATACAAAATATGATTATTCAATATTCAGAAGATGTTACATTTCCACTAATATATAAAGAAAAAGCAGATTTAATTGGAATACAAACAAATAATATAGGTAGTAAATTTGTAGCACTTAAATCAGGAGATTTAAGTGAATATAAGGACATACTTGGGATAATGTCAACATTACAAAGTTTTCAGATGTTACAAGAATTAAATAGTATTAATCTTTTAAATAAAGATGTTTTGAATAAAATTCAAGATTCATTTACAAATGAAAACTTTAGTAAAACTCAAAATGGAGATATTAGTGAATATAAATTGTCTACAAGTATAGAGGCAATTGAAGGTTTATTATTAGAAATATATAATACTATTGAAAAAGAATTACAAAATGAAGATTTAAAAACTAAACTAAAAGATTTAATTGGAAATGTTGGAGATGAAAACACAGATTCTAAAGTAGATATAATTTTATATAATAGAAAAAGCAATTTAATTAAAATAGGAATTCATACTGAAAATATAAATTTTGAGATAGATAAAATGGAATTAGGCAATGAAATTTCATATATAATTAATTATGAAAGAAATGAGATAGGTACAAATAAAGAATTAAATTCATTAGAATTAGAAATTTCTTTTGAGAATATATTAGAAGGACAAATTGCAAAAGAGACATATAATCTTGAAATACAAGATAAAATTCAAAATAATACATATATATATGAAATGGTAAATGAAGTAGAATTTATAAATGATTTCGAAGTACAAGATTTTACACAAGATGACACAATGTTTTTATATGAAAGAACAAATGAGCAAATTTCTGAATTTATAAATGCAGTTGAAGAAAGATTAAAAGATGTTAATAAAACTCAAATGAAAGAAATAGGGTTACAAGAAAATCAAAATCCTTTGAATTATATAGTTCCAGAACTAAGTGAAGAAAATATTAATTTAAATAGTTCAGAAGGTAATCAGGTAGAGATTAAAACAACAGAAGCGACAGTTGTGGAATATAACAAAAAATTTGAAAATTATCAAGGAACAAAACATGCAGGTACTACTGTAAAAGGATTATTTACTACTATTAGTGTAAATAATGAGGATAATACTTCAATAAACAAAATATTAGAAATTAATTTTAATTCACAAGAATATCAAGTGACACAAGATATATTAGGAACACTAAAAAATGAACTAAAAGCAGATAGAACATATACAGTTGAAGTTATTAAAAATGAAGATGGTATTATATATAGAATTGTAATAACAGAAGAGCAGATAATAGAATAATAGTCTAAAAAAGAAATTAAAGCATATATTAAAATATATGCTTTTTTTGTATGTGAAAAATAGTACAACCCAAAATGAAATAGGAGGGAATCAAATGTATGTACAAGAAATATTAGAATATTTTCCAAGTAGTATATATATGCTTATACGAAATACCATAATAAAAAATAATAAACTAGATACAGAATTAGAAGAAATAAGAGTTAGAGTTGGTAGACCAATTATATTGAAAACTAGACAAGTAGATATAATTATTGAATATAATGTGACAACAGCTGAAGTATTACAAATTTTAGAGCGAATATGTGAAAACTCAATATATGCATATAAAAGCCAAATATGTAATGGTTTTATAACTATTAAAGGTGGTCATAGAATAGGAATAACAGGAACTGCTGTAGTTGAAGATAATAAAATAATTAATGTGAAATATATTACTAGTTTGAATTTCAGAATAGCAAGACAGATAATTGATTGTAGCAATAAGGTTATAAAAGAAATTGTTGATCGAAAAAATAACACTATATATACAACAGTATTAGTATCTCCACCAGGAAAAGGGAAGACAACTATTTTAAGAGATATAATCAGAAAATTAAGTAATGGAATGGAAAACATAGGATTTAAAGGAAAAAACTGTGGTGTAGTAGATGAAAGAGGAGAATTAGCAGCGATACATAGAGGTGTAATTCAGAATGATTTAGGAATAAGAACAGATGTAATTGAAAATATTTCCAAAGCTAAAGGGATGAAAATGTTAATAAGAAGTATGGCTCCAGAAATAATTGCATGTGATGAAATAGGAACTAAAGAAGATGTTGAAGCTATTCAAGAAGCTATAGCAGCTGGGGTAAAAGGAGTATTTACAATGCATGGGAAGACAATGGAAGATATTAAAAGCAATTTACAAATAAATTATCTATTGGAAACTAAGCAAATAGAAAAAGTAATATTTATTTAAAGTTCTAAACGAAATATATGTGAATATAATATAAAAATTTAAAAGAAGGATTTAGAATATTATGATAATTGGTCTTAAATATGTATGTATCATATTACTATTTTTTGCATGTATTTTCTTAGGGAGATTATTTGCTAAAAAATTCATTATGAGATTAAAAGAATTAGAAGAAATGAAATCTGCATTAAATGTTTTTGAAACTAAAGTTAAATTTACATATGAACCTATACCAGAAATTTTTGGATATATAAGTGAAAATGATTTGGATAGTAATATATCTAAAATATTTAATAATGCTAAAAATAAGATGAGAGATAAATCAGCATCTGATGCATGGTTAGAAGCATTAAATGAAAGTGAAGGTAACTTAAACAAAGAAGATATAAATGTATTAAAAAATTTTTCAAAATTACTAGGTCAGACAGATATTGAAGGACAAGTTTCTCAAATTAAGATTACTCAAGAGTTTTTACAAAAGCAAATAGATAATGCTTTAGTTGAAAAACAAAGAAATGAAAAGTTATATAATAAATTAGGAATTGTAGTAGGGCTCATGTTAATAATTATTTTAATATAAATTACATAGTATAGGGGGAAATATGGATATAGATTTATTGTTTAGAATAGCGGCAATAGGTATATTAGTTGCAGTATTACATCAAGTGTTAGTAAGAGCGGGAAGAGAAGATCAGGCGATGATGACAACACTTGCAGGATTAATAATTGTTCTTACTATGGTAATACAAGAAATTAGTACTTTATTTAATACAGTTAGAACTATTTTTAACTTATAAATTTTAATAGAAAGATTGGTTTTATGGATATAATTAGAATTATTGGAATTGGTTTAATAGCAGTAGTTATTATTATTTTATTAAAACAATATAAGCCGGAATTTGCCCTATATATTAGTTTGCTAACAGGTGTATTAATACTGATATTTGTTATGGAGGATTTGACAGGAATAATAAATTTGCTTAATACAATAGCTGGTCAAGCAAATATTAATAGCGAATTTATAACGATATTACTTAAAATAACAGGAATTGCATTTTTATCTGAATTTGCAATAAGTATTTGCAAAGATGCAGGTGAATCGGCAATAGCGAGTAAAGTAGAAATAGGCAGTAAAATAATAATAATATCGATATCTATACCAATAATTTCAGGCTTATTAGAAATAATACTTAAGATATTACCTTAAATATGGAGGTACAAATGAAAAAAAAGATAATTCATCTATCCATAGTAGTTATATTTTTAACTCTAATTTTAATTTGTATATCTAAAAAGAGCTATGCTGTAGATGACATAGAGATAGAACAAGGAATTGAAAATGGACAAGAAGAGTTTCAAATAGAAGATTTTATATCAGAATCAGAAAAATATGTAGAATCTTTTTTAGGTGAAGAAGATATAACTGAAATATTTAATCAAGCATTATCTGGACAAATAGATAATACACAAATTTTTATGAGAATATTAAATATGATAGAACCAGAATTATTAAGTGTTTTAACCACAATTGGTAGTATTCTTGCAATAATAATTATACATAGTATATTAAAATCTATTAGTGAAAGTTTAGAAAATGATGGAATTGCAAAAATGGTTTATTATGTACAATATATTTTAATTGTAACAATAATAATGGCAAGTTTTTCGGACATAATCAAAATGGTTGAAGATACAGTTTCTAATTTAGTTGGATTTATGAATTTGTTAGTACCTCTTTTAATAACATTAATGTTATATACAGGGAGTATTGTAACAAGTAGTATGTTACAACCAATATTATTGTTTATAATAAATTTTATAGGTAATGCAGTACAATTTATTATATTACCATTAACTTTGATATTTACAGCAATAATAATAATATCTAAATTATCAGATAAAATCCAAATAGAAAAACTTGCAAAATTTTTAAAATCTGGAATAATCTGGTTTTTTGGAATAATATTAACAGTTTTTGTTACAGTTGTATCATTAGAAGGAACACTTGCAAGTGGTGTAGATGGATTAACTGCTAAAGCAACAAAATCAGTTGTAAGTTCTGCAATACCTGTTGTAGGGAAAATATTAGGAGATGTAGTAGATGCTGTTTTAGGATCAGGAATAATACTTAAAAATGCAGTAGGGTTTGTAGGTGTTGTAATAGTGCTTGGAATTTCCATAGTTCCGATAATAAAATTAGGACTACTTAGTTTTACATATACAATTTTAGGAGCAATAACAGAACCTATAGCAGATGAAAAAATTACTAAATTATTAGGACAAGTTGGAGATATTTTTAAAATATTGTTAGCAATAGTAAGTGCATTATCTTTCTTATTGATAATAGGGACAGCACTTACACTTAAAATATCTAATAGTGGAATGATGTATAGATAGTAAAAGGAGAAAAATGATTGAGTTTTTGAGTAATTGGGCGAAGAGTTTAGGTTTAGCTATTGTTGTTGTAGCAATTTTAGAAATGTTATTACCAAATAACAAAAGCAAGAAATATATAAGGATGATTATGGGAATATATATTGTTTTTAGCATAATATCACCATTTACATCTGAAACAGATATCTTTGTTGTATCAGATATATTAGAAATAGAAGAATACACAGAAGATATAGAAGATTATACACAAGAAATAAATCCGGCATCAATGGAAAAAAGAATAGAAGAATTGTACATAGAAGAAATACAAATAGATATTAAAAGTAAAATAGAAGAATTAGGGTATATTGTAGAAAGTGTAGAAGTTAGTGCAGATATTGAAAATGTTGATGATGAAAGTAGAATAACAAAAATAGAATTAGATATTGAAAAAAACAAAGAAGAAGATAAAAATATTAACGAAAATACTAATTTAGAAGATAAGTTAGTAGAAGAAATTGAAAAAGTTAAGTCAATAGATATATATGTTGATAAAAGTGATTCAGAAGAAATTATAGAAAATGAAGAAAGAGAAAGAATAACAACTGTGGATATACAAAATGTTAAAAAATTTTTAATTGAGGAATATGGGGTGAATGAAAAATGTTTGGAGATAAAATAAAAAAGTTTCTTGGAATACAAGAAAAAAATGAAAATAAAGAAGAAAAAAGTATTAAAGGCAAAACAGATAAAAAGAAAATAGAAAATTTAATATTTTTTATAATAATAGCTATTATAACTGTGTTTTGTATAAATTTAATTTGGGATGGAGGAATGTTTTTTCAAGAAATAGAAAATACAGATAATAAGGAGTTGGCAAGTACGAATTCCATTAATATAGTAGATAATATAGATGAAAGTGGAATTAAAAAGACAGAATTAGAAGAAAGTTTGAAAAATATATTATCTAAAATTCAAGGTGTTGGAGAAGTGGATATATTACTAAACTATTCTGAATCAAGTGAAATTATTGCAATGTATAATGAGACATCAAAAGTAAGTACAACAGAAGAAACAGATGACTCAGGAGGTGTAAGGAAAATAGAAGAAACAGATATCCAAAAAGATATAGTTTTTCAAGAAGAATCAGGTGAAAAGATTCCTGTCACCCAAAAAGTAATTGAACCTAAAATAGAAGGTGCAATAATTACTGCAGAAGGTGTAACAAATACTAATGTCAAAACAAATATCATTCAAGCAGTAGAAGCTGTGACAGGACTTGCAACACATAAAATTCAAGTTTTTGAAATGAATTAAATTTAAAGGAGAAAAAATATGAAAATATTAAAAAGAAATCAAATAATAA
The DNA here is from genome assembly GCA_964371215.1 of uncultured Clostridium sp. Taxonomy (GTDB): domain Bacteria; phylum Bacillota; class Clostridia; order TANB77; family CAG-508; genus CAG-269. Next base: position 22,219 of record CAYJKU010000004.1, read on the forward strand.
TATATGTTTTTGTACTTATGTTAATAACTGCAGGATATTTAAATTTTTCTGCAAATAATAAAAATGGAGAAATTTCACAAGAAAAGCTTCAAACAAGTATGCAAATTGAATCAAAAGATGACACTCAAATAGCAGATATAGGTGATGCTACATTAGTAAATAGTTCTGATGTAATTGTAGAAGAAGATGAAATTAATAAAAATGATAGTGTAGAAGAAAATATTCAAAATGAAGAAATAGGAGTAGAAGAGAATGTAGAAATAACAGAAGTTAACACTCAAGTAACATCTACTAGTGAATATTTTATTAAATCTAAATTAGATAGAGAGCAAATGTATTCACAGATGCTAGAAACATATGAAAATATCTTAAATACAGCAAATTCATCAGAAACTCAAAAACAATCTGCAACAGAAGAAATGAAAAAAATAAATGAAATTAGAAATAAGATTATGATATGTGAGAATTTAATTACAATTAAAGGATTTGAAAACAATGTTGTATTTGTTAATGATAAGAGTATAAATATAATAGTTGGGGCAGGCGAGTTACTACAAGAAGAAATAGCTCAAATTCAAAATATAATTTCAAGAGAAATGTTAGCAGATATAGAAAATATACATATAACAACTAAAAATTAATATATAATGAAAAGTATAAGACAATCAAATATGAATGTTTTATACTTTTTAGGTATTGAAATCATACTTTAATATTTTTTTCTAAAACTGTTGTAAAAAAAAATTTTATTGATATAATATAAATGTATTCAAAAGCAAATTATATGAAAAACAAATAGGAGGAAATATGTTAAAGAAAGTAGGAATATTAGCAAATGGTGGAGATGTATCAGGATTTAATGCTGTAATAAGAGCAATTGTAAAAACAGCAGAAAACCATGATATAGAATGTTATGGAATTATTGAAGGATACAGAGGTCTTTTAAAAAAAGAGTTTGTAAAACTAACAACTGATCAAGATGGTGAAGCAACAGGAATTCTTCATAAAGGTGGTTCAATAATAGGATCATCAACAAATGCAAATGTATTTAATTATAAAGTTGAAAATGAAGATGGTACAATAGAATATAAAGATTTATCTAATGAATGTATTAAAAACATAAAAGAATTTGGATTTGATTGTATATTTACATTAGGTGGAGATGGTACACAAAAATCAGCAAGAGATTTTGCAACAAAAGGAGTAAATATAATTGGTGTTCCAAAAACAATAGATAATGATGTAGCATGTACAGATATAACATTTGGATATAACACAGCAGTATCTGTTGCAGCTGAAGCATTAGACAGACTTCATACAACAGGTGAAACACATCATAGAATAATGATATTAGAAGTAATGGGAAGATATGCAGGGTGGATTGCATTAGAATCAGCAATAGCTGGTGGAGCAGATGCGGCACTTATTCCAGAAATTCCTTTTGATATTAAAAAAGTAGCAGAAAAAATAGAAGAAAGAAAAAGAGAAGGAAAGCAATTTAGTGTTGTTGTTGTTGCAGAAGGTGCAATGCCATTAGGTGGAAGTTTAGAAGTTGAAAATGTAAGAGATAATGGTGCAGGAGTAGATAACACTAAATTAGGTGGAATTGGAGATAAAGTAGCAAAACAATTAGAAGAACTTACTGGATTAGAAGCTAGAAACACAACATTAGGATATATGCAAAGAGGAGGTACACCAACAGCATTTGATAGAGTATTATCTACTAAATATGGTGTACAAGCTATGAGTTTAGCATTAGAAGGTAAATTTGGTACATTAGCAGTATTAAAAGATGGAAAATTAGATAGTGTAAGTTTAGATGATGTAGTAGGAAATAATACTAAAATAGGTGCAGTATCTGGAAATACAGAAGAAAGTAATATAAGAAAAGTAACAATGGATCATGATTTAGTGAAAACTGCAAAAGAAATAGGAATAAACTTAGGAAATTAATAAGGAGAATATTATGGAAGAAAAAAGTAATAAATCTAAAAAAGGTAATTTGAAAATACTATTAATAATAGTTGCAATTATAGTTTTAATGGCTATAATTGCAATGGGGATATATTTTGGAAATATAAATAATAAACCGAATAATATAAATGATATAACTAAAATATATGATGAATATTTAAATAAAGAGCAGTATTCGATTACTGTTACATCACTTGTTAATGAAAATAGTGAATATTATGCTAAATCAGGAAATATGGCATATACATATACAGATTATGGAACAAGTATGGAAAAAGAGTTAGTTAAAGATGGAAGTACATATTTTATTAATGATAGATATAAAGAATATTTTAAATATGAAAATAATGATTTAGGGCTAACAGTATTTACTACAGAATTAAATAATTTCAATAATGGTTCATATATAGAAGGTATGGAGAAAATAGAAAACAAAAATTATGAATATCAAGAATATGAAGGAATTACTAAGTGGGTATTTGATAATGAAATATATAGTGTAACAGAAAATGTGAAAACTAGATTTTATTTCGATAAAGGAGAATTAGTATATATTAAAACAATAACTCCGAAGGCAGAAGAAATAGTGAAAGTCGAAATTTCAGATGATATAACAGATGCAATATTTGAAATACCAAGTGATTATATTGAAAATTAATACATGGAAAACAAAGTAAAAAACTTTGTTTTTTCTATGTATAAGCGTATTTTGAATTGCAAAAACAAAGAAAGTATGATATAAAGTATTTGGAAAACTCAAGGAGGATAATATGAAATTTATAGAAGAAATAAAAGAACGTGCAAAAAAAGAAATAAAGACAATCGTACTTCCAGAAGCAGAGGATTTAAGAATATTACAAGCAACAGATAAAATAGTAAAAGAAGGATATGCGAAAGTAATATTAATAGGAAATGAAGAACAAATAAGAGAAGATGTTAAGAAAAATAAATTAGATATTGGTGATACTAAAATAGTAGATCCATTAAAAAGTGAAAAACTAGAAGAATATACAAACACATTATTCGAATTAAGAAAAGAAAAAGGGATGACTATTGAGCAAGCAACAAAACTTGCTAAAGATACAGTATATTTTGGAATGTTAATGGTAAAAGATACTACATCAGACGCAGATGGATTGGTATCTGGAGCAATTCATTCGACAGCAGATACTTTAAGACCAGCATTACAAATATTAAAAACAGCACCAGGGACAAAATTAGTATCAGCATTTTTCGTAATGGTAGTACCAGATTGTGAACATGGAGAAAATGGTACATTTATATTTGGAGATTGTGGATTAAATGAAGACCCAGGAGCATTAGCACTTGCTGAAATTGCAATGTCATCTAGTAGAAGTTTTAAACAATTAGTTAGAAAAGAACCAAGAGTTGGGATGTTATCTTATTCAACATATGGTAGTGCATCATCTAAATCTACAGAAAAAGTTATAAAAGCTACTGAAATTGTAAGAGAAAAACAACCAGACTTATTAATAGATGGAGAATTGCAATTAGATGCAGCAATTATACCAGAAGTGGCAGATTTTAAAGCACCAAATAGTCCTATTAAAGGAAATGCAAATGTATTAATATTCCCAGATTTAAATTCAGGTAATATAGGATACAAATTAACACAACGATTAGCAAAAGCAGAAGCATACGGACCACTTTGTCAAGGTATAGCAAGACCAGTAAATGATTTGTCAAGAGGTTGTAGTAGTGAAGATGTTGCAGGTGTTGTAGCAATAACTGCTGTTCAAGCACAAGATGTTTAATATTAAAAATATAAATATAAATTATGGAGGAAGTTATGAAAATTTTAGTTTTAAATTGTGGAAGTTCATCTCTTAAATATCAATTAATAGATATGAATTCAGATGATGTTTTAGCATCAGGAAAATACGAAAGAATAGGGGAACAAGAAGCATTTATTGTACATAAAGCATGTGGTCAAAAAATAAAAACAGAACATACTGCACTTGATCATACAGAAGCTATAGATTTTACATTAAAAGAATTAATCAATCCTAAATATAAAGTTGTAGATACTCTAAATGAAATATCTGCTATTGGGCACAGAGTAGTTCATGGTGGAGAATATTTTAAAGATTCAGCAGTTATAACTGATGAAGTAATTGAACAAATAAGAACATGTGGTGAATTTGCACCATTACATAATCCAGCAGCAATATTAGGAATAGAAGCTTGTAAAAAAGTTATGGAAGGTAAACCAATGGTAGCTGTATTTGATACAACTTTCCATCAATCAATTCCAAAAGAAAAATATTTATATCCAATAGCATATAAATATTATGAAGATTATGGAGTAAGAAAATATGGATTCCATGGAACATCACATATGTATGTTTCAAATAGATTAGCAGAAATGTTAAATAAAGATATTAAAGATTTAAAAATAATAACATGTCATATAGGACAAGGTGCAAGTATTTGCGCAATAGATGGAGGGAAATCAATTGATACAAGTATGGGATTAACACCACTTGCAGGGTTAACAATGGTTACAAGATCAGGAGATATTGATCCATCAGTCGTGACATATCTAATGAAAAAAGATAATATTGCTCCAAAAGATATGGAGGATATATTAAATAAAAAATCTGGACTAGCTGGAATGTCTGAATTAGCACCAGACTTTAGAGAAATAGCTGAATCAGCAAATTCAGGAAATGAAAAAGCTAAAATAGCAATAGATAACTTCATATATTCAGTATCTGGATATGTTGCTAAATATATGGCTGCATTAAAAGGAGTAGACTATATAATATTTACAGGTGGTATTGGTGAAAATCAAGGAGAAATAAGAGAAGCTGTTTGTAACAGATTATCTTTTACAGGAATAGAAATAGATTCAGAAAAAAATAAATCTAAAAGTGAAGAACAAGAAATATCTACTGATAATTCAAAAATAGGTGTATATGTTGTGCCTACAAATGAAGAATTAGTAATAGCTAGAGAAACTAAAAGATTAGTATAAAAAAAGAGTAGGACCTATAGTATTAACTATAGGTCCATAATTATTTTATTACTTGTTTATTTTAAGAATTCTGGTGTGTTTTTTATGATTTTCAAAACATTCTGTACATACAGAATAAGTATTTTTCTATAATGAAAAAAGAGAAATCTTTGGCTGCAATATGCTCAAGAGTTTTATAAGTAGTATTATTAAAACTTATTTGACTAATTTTTTAACTATAATGCATTCGCGACGAGTAAGAGAATATCTAGAACTGATTATTGAGATGGGTGTGATGTTAGATATCATTCTTATAATACAAAGATATAAATTATCCATATTAACATAGTTAGGGTTTTTTGACAATTTTCGGTTATGTAATTGTAACTTTAAATAATTAAAATATTTATTAAATTTCCTACTATAAGTTTATGTTATTAAATTACTGCATATAAATTGACAAGATATATAAATCCTGTTAAAATAAAATCAGCAAATATCGGTAAACTTTAAATAATAATTTATTTGGAGGTAATTATGGCTAGATCAAAATTTGGAATTGCAGTAGATATTATGTCTATGAGTGATGAAGTCACAGGAAGTTGCACAGTTGTTATTGTTAAGTTACGTGATGGGAGTAATGTACGGTTTATAGTTGACTGTGGATTATACCAAGAAAAGGAGTATCAAGAAAGAAATAAGAAGTTAGGATTTAAAGCAGAAAATGTAGATTTTTGTTTGGTTACACACAATCATGTGGACCACATTGGGAGAATTCCGTTATTAGTAAAAAAAGGATTTTCTAATCCAATTTATGCAACAGAAACTACATCGAAATTAATGCCATTAGCATTAGCAGATTCATTTAAAGTTTTGAAAAATACGGCAAAAGTTGCAGGAGAAAAAAGTTTATATTTAGAAAAAGATGTAGATAAAACAATAAGTCAAATTGTTCCGGTTAAATATTATTCGATGTTTAAACCAAGTTCAAATATTAAGGTGACTTTTTTGAAAAATGGACATCTTATGGGAGCAGCACTTATTTTAGTGGAAATATCAGATTATGAATGTGAAAATGTTAATCTGTTATTTACAGGAGATTATGCTAAAAATAACAGTTTCTTTGATGTAAGAAAGTTACCATCAAGAATAACAGAATTGCCATTAAATATAATATGTGAATCAACATATGGAGATTTTAAGACTGAAAAGATTAAAAAATGTTATACATCTAATGTTGCAAAACATATTAAAAAAACAAAAGGAATAGTTTTGTCACCAGTATTTTCATTAGGAAGATCTCAAGAGATTCTATATGAATACAAAAAAATGCAGGATAAAGGAAAAATTGATTCTGAAGTTCCAATATTTTTAGATGGTAAATTAACACAGGCATATACTAATTTGTTCTTACAAGATGGATTGGATATTAAAAAGTCCATGTTAAATTTTATGCCACAAAACGTAACCTATGTTAATAAGGCAAATAGGCAAGAAATAATAGATAAAAAAGGTCCTAAAATTATTCTTACTTCATCTGGAATGGGGACATATGGACCTGCACAGACATATATTCAAAATTATATCAGTAATTCTAATGCATTAATACACTTTACTGGATATACCGCTGATGGTACTCTTGGCAGTAAACTTAAAGAAGCTGGAATTGGTGAATTAGTTAAAGTAAATAGTGTTATACGAACTAAAAAAGCACGTATTGAATATACATCAGAATTTTCAGCACATGCTAAAGCAGATGAACTTATTAATTTTCTAAGCCAATTTGCTAATATTAAAACTTTGATTATTAATCATGGGACAGAAGAGGCTAAAAAAGCTTTTGCTCAAGAAGTGTTAAAGGAAGACTTTAATATTAAAAATATATGTATTTTAGATAGTAAATATTATTTTAAACTAAACTCGTATGGGTTAATAAAAACGTTGCCAACTAAATTTGAATAGTCAAAAAAGGATATGACTCTTATAGGGTCATATCCTTTTTATATATTTACTCTGAAATTAAAATGTGATAAAATTTGGAAAATGATCAAAACATTAAAGGAGATAAAATATGAGTAATATTGAAATTAAAGTAAGAAAAATTAAATATGAAGATATTGAGAGAGTTATAGAAATAAATACTAGTTGTTGGGAAAAAAGTTATAAAGATATATTAGATGATGAGATATTAATCGAAAGAAGAAATAGAAGTATAGAGAGAGTAGAAAAATGGCAAAGGACTTTTTTGGAATTAAATGCACTAGTTGCAGAATATAATAATGAAGTAATAGGATACTGTATATTTAGTGATAAAACAGATTCAATAGGTTGTGATTCTGAAATAAAAGCAATATACATAGATGTAAATAGCCAGAAGTTAGGAGTAGGAAGAAAATTAGTTGATTCTGTGAAAGAAATATTTAGAGCACAGAATAAAAAGAAAATGATAATATGGTGTTTAAAAGATAATATGGAAGCAAGGAAATTCTATGAAAAAATAGGAGGAATACCAAGTGAAGAAATTAAATATTTTGAATATAATAACAAAAAATTTGAAGAAATTGGATATATATATGAGATATAGAGTTTGTATAGTTTCAAGTAATATAAGTGTAATGGAAATGTAATCAAAACGTAATACGAATTGATTGAAAATAAAATGAATTAATGGTATTATTTTCCAGAAAGAAAAACATGAAAGGAAGAAATGAAATGGAAAAGAATATTAAAATGTATGTTTCGAGTGATAAAGGTATCACATTAATTGCATTAGTAATAACAATAATTGTACTATTATTATTAGCAGGTGTTTCAATAGCTATGTTAACTGGAGAAAATGGAATTTTAATACAAGCTATGGAAGCAGAAGAAAAGACAGGAATAGCGGAGTCAAAAGAAAAATTTGGATTAGTTTTAAATGAATATGAAATGAAAAAATATACAACAAGTGGTTTAGATTTAAAAACATTTCTTCAAGGACATGAATATATAACTAAAGTTGAAGGTGATACATCACCATATACAGTTACAGTTGATGAATATGTAACACTAGTTTATGATGATGAAAGTAAAGAACCATCTATTAAAGAAGATATAAAAACAAGTATAATTGAAATTTATTCTGAAAATGAAAATATTACAGTAACTGATGAGTATAGAAATGATATAGTAATACCAGCTGGTTTTGGTATATCAAGTGAATCAGGAAATGATATAACAGAAGGAATTGTTATTGAAGATCCAGAAAATGGAAACCAATTTGTATGGATTCCAGTAGGAACTGTATATGGTGATGGTACAGAACATTTAATTGAATTGTCTAGATATGAATTTGAATCAGATGGTACAGCAAATAAAAAAGCAGATGATGAAATGATTAGTGTTCATGTTGAGACAACTACAGATACATTAGGTATAACAAAAGCAAAAGATTTAGAAGGATTTAAAACAAAAACAAATGAACTAGGTGGATATTATTTAGCAAGATATGAAGCAAGTAATAATAATGGAGTAGCAGCAAGTAAAGGAAATGTTGAAGGATGGGTTGAAGTAACTCAGGCAGAAGCAGCAACAGCAGCATCTGAAATGTATCAAGGTGAAACAAAATTCACAACAGATTTAGCTAACTCACTAGCATGGGATACAGCAATAGTATATATTCAGACATTTAGTGGTGACACAGACTATTCTCAATATAGAGATAATACATTAGCTGAAATTGGGAAAACAGGTGAAACAGGTGATGAAAAAATGAAAATATTCGATATGTCCGCAAATTTAGTAGAATGGAGTACTGAAACATCATTTGCTTTAAGTTCACAGTATCCTTGCATAGGAAGAGGTTCGGGACCAAACTTCGCTGGGAGTTATACTTCATACAGAACTCCTTCAAATTTTGGTAGTAAAGGTGTAACATATTCTTTTAGAGTAGTTTTATATATGCAATAAATTAAATTTAAGGAAAATAGATATGTAAAAGAAGTTATTATAAAAAATGACTTCTTTTTAATTTTTATAAAGTGAATATCTATATATTATTATGAAAAATGTATAAATAATTAAGTCTTTTAGCAAAATAGAGTATAAGACATAGATGATGAAAGGAAAAAGAGATGAAAGAAAATAATTATTTATTTAAAGAACAAGGAATTACATTAATAGCTCTTGTAGTAACAATAGTAGTATTATTAATACTAGCTGGGGTAAGTATTGCGTTACTAACGGGAGAAAATGGAGTTTTAACTCAAGCAGATAATGCACAACAAGAATCAGAACAATCGGCTTTAATAGAAAGTAAAAATTTGTTATATATGGATTATGATATTGTAAGAAGAACCGGAACGAAAATAGAAGATTTTCTACAATCTAAAGTAAATAATGGAGAAATAACACAAGAAGAAAAAGATGATAGAAGTGTTAAATTAGATTTACTTGCAAGAGAATATATATACAATAAAAATAAATATAGCAGTGAAGAGGAGTTTTTAAATGAAAAAAATACTGAAGGAGAGATTGCTAGTACAGAAATTAGAAGATCAGACTTTGAAACAAAAGTAAATGAAGTGGAATTAGAAATAGGAGGAGAGTAATAGTAAGAATTATAGTATCTCAAATCTTTTAATAAAATTATTAACATAATTGTTGACAACAAAATATTATATGATATAATATGTATCAAATAATGAAAAACAAGAATAAAGACAACATAAATAAAATAATATCTTAAAGAGAGCCAAGTTAGCTGTGAATTGGTAAGTAAAATTTATTTATTATCACTTTATTAGTTATTATATTGAATAAGTAGTAAATATAATCGTATATCTGCGTTAAAGATTAATGAGAGAATATAGAGTATTCTATATTAATTTAGGTGGTACCACGGAAAATATAAGCTATTTCGTCCTATATAGGATGAGTAGCTTTTTTGTTATATTAAAATATATAGGAGGTAATTATGTATAAAAAAGTAGAACTAAAAAATGGTTTTGTTGGAATGGAACAAGATGTAGCAAAAGTTTGGAAAGAAAAAGACATTGTTAAAAAAAGTTTTTCGCAAAATGAAGGAAAAGAACATTTTGCATTTTATGATGGACCACCAACAGCAAATGGAATGCCACATGCGGGGCATATAATAACAAGAGTAATGAAAGATATTGTACCAAGATACAAAGTTATGAAAGGGTATAAAGTAATTAGAAAAGCTGGATGGGATACACATGGGCTTCCAGTAGAACTTGAAATAGAAAAAAAATTAGGAATTTCAGGTAAAGAACAAATTGAAGAATATGGAGTAGAACCATTTGTTAAAGAATGTAAAGAAAGTGTTTTTAAATATGTTCATAAATGGGAAGAAATGACAGAAAAAGTTGGATATTGGGTAGATATGGAAAATCCATATATAACTTATGAAAACAACTATATCGAATCAGTATGGTGGGCATTAAAAGAAATGCACAATAAAAATCTTTTATATGAAGGACATAAAGTAATGCCATATTGTCCTAGATGTGGAACAGCATTATCTTCACATGAAGTAGCTCAAGGATATAAAGATGTAAAAGATTTAACTTGTATAGCTAAATTTAAAGTTGTAGATCAAGATAAATATATATTAGCTTGGACAACAACACCATGGACATTACCATCAAACTTAGCTCTTTGTGTTAATAAAAAATATGATTATGTTGAAATAAAAATAAATAATGGATCAGAAGAAGAACCTAAGTTTGAAAACTGTGTATTAGCCAAAGAATTAATTGAAAAAGTAATTGGTGAAAAAGAGTATGAAATAGTTTCTGAATTTAAAGGTGAAGAATTACTAGGTACTAAATATGAAAGATTAATACCATTTGGAGAAGTTGAAGGAAAAGCATTTGAAGTAGTACATGGAGATTTCGTAACATTAGAAGATGGTACAGGAATAGTACATTTAGCTCCAGCATATGGTGATGATGATAACTTAACTTGTAAGAAAAATGGAATAACATTTATAAATTTAGTAGATAAAGCAGGAAAATTCGTATCTGAAGTTACACCTTGGGCAGGTAGATCTGTAAGAGATTGTAATGAAGATATTTGTAAATGGTTAAAAGAGGAAAATAAATTATTTAGTAAAGAAAAACACTTACATTCATATCCACATTGTTGGAGATGTGATACACCACTTCTATATTATCCAAAAGAAAGTTGGTTTGTTGCAATGAGTAAATTAAAAGAAAATTTAATTGAAAATAACAGCAAAGTAAACTGGTATCCAGAAACAATTAAAACAGGTAGATTTGGAAAATTCTTAGAAAATGTAATTGATTGGGGAATCTCAAGAGATAGATATTGGGGAACACCACTTCCGATTTGGAAATGTGAAGATGAAGAATGTAATCATATTGAATGTATAGGAAGTATAGAAGAATTAAAAGAAAAAGGTACAGATGTACCAGATGACATAGAACTTCATAAACCATATATAGATAATGTACATTTAAAATGTTCTAAATGTGGTAAAAAAATGACAAGAACTAAAGAAGTTATCGATTGTTGGTTTGACTCAGGGTCAATGCCTTTTGCTCAATGGCACTATCCATTTGAAAACAAAGAAATGTTTGAAAACAATTTCCCAGCAGGATATATATCTGAAGCAATAGACCAAACAAGAGGATGGTTCTACACATTAACAGCAATAGGAACAGCGTTATTTAATCAAACACCATTTAAAAACTGTATAGTTTTAGGACATGTATTAGATGGTAAAGGATTAAAAATGTCTAAATCTAAGAAAAATGGAGTTGATCCACTTGTTCTATTAGATTCAGTAGGAGCAGATGCAACTCGTTGGTATTTTTACACAGGATGTATGCCATGGCTATCTTCAAGATTATCTATTGAGAATGTACAAGAAAGCCAAAGAGGATTTTTAAGTACTTTATGGAATGTATATTCATTCTATGTGTTATATGCAAATATAGATAAATTTGATGCAAGTAAATATGCAGATTTTGAATCAGAACATATAATGGATAAATGGATAATATCTAAATTAAATACACTTGTTAAAGAAGTAGATGAAAAATTAGAAAAATATGACATTACAAATGCAGGGATAGCAATAGATGAATTCACAGATGAATTATCTAATTGGTATGTAAGAAGAAATAGAGAAAGATTCTGGGCACAAGAGCTAACAGAAGATAAAATAGGGGCATATGTAACTCTATATAAAGTATTAACAACTGTTGCAAAAGTTGCAGCACCATTTGTGCCATTTATAACAGAAGAAATTTATCAAAATCTGGTTACTGGAATAGATAAAGATGCAGTTGAAAGTATTCATTTATGTGAATGGCCAGAAGTGGTAGAAAACAAAATAGATATAAAATTAGAAAATGAAATGGATTTAGCATATAAAATAGTTAAATTAGGAAGAAGTGCTAGAAACGGAGCTAATATTAAAAACAGACAACCACTTTCTAAAATGTTAATATCTATAGATACACTTCCAGAATATTATTCAGATATAGTCAAAGAAGAATTAAATGTTAAAGAAATTGAATTAGGAGCCGAAATGAGTGGATATGTTCATTTTGAGATTAAACCAAATTTACCTGTAATAGGAAAACAATACGGGAAATTAATTCCAAAAATCAAACAAGAATTAGCAAACCTAAATCAAATGGATTTAGCAAATAAAATTAAAGCTGGAAAATATGAAAGTATATTTATAGAAGAACAAGAAATAGTATTAGATGCAGAAAACCTATTAGTAACAATGCAAGGTAAAGATGAATTTGCATTTAGTGGTGAAGGAGAAATAGGAGTAATATTAGATACACATATTTCTGAAGAACTTAAAAAAGAAGGTTATGTAAGAGAAATACTATCTAAAGTACAAAACATGAGAAAAGAAAAAGGTTTTGAAGTATTAGATAATATAACTTTATATGTATCTGGAAACACTATGTTAGAAGGTATAATTAAAGATAATGAAGAATTTATAAAAACAGAAACATTATCTGTAGAAATAAAATATAATGAAACAAAAGAAACATATACAGAAACAAATATTAATGGTGAAACACTAAAAATAGATGTTGAAGTAAAAAAATAAATATTAATTAGAATGTTAGATATTATTCTAGATAGATACATTACTAAAAAATATCTAACATTCTTTTTATGTGAAAGAAAGAGGAAATAAAAGTGAAAGATTTTATAAAAGCAATTTTAGCAGGGATGGTAATAGCAATAGCGGTTGCTACATATTTATTGGTAGAAGAAAAAGTTGTAGGAGCGTTTTTATTCAATATAGCATTAATTAGTATAATACTATTTGATTTAAACTTATTTACAAGTAAAATCTCTTTTTTAGCTGAAAAAGGAGTAAAATATATTAAATTTATGAGTATAACAACGATAGGGAATATTATAGGTGCTGCTGGGACAAGTTTGGTATTTATGGTAACTAGATATGGATATAAAGCAGCGGAAAAAGCTCAAGAAATATCTGAAATGAAATTAACAGATAATATAGGAAGTGTTTTAATATTATCAATTTTTTGTGGTATTTTAATATATTTAGGTGTACAAGGATACAAATCTGCTAAACATGAATTAGGTAAATATTTAATCATAATATTAGCTATAATGGTATTTGTATTAATGGGAGCAGAACATAGTATCGCCAATGTTGCATATTTTACATTTGGATCAGCATGGTCGCTGCAAGCAGTTGGTTATCTAGTTTTAATATTAGTAGGAAATGGTATAGGAGCAATTGCGCTACATACACTTAATACTTATATTAGTAAAGAAAAAGAAGAAAAAGTAAAATAAAAATAGAAAATAAAAATAGAAATTTAACAGATTTCTATTTTTATTTATATATATTTGAAGTTTTAATTTTATGACAATACTTGTTTTTATAAATATAAAATGATATACTTCAAAAGCAATAAAAAAGAGGAGAAAGATTTTAGTAAAATAAAATATAAGGTAAAATGGATAAAGAAGAATTTGATAAATTAAAAACAAAAGTATTAAAATATATATTATATAAAAAAAGAACTGAAAATGAAATAAGAACAAAATTTGAAAAAGAAATAGAACCTAATATGTTTGAAGATATAATAGAGTATTTAAAACAAGCTAACTATATAAATGATCAGGAATATATTTTAAAAGCAGTAAATAATTTCATGTTATTAAAAAATATGTCAATAAAAGAAATAGAATATAAGCTTATAAATAAAGGTGTAAAAAGAAATGATCTGGAAGATTATATGTCAGTTAATTATGAAGAATTAAAAGAATATGAAATTAAATCAGCAAGTAATATATTATATAAAAAATCAAATACTATGGAACAAGATGATATAGTAATATATTTACAAAAAAAAGGATATAAATATGATAATATTCAAAAAGCAGTAGAAGAATAAAAGGGGAAAATATGTCAGTATTAACACTAGAAAGCAAAAAATATTTAGTTAAAATAGATAATTTTGAAGGACCGTTAGATTTATTATGTCATCTAATTGATAGAAACAAAATGCAAATCTATGATATTAATTTAAGTGAAATTACAGCTCAATATATAGAATATATAAATGAACAAGAAAAAATGAATTTAGAAATAGCAAGTGAATTTATATTGATGGCTTCAACACTGTTATATTTAAAATCTAAGAATTTATTACCAAAACAAGATAATACAGAAGAAGAGTTAACAGAAGAAGAGTTGATCAGACGAATAATAGAATACAAAAAATTTAAAGAAATCAGTATAAAGATAAAAGAAAATTATTTCAAATTTACAAATAGATTTTATAAAAATATTGAAAACATTGAATTGCCAAAACAAACTTTACAAAAGAAATTCAGAGAAAATATTATATCAGACTTATATAGAGATTTAATAGAACGAAATAGTGTTAGATTAAATCAAAATGCAAAAAACATAGAAAAAATAGCATTAGTAGAACATTATACTGTTTCAAGTAAAGTTAAAGAAATGTTTAAAATTTTAGTCAAGCAAAAGAAGTTTGTATTTAATAAAGTATTTAGTATAGATAAGAGAAACAAACAAGAAGTAGTAACAGCATTTTCCGGATTATTAGAACTTTCAAGAAGAAGTAAAGTAGAGACATCACAAGTAGAAATGTTTGGAGATATTATTGTAAACAAAGCAAAAAACAAATAAAAAGAATAAAAGTGTATTAAGTGGAAAAACTATTATAAAACCTCTAAAGGAGGAAATTATGATAGTTTTTTTGAATGTAATATTATGTGTAATTATTTTAATATTAATAATATATTTTGCAAAAATTGAAATAGATGTAAAAAGATTAAAATATAATACTAAAAAGGGAATGCTAAATAATTTTCAAGTTAATACAACATTGAAAATTGTAATATTAAGTAAGATACCAGTGTTTTGGATAAAAGTAGACAATAAAATTTTGGAAAAAATATACGATAAAAGCAAAAAAAAATTAAATTTTAAAAATGAGGGGATATTAGATAGAATATATAGTATTTCATCAAATCAAAATAAGTTAGAGAAAAAAGATATTAAAAACATATTTGAAATATTAAATAAAATGATACAATATGCAATTACTAAAATAGCTATAAAAATTGAGATAGGAACAGAAAATGCTGCAATCACATCTTTGGTTATCCCTATTATAGCAACTGTTATTTCTGTATATTTCAGAAATAAAGTAGAGAAAAGAGAAAATAATAAATTTAATATTAAACCCATATATATAAATGAAAATTTTATAAATGTAGAGTTACAAGGTATATTTAAAATGAAAATCAGACATATTATATATATATTATATATATTAAATAAACATAAAGGAGAAAAAGTATATGATAGAACATCCGATAGAAGGTCTTATGGTTACAGCTATGAGTAGTATTAAAGATATGATAGATGTAAATACTATAATTGGTGATGCGATAGAAACAGCGAATAATACTGTAATTATTCCAATTTCTAAAGTTTCATTTGGTTTTGCAGCAGGAGGAAGTGAGTTTAAGGGGGAAACGATAGATGAATATACTAAAAAAGAAAAAGAAGAAGCGATACAGTATAGATTGCCATTTGGAGGAGGAGCTGGTGTCGGTTCTACAATTAGTCCGATAGCTTTTTTAATAATACAGCCCAATAATGTGAAACTAATACCAATGAATCATAGTTCTAGTGTAGATAAATTATTAGACTATGTTCCTGATTTTTTGGAAAAAATGGATAGTTTTATAAATAGAAAGCAAAATTTAAAGACAGATAAAACACAGGAAATAATTGATGAAGTGAGAAATAAAACAGAAGAAACAATTGAGAAAGCTAAACAAAATAAAATTGAAATAGAAAACAAGATACAAGAAGAAGTATCTAAAATCAAAAAACCATTAAATTTAACATATGAATATGAAATAGGAGCAAACGGAAGAATAGATGATGAATAGGTAATGTATAAAGGACTTTTAATAAAGTCTTTTTTGTTTGAAATTAAATAAAAAATTAAAATAACACTTGAAAAAAAGGTTTTATAAATGTAAAATATTGTTAAATAAAATATATAGTTTAATAAAGAAAACAAAAGGAGTGTAAGATGAAAGAAAAACAAAATACTGGTATAACATTAATTGCTTTAGTGATTACAATAATAGCACTATTAATTTTGGCTGGTGTGAGCATATCTATGTTAATTGGAGAAAACGGGATATTAGGGCAAGCAGAGGGAGTTACTAGACTAGCGGAATTTGCAGAATATAAAGACATTGTGGAAGTAGATGAAATAAATGATAAATTAGCAGACATAGAAGATGACTATCTTGGTACAGGAGAGAAAATATCTTTAATGTATAATATTTATCTTGGAGAAGAAATTAAAGAGGTTCTTCCTGATATAGCCGAAGAAGATATAGGAAAAATTGCATATATAGATGATGAACTTGTATATATAGTAGATGATATACATGAAGATTTAACTGATTTGAAAAAATTAGGTTATGAAACAATATTAAGATCAGATTTAGATTATTATATAGAGTTGAAAATGATAGAAAATTTAGTGGGAATTGTCAGTGAGAGTCCAAGTCATACTATTGGAAAGAATGTAGGAAGTGAAGAATATGAAGATACAGTTTTTGTAGCTGGTATTGCATATGCAGAAGGATGGGCTGTTTTAGGTGATGGAGATAGTAAAGATATTAATACAAATATTGTGAAAGAAATAGAAGAAGTAGGGATATTTGAATTAACAGAAGAAGAAAAGGCATACTTCAAAAATTCACCATATGTTGTTACAATGAAAGAAGATTATGTTGTAAGTCTAGATGGTAAAAATACTAATGTTGGAACAAATTTAGAGGCATGGAAATATTCGTATAACTATAATGGAGAAACAGATGGGTATATTTTAAATAATGTATTAACAGCTGTAACAGCGGAATCAGTGAAGACTCAAAGTGAATTTGGTCAATTTACAAAAGTGAGTGGTAATTTCATATATGAGGAAGATAAATATGGCAATGAAGGTTTGGTTTTAGGGCAAAACACAGCAAGCACACCGATTGATGAACAGAACAAGATTAATCAACAATTCACTGTAAGTGTAGTGGTTGAAGGAGATACAATGCAAAATGGTACAGAGTCACCAGCAACATTTGAATATCCAGATGGTACTGGTTATTTCGGAAAAACAGTACTTGCAATTTCAAATACTCAAAATAACTATACAGTTTGGATGAGTATAATAGAAGATAAATTGAGAGTATATGTATATGGATATTTAACTGAAACTACTGCAGAACAGGGATTCATATCTATAGATATTAGTGAATATGATGAAAAATATATGAATATTCAGTTAACTGCTGAAAGAGGCGGGAATTCAAATATATATATTAATGGCGAATTGAAAGTTACTTTCCCTTCAGGTAAAAAAGAATTTTTAGATACAAGTATAACAATAGGAGATTTAAGGCCAGGTAGAAATTTAAAATATGAAGGTACAATATATGATGTAGTAATATATGGAAAAGCATTAACAGAAGAAGAAATTCAAGCAAATTGGAATTATGTAAGTACTCAATTTAAAATAGATGAAACAGGAACACAGAAATAAAAGAAGACTATTAGCACTTAGTTGTTAATAGTCTTTTTATTATTGAATTAACTTCTTAGTAGAGAAATCCAATCATATATAATGTTTTGGCACATTGTAAATATATTTAATCTTGGGATGGTATCACTCACTATTAAATCAGAAGTCAAGATAGTATTACCTTTAGAAGTATATGTTATTTCACCAATTTTTTCTCCAGCATAAACAGGAGCTTGTAATTCTTCAGGAATAGTGAGTATTTGTTCAATGTTTTGTTCATCCCCTTTTTTTACTAGAATATTAGAATTATCTTCAAATATTATGGAAGTGGAATTTGAAGTACCTTTTAAAATAGATATATCTTTTAGTAAATCATGTTGTTTTGCAAATTCTATATATGTAAAAGTACTAAATCCATAATTAAGTAATTTCTCTGCTTCATTAAATCTAATAGTAGTAGAAGGAGCTTTCATAATAACCGCGATTAAAGATAAACCCTCTCTAGTAGCACTTGCAGATAGATTATATAATGCAAGACCTGTAGAACCAGTTTTTAAACCAGTAATACCATCAAATGAGTTAAGTAGTTTATTTGTATTAACCAATTCAGATTTACCATCTCGTAATGAATCCATCCAAATAGTAGTGTAATTTGTTATTTCAGGATAGTTATTTAATAGCTCTCGAGACATTAGAGAAATATCATAACTTGAAGTCAAATGACCATCTTCGTCTAATCCGTGACAATTCTTAAAAGTTGTGTTAGTCATTCCTAATTCATCAGCTTTGCTATTCATCATAGCTACAAAACTTTCTTCAGAACCAGCTATATATTCTGCCATTGCTACAGAACAATCATTAGCAGAGGAAACACAGATCGCTTTTAACATTTCATCTACTGTTAATGTTTCTTTAGGATCAAGCCAAATTTGAGATCCTCCCATTGAAGCCGCATTTTCACTACATGGAACGGAATCGGTTAGTGAAATAGTACCATTTGCAATTGATTCCATTATTAGTAAAATTGTCATAATTTTTGTGACAGAAGCGGGACGTAATTGTTCATTTATATTATGAGAATATAATACTTGCCCAGTTGATTGTTCTATTAAAATAGCAGAAGCAGATTCTAAGTTAAGTGAGTTAGAGTTATCGCTATTTATTGGAGCCGAAACAGGGCTGCTCATAGTAGACCATACATATACAGTGTCATTAGCATAAATGCTAGATATAAGAAAAAAATTTAAAGCGACAATAAAAATTAAGGATAAAGTTATAAAGAGTAAAAACAATTTAAAGTTTTTAGAATACATATACATACCTCCTGTTGTTAGTAAAATATATGTTTTAAAATTTAAATTAGAACATTATAAGTTAATAATAAAGAAATAGCTAAGACTATTTCAAAGAAATAATTTTAGCTATAACTTCATCTCCTGTAGTTTCTAAACTAATTTTAATATCATATCCAGTATTGTTTGTGAATTTTAAATCAATACTACCATATGCAACAGCAGCATCTTTACCAGATTCAATATATGGAACAATAGCGCTATGAGGGTGGCGTTCTGTAACAGTCAAATCAGGTATAGTCAATATGGCATTATATAAAGTTGTACTAACTTGACACATACCACCACCATACCCAGGAACATTATTTCCGTCTTTATCAATTACATTTGCTTTCTGATATCCTTTTTCAGGAGTAGCAGGTCCAACAATTGAAGTAAAAGAGAAAGTATCTCCGTTTTTTACAATACTACCATTTACTGCATTTACAACTAAACTTATATTGTTTTGTCTTGCACTTTCTTTATTATATATAGTAGTGGTAAATGTAGATAATTCTTCTTCAACTGGTATATATTCAGTTGTCTCGTGAATAGGGACTTCAATATTAGTATCTATATTAGGAGTATTATCTGAACTTTGAACAGTATTTTCAATACCTATTTCATAATTGGTATGATTTGCTTCATATTCAGAATTAGATATATTAGAATTTGTAGTATTTATATAATTGTAAACAAAATATATAAATATTGATATTAAAAAGATTAATAGAAAAGAGATTAAAAATTTTGTTGTTTTTTTCAATATTATCACCCAAGAGTAGTATAACCAAAAAAGATAAAAAATATTGACTTTTAGAGCAAAAATAAGTATAATAAGTATGAAAGTTTATTTAAGGAGAAAATATATGTTAGCTAAAAGTTGGAAAAAAATCGGAATGTTAATATTAATAATTGCTTGTATTTTTAATATTATGAATAAATTAGTAAATAAATTATCTTTGGATACAGAAATGATAGATTCAGCAGAATATATGTATGAAATACAAGAACAAGAAAGTCAAAATGCTAATTAAATAAATAAAAGTATTAAAAAATTATAAAATTACTTGAAAAATAAAATAATATATGTTAAGATATATAGCAGTAAAATTATTTTCAATTTCAGAAAGAGGTGAACAGATAATGAAAGAAGGATTACATCCTAATTATAACCAAACAACAATATCATGTGCATGTGGTAATGTATTAGAAGTTGGTTCAACAAAAAAAGACTTAAAAGTAGACGTATGTTCTAAATGTCATCCATACTTAACAGGTAACTTAAGACAAGATACTGTTGGTGGAAGAGCAGATAAATTCAAGAAAAAATACGGAATATAGTTTGACACTAAAAAGAGTAAGAAAAATACTCTTTTTCAGTTCGTATTTTAATGTAAAAAAATGTTAATAATATTAATATAAGAGAAAATATTGGAGGAATTATAATGGAATTAAAATTAAGAAAAACTAAAATAGTTGGAACAATAGGACCAGCAAGTCAAAGTGAAGAAATGCTTACAAAATTAATAAATGCAGGATTAAATGTAACAAGAATTAACTTTTCTCATGGTGGATATGAAGAAAATGGTGTTAAAATAGATACTATTAAAAAAGTAAGAGAAGAATTAGGGAAACCAGTTGCTTTATTATTAGATACTAAAGGACCAGAAATAAGAACTGGTGTATTAGAAAATGTTAATGAAAAAGTAGTAATTGAAGAAGGTCAAACTTTTACATTTGTAAATGCAGATATAGAAGGAAACAAAGAAAAAACTTCAGTATCATATAAAGATTTATACAAAGATGTTAAAGTAGGTGGAACTTTATTAGTTGATGATGGAGCTTTAGAATTCGAAATAGTTGAAATCAAAGATAAAGACATAGTTTGTAAAGCATTAAATACTGCTAAATTAGGAAGTAGAAAAACAATGAATGTACCAAATGTTAAAGTTGAATTACCAGCATTAACTCAAAAAGATGTTGAAGACATAACAGAAGGTATTAAAAGAGGATTTGACTATGTTGCAGCTTCATTTGTAAGAAAAGCAGCAGATGTTATAGCACTTAGAGAATTATTAAATTCAAATGGTGGACAAAAAGTTAAAATAATTTCTAAAATAGAAAACCAAGAAGGTATAGATAATTTTGAAGAAATTCTTGAATTATCAGATGGTATCATGGTAGCTCGTGGAGACATGGGTGTTGAAATACCAATGGAACAAGTTCCGATTGTTCAAAAATATTTCATAAAAAGATGTAACCAAGTTGGTAAACCAGTAATAACTGCAACTCAAATGTTAGAATCAATGACATCAAATCCAAGAGCTACAAGAGCTGAAGTAAGTGACGTTGCAAATGCTGTATATGATATTACAGGTGCAATAATGTTATCAGGTGAATGTGCGATGGGTAAATATCCAATTGAATGTGTTAATGTAATGAATAAAATATCACTTGCAATAGAAGATGCAATTAATTATGAAAAAAGATTTACAAGAAAAACAATTAAAAGTGATAACTTAGATGAAACAATAGCTTACTCAACATGTGTAACAGCTAACCAAGTACAAGCTAAAGCTATAGTTGCATATACTCATACAGGTGATTCAATCAGAAAATTAGCAGGACTTGCATCAGGATGTCCAATAATTGCTGTTGCTGATGATGTTCAAACATATCACCAATTATCAGCTTCATTCAATGTTTATCCAGTATTATCACAAAATGGAAAAACAATTGAAGAAACAATTTCAAATGGAATTGAAATAGCTAAAAAAGATGGAATATTAGAATCAGGTGATGTAGTTATATTATCTGGAGGAGCAAAAATATTACCAGGACAAAACGAAAATAAAGTTATCGGTGGATACTTAAAAATATAATTAATATTTTAGGACAGCTTTAATTATAAAGTTGTCTTTTTTTATTTAGAAGGTTAATTATAGAAATGAGTAACAATAACATAATATATCAAAATAAAACAAATTTTTGATTAACACTATAAATTTATATGGATTTATGTTATACTATATCAGAAATGAAATTAAACAAGAAAGGAGATATCCATTTGTATATGAAGATATATAAATAGATAATATAAATATGTCAAAACCAATAGTAGCAATAATTGGAAAACCAAATGTTGGAAAATCAACTTTTTTTAATTATTTAGTAGGAAGTAGAATATCTATAGTAGAAGATACACCAGGTGTAACAAGAGATAGAATATATGCAGAAACAAACTGGAGAGGGAGAGATTTTACATTAATAGATACAGGAGGTATCGAACCAGAATCAGAGGATGTTATAATAGCTCAAATGAGAACACAGGCTGATTTAGCAATACAAATGGCAGATGTTATTTTATTTATAACAGATGTAAAACAAGGAGTTACTGCAACAGACGAAGAAATATCTTTAATGTTAAAAAGATCAAAAAAACCGATAATATTAGTATGTAATAAAGCAGATAATTTTGAAAAAGATAGTCAAAATGCTTATGAATTCTATAATTTAGGTTTAGGTGAACCATTTCCAATATCTTCAACAAATGCGTTAGGTATAGGAGATTTATTAGATGAAGTTTATTCAAATTTCCCAAGAGAAGATCAACAAGAATCAGATGATGAGAAAATAAAAGTAGCAATAATTGGAAAACCAAATGTTGGTAAGTCTTCATTAATTAATAGAATATTAGGAGAAAATAGAGCAATAGTAAGTGATATAGCTGGAACAACTCGTGATGCAATAGATACAGAATTTGAAAATGAAAATGGGAAATATACATTGATAGATACAGCAGGTATTAGGAGAAAAAGTAAAGTTAAAGAATCAATAGAAAAGTTCAGTATTATGAGAACACTTCTTGCTGTTGAAAGAGCAGATGTGTGCTTAATGATGATAGATAGTTTAGAAGGTGTTACAGATCAAGATGCTAAAATAGCAGGAGAAGCTCATGAAGCTGGTAAAGGTGTTATTATTGTTGTAAATAAATGGGATATTTTCGAAAAAGATACTGGTACATTAGAACAATATAAAAAAGAAGTATATGCTAAATTAAAATATTTATCATATGCACCAATAATATTTATATCAGCTAAAACAGGTCAAAGAGTACATAAATTATTTGAAATGATTAATTATGTTGCAGAACAAAATAGTATGAGAATAGGAACATCTATTTTAAATCAGGTAATAAATGAGGCTATTTCAATAGTTCAACCACCAACAGATAAAGGGAAAAGATTAAAAATATTCTATGGTACTCAAGCTAGTACAAAACCACCAACATTTGTAATATTTGTAAATAATAAAGAATTATTCCATTTTTCTTATGAAAGATTTTTAGTAAATCAAATAAGAAAAGAATTTGGATTAGAAGGAACACCTATTAGAATAATGGTTCGAGAAAAAGGAGACAAATTCGAATAAAATACGAAAAATAAAATATTAATTAGTAAACAGGAGGATAAAATGGAAGAATATGTAGTATATATTATTATAGCAATAATAGCTTATTTAATAGGAAGTATAAATTTTTCAGTAATTATAAGTAAAAAAGTAGCTGGATTTGATGTAAGAGAAAAAGGTAGTGGCAATGCAGGAACTACTAATATGCTTAGATCAGTCGGGAAAAAGGCAGCAATAGTAACACTATTATTAGATATACTAAAAGGTGTAGTATCAATTGTAGTTGCAATTATATTAGGATTATTGATTCCAAATGTGAACAGAGAATTATTAGTACAAATTGCAGGTATAGCAGTTGTATTAGGTCATACATTTCCTATATTTTTTAAATTCAAAGGTGGAAAAGGTGTTGCAACATCATTAGGGATTGTATTACTTACAAATTGGCAAATAGGGCTTATTTGTTTGGTTTTTGCAATAACTTTAATAGCACTTACGAAAATGGTTTCTTTAGGAGCTGTAATGGTAGCTATATTATTTCCGATTCTTACTATATTTATTAATTCAAATTATACAGTTCTTACAGAAGGTAAAATAGGAATGTCATATTTAATTTATGCAATTATATTAGCTGTTATAGTATTATTTAATCATAGAGAAAATATTAAAAGAATACTTGCAGGGAAAGAAAATAAAATAAGTTTTAATAAATAAGATTAAGAGGTATTTTTATGAATTTAGATTTACAAGAAGAATATCAAAATTTTAATAGATTAATAACATATAATGAAAAATATGATAAAATTTCAGAATTTGAGAAATTTTTAAATGAAAAAAAGACAAAACTAAAAGCTGAGAGTCATTTGACTTTATCAGCTTTTAATCGAAATAAGATATCTAAAGAGATAGACAAATATAATTTGTTATTAGAATCTATTGTAGAAATAAAAAAAGAAGTGTGGCTTAAATTAGATAAAAGGTTTAACAAAGAGAAAGATAGACTTATTGAAAAAGTTGAAAGTGAAATTTTGGAACAGGAAAGAAAAGAAAGTATGTACATAGAAAAAGATATAAATCAATTAGAAAATTTTAGAAGTAGGATATATGGTTTAGAATTAGGTAAATTGCATAAGTTTTTATCAAAAGATGTATGTTTTAAAAAATATTTTGATGAAAAAAATAAGAAAATCACAGAGATACAAGAAGAAAAAGAAATTTAAAGGAGAATAGGTATGAAAAAAATAGCAGTTATAGGAAGTGGAAGTTGGGGAGTAGCACTTGCGACTCATTTAGCAGAAATAGGTAATAAGGTAAATATTTGGTCTTTCTCTCAAGAGGAAGCAGATGAAATAAATCATGAGAAAAGAACTAGATTCTTACCTAACTTGAAAATAAATGAAAATATAACATGTTCTATAAGTTTTGAGGAAGTTATACATGAATCAGAATTCATATTACATGTTACTCCATCAAAATTTACTAGAGAAACTTTTAAAAAATATAAAAAATATGTAGGAAATAAACCAGTTGTAATTTGTTCGAAAGGGTTTGAAAAAGAAACTTTAAAAACACTTGATGAAGTTTTAGTAGAAGAAATGCCAACAGTAAAAGTAGGAGTATTATCTGGACCAAGTCATGCAGAAGAAGTTGCAATGAAAATTCCTACAGTATTAGTTATTGCTTCAAAACATAACGAAGTATTGAAAAAAATACAAAACACATTTATGTGTGATAATATGAGAATATATACATCAACAGATGTAAAAGGTGTTGAATTAGGTGGGGCACTTAAAAATATAATTGCTTTTTGCGCAGGAGTTGCAGCTGAAATGGAATTAGGAGACAATAGTTATGCAGCATTAATCACAAGAGGATTAGGAGAACTTGCTAGATTAGGTGTGAAATTAGGTGGAGAAAAAGATACTTTCTATGGACTTAGTGGTTTAGGAGATTTAATTGTAACTTGTTTGAGTGAACATAGTAGAAATAGAAAAGCAGGTAGATTAATTGGTAAAGGTAAAACTTTAGAAGAAACTCAAAAAGAAGTTGGTATGGTAATTGAAAGTATAGATAATATCGAAGTTGCTTATGAATTGTCTAGATTACATGATGTTGAAATGCCAATAGTTGAATCAGTATATAAAGTGCTATATGAAAACTTAGATCCGAAACAAGGTATAAAAGATTTAATGACAAGAAATAAAAAGAGTGAATAAAAAAATATATTTATCAAATAATAAAATAAATACGAAATAAGGAGCGTTTTATGGAAATTTTTGATAAAATTACTAAACAAGTTGTAAGAACATATACTTCTGCAACAGAAAAGACAAGTAAATTAACAGAAGAAACTAGAATAAGAATTAAAATATCTAATCTACGAGGTAAAGTATATGATTTATATGAAGAAATAGGAGAAAAGGTTTATGAATCACATATTTTGGAAGATAAAAATAATATATTAGACAAGATATTATCTGATTGTGAAAAAATAGATGAAGTTAATAATAATATTAAAGAATTGGAGAGAAAAATATTAGAAATAAATTCTAAAAAAAAGTGTAAAAATTGTTTTGTGGAAATAAAGATTACAGATAATTATTGTTTTAATTGTGGAGAATTACAAAAATTAAAAACAACAGATAGTGATATAGCTAAAACGATTCAGATTGAGTCAAATGTTGGCAAAACTAAAGAAAAAGATATTGACACAAGATTTACTGAAAAAGATGTAAAAGAATTAGAAAATATAGTTAGAATTGAATCAAATGTAGAAGAAGAGAAGGAAAAATAAAAGATGAAACTAGTAATACAAAGAGTAAAGAATGCACAAGTAGATGTAGAAAATGTAACTGTTGGAAAAATTGAAAAAGGTTTTTTGGTTTTTCTAGGAATGACTCACTTGGATACAGAAGTAGAAGCAGATTATTTAATAAAGAAACTATGTAATTTAAGAGTATTTGAAGATAATAATTCTAAGATGAATTTAAGTATAGAAGATGTGAAAGGTGAATTATTAATAATATCTCAGTTTACATTATATGCAGATTGTACAAGTGGAAATAGACCGAGTTTTAGTAAATCAATGAAACCAGATAATGCAAATATTTTATATGAATATTTTTGTACGAAATGTTCAGAAAAAGGAATTAAAGTAGAAAATGGTATATTTGGAGCAGATATGAAAATAAGCTTAATAAATGATGGTCCAGTAACTATAATATTAGAAAAATAAAAAAAGCTGTTAATAGATACTATTAGCAGCTTTTAGTATGGGAATCTTTCGAATAGATATTGAATAATATATTCTGCATTATGTTTATTAATTTGAATATATACATCAGAATCCAAAGTAATCCATATTTTAATATTAAACATATCTGAATTATCAATTAATGCACTTATAATATCTGTTACTTCAATAGGATTTAAATATTCTTTTTCCCAGCTATAGTGATTAGTTAAATTTAGTGGAGTATTATAGAATTTTGATAAAAATAATTCAATTTCCCCATTTTTTTCACTAAAAATATTAATTTTAGAATACATAGAAACTCCTTGAATTTTATTTTAATATATATATTATTATTATCTATAAACTAAGAAAAAATATACTAGAATAAATTAAGATATAAATGTAAATACTAGTAAAAAATGAACAAAAAACAAGTTGGAGGAAATATGAAGTTTTTAAAAATGTTGGCATATATATTTCTAATAATAATTATTGCATTACTAGTAACAGTGATATACATGAATACTACTAAAGAAGAAAGTATAAAAGAAAAAACAGAAACAGAAGTTGAATTTATCGAAGCAAAGCTAGTAGATTTATTCAATTCACTTGAAAATTTAGAAACACAAAGTTATATGACTACTATAAATGAAGTTACGAGTGATACAACAGAACAAAAAACAAGTCAAACATCTGAACAATCAACAGAAGGAGACTCTTCACAATCTTCTGCTGAAGGGAATCAGAGTGAATTAAGTAGTCAAGAAAGTTTGGGAACAGAAGAAAATACTACAATGCAGTTAGAAAATAATGGAATTCTCATTAAAAATGATCAAATAGATTGGGAAAATATTAAAAAAGAAGTAGAAATAATATATGAGTCATTGCCTATAATAACTTTAGACCTATATCAAGTGTATGAAAATGAAAACGATATAGTTCAGTTTTTATATGAATTTGATGTGTTAGTTGTAGTTGTGAAAGAAGAAGATAAAATAA
Source organism: uncultured Clostridium sp. (assembly GCA_964371215.1). Lineage (GTDB taxonomy): Bacteria > Bacillota > Clostridia > TANB77 > CAG-508 > CAG-269. The sequence goes on from CAYJKU010000004.1 coordinate 50,260, forward strand.
AAGTATTAGAGCAGTTAATTAAGTTGTATGAGTATATAACTAGGTTTAATAGTGCCATTTCAGAAGATAGTGAATATATAACATTAGTTAGAGTTAAGAGCGAAATACTAAAAGCATATTCTTTATTAGATAGTAATGATTGGAATCAGATGGAACAAAATATTAAAAGTGGATTAAATATATACAATGAAATATTAAATAACATTGAATTAGTAGAGAAAGAAGAATATAAAATTAGCAAAATAAATATAATGATAAATGAACTTTTGAATAGTTTGAAATTACAAGATAAAGACGTGTTTTTGATAAAATATGTAAATTTAGTGGAAGAAATAAATAATATGTGATATAATTAAAAATAGTAAATTGAATAGTCGCTGGTAAATATCTGAAAAGAATTACGAGAGGAAAGTCCGGACTCCATAGAGTGATAATGCTAGATAACGTCTAGTGAGGGAAACCTTAAGGAAAGTGCAACAGAAAATAACCGCCATTTATGGTAAGGATGAAAAGGCGAGGTAAGAGCTCACCGCTAGTATAGTGATATACTGGGCTGTGTAAACCCCATTTGGAGCAACACCTAAGATGAAGATTAAGCTTACTCGGCATCTTCTAATGTGCGTGGCTAGAGATATATAGTGATATATATATTAGATAAATGACTATTTTTAATGACAGAATCCGGCTTATAGATTTACTTATATAAAAAAACATCTCTGGATGTTTTTTTATTAATTTATTAACATTTTTCATAGAAAAATATGAAGAATACTTTGACATTTTATATTAACAGTTATATAATGTGTGTAGTTTTTAGAAGGAGAAAATGCAATGGAAAAAATAGATTTTGTGACAGAGGATAAAGTAGAACTAACAGGGTTTTTATATAATAATTTAAATATAAATAAAAGTATTATAATATCTGTACATGGGATGGCTACAAATTGTTTTAAAAAACGTGATGATAAAATTATATTAGAAGCACAAAAGAAAAACATAGATTTTTTCTCTTTTAATAATAGAGGTAGTGAATTAGTGAAATATATTAAGAAAAAAGAGGAGCTATCAATTGCTGGTACATCGTATGAAGATGTAATAGATGGATATTATGATATTAAAGCAGCAATACTTAAAATGAAAGAATTAGGTTATGAAAAAATAATTTTATTAGGACATAGTTTAGGATGTACAAAAATAGTATATACTTATAATAAATTAATAAGTGAAAACAGCGAATTATTAAATAATGTAGAATCAGTAATATTATTATCTTTAATAGATATACCAAAAGCTGTTAAAGTATATTTAAATGAAAAATTCGAAATATATTTAAAATATGCAATAGATAAAGTTAGAGAAGGTAAATGGTATGAAATGATGCCAAAAGATGCTTTTATTCACCCTATTAGTATTAAAACTTTTTTAAGATATGCTAAAGATAATATTGAAATAGATTTTGCAAAATTTAATGGAAAAGATGAACTTGAAGTATTAAATAAAATACAAAAACCTATTTTTATGAGATGGGGAAATGAAAATGAACTTATCTTACAAAATGCAAGCGAATTAGTAACAATGTTAAATGATAAAATAAAGAATCAAACAAAAGATATAAATTACATTAATGGTGCAAACCATAATTATTTAAATAAAGAAGAAGTACTAGCAGAAGAAATAATAATGTTTTTAAAACAAATATAAATGGTAAATAGGAGGACATTAAAATGTATGAAAGAAATGTAATTGTTATCGAAAAATATATAGATAATTTACTTGGTTTAAATAAAAAAGCTAATATAAAATTAAATTTTGAAAATTATAAAAATTTGATTGAAGAGTTTTCAAAATTTCAGGATGTATCAAATGAAGAGAAAAAAATTATTGAAGAATTTGATATATGTATAAAAGAAATTGAAACTATACAAAAGAAGCAAGAAAAAGTTATTCAATCAAATCAAAAGATGGAAGATACTAGAAATTCATTATTTTATGAATTACCAGAAGATTCTAAAGGGTTAGAGGCAAAATTTGTAAAAATTGAAAATACAATAACATCTAATATGGAAGAATTAACAGAGTTAAGAAACAATTTTATAGAACATGTTACTATTTTTACAGAAAAACAAAAAGAAAGAAATAGATGTGAGAAAACTAAAAGATTAGCTGAATCTAATCATATAGTTTTTTTGAAAAAAGTAGTTGAAGATTTTTCACAAATTGAAATAAAAGATCTAAAAGATCTAAAAGAATTCTTATATGCTGAAAAATCAGAAACAAAACAAGAAATAATGAATTTAATTGAAAAAAATGGAAAAAATGAAAAAGTTAAATTTGATGAAGAAGTAGTAAGAAAAGTTATAGATATTCGTATAGATATATTAGAAAAAGAAATAGAGTCATATTTGATTGCATATGATAAAATGAAAAGATTATTATCTGAAATAGATAATGAAAATTTAAAAATGGATAAATATCAGAAAATATTAAGAGATATGTTAGTGAAATATAAGTTCTTAGGTGTAGAAAAAGAATATTTAGCATCATTTTTAGATTATGAAAGATTATCTTCTATGAGTGGATCAAATATACATAATAATCTAATGCGTGAAGCTTGTGAGAATTTTGAAAAAGATATAATACAAATAGATAATTTGTATCAATTGATTTTAAAAGAAATAACAAATAAATCTACAAAAAAAGCATATAATGAGTTATATAATAAGACATATTTACAAGATATAGAAGAAAATGAAAAACATTTTGAAAAAGAGGCAAATAATATTAGAACAAATGTTGCAACAGTTATAAATACTAGTTATTGGAGAATTGAAGGGATTAAAAATATATATACAACATTTATTGATGAAATAAGTGAAAAATTCGAAAAAGATTTAAGTGAATATAAAAATAATCCAATAGAAGAAGAACAAGAGGAAGAAGAATTCATATTCGAAGATGAAGATAAAGTAGATTCAAAAGAGGAAATAGAAGAATTTGTCTTTGAAGAAGATGATGATAAATATGACGAAGATGAAGAAGAAGAATATGAAGAAGATGAAGATGAAGAATATGAAGAAGAAGAATATGAAGAAGATGAAGATGAAGAAGAATATGATGATGAATATTTAGAAAACGAAGATGAAGATGAGTATGAAGATGACTACGAAGAATACGAAGAAGAATATGAAGAAGATTATGATGACGAAGCTGAAAATGAACATGAAGAGGATATAAATGAAATAGATTTTGATAGGATATTTGAAAAATCAGATAAATCATATGACGCAGAAGAGAATAGTGAATTGGAACAATTATTTGAAGAAAATAAACCAGATAATAAAGTATTAGATAAAAAAGATAATAGTCTATTCAAAAATATATTCGGAAAAGGAAAAAGGGAAGAACCAAGAAATAAAAGGAAATAACAAAAGAAAGTAAAAGGGGAAATAAGAAAGGAAAGCTATGTTACAATTAAAAAAGATTACAAAAAATTATACATCAGGAGATAGTGAGGTTCATGCATTAAAAGGTGTAGATATAGCATTTAGAAAAAATGAATTTGTATCTATCTTAGGACAAAGTGGATGTGGTAAAACAACATTATTAAATATAATAGGAGGACTAGACAGATATACATCAGGTGATTTAATAATAAACGGAAAATCTACAAAAAAGTTTAAAGACAAAGATTGGGATACATACAGAAATCACTCAATAGGTTTTGTATTTCAAAGTTACAATTTAATAACTCACCAATCAGTATTATCTAATGTCGAACTAGCACTTACAATATCAGGTGTATCTAGAAAAGAAAGAAAAGAAAGAGCTAAAAAAGCATTAGAAGATGTTGGATTAGGTGATCAAATTAATAAAAAACCAAATCAATTATCTGGTGGACAAATGCAAAGAGTTGCTATTGCAAGGGCATTAGTAAATAATCCTGACATAATATTAGCTGATGAACCAACAGGAGCATTAGATACTAAGACAAGTGTTCAAATAATGGAAATATTAAAAGAGATATCTAAAGATAAATTAATAATAATGGTAACACATAATCCTGAATTAGCTGAACAATATTCAAGCAGAATAATTAAAATACTTGATGGACAAATAACAGATGATTCAAATCCTTTAAATATAGAAAGCGAAGAAGAAAAGGTTGAAAAAACTACTAAAACTTCAATGAATATGATTACTGCATTAAGATTAAGTTTAAATAACTTAATGACTAAAAAAGGTAGAACAATATTAACAGCTTTTGCAGGAAGTATTGGAATTATAGGAATTGCATTAATACTTGCAATTTCAACAGGTGTACAAAACTATATAGACAAAGTAGAAGAAGAAACATTATCTTCATATCCTATTACAATTGAAGAAGAAACAATAGATATGACTAGTATGCTTCAAACAATGGTTGGAGATTTAGAAGAAGAAACAGATAAAGAAGAAGGAAAAATATACTCATCTGATGTTATGAATAATATGATGACAATGTTTTCGAGTCAAGTACAAAGTAATAATTTAGAAGTATTTAAAGAAGAACTAGAAAATCCAGAAAGTGAAGTTACTCAAACTTTAAATGCTGTTAAATATGAATATGATATCAATATAAATGCATATAATTCAAATACAGAAAATGGTGTAGTACAAGTTAATCCTGCAACAGTTATGAACTCAATAGGGATGGGTGCAATGACAGAAACATCTACATCAAATCCTATGGCTTCTATGAGTCCATTAATGTCTATGACATCTAATACAGATGTATGGTCAGAAATGATAGATAATGATGAGTTATTAAAATCTCAGTATGATGTGTTAGCAGGTAAATGGCCAGAATCATATAATGAAGTAGTATTAGTTGTTAGTGAAAATAATGAAATAACTGATTATACTCTATATTCTTTAGGATTAAAAGATCAAAAAGAATTAGAAGAAAGATATAGCAAGATATTAAGTGGTGAAGTTTTAGAAGCAGAAGAACAAGTAATATACACATATGATGATTTGCTAAATATGTCATTTAAAATTTTATTAAATGCAGATTATTATCAAGAAGAAAATGGATTATGGTTAGATAAATCTAATGATGAAGAATATTTAAAAGCAAAACTAGGGACTGCTGAAGAAATAAAAGTGGTAGGTATAATTAAGCAAAATGAACAAAGTTCATCGACACCTATGACTGAAGGGATAGCATATACTAAAGAATTAACTGAATATATAATAAATAAATCAAATGAAACTGAACTTGCAAAACAACAAAAAGAAAATCAAGATACTAATGTTTTCACAAATAGAGAATTTTCAACAGGTGACCAAAGTTTTGATATGAGTCAATTGTCAACAGAACAACAAATGGCTATGGCACAAATGTCTCCAGAGCAAATTGCTCAAATGATGGAAACTTTTACAGCAAATGAAACAGCAACATATGAATCTAACCTTGAAAAAATAGGAGCACTTGACTTAAACAAACCATCAAGTATCAGCTTATATCCAAAAGACTTTGATTCAAAAGATTTATTAGTGGCAGCAATAGAAAATTATAATGATAGACAAACAACAGATGGGAAAGAAGAAAATGTAATAAATTATACAGATATTGTTGGAGTTATGATGAGTTCTGTGAGTGCAATCATAAATACAATAAGTTATGTATTAATTGCATTTGTTACTATATCATTAATAGTTTCATCAATAATGATAGGAATTATAACATATATATCTGTACTTGAAAGAACAAAAGAAATAGGAATTTTAAGGGCTATGGGAGCATCTAAAAAAGATATTTCAAGAGTATTTAATGCAGAAACATTTATAATTGGTACAATTTCAGGATTACTAGGAATAGGTATAACTATGTTAATAACTCTTCCTATAAATGCTTTAATATATGTAATTACAGAAGTAGAAGTTACAGCGTTAGTACCAACTAATGCAGCAATAGCTTTAATAGTAATAAGTATGTTTTTAACAATGATAGCAGGGTTAATTCCATCTAAAATGGCAAGTAAAAAAGATCCTGTTGAAGCATTAAGAACAGAATAATAATTAAAAAAGCAGAACTAAAGCCTAAAAAAAGATAAAGAAACAAAGATAAAACCACAATGTGTAACAACATTGTGGTTTTTGTATATAGGAATAATAGATGAAAATTATTTTACTAGATTATCCATTGAATAATATCCATTTTCTTTTGAAATAAGAAACTTAGTAGCTTTTAAAGCACCATCTGCAAACACACTTCTTGATGTAACGGTATGTGTAATTTCAAAACTTTCATTACTACCTAAAAAAGTAACAGTATGTTTTCCTACTTCAGTACCACCGCGAATAGAATGAATTCCAATTTCATTTTTAGCACGAGGACTTCTGATTGTATGTCTATTATATTGATAGTTTAATGAATTATTTCTAGCTTCATTGATTTTATCAGCTAGAAGTATAGAAGTACCACTTGGACTATCTATTTTGTTTCTATGGTGAGTATCTATAATTTCTATATCTGAATCAGGCAATAATAGTGAAAGTTTACTAACAATATCTGCTAATACATTTACTTCAAATGACATATTGCTAGAATGGAATATGGGGATTTCTTTTGAAATAGTTTTTATATCATCTAATTGTTCATTTGAAAAACCAGTAGTAGCAATTACTATAGGAATGTTTTTTTCTTTTGCATAATTAAGTGCAATAAGACTTGCAACAGGTACAGAAAAATCAATTATTACATCAACTTTTTCTTGTATATTTGTATAATCGGAATAAATAGGAATATTAGAATTTGTTTGAACATTTTTATCAACACCACAAGAGACATTAAAATCTTCAGAAGAATTGATAGAATTTAGAACTTCTTGTCCCATTTTTCCGTTAAAACCATTTATTAATACATTTATCATAAAACACCTCATATATCGCCATTATTAATTAATAGCGATATTTTTCTTTCTATTAGATATAATTAATTTATATTTTTCTATTTCATCGTCAATTAATTGTTTTCCATTATTAGATAATGGGATGAGTGGTAATCTGGGAATACCACAATTAAAACCTAATATATTACAAGCATATTTAACTGGAATAGGATTGACTTCAGAAAATAAAGCATTAGTTAAATTAAGAGATTCAAGTTGAATATTTCTTGCTAATTCAATTTCACCATTATTAAAATGTGAAATTATATCATGAACATCTTTTGGAATAATATTAGATAAAACAGATATAACACCAATTCCTCCTAAAGATAAAATTGGTAATATTTGATCATCATTTCCAGAATATATTTTTAAATCATCTTTACACAAATTAGCTATTTCAGCTATTTGAGAAATATCACCACTTGCTTCTTTTATTGCTACGATATTATCTATTTTAGATAACTCTAAACAAGTTTTAGGAAATATATTAACACCTGTTCTACTAGGTACATTATATAAAATGATTGGAATTGTAAGTGATTTTGATATAGCAGTAAAATGCGCAATAAGTCCTTCTTGTGTAGTTTTATTATAATATGGGGTAACAACTAAAACTCCTTGGACACCAACACTTTCTGCATATAAAGACATCTCTATAGCAGAAGCAGTACAATTACTACCAGTCCCAGCAATTACAGGAACTCTGCCTTTTATAGTATCTACTGTAAATTTAATTAAATCTTTTTTTTCATCTGTTGTCATAGTAGAAGCTTCACCAGTAGTACCACAAACTATGATACTATCTGCTCCTTCTGAAATTTGAAACTCTAATAATTTTTCAAATTCTTTAAAATTAATACCACTTTCATTAAATGGTGTAACTATAGCTGTTCCACAGCCATTAAAAATTGTTTTTTTCATTAAAACACTTCCTTTGATTTATTTGAAAATAAGCAGAAAATATATTTATATTTTCTACATTCATTATATTACATTTATATAAATTTTCAATAGAAATATGATATATTTTTAAGATTGACAAAAATTTAGAAATGCTGTATAATGCATAAATCTAGCATTTCTAGATTTTACATATATATCTGTTGAAATGGTAATAATCATTTCAAAAAACAGATACGAGAGAGACTTTGAAATGAAGTTTCTCTTGTTTTTTATAAACAGGAAATATAGAAATCAATGCGAGTAACCTTACAACATATGAAGGTATTTTTGATACTGCAGGGAGAGATAATAGTAGCAATATAATTATATCCGGAGAATCTGATTTGTTAGAAGAAATTAGAGATACAAATACATTATCAAAAGTAGTGATAGAATAATAGTAAAACAAAATGAAAGTAAATGGGAATTTTTACAAAAAAGCTTGCATTTTATAAGGAATGAGAGTATAATATTAATGTAGCAGAATAAGTAGCAAGAGTGGGAACAAATCCCACTCTTAATTCTTGAAAATAAGGAGATAATATAAATTGGCAAGTATTGAAGAAAAAGTAGAAAAATTATTACAACCAATGATCGAAAACATAGGGTATGAACTTTATGATGTAGAATATGCAAAAGAAGGCAAAAACTATTTCTTAAGAATATTTATTGATTCAGAAAAAGGAATAAATATAGATGACTGTGAAAAAGTTAGCAATGAAATAAATGAAAAGTTAGATGAAATAGAATATATTAAAGAAGCATATTTTTTAGAAGTATCATCTTCTGGTATAGAAAAGGTATTAAGGAAGGATGCTCATCTAGAAAAAAATATAGGTAATGAAATATATATTAAATTATTTAAAAAAGATGAATTAGGAAATAAAGAATATCAAGGAATATTAAAGGAATTTAATACTGAGAATATAGTAATAGAAAAAGATAATAATATAAATATACAAAGAAAAAATATATCACAAATGAAAACTGTGTATGATTGGGAAAATGGAGGAATAAATAATGAAAAATAAAACAATAGATAATAAAGAGCTGATATTAGCTTTAGAAGAATTAGAAAATGAAAAAGGAATAAAAAAAGAATACTTATTAGAAGCAATAGAAACAGCTTTAGTAACAGCATATAAAAGAAACTTTGACTCTCTTGAAAATGTTAGAGTTGAGATGGATAAGAAAACAGGAGCAACACACGTATATTCAATAAGAGAAGTAATGGAAAATGCAAATGATGAAGATACGGAAATAAGTGTAAAGGAAGCTAAAAAAATAAATCCTGATTTAAAAGAAGGAGATAATGTTGAAATTGAAATAGTACCAAGAGATTTTGGTAGAATAGCTGCTCAAACTGCAAAACAAGTAATAATTCAAAAACTAAGAGAAGTTGAAAGAGATATTGTTTTTTCTGAATATAATGATAGAAAAGGTGAAATTGTATCTGGATTAATCCAAAAAGCAGATAAAAATATTGTTGTAATGGATTTAGGTAAATTGGAAGGTGTAATGCCACTTAAAGAACAAATTCCAACAGAAAAATATAATGTAAATGATAGTATAAAAGGATATGTCGTTGATGTAGAAAGAGGAGCAAAAGGAGCACCACAAGTAATTGTATCTAGAAGTCATCAAGATTTTGTTAGAAAATTGCTAGAATTAGAAATACCTGAAATATATGAAGGAGTAATTGAAATTAAAAGTGTTTCAAGAGATGCTGGTAACAGAACAAAAGTTGCTGTATATTCTCCAAATGATGACATAGACCCAGTTGGTTCATGTGTTGGACAAAAAGGTATAAGAATACAAAATATAATAAATGAATTAAATGGTGAGAGAATAGATATAATTGAGTGGAATGAAGATCCTTCAATATTTATATCAGCAGCATTACTTCCAGCTAAGATAATGGCAGTAGATATAAAAGAAGAAGAAAGATTTGCACAAGTAATAGTTCCAGATGATCAGTTATCACTTGCGATTGGTAAAGCGGGGCAAAATGCTAGATTAGCAGTAAGATTAACAGGATGGAAAATAGATATTAAATCTGAAACACAATTTAGAGAAATGTTAATTAAAGCTCAGGAAGAAAATGAAAATAAATCAGAATAAAACTACTTATATAACATACAATAAAGGAGTGATATTATGAGAAAAGGTCCAGAAAGAACATGTATGGGATGTAATCAAAAAAAAGATAAAAAAGATTTCATCAGAATTGTTAAGAATAAAGAAAATGAAATTAAACTAGATATGACTAATAAATTAGATGGACGAGGAGCATATATTTGTAATGATATAAAATGCTTAGAAAAAGTGATTAAATCTAAAAGATTAGAAAGAATATTTGAGATGAAATTATCTGAACAAATATATAATGATTTAAGAGGTGTAATTATTGATAGATAGAAAAATCTTAGGATTGTTAGGTTTAGCTGCAAGAGCAAGAAAAATTGCTTATGGAGCAGATAGTGTAAAATTACAGATTGCTAAAAATAAAGTTAGATTATTGATAATTTCTGAAGAAGCATCAGAAAGAACGAAAAAAGACTTTATAGAATTAAGTGATAAAAATAAAATACATAAAATAGTAGCAGGTAATATCGAAGAACTAAGTAAAACAATTGGTAAATCAAATAAAGCCGTAATTGGAATTCTAGATAAAGAATTAGCAAATGGAATAATTAAAATATATAATGGGGGTGATGTTATTGGGTAAGATAAAAATACATGAAATAGCAAAAAAGCTAGACTTAACCAGTAAAGAAATAATTGAAATCGCAAATAAAATGAATATTGAAGTTAAAAATCATTTGAGTGGTGTAACAGAAGAGGAATCTAAAAGAATAGAAAGCAAAATTAAAAATAAAAATAATAGTACTGGAGAAGGTAAAAAGTTAGTGGAAGATAAAAAACATTCAAAAAAAGAAGAAAAAAATCATGTAAATAACAAAGAAGAAAAACAACCAGTTATCATTAGAAGAGAAGTAATTATTGAAGAAGAACCTAAAATGGAACAATTTAGTAAAAATGAAAACAATAATACTAAAAAATCTAATGTTGGTTTTGTTGAAAGAAAAGAAAATCATGACTATAATATCGTGTATAGAAATAAACCTAATAAACCTATGACTGTTAGTGAATTATTTGGTTTACAAAAAAGTGAGCAAAAACAAGAAAAAGAAGAAAAAGAAGAAATAATAGAACCTAAGGAAATTGTTAAAGAAGTGGAAAAACCACAAGAAGTTATTAAAGAAGTAGAAAAACCAGTTGTAGAACAAGTTAAAGAAGAAGTTAAAGTTGAAGAAGTTAAAACTGAAAATGAAACTAAACCAAGAGAATATAATAACAATAATGGTTACAGAAACAATAATGGAGAAAATAGGCCATATAACAACAATAACAATGGTTATAGAAACAATAATGGTGAAAATAGACCATATAACAACAATAACAATG
>CAYJKU010000004.1:61704-85814 GCA_964371215.1 uncultured Clostridium sp.
GTTATAGAAACAATAATGGTGAAAATAGACCATATAACAACAATAACAATGGTTATAGAAACAATAATGGTGAAAATAGACCATATAACAATAATGGTTATAGAAACAATAATGTAGATAATAGACCATATAACAATAATAACAATGGAGATAATAGATTCGGAAGAAAAAATCTTGATGATAAAGGTTTAGATAAAAATATTAAAAATATTATGACATTAGATACTCTTGAAAAAGAAAATGTTAGAGAATATGCTAATAAAGCAATTGACAAACAAAAAAATGACAAATTAGAAGAAATTAAAGCTAACAAAAAAACAAAAACAAGAAAATCTTCTTCAAATAACAGTTATGATGAAGGAAAATTAAAATCATTAAAACAAACTAACCATTTATCAAATATGTTTGAAGACCAAGATGGTGGAATGTTAGACTTCTATGATTTAACTACTGAACGTGGTAGAAGAGGTAGAAAGAAAAACCATAAAAACCAAGAAGAAAGAGTTAAACAAAAAATATTTAAGTTAACAGATATTGAAATACCAGAAGCTATTACAGTTAAAGATTTAGCTACAGAGATGAAGAAAACAACAGCTGAATTAATTAAAAAACTATTAGGATTTGGAATAATGGCAACAATAAATAATGAAATAGATTTTGATACAGCATTTTTATTAGCACAAGAATTTGGAATTAATGCTACTAAAAAAGAAACTGTTTCTATAGAAGATACATTATTTGATGAATCAGATGATAGTGAAGATGATTTAATGACAAGACCACCTGTAATAGTTGTAATGGGACACGTTGATCATGGAAAAACATCATTATTAGATGTAATTAGAAAAACAAATGTGATCGAAGGTGAAGCTGGAGGGATTACTCAAGCAATTGGTGCATATAAAGTCAAAATACATGATAGAGAAATAACATTCTTGGATACACCAGGACATGAAGCGTTTACTTCAATGAGAGCTAGAGGGGCTCAAATTACAGATATAGCAATATTAGTAGTTGCAGCAAATGATGGAGTAAAACCACAAACAATAGAAGCAATAAATCATGCTAAATCAGCAGGTTTACCAATAATAGTAGCAGTAAATAAAATAGATCTACCAGATGCTAATATAGAAAAAGTTAAACAAGAATTGATGGCATATGAATTAGTATCAGAAGAATGGGGAGGAGAAACAATATTTGTTCCTATCTCAGCTAAACAAAACCAAAATATTGAACAATTATTAGAAATGGTAATTTTACAAGCAGATATGCTTGAATTAAAAGCAAATCCTAATAAACAATCTAAAGGTGCTATAATCGAAGCAAGATTAGATAAAGCAAAAGGTGCAATTGCAACAATGCTTGTTCAAAGAGGAACTTTAGATGTTGGTGATACAATAGTTGTTGGATCATCAATTGGTAGAATTAGAGATATGAGAGATGATAAAGGTAGACCAGTTAAGAAAGCTGGACCATCTACACCAGTTGAGATTATGGGGTTAACAACTGTTCCACAAGCTGGAGATGTATTCTATGAAGTTAAAAACGAAAAAATGGCAAAACATTTAATCGAAAGAAGAAAACATCAAGAAAGAGAAAGAGAAATAAATGCAGGAACAAAAGTTACTTTAGACAATTTATTTAGTCAAATGGAAGAAGGAAATTTAAAAGTACTTAATTTAATTGTTAAAGCAGATGTACAAGGTTCTGTAGAAGCTGTTAAACAATCACTAGAAAAACTAAAAAATGAAGAAGTTAAAGTAAAAGTAATTCATAGTGCAGCTGGAGCTGTTAATCAATCAGATGTTACTCTTGCAAAAGTTTCAAATGCTATAATAATTGCATTTAATGTAAGACCAGATGTTACAGCTAAAGAAATGGCAGAAAAAGAAGAAATTCAAATAAAACAATATTCAATAATATATCAAGCTATTGAAGAAGTTGAATCTGCTATGAAAGGTATGTTAGAACCTAAATATGAAGAAAAAGTTATTGGAAATGTTGAAGTTAGACAAACATTTAAAATATCTAATGTTGGAACAATTGCTGGAGCATATGTACTTTCAGGAAAAGTTGAAAGAAATGCTGGTGTTAGAGTAATTAGAGAAAATGTTGTAATTCATGAAGGTAAATTATGTACATTAAAAAGATTTAAAGATGATGTTAAAGAAGTTACAAAAGGATTTGAATGTGGTATTCAGGTTGAAAACTATAACGATATTAAAGAATTAGATATTATTGAAGTATATGTAATGGAAGAAATTAAAAGAAAATAATAGTTAGATGTTAAAATGGGGTTCAATAAATATTTAAACCTCATTTTAGCCTACTTAGAAAAGGAGAAAATATGCCAGAGAATCAAACAAGATTAGCTCGTATAGAAGAAGAATATAGAAGAGTATTAAGTCAAATTATTGGATATGAAATGAAAAATCCTAATGCAACAGGTATGATAAGTGTTACTAAAGTTAAAGTAACAAATGACTTAAAATATGCAACAGTTATGGTAAGTATCTTAAATTCAAAAAATATGAAAGACACATTAGCTGCACTTAAAAAATCTTCTGGATTCATAAGAAGTGAATTAGCAAAAAAAGTTAATTTAAGAAATACACCAGAATTAATATTTGAACTTGATGAATCATTAGAATATGGTGCTAAAATAGATAGTATATTAAAAGAAATTTTACCAAAGAAAGAAGATTAATTGGAGGAAAGATTATGACATTAGATGATATATTAAAAGAAATCAAATTAGCAGAAAGTATAGTTATCCTTACACATGAATCTCCAGATGGAGATGCTATAGGAAGTAGTATGGCATTAAAACATATGATTAAAACATTAGGTAAAGATGCAGATGTTATTATGCCAGAATATTCAAGACTGTTTAACTTTTTACCAGATATAGATAAAGTTAAAACAGAATCTGAAATAGAAAAATATGATTTAGCAATAACAGTTGATGCAGCAGATATTAAAAGAGTTGCAAAAAGAGAATATTTTGATAATGCTAAAAAAACAATAGTTATAGATCATCATGGAAGTAATACAATGTATGGAGACATAAATTTTGTTAATCCAGTATCACCAGCTTGTTGTGAAGTATTAGCAGGAATAGCTATATATTTTGAAATACCAGTTTCAAAACAGTTAGGTACATGTATTATGGCTGGATTAATAACAGATACAGGTGGATTTAGACATCAAGGTGTGACACCAGAAACATTTGAATTTACAGGAGAATTATTAAGAGCAGGTGTAGATGTATCAGATATATATAAGAAAGTTTTAAAAACAAAAACAAAAGCTAATTTTAGTTTATCTAAAAGAGTAATTAGTAGATTAGATTTTTATGAGTCAGACAAGATAGCTTTTTCATATATGACAAGGTCAGATGAAGAGGAAGTAGGAGCAGCTCCTGGTGATCATGAAGGTTTAGTAGATATTGGTGTTGAAATAGAAGATGTTAAAATTTCAATATTTTTAAGACAAAATGATACTAGAACAGGGTACAAAGTTTCTATGAGATCAACAGATAATGTAAATGTATCAGATGTATGTGCTGTATTTGGTGGTGGTGGCCACAAAAAAGCTGCAGGAGCATTTATCTTAGGAGATTTAGAAACAGTTAAAGAAAAGATATTAAAAGAATCTAAAAAAACTTTAGAGATATAAAATAAGATATAAGGAATAAATATATTATGGATGGAATAATTATAATTAATAAACCTAAAAATTGCACTTCACATGATATAGTATATAAAGTTAAAAAAACATTTAATGAAAAAGTAGGACATACTGGAACACTAGACCCAATGGCAACAGGAGTGTTGCCTATTTTAATTGGTAAAGGTACATTAATGTCAAAATACTTAATAAATCATGATAAAATATATGAAGTTGAATTACATTTAGGTATTAAAACAGATACTGCAGATATAGAAGGAAAAATAATTGAAGAAAAAGAAGTGAAAAAAGAAAGTTTAGAAAAAGAAAATATAGAAAATGTATTAAAAACTTTTTTAGGAAAACAAGAACAATTACCACCTATGTATTCTGCAATTAAAGTTAATGGAAAAAAACTATATGAATATGCAAGAAAAGGACAAACAGTAGAAATTCAGAAAAGAAGTATAGAAATATATGATATTACATTAATAAATATAAACAAAAGTGATGCTAAAATTTCTTTTGTTGTTAAATGTTCTAAAGGGACATATATACGTAGTTTATGTGAAGATATTGCTATAAAATTAGAAACTGTTGGATATATGAGTAATTTAAATAGAACTAGAGTAGGAGAATTTGATATAAAAAATTCTGTAAACATCGATAAGCTAAAAGAAAATTTTAATGAAAATAAAGAACAATTTTTAGAACAAAATTTTATATCACTTGAAAAGATGTTTGAAGAATGTGAAAAGTTATCTCTTAGCAGTAGAGATGTTAATTTAGTTTTAAATGGAGTTAAAATAACAAAAAAATATGTCGATGGGATATATAGGATATACCAATTACCAGAAGAAACTGAGCAAAATCCAGAGTTGAAATTTATAGGTATAGGAGTTATTAAAAATAATTTACTAAAAAGAGATATAATAATTTAATAATATGAATAAAAAATCATTTAATTAATATATTTTAATAAGAATCTAATATGATTTAATGATATATTAAGGAGTGATTTTTTTGCATTATTATATAGAAGAATTAGACAAGCAAACTAGAATTGAAAAAATATTTTCAATAATAAAAGTTGAAGGACGAAAGATAAAAATACCAGATTTGAAGAATGAATATATAAAAAGGAATAGAAGAACTTTAAAAATAGTAAATAAAATAGTTCGAATATTAGAAACAGAGAATATTAAAAATGTAGTGATAAGTAATAAGGTAAGAGAAAATGAATTACTAGTAAATTATTTACAGACATATGGAATAAATATCGTAGATGGGAAATTCCTTTTTGAAGCACTTATGCAATCAGTGTTAATGTATATAATTGACAAAAAGAAATTTGATTTAGATAATACATATATTTCAATTGCAGTAAACGAACCATCAGATATAGTTGTTCAAAACATAAAAAATATAATTAAAGAATATAAAAAGGTTAACATTGTAACAAAATATATAGAGAAATTTAAAAAAATAGAAGAAGATATTCTAGAACAAACTGGAAAGATCATTTCTGTTTCTAATAATAGAAAAAGAAGTTTGGCTAAATCAAATATAATATTAAATATAGATTTTCCAGAAGAGGTACTAAATAAATATAATATTTTTGACCAATCAGTAATAGTAAACTTTAAACAAAATGTTAAAATTACACAAAAAAGATTTAATGGTATTAATATTAATAATTATGATATAAATTGTAAAAATATAAATATAAATATAAATAATAGTAAAAAATATATGCAAAAAGCGGTATATGAAGCAGGTTTATCTAATAAATTATTATACAAAGAGTTATTAAAAAAAATACAAGAAGATAATGTTCAAATAGCTTATTTACAAGGAAATAAAGCAAAGATATAACAATTAGAAGTAAAATAACAATAAAATATATTTAAACTCTTTTATTTTTTATAAAAGTATTATATAATAACTAAGATATTTTATTGGCAAGGAGGAAAATATATATGCCAAAGAACAAGAAAAATAATAATAAAAATAGTAGTAAAAACAATAGCAAAAATAAGCCAAGTAGTAATAAGAATTCTAAAAATGAAAAAGTAGATTCTAAGACTAAAGTAATGCCAAATGTGAAAGATACAAAGAAAACTAAAACTAAAAAAAATGATGACAAAGACAATACAAAAATAATTAATCCGGACAAGAAAAATAAAAAAGGAAAAAAAGAAAAGTTTTCTAAAAGGCATCCAATAATTACAAATATTATTAGATTGATAATTATCTTATCATTATTAGCAGTTATTGCGGGTGGATTAGCATTTGCTGGAATTTTCTTTGGATTTTTCGGAGATGAATTCGATATATCCAAAGAACAATTAACAATAGGTGCTTCAAACTCAGTGATAGTAGATGTAAATGGAAATGTAATTGCAAATCTTAGTGGTGATGAGAAAAGAAAAGTTATTACATTAGAAGAAATGGCATATTACCTACCAAAAGCATATGTATCAATAGAAGATGAAAGATTTGAAGAACATAGTGGGGTGGACATTCAAAGAACAGCTGGAGCGATAGTAAATACAGTTTTTGGTGGTTCTAGTTATGGTGGTAGTACAATAACACAACAGTTAGTTAAAAATATAACTGGTGATGATGAAGCTTCAGGAATTGATGGAATTTACAGAAAAATAAGAGAATGGTCAAAAGCATATCAAGTTGAAACAATGATTTCTAAAGACCAAATATTAGAATTATACCTAAACATCTTATATATAGGTGGAGAAGGTAATTTACATGGTGTAGAATTAGGTGCAGAATATTACTTTAACAAAAGTGCAAAAGATTTAGATTTAGCAGAATGCGCATTTTTAGCAGGTATAAATACATCTCCTAATTTATATAATCCATATATATTACATCCTAATTTTGATTCAGAAGAAGAAAGAAATGAAAGAATAAAAACTAAAACATTGACAGTTTTAGCTAAAATGAATGAATTAGGTGAAATAGATTCACAAGAAGAATATGATGCAGCAGTTGCTAAAGTTGAAGGTGGATTACCATTTTCTAAAGGAACATCATCAATAGTTTCAGATTATTCATATCACACAGATGCTGTAATTGAACAAGTATTAGAACAAGTTATGACTGAACAAGGTGTATCACGTCAAATAGCTGAAAACTATATATATAGCAGTGGACTTACAATCTATTCAACAGTAAATTTAGAATTACAAGCAAAAATTGAAGAAGAGTATGTTAAATCAACATATGAAATAGCAGGAAGAGAAAAAAATGCAGATGGAACATTAAAGAATGAAACATCAGAATCAGCATTTGTATTAATAGACCATAACACAGGACACGTAGTTGGTGTTGCAGGTGGTTTAGGAGAAAAAACATTAGATGATCAATATAATAGAGCAACACAAGCATTAAGACAACCTGGATCAACAATTAAAACAATAGCAGGTATAGCGCCAGCATTAGAAGAAAAAATAATACAAACATCTACAGTATATAATGATGTTAAATCAACTTTTGCAGGAAATTATTCACCTAAAAACGATGGAAATTCATATAGAGGGTATATAAACATTAGAACAATAATGGCATATTCTCAAAATGTTCCTCAAGTAAAAATGATGACTGAGATAACTCCAGCAACAGCAGTAACATATTTAAGAAATTTTGGAATATCTACATTAGTTGATTCAACACAAAATCCAAGTCATAATGATGAAAATTTATCACTTGCATTAGGTGGTGTTACTAAAGGAATATCGCCATTAGAAATGGCTGCAGCATATGCAACTATAGCAAATGGTGGAGAATATATTACACCAATTTTCTATACTAAAGTTGTAGATAGTGAAGAAAATGTAGTATTAGAGCCAATACAAGAAACAAGAAGAGTAATATCAGAGCAAAATGCGTATTTAATTCAGTCAATATTACAGGAACCATTAAATATAGGTTCAATAGGATATTTAAAAATACCAAACATCACAGTAGCAGCTAAAACAGGAACAACAGATGGAAGTGTAGATAGATGGTTATGTGGATTCACACCATATTATACAGCAGCGGCTTGGTATGGATATGATGAACCAGAAACAGTTGTATATAATGCTCATTGGAATCCAGCAGCACAAATTTGGGATGCAATAATGACTCCAATACATTCAGGTTTAGCAGCAGCAACATTTGAAAGACCAGCAGGAATTGTAGAAGCAACAATTTGTAGAGATACTGGAGGGTTAGCTGTAGAAAGTTGTACAAATACTTATGTAGAAATATTCTCATCAGATAATCTACCAGCAAAATGTCAAGGGCATGGTGTACAAGAAATTTGTAAGTTATCTGGTAAGTTATCTAATGGATATTGTTTAGAAGTTGAAAATAGAATTTTTGGAGGAATAGTTCCAAAAGAACAACTAACATTGTGGACACCTAATGGAAGTAAAGGATTCCAAGAAGAAATATTAGAAATATGTGATATTTGCCAAGCACCAGAACCTGAACCAGAGCCAGAACCTGAACCAGAGCCTGAGCCAGATGATACAAACACAAGTAATAATACAAACACATCAACAAACACATCAACAAATACTAGCACAAATACAAGTACAAACACTTCGACAAACACAAGTACAAATACTTCGACAAACACAAGTACAAATACTTCGACAAACACAAGTACAAATACTTCAACAGATTCAAATACAACAGAATAAAAGTATAATAATTAGTTGCTAAGGTTATCTTAGCAACTAATTTAAAAATATATAGAAAGGAATTAAAACAAGATGGATAAGATTTTTTTATATAACACAATGTCAAGAAAAAAAGAAGAATTTATTCCAATAGATTCTTCAGAAGTGAAGATTTATTCATGTGGTCCTACAGTATATAAAAATGCTAGTATAGGGAATATGAGAACAAATATATTTCAAGACATATTAAGAAGAGTATTAAGATATAATGGATATAATATTAAACATGTGATGAATATTACTGATGTAGGACATATTGTTTCAGATGCAGATACTGGTGAAGATAAAATGGTAAAATCTGCAAAAGAAGAAAATAAATCTCCAGAACAGATAGCAGAATACTATACAGACTTATTTTTTAAAGATTTAAAAGAGTTAAATATAGAAAAACCAGAAATAGTTTGTAAAGCAACAGATCATATCAAAGAAATGATTGCATTTGTTGAAAAACTTGTTAAAAATGGATATGCATATCAAACATCAAATACAATATATTTTGATACATCAAAATTAGATGCATATGGAGTATTATCTAACATAAAAGTAGATGAACAAATAGCAGGTGCAAGAATAGATTTTGATACAGAGAAAAGAAACCCGCAAGATTTTGCATTATGGATTAAAGCACCAGAAAATCATCTGATGAAATGGGATAGTCCATGGGGACTTAGTTATCCAGGATGGCATATAGAATGTTCAGCTATGTCAAAAAAATACTTAGGTGATCAATTTGATATACATACAGGTGGAATAGATTTAGTACCAACTCATCACGAAAATGAAATAGCTCAAAATAAAGGTGTATGTGGTAAAATTCCAGCAAATTATTGGTTACATGGTGAATATCTATTAATTAATAATGGAAAAATGTCTAAAAGTTTAAATAATGTATATTTATTAAAAGATATAATTGAAAAAGGATATGATCCATTAGTATACAAGTTATTTACATATTCAGCACATTATAGAAATAAACTTAATTTTACTTGGGAAGGCATAGAAAGTACAGCTAAATCACTAGAAAGATTAAAAAATGGATTTAAAGCACATGAAAATGGAAAAGATGATATAGATGAACTAGAAATAGAAATATATGAATCTAAATTTTTAAATGCAATTAATGATGACTTAAATATGCCACTCGTAATGTCAGTTGTTTGGGATGTTATTAGAAATGATAAAAAATCTAATAAACTAGCAAATTTATTATTAAAATTTGATGAAATTTTAGGATTAAATATTGATAAAGATATTATAAAAAAAGAAGAGGATATCCCACAAGACATATTAAATTTAGTAGAAGAAAGAAAACAGGCTAGATTAAATAAAGAATGGGAAAAATCAGATTTACTAAGAGATGAAATAAAAAATAAAGGGTATGAAATAAAAGATTCAAAAGATGGGATGCAAGTAAGTAAAATATAATTTATATATTTAGAAAGAAGGATATATGCCACGAACAAAATTAATAGATAGAGTGTTACCAAAATATACAAAAGGTGAAGAGATATTCAATATGACTTCACATATTATTGGTGCAGTATTAGGAATAGTAGCTACATCACTTTGCATTGTTTTTGCAGCAGTTAACAATAATGTATATGGAATAATAAGTGGGGCTATTTACGGCTTAACAATGATAATATTATATACAATGTCAAGTGTATATCATGGATTAAGTCCTAAATTATTATCAAAAAAAGTATTTCAAGTATTAGATCATTGTTCTATATTTTTGTTAATAGCAGGATCGTATACACCATTTGTATTAGTATCAATAAGAGAACATGATCCAATAGCTGGATGGGTAATATTTGGAGTTATCTGGTTATTTGCAATACTTGGAATAGTATTGAACGCAATAGATATTAAAAAATTCAAAAAATTCTCAATGATATGTTATTTGATAATGGGATGGTGCATTGTATTTAAAGCTAATATATTACCAATAGTCTTAGGAACACCAGGGTTTGTGTTATTACTATTAGGTGGAATATCTTATACTGTAGGAGCTATACTATATGGGATAGGAAAAAAACATAAATATATCCACTCAGTATTTCATTTATTTATATTATTAGGAAGTTTATTACATTTCTTATGTATTTTATTATATGTAATGTAAAACTAAAAACCAAGTACTAAGATTTATATAGTACTTGGTTTTTTGCATTATCTTTTTAATTATATCATAAATTATTTAAAATAACAAATATAAAAAAAGTAGAGATAGTGTGATTTAATATGAAAAAACAAGTATAGTGAATATATATGTATAAAATAAGTATTAAACAAGAATATTAACACTTGAAATATAAAAAGTACTATGCTAAAATAAATTTATAAATAAATCCTGCGTGGTTTGTGGGAATAGAATTTTTAGAACCAACACAATTAAATAGGGGCCAATCTCTGAATATAGCGTGCATGCTCACATAAACATCTAGTGAGAAGCCCATGAGTATTTGGGTAGGCACCCACCTGTTGATATGAACAGGTCCCTAAAAATTCTTATTTAACGGCCAATGCGGGTTTTATTTTGTTTATATATCTGAATTTAATTTTAAAATAGATTCTGCATATATTTTAGAACATAATATGAGTTTATCTATATCAATAAATTCATTAACTTTATGACACATATCTTCATCATTAGGAAATGTAGGACCAAAAGAAACAACATTTTCAAATGCTCTAGCATATGTAGCACCACCGATGCTAAAAGGTTCAAAATTAGTATTAGTTTTTAAATTAAAAATATTTGTAAGTGTAGTTACTAAACTACACTTTTTGTTTACGTCTAAAAAAGGCTTATGATCTATTATATCACAATCAATGCTTATGTATGGACTCGTTAATTTATTTAGCTGATTTCCTATTTTAACAATTGGAATAGTAACAGGAATTCTAAGATTGATAAATAACTTATGTATTTTATTTTCTATTTCTATACTAGAAACATTTAAAGTCAAATTACCAGAATAATCTTCAAAATCTATTCCTAAACTTTTCCCAGTATATTCGGTCTTGATATATTTAGAGAAAAAGTTTAATAAAGGAATATTAATCATATATTTTTCTAAAAGCTCATGAATAACTATTAAAAGTCTAGAAATTGAATTTATTCCAAGTTCTGGATGTGCACTATGAGCAGATTTTCCATGAGAAGTTATTTTAATACTAAATTCATCTATTTGATATATATCTATTTGAAAGTTATATTTTAGAACGATTTTTCTTATATTTGAAATTAAGTCATTAATATTAATAGTATTTGAAATCTCTGTATTAATTCTTAATATTGAAGTACACATCTTAGGAACAACATTAATTGGATTTGAATAACTATTTATAGAAGCTATTTGCAATAAATCTTTTGAATTATCATATAAACATTTTAGAACTGTAGATAATACAGTTTTTTCTGCAAAGATACAAGGAAAGTTTCCATCTGGACTAAATCCTAAACTAGGTATTTCTTCATATTTCTTATAATATTCGATACATTTCCAATCTCTTTCTTCGTCAAGACCTAGAATTAAGCGAATTCTTCTATTTATAGGATAGTTGTCCATTACAGCTTTCATAGCATACAAAGATGCAATCACAGGGCCTTTATCATCAATGACACCTCTGCCATAGATTAAATTATCATATATAGTCCCAGAAAAAGGAGGGAAGATCCATTCTTCATCTTTTGCTGGTACAACATCAAGATGTCCAATTATGGCAAATAATTCAGAACCTTCACCAAATTCAATATATCCACAGTAATTATCTATATTTTTGGTACGAAATCCTAGTTCTTTACCTAATTTTAACATATAGTCTAAAGCAGAATTAATATTTTTTCCAAATGGATATTTATATGAATCTGCACAAGAATATACACTTGGGATTTGAACTAATTCTTGAGTTTTAATAATAATATCATTTTTGCAATTTTCAATATATTCATCTAACATAATTAATCACTCCAATATTTATAAAATAGATACTTAATATATATGCAGTAGTTAACAATATATGTCAAAATATTTATATACATACTTTATATTAAATTGTATAAAATATATTTACAAAAAAAAAGTATATAGATATAATAAACTAAATTGATAAGAAAGGAAGAAGAAATTTGAATATTCAAGAATTAGAAAATAAAGCTAAAGAAATTAGAAAAGATATAATTGAACAAATATATATAGCTTCATCAGGACATCCAGGAGGTTCGTTGTCTTGTGCAGATATATTAACAACATTATACTTCAATGAAATGAGAATAGATACAGGTAATCCGAATTGGGAAGAAAGAGATAGATTTATATTATCTAAAGGTCACTCGGTTCCTGCACTATACAGTACACTTGCAAATAGAGGATTTTTTTCAAAAGAAGAATTACAATCACTTAGAAAATTAAACAGTAATTTACAGGGACATCCAGACAAAAATAAAGTTGCAGGAATAGACATGACAACAGGCTCATTAGGACAAGGTTTATCTATAGCAAATGGAATTGCATTAGCAGGAAAATTAGACAAAAAAGATTATAGAGTATATACAATATTAGGTGATGGAGAAATACAAGAAGGTCAAATATGGGAAGCAGCAATGACATCAAGTAAATATCACTTAGATAATCTTTGTGTAATTGTAGATAATAATAATCTACAGATAGATGGAAATATTTTAGATGTTAAAGGATTAAATGAAATAGATAACAAATTTAGAAGTTTTGGATTTCAAATAATTAAAATAGATGGCCATAATATAGATGAAATAATAAAAGCATTTGAAGTGGCAAAAACTATTAAGGGTAAACCAACATGTATTATAGCAAAAACAATTAAAGGTAAAGGTATATCATATATGGAAAATCTAGCTAAATGGCATGGTAAAGCACCAAATGAAGATGAATATATTACGGCTAAGGAGGAATTAATATAATGTGTTATATAGAAAATGTAGAATTATCTGAAACTAAAAAAGCCACAAGACAAAGTTATGGAGAAGCATTAACAGAATTAGGTAAAATAAATAACAATGTAGTTGTTTTAGATGCAGATTTATCTTGTGCAACTAAAACAGATATCTTTGCAAAAGAATTCCCAGAGAGATTTTTTAATATTGGCATAGCAGAAGCAGATATGATAGGAACAGCAGCAGGATTATCGCTAGCAGGAAAAATACCATTTGCAAGTACATTTGCGATGTTTGCAGCAGGAAGAGCATATGATCAAATTAGAAACAGTATATGTTATCCTAAATTAAATGTTAAAATTTGTGCAACACATGCAGGAATAACTGTTGGAGAAGATGGTGCAACACATCAGATGATAGAAGATATATCACTTATGAGGACAATTCCTAATATGACAGTTATATCTCCATCAGACGAAATTCAAACAAAATGGATAATTAATGAAATATCTAAAAATCTAAATCCGACATATGTAAGATTATCTAGATTAGGTACACAAAATATATATGATGAAAATATGAATTTCGAAATAGGAAAAGGTATACAAATAGGAGATGGGGAAGATGGTACAGTTTTTGCAACAGGTGTAGCAGTTGTAGAAGCTATAAAGGCTCAAAAGATTTTAAAAGAAGAAGGTATAAATATTAGAGTTGTAGATATTCATACAATAAAACCAATAGATGTAGATTTAATTATTAAATCTGCAAAAGAAACTAAGAAATTAATATCTATAGAAGATCATAATATAATAGGAGGTCTTGGAAGTGCAATTTCAGAAGTATTAGTAGAAAATTATCCTACTAAGCTTATAAGACTAGGAATAAAAGATACTTTTGGTAAATCTGGAAAAGCAGAAGAACTTATGGAATATTTTGGTATAACATATACAGAAATATTAAAACAATTTTAATGAAATCTTTTAAAGTTGTTGACATATAAGCATTCCAGCTATATAATACATTAAATATCGCTAAACAACTTGGAGGTAACACATATGCAAAAAGACAATATATATTTTACTACAGATAAATATTGTAATATGAGTGATGAAGATGTAATATCTATGATTCACGATAATGATGAAGAAGCATTGTCATATATATTGCAAAAATATAAAGATTTAGTAAATATCAAAGTAAGTAAATATTTTATAATAGGAGCAGAAAGAGAAGATATTATACAAGAAGGTATGATAGGTCTTTTTAAAGCTATTAGAAATTTTAATAAAGAAAAACAGCCTACTTTTAAAGGTTTTGCTAATATGTGTGTTGAAAGACAATTAATAACAGCAATTAAAACTTCAAATAGACAAAAACATATACCACTTAACTCATATTTATCATTAAATATGTCAGCATATGATGATGATAGTAATGATAGTACTGAACTTATGGATACATTTAATAATGTTCAAGCAGAAGATCCATTAGATACAATAATGAAACAAGAATATTTTTCTGAAATGGAAAATGCAGTTAATAAAACTCTAAGTAAATTTGAAAAACAAGTTTTAGATAGATATATGAAAGGTGATAGTTATGATATTATAGCTAAAAGATTAGATTCACCAGTAAAATCTGTAGATAATGCGATTCAAAGAATTAGAAAAAAAGCAATTAAAAATATGTTTAATGAAATATAAATAAGTAAAAAACCATGTTATATAATCAAATATAATGTGGTTTTTTTAAAATTATGTGATAAATTAAGGAAAAAAATTAAAAAAGTGTGATATTTTTTTGAAAAAAAGTTGGAAAAGTGTGATTATTTCATTAAAAAACCTTAAAAAAGTGTGATATTTTAAATGATATATGATATAATATATATAGGAGTTGATGAAATATGAAAAGATTAATAACTGAAAAATTAATAGAATGGAAACATTCAATAGATAGAAAACCCTTGATTTTAAGAGGTGCAAGACAAGTAGGAAAAACATATATTGTAACAGAGTTCGGAAAAGAACAATATGTAAATACGGTATATTTCAATTTTGATAATGATAAAGAACTACACAATGTATTTGAATATACGAAAGAACCAGAAAGAATATTAAATCAATTAAGAATAATTAGTGGAAAGGAAATATCAGAGACAAATACACTTATCTTTTTTGATGAAATACAAGAATGTCCTAATGCTTTAAATAGTTTAAAATATTTCAATGAATTTGCAAATGGATATCACATAATAGCAGCAGGATCTTTATTGGGAATAAAATTAGGGAAAACTTCATTCCCAGTTGGTAAAGTGGATTTTTTAGATTTAAAACCAATGTCTTT
The DNA here is from genome assembly GCA_964371215.1 of uncultured Clostridium sp. Classification (GTDB taxonomy): domain Bacteria; phylum Bacillota; class Clostridia; order TANB77; family CAG-508; genus CAG-269. The sequence goes on from CAYJKU010000004.1 coordinate 77,383, forward strand.
TTCTGAGTTTTTAATAGCAAGTTCTTTAGAAAACTATGTAGAAGCTATGAAAGATACAAATAATTTAAATATATTAGGAATGTTACACGAAAAATTGATTGAACAATTAAAATTATATTATGTTATAGGTGGTATGCCAGAAGTTGTTAAAAAATGGATAGAAACTAAAAATATTGAAATAGTATATAAGTTTCAACAAAATATTTTAAATGCATATATAGATGATTTTGGCAAACATACATCAGGAAGTGAAGCAAATAAGATAACTCAAATATATCAAGGAATTCCATCACAATTAGCTAGAGAAAATAAAAAATTCTTATACCAAGCTATAAAACAAGGGGCAAGAGCAAGAGAATATGAAGATGCTCTTAATTGGTTAGTAGATGCAAATTTAGCATATAAATCATATAATACTTCAAAACCAGAAATACCATTGAAAGCATATCAGGATATAAGTGCATTTAAGATGTACCTAAATGATGTAGGATTACTTACAAAACATTCAAATTTAGATGGTAGTTTTATTAAAAAAATAGATTTTCAAAATGAATTTAAAGGTGCTCTTACAGAAAACTTTATTTTTAATCACTTAGTAAATAATTTTGATATAATACCAAGTTATTATACATTTAAGCAATATGAAATAGATTTTTTATTACAGTATAAAGAGCATATAATACCAATCGAAGTTAAATCATCAGATAATATTAATAGTATTAGTTTAAAAAGATATGATGAACAATACTTACCTAAAGTAAAAATTAAATTAAGTACAAAAGAGTTTAAAATAGATAATAACAGCTTAAATATTCCATTATATATGGTTGAATATATTAATATAATTTTAGATACTATATTATAAGATATATAAAATTAAATCTACCAGTAAAATGGTGGATTTTGTAAGCTGAAAATTACTATATAGTTGATTAAAAATCAATAAAACAAATCAAAAATATATAATACTTGATTAACAGTAATTATATGATATCTAATATAAATAGATAGAAATAGAAGATTAAGTAAAAAAAGAAATTCTAAATCAGAATTTCTTTTTTGGTGGAGCTTCTAACGGGAATTGAACCCGTGACCTCTACCTTACCAAGGTAGTACTCTACCAACTGAGCTATAGAAGCAAATATAAAAATAGTATAACATATTAATACAGATTATTTCAAGATTAAAAGCAAGCAGAGTATTTACAATTTATAAAGTTCAATATCTTTATTTGATTAGATTATATATTTTTAGATAAAAATAAAAGTTGGAATACTTACTCCAACTCTTATTTTAAAGATTAATTAATGCGATTCAGATGTACTATGTCTACTATAGTATACTTAGTAGATTTTTCGTTCGAAAGTTTCAGTAGTTCTAAGGCATATACAGGATTTGATGTATCACATCCTGGTATATCCGGAAAACTAAAAGTGAACCATCGTTTTCGGGAAAAATAGCCAGAAGCTTTAACCTTCTCAACTTCATAGTCTGGAAAACTGAATCGTTCCAAATCCAATGTTTTATCTGATTCTTCCTCTGTTAGCCGAATTAGATAAACAGATTCCTCTGATTCTACTGAATGTACCTGTGAAGCTGCAATATCGCAATCTATAGATATTCTTCCTTCTTCAATAGATTTAGTTACATCTACAAATTGGATGTTTGTTGTACAATTATACATAATCGTACTCCTTTCTAATTAATTAGACTATGATTAGCCTATTTTAATATTATATCATAGAATATTATGTATATCAATATATATAAGTAGCTTAGATATCATAAATACTTGACAAATAGCTAAAATATACATAGAATAGTTGTATATAAAAAGCAAATAACTAACTAAATTAATAATATAGAGTATAATATATAAAAAGAAAATAGGAAGGGGTATATCATGGTAAGAAATAGACAAGATGAATATATAGAATTTAGAGATAAATACAAAGATTTTACATATGAAGGATATACATACAAAATAAATGAAAAGGAAATTGACATTGAATATAATTTTAAAATAAATAATTTAATAGAATTTAAACCAACATGGAAAATAGGAATAATAACTAAAAACAATAATATAGATAAAAATGTATTAGAAAACTTAATATTTTCATTAGGAATGGTTGAATTAGTAAGTTATTGGAAAAGTACATGTTCACCTAATATACATATAAATTCAAATGAATTATCTGAAGAACAAATAAAATGGTGGAAAAAGCTATATACAAAAGGTTTAGGTGAGTTTTTCTATTTAAATAACATAACACCTGAAAAAGAATATATAAACATATTGCAAAACGCTAAATTAAATAAAAAATATTGTGTAAATAAAGATAATTTAAATATAGATAAAAATAAAGTACTAATACCAGTAGGTGGTGGAAAAGATTCAATAGTCACAATTGAATTACTAAAAGAACAATTTGATTCATATCCATATATAATTAATTCAAGAGGTGCAACAACAGATACTGTGCAAATAGCAGGATTAGAAGATAAAACAATACATGCAACTAGAAGAATAGATTCAAACCTTATAAAATTAAACAAAGAAGACTTTTTAAATGGTCATACACCATATTCAGCAATAGTAGCATTCTCATCTGTAATAGCAGGATATATTAATAATATAGGATATGTAAGTTTGTCTAATGAATCTAGTGCTAATGAATCTACTGTTAAAAATACAGATGTAAATCATCAATATTCAAAAAGCTTTGAGTTTGAAAAAGATTTTAATGATTATGAAAGTATGTATATAAATTCAGATGTTAAATATTTTAGTTTTTTAAGACCAATTAAAGAAATTCAAATAGCACAAATATTCTCAAATTTAAAACAATATCATGAAATATTTAGAAGTTGTAATGTTGGAAGTAAAAGTAATATATGGTGTGCAAATTGCCCTAAATGTCTATTTGTATATATAATATTATCTCCTTATCTAACAGAACAAGAACTAATACACATATTTGGAAAAAATATGTTTGAAAATAAAGATCTATTATTAGATTTCGAAAAATTAACAGGTATTCGAGAAGAAAAACCATTTGAATGTGTAGGTGAAGTAGAAGAAGTATTAATGTCATTAAAAATAACAACAGATAGGTATTTAGAAAACAATATAAAACTACCATATCTATTAGAAATATTTAATACAAATTTTAAAGATACAAATATTAATACGCAAATATCTGAAATAGATAATTTAGAAAACTATATACCAGAAAAGTTCTTAAAAGTATTAAAAGAAGGTGTAGCAAAAAATGAAAAGTAAATTAAAAGAATTAATTGAAAATAAAAAAGTCTTAGTATTAGGATATGGGAGAGAAGGAATATCTACATTTGCTTTATTAAGAGAAATAGGTGGATATATATGTTTAGATGTTGCAGATTTAAAAGAAGATATAGAGCTTCCCCAAAACCATAACCTAATTTCAGGTGCAAATTATGAAGAGAGTCTTAATAATTATGACATTGTTTTTAAAAGCGCAGGAATTGAATTAAAAAATGATATAAAATCTTATACTTGTAAAATTACTTCACAAGTAGATGAATTTATAAATATATATCATAAACAAGTAATAGGAATAACTGGAACTAAAGGTAAAAGTACAGTTTCTTCATTACTTTATCATATATTAAAAAATAGTAATAAAGATGTAATACTTGCAGGAAATATTGGAATACCAGTATTTAATATGATTGAGGAAATAAATAAAGATACAATAATAATATTAGAATTATCTTGTCATCAATTAGAATATTTAAAAACATCACCACATATAGCAGTATTTTTAAATATCTATGAAGATCATTTAGAAAGATATAAAACAATGGAAAGATATTTTAATGCAAAAGCAAATATATATAAACATCAAAAAGAAGAAGATAAAATATATTGTGGTGAAAATGTATTAAATAAAATAAAGACAAATGCACAAATATATTTAATAACAAAAAAAGATATAGGGGTAAATTCATTAGAAGATATACAAGGTGTAAAAATATTTGGAGATAATAATTTCTTAAATACGTGTTTTGTATATAATATTGTAAAAAACTTCAAAATATCTGATGAAGAATTTTATACAAATTTAAAAACATTTAAAGGATTACCACATAGGTTAGAATATTTTGCCACAATTAATGATGTAGAATATTTTGATGATTCTATATCTACGACTGTTGAATCAACAATAAGTGCAATTGAAAGTGTTAAAAATATTAAAACAATAATAATTGGTGGAATGGATAGAGGAATAAATTACGATAATTTAATAACATATATTTTAAAATCTAATTTAGATAATGTATTATGTATGTATGATTCAGGTAAAAAGATATATGATGTATTACAAAAAGAAAACACAAATATTAATATTAAATATTTTAATACTTTACAAAAAACCGCTTCTTATGCCAAAAAAATATGTAAGCCGAATACAGCATGTGTATTATCTCCAGCAGCAGCAAGTTATGGAGTATTTAAAAACTTTGAAGAAAGAGGAGATATATTTCAAAAACTAATAAAAGAGAATAATTAAATAGATATAATTAGTATATAAGCTTGTTATACTAATTATAGAAAATGTCAGATACGGCTTGCAGTATCTAAAAATAGAGCAAGTTAAAAAATGTAAAAGGGGACTATTTATTTAAGTAGTCTCCTTTTATTTATTAGAAAGGAGTAGTTATAATAGAAATGGTTGTTTCTATTTTATAGATGATAAATTTATAGAAAAATATACATTGAATAAAAATAATGATATAAAGATATCAGGGTATTTATCAAACAAGATTTACTAAAAGAGTGATTAAAAATACATAATTAAAAAATAGCAATATTAACAAAAAAATATAAACCTTCATAATATATATAAAATATTAAGGAGGTTTTTAATTATGTTTAATGAAACATATGATAACTACATAAGAAATGTATTAGGAAATCAAGAATATAATGACATGAATTCAAACATGTATATGGGAAATACTTTTCAAGATAATCAAATACCACAATATGACATGCCAAATAATTTTGTAAATAATTCACAAAACGAAATAGAAAGATATTATCCTGAAATATATAAAGTAATATATCCAATGATAAAAAAAGCATGTATGGGGAATATGATGCAAATTACACCTAACAGAATAGAGGAACTTACAAATGAAATATATATCGCAATTGAAAGTGATAATATGCTAAATGTAAATATAACGATAGATAATGAAATCAAAGAAAAAACACCTCAAGAAAATAGGAATATGCATAATAGAAATACAAATACTAGATATCAAGCTCAAAGTACTAGAAATAATAGGGGAGAGAGCAGGAATATTGTAAATAGATATAGAAGAAATAAAGGATTAGAAGATTTAATAAAAATACTTTTAATTAGAGAGTTTTCAAATAATCCACAAAAATTCTATAATCAGCCATATAGATATCCAAATAGATACCCACAATATAACTATAATAGATATCCAGGATATAGACCTATGTATAACAATTATGGATTATATGAATAATATACAATTTTTTAAAATTACAAAAATTTTTAAAAATGTAAAAAACATATAACATAAAAAAATATTTATTGCCCAAAATAATAATATATAAATTTGAAAGGTGGTAAATATGAATATTAAAGAATGTATGTGTAATGAAGTGTTTTTTGTTAGTCCAGAAACTAATATATATGAAGTATCTAAAATGATGGATACAAATAATATTGGATCTGTTTTAGTTTGTGAACAAAATAAATTATGTGGTATTGTAACAGATAGAGATATTGTACTTCGAGGAATTGCATGTGATAAAAATGTAAAAGAAGTTCCAGTAAAAGATATTATGAGTAAAAAGGTATGTACTTGTACTAGTGAAGATAATATACAAGAGATTGAAAATAAGATGAGTGAAAATCAGATAAGAAGAATACCAGTATGTAATCAAAATAATGAACCTGTTGGATTTATATCATTTGGAGATATTGCAAAACATTGTAAAGAAATAAGTAATGATGAAGTAGCAGAAACAATTGAAAAAATATGTTGTGATAGTAGAACAAACACACAAAATAATGCATAATAATTTTAGGATGGATATTATACCATCCTTTTACATATAATATATAAAGGACAAGTATAAAGGAGAATTTATGATAGTAAATATGCCATATTGGTCTAAAGTATTAAAAAATATATTATATGTTGTGTTATTAATTATAGGGACATACCTAGCATTTCAATTATCTTTTTTTTATATGCCATTTTTAGTAGCATTTATTATTTCATGTATGATTGAACCTGTTATTAAGAAAATAATGAAAAAAACTAAATTATCTAGAAGGTTTAGCTCTATAATAGTATTTATAATAGTTTCATTATTAATAATAGGTACAATATCATGGTTAGTATTTACATTAATATCTGAATCATCTAGTTTATTAAATAGTTTAAATGAGTATATAGATAAAGCATACATACTAATACAAAATTCAATATCAAATATTAATTTAGAAAATATAGAAATATCTGAAGAAATATGGAATGTCATAAGAAATTCTACAGATAATGTATTAAGTACAGTTACAGAAGGTGTACGAAATATTCTAACTAATTTAATTAATGTAATTACGAGTTTACCATCTATATTTATATCTATAACAATAACAGTAATATCCCTATACTTTATATGTGTAGATAAAATATATATAATTGATCAGGTAGAACATCATTTACCTAGTTTATGGGTTAAAAGATTAGGTAGTCATTTCAGAGACTTAACTAAAACATTAGGTGGATATTTAAAAGCAGAAGCAACACTTGTACTTACATCATTTATTATTTCCTTAATAGGGCTATATATTCTACATTTTATGGGATTTGTTATGCCATATCCGCTTCTAATGGCAATACTTATAGGTTTTGTAGATGCCTTGCCAATATTTGGTTCAGGAACAATTATGATACCATGGGCAATAATATCTGTATTAAATGGAGACTATAGATTAGCTATAGCTGTAATTGTATTATTAATAATTATGAATGTTGTAAGACAACTATTAGAACCTAAATTAATAAGTAAAAATATAGGTGTACATCCAATATTTACATTAATAGCTATGTATACTGGATATAGGCTAATAGGTGTAACAGGACTACTATTAGGTCCAATAGCTCTTATTTTAATTAAAAATATATTTGCTAATTTAATAGATAAAGGTGTATTTAAAACTATATTTGAAAGCAAATAAAAAGAACCTTCCTATCCTAAAGGTTCTTTATTTTATGTATGTGTATCTTCCAGAGCGTCGTAAATTGATTTTCTAAGTTTAGGAAGCTCTTGTTGGGTAATACTTTCAATTTTAATATTACCCCTATACACTGTGATTTTACTAAAGCACAAATATATAGTTTTATTTTTACTTGAGATATGATCATATAACTCAAGTAGGATTTTCCTTTTTTCTTTTTTACAATCCAAATCTAATTTGCAAAATTTGAAATTAAAATTAACATTTTCGTATTCGGGAATTTCATTAAAACTTTGATTCACTGGCTTAGTTGTCAGTGAAGAGATGGTGAGTAACTTATGTTTTGTTAAATTCAATTGTATCCCTCTCTCTATATTGATTACTATTGGATAGGTAATAGTCTTAGAGAATATACTCTAATAGTAATATTATATACTATTTTACATAAAATGGCAAGTCATTAGTATATGTACAAATAGATATAGATATGATAGAATTATAAAAAACAGTAGGAGGAATAATAAATGTTTAAATTTACACACTATAATTTTAATGTATTAGATTTAGAAAAAAGTATGGATTTTTATAATAAAGCACTAGGACTTAAAGAAAAACGTAGGGTAGAGGCAGAAGATGGAAGCTTTATACTTGTATATTTGGAAGATGGAGTTTCAGATTTTGAATTAGAATTAACATGGTTACGAGACAGAAAAGAAAAATATAACTTAGGAGAAAATGAATTTCATTTAGCATTTACAACAGATGATTATGATAATTCATATTCTAAACATAAAGAAATGGGATGTATATGTTATGAGAATCCAGAAATGGGAATATACTTTATATCTGATCCAGATAATTATTGGCTAGAAATAGTACCAAATAAATAAGAATAAAATTAACAAACAAAAAAGACCTTAGATCTAATATTAGATTTAAAGTCTTTTTTTATTTTTACTTATTCTTATTCCCACTCAATAGTTGCAGGTGGTTTAGAAGTAATATCATAAACAATCCTATTTATATGTTTAACTTCATTAACAATTCTAGAAGAAACAATATCTAAAACTTCATAAGGTATTTTACTCCAAACACCTGTCATAAAATCAGTTGTTTCAACAGCTCTTAAAGCAAGAGTATAGTCATAAGTTCTTTCATCAC
>CAYJKU010000005.1:0-63470 GCA_964371215.1 uncultured Clostridium sp.
TAACTATAAGTGTTTTTATGCCACCAGCATAGCTGGTGGTTTACTCTTAAATTAAAAAAATTAGGATAAGATAAACTTACCCTAATTCAGAATAAAAAACTTTAACATACACCGGACCAAAAGTGTATTGTTTATTAATTAAAATTATATATTATTAATAATCTTTAAATCTTTTTTAATGATTAAATACTTTTTTTGAATAAAAGTGTTTCCTTATATCATTTGTGTTCCTGAAACAATTATTTGAAAAGTATATTGTGAAATATTTCTCATATCTAGGGTATCTTGTAGATCATTTTCTTCTATTTCTTTTTTACTACTACCTGTTTCATATGGCCACTCCCATTGAATTGTTTCTGTAATTACTAAATTATCTGAATTTTCATTTATTGAATTAGACATTATTCCATCTAATTCTATTATTGAATTATATATTTTTTCTTCATAAATAAATTTCAAATTTTGGGGTTTATTTGTTTCATTTATAAAGTTTATTACATATTCAACACCTATTTCTGTATCACTAGCATCAATAATAATATCAAAACTCCCCTTTGTTCCCGGATAAATCTTTCCATTTAATGTTTGACTTCCTAAATCAATAGTATATATTTTGTCTGATTCGCTATTAACTAGAAAATTCCAAGTTGCAAGTTCTGCCATAGCATCACCTTGTACATTTTTCATATATCTTGAATAAGTTTGTCCTCCAAAAAAGGATACTATAATCAGTATTAAAAGTATGATAGATATAATTATTAGCTTTTTCTTTGTCGTATAGTCATTCCTCCTATCTTTTAAAATTTTAATTTTGTTTTTTGAATTTTTTTAGAATTAATTTAAAAATTAATCTTGATTTAAATTTAGAATTTAAAAATTATTGAAATAATATATAATTTAAAAATATTATAAGTACATATCCACCATTTGTCAAACACTTTTCATCGCAATTTTCGACATTATATACATCTTATTTCTTCTTGTTTTTCTCATGATTTTAGTATATACTCTTATTATATAATATTTAGTAATAATCAAAATATATAATTTTCACATTAAAATTATAAGAGGTGATATTCATGGCAACAAAATCTTTATTTATAATAGAATTAATTTTCTATTATACCACAAAAGCACTTGGATCACTTGTAACCTTTCTTAGTGGCGGTGATCAATTCGGTACACTCGTTTGGGTGTTATTAATTATGATAACTGTTATAGTAATTTTTGCACTTATATTATTCAACTAGTAACTTTTATTATTGATTATTACTGAGAAAAGTTTAGTTAATCTAAACTTTTTTCTATTTCTAACACTAGACATATTTTTAATTTTATGATATATTTATATAGAATTTAACTAAAGAATTGAAACATTGTTTTCAAACGGAGGATCTATGAAAAAATTTTTAAAATTGACTTTAATTATTTTAATATTATTAAATATATTGTTTATGTTTAACAATACTTATGCTGTGGATTTAGATTTAACAGATAATACAATATCTAATTCTAGTAATACTTCTAATAATTCAAATCAAAATAGTTCAAACTCTAACTCTAATACTAATTCTAGTTCTAGTTCAACTTCGAATTCTTCAACAAATTCAACTAAAGTTAGTACTATTTCACCTACTTCAAATGAAAGTAGTTTCGAATTAATACAAATATTAAATATTGCTTTAATTGTTGTTGGGATTTTGATGATTTTACTAGCATTTGCAATTTTAATTAGATTAAAAAAATAATATATAGATTCTAATTTTTTGATTAGAATCTTTTTTTGTAAATTTTTCAAGTATATTTTAAATTTAATTCCTTATACTATTATTAATTAATTTTATAGGAGGATTAAAATGTTTAATAAAATCTTACTTTCTACACTTATTTTTTTACTTACAATTTCACTTTTTACTTTTTGTTTCGCTACTGAGTTAACAACAGATATGAATAACTTAGGTGAAAGAACTACTAATACAGTTACAGATATTACAAATGATGCTAAAACAACAACTGAAAATATGATAAATGATACTCAAAGTTCAATGAATACAATGATGAATGATGCAACTGAAAGTTTCGAAAATACTTCACCAATAATGTATAATATTGAAAGTAATTATTCTACTGATAGAACTTCTACTGAAGCGACTCTTCTTGGTATGAATTCAACTATGTGGTCATGGCTTATTGTAGGAATAGCAGCAATCGGTGTCTTTGCATTAATTTGGTATTATGCTATGCAAAGAAAAACTACAAGATTTGACGATAGAGATTAATTTTGAAATAGTTATAAAATATTCTTGAATTTTTCAAATTATTTTATAATTATTTTTTTATTTGTAAATATATGGTATAATACTTAAAATAACTTAAATTACTAGGAGATATATATGAATTTAAAAACTAAATTAATTGCTAAAAATCCAACTGCATATCATAACTATACAATCGAAAGTAAACTTGAAACTGGTATAGTTCTTTCTGGTACAGAAATTAAATCAATAAGAAATAATAATGTTAACTTAAAAGATTGTTATGCATATATTAAAAACGGAGAAATATATATTTGTGGTATGCATATAAACCCTTATGAACATGGAAATATATTTAATAAAGATCCAATAAGAGATAGAAAACTTTTACTACATAAAGCTGAAATACATAAACTGCTTGGACTTACTAAATTAAAAGGATATAGTCTTATTCCAATTAGTATGTATTTTAAAGGTTCTTATGTAAAAATAGATTTAGGTATTGGTAAGGGTAAAAAACTTTATGATAAAAGACAAGATATTGCTAAAAAAGATGCTCAAAAACAAATAGCAATTGAATTTAAAAATAGGAATAACATGTAATTTAAAAGCATTAGTTCAATATGAGCTAATGCTTTATTTTAAATTATATTTTATTACTTGAACCAAAAACATTTGTCATTTTATGTTTTACAGTTTTTTTAACTAAATCTCTTGCTGGTACTAAATATTTTCTAGGATCAAAAGCATTTGGTTCTTCTGCTAATACTTTTCTAATTCCGGCAGTTAATGCTAACCTTAAATCTGTATCAACATTAATTTTAGATACACCTAATTTACTTGCTTCATTTAATATTTCATCTGGTACACCTTTTGCACCTGGAATATTTCCACCATATTTATTACAAGTTTCTACTAACTCTTGAATTACACTTGATGCTCCATGTAATACTATTGGTGTATTTGGTATTTTTTCTTTTATCTCTTTTAATATATCAAATCTTAATTTAGCTTCACCTTTAAATTTGTATGCTCCATGACTTGTTCCTATTGCTATTGCAAGTGAATCTACTCCTGTTTTTTCTACAAATTCTTTTGCTTGATCTGGGTCTGTATATTTAGCATCATCTTCAGACACATTTACATCATCTTCTATTCCTGCTAATTTACCAAGCTCAGCTTCTACAACAGCACCTTTTGAATGAGCATATTCTACAACTTCTTTAGTACGAGCAATGTTTTCTTCAAAATCATATTTTGATCCATCAAACATTACTGATGTAAAACCTGCATCTATACACATTTTGCAAATTTCAAAGTCTGCTCCATGGTCTAAATGTATGGCTACTGGAACTTCTGGATATTCTTCTGTTGCAGCTTCAACCATTTTCATTAAATAATTTATTTTTGCGTATTTTATTGCACTTGATGATGCTTGTAATATAACTGGTGATTTACTTTCTGCTGCCGCTTCTACCACAGCTTGAATTATTTCCATATTATTTACATTAAATGCACCTATTGCATAATTTTCTTTCATCGCTTTTTCAAACATTTCTTTTGTCGTTACTAACATATTTCTTCCTCCTGTATTTCTTTTTTCGCATTATATCATTAATATTAACCAGTTTCAATAAATTTATTATTGAATTATTAGAAAAAAAGTAAATCTATTTAATTTACTTTTTTATACTTTTTTCTTTATTTCATTATTCTACTCCAATTATCCACGGTTCTTCGATTGTTCCTTTACCACCAACTACTACTAAATCATCTCTTAATTTAACTACTGGGATAATGCTTGCTGTAGTTTGAGGAGTTGAAGCTTTACTTTGATCTAAATATGCTCCTTCATATTTATCCAATTTATATATCATTTCTTGGCTCATTCTTATCATATCTACACTATTGTTCATTAACTCAAAAAACGTACTATCTGATCCTATATTATTATATTTATGCGTAATATCCCTTGCTGCAAATATATAATCATAAAGTGTTATTCTAGGTAAAAGAGTATTAGGATCTCTTGTGTAACTTATTGCCATGGAATCTCTTAATTCTTGATAATTCATTGACGAAAAATTTTCATATCCTAGATCTTTTCTTTCAATAATTTCATCTTTTCTTGGTTCATATGGATCTGTTCCCATACCTCTTGCCGCAATTGCATATTCTGTATTTATATATTTTTGAGTCGCATCATTTATTTGTTTAACCCCATCTAAATAATCGTCTGGTAAAGATGTAATACCACCACTATCGTATACAAATCCACTTCCAAATGTCATTCTATCTACAGAATTTACTGGGGCTATTTCAACATGTCCTTTAATATTATTATGTAATACCATCCATGTATCACTATTATTTAATGAATCATAATTAAAACTATCTGAGAAATTAATCATTGTATGCATCTCATCATAAGTCTTATATTCTTTTAATAAGTTCTCAACACTTTCTGGTGCCTCATATGTAACATAATCTCCTGGTTGCAACGCTATTGTTAATGTATTAGAAAAACTAATTGTTTGATCCCCTAAAGTAATTGAATTGTTACTTATTAATTTTTCTCGATCTTCTTCAGCCAAAACACCTTCATCTACTAATCTTTGTATTAATTCGGATTTTGATTCTGTATAGGCTTCTTCCATATATTCATTTATTGCTGCTGTATACATCTCTCCTACTTCTTCATTTTTAGTTGGCGGAGTCGTACTCGTATCCACATAATTAAATTCATAATAATCTCTTGCCTCAAGCAATTCTTGCAATTCAGCATCTTGCAAATACTCATTCTTCACTTGAGCAGTAGCCCATAAATTTAGCTCTTCTTGAATTCTTCCTGCATTAGTTTTAATTTGAGCCTCTTGTACTTGCATAATTATTCCGTTTTCCCCTGTAAGCATAGATATAGATATTCCTGCTAATAGTAATAACACTATAATTGTTATTACAAGTGCTATTAAAGTTATACCTTTTTCTTCATATATTTTCATATTTCTTCTCCTTTGTAATTCATTATCTATATAATAATATACTTGACATACTTTTTTCAATCTTTTTTACTATTTTTTTGTTTTATATTTTAAATTTCCAAAAAATACATTTTGATTTTATTTATATTTTTTCAAAAATTTAGCATAATAAAAATATATATGAAAAGGAGGTTTAAAATGAAAAAAATACTAATAACTTTATTTGTTTTTCTATTTTTCACAACAATTTATACATCTGTATTTGCTGCACCATTAACAACAATAACTACTGATACATCTTTATCTACTGTTAAACCAGGTGAAGAAATAACTGTAAATGTAAATTTTGGTCAAGATTTAGGTGCTTATACTGTTGATATTGCATATGATAATAATCTATTTGATTATATATCTTCAACTGGAGGTACATCTAATGATAATGGAGACAGAGTTCGATTATTCTTTTTTGATAATACAGGTGGTACTGCACCAAGTAATTCAATGAGTGTAACTTTTAGAGCCAAATCAAATCTTATCAATACTAATCCAACAAATTTTTCAATAACTGCAAATGGTATGGCTAATGCTGATGCTTCTGTAACTTTTGATGATATAACAACACCAATTGAAAAAAATATAACAATTCGACCAGATTATGTACCATATACATTTGATTTACTTTATACTGCCCCTATTGAAACAAATGTTGCTGAAAACATGCAATTAAATTTAAATTCGTCGCTTGGAGAGTCTTTTAGTAATACTAGAATAATTGCAGAAGCTATAACTCCAACTGGAGCTACTGTTAATTTAATGGCAACTGATGCTACAACTAGTACAGATTTTGATTTACTAACTGATGGTTGGGGATCTACTGCTGGTGATTCAATCGGTGGACTAAATGTTTCAAAACAATTAACTATGATGGGAACTTTTTCAGAAGCTGGAAATTATACTTTAACATTTAAATTAATAGATAAAAATAATTCTAATACTATTCTTGCAGAAAATTCATTTAATCTAAATGTTTCTGATGTATCAACTACTCCTACTACTCCACCTACGACTACAACACCAGAAACTACTACTCCAGAAGATACAACAGAACAAACTATGCCAGAAAATTTACCAAAAACAGGTACTTCAATATATGAATATATAATCCCTATACTTCTTATATTAATTGTATTTACTGCTGGTTTAAGTAAAATTTATTTTAGTAAAAAACAAAATAGAAAAATATAATTAAATTAATCTATAGTAATTTTGTTATCAAAATTACTATTACATATATTCTATTTCACTTAAAAAGAATTGTAGAGGTAATATTATGAAAAAAGAATCTTTAAAATTAATAATCATCATTATTCTTATATTAATAATATTCATTTTACTTTATGGTGGTTATCTTCTATATAAAGAATATTCTCTTCCTACTAATACAGAAAATACAAATAATATATATTATACTACTTTAGTTTCAACTCCAACATCTGAAAATGTTTCTAATACTTCTACTAAAAATGAAGTAAATAATTTAAATATGATTGATGAAGAATATTTAGGTTTTACTGTAGATAGTAAATTAGAAATTCCTTCTATTAATTTAGTTACAAATGTACTTTCAAATTACACAAAAGAAAGCCTAGACACTAGTCCATCTAAATTTTATGGCCCATCTCCTAATGCCTATGGTAATTACTGTGTAGCTGGACATAATTATATATATCCTAATATGTTTAAAAATTTAATAAATCTAAATATTGGAGACAAAATTTATTTAACAGATAATGTTAATGGCAGATATGAATATGAAGTATATGATATGTACAAAGTAGATTATACAAATACAGATTCACTTATTCAAAACACAGATGATACTCGACTACTAACTTTAATTACTTGTATAAACTATACAGATTTTAGGCTGATTATAAAAGCAATAGAAGTTTAAAATGGAAAGGATTTATAAATGGTTACAAGAAGAAAAAAAATATTAATCTCATTTTTTATATCTTTAATACTATTCACAATATTTTTTATACTTTTCTTAAATCCAAATTCAAGTGTTGCTTTAGATAAAAGAGAAGGAATCGAAAACTTCCCTGATTCATATAAACCATATTTATATGAATTACAAGAAAAATATCCTAATTGGTCTTTTACAGCACTCTATACTGGACTTGATTGGAATTATGTTATAGATAATGAAAATAAATTTGGTGTAAATTTAGTACCTCTATCATATTCAGATAGATGGAAAAATACAACACCAGGTCAGCACAATGTCGAAGTAGATAGTGGTTGGGTAGATAGTTCAAGACAATCTGTTGAATACTGTATGGATCCTAGAAATTTTTTAAATGAAATTAGAATTTTTCAATTCGAAGAATTAACATATTCAGATAAAACAAATAATATTGATGGAATTGAAAAAATTCTTTATGGTACTGAATTTTATAATAGGACTGTTGAATATATAAATACAAGTGGCAGTAATGTTGTAACAAGTGACACATATTCTTCATTAATTGCTAAAGCTGGACAAACCTCTCAGGTAAGTAGTTATCATTTAGCTTCAAGAATAAAACAAGAGGTCGGCCCTTTTCTATCTCATAGTTCTATTAGTGGAACAGTAAGTGGATATGAAGCTTTATACAACTTCTATAATATCGGAGCAACAAGTTCTTCTGAACCTATGGGAGCAATTATTAATGGCTTAAAATATGCTAGAAATGGTAATGGTGCAAGTCAAGCAACACAAGATAAATATTTAATACCGTGGAATACTAAAGAATTAGGTGTAACAGGTGGAGGTATATTTATAGGCTCTTCATATATTCATTTAGGTCAAGATACTGTATATCTTCAAAAATTCCATGTTACTAGTAACAATGGTGGTTCTTTATTTTGGCATCAATACATGACAAATGTTTTAGCTCCATATAGTGAATCTAGTCATATATATAAAGGATATTTAAACAGTAATCTTTTATCTAATGAAATGTCTTTTGTAATTCCAATTTATGACAATATGCCAAATATCCCAATTGAAAGTCCTAATATAAATCCAAATGAATTTATAGATGATAATACTAAAGTATATGCAAATGTTGAAAATACTTTAAATATCCGCTCTCTTCCTTCTACATCTTCTGAAGTTTTAACAACTGTTAGTAGTTCTGATGAAATGACAAGAATAAAAAAAGGAATTCAATCAGGAGATTTATGGGATAAAGTTATTCTCGAAAATGGAATAATTGGTTATGCTTTTCAAAGCTATTTGCAATTAGTACCTGATATTCAAATTTCAGATATTAACTTAAGTTTAGAAAACACCACTTTAAATGTAGGAGATTCTACTACTTTAAATATTCAAATATTGCCTGAAGAAGCTAAAGAAAATGAGATTGACCTAACTTCTAGTAATCCAAATATTGTTACTATAGACAATTCTGGAAATATATTAGCAATAAGACCCGGATCTGTTACCATTACTGCTAAAGCTAAAGAAAATAATATAAGCGCAAGTATTAATATAACTGTTTTATCAAAAGTAACTGACTTAATTTTGAATACAAGTGAATTAGTTTTAAATATTAATGATACATTTAAAATAGAATCAACTATTATTCCAAGTGATGCAAGTAACAAAAATATTAGTTTTATTTCTTCTAATCCAGATATTGTTTCAGTTGATTCTTCAGGAAATATTTTAGCATTAGCAAATGGAAATGAAACTATAACTGTTACAACTGAAGATCAAAATATTAAAAAAACAATTAATATACTAATAATTCCTCCAATTTCAGAAGATGAACTTTCTTTTGATGATTCTCTTACTATCACTGGAAGTACTATTAGCGGATTTAATTATTTAGATATGTCTGTTAAAACTATAAAATCTCTAATTTTGACAAGTTATACAATTGAAATATACAATTACAAAAACGAATTATTATCTGATATAGATTTAGTCGGTACTGGATCTAAAATAAAATTTTTAAATGAGGAGAACAATTTAGTTGCTCAACTTTCAGTTGTCCTATATGGCGATGTAAATGGTGATGGTAAAATAGATAGTATAGATTTACTTTCTCTTCAAAGACATATACTTGAAATTCAGATTTTCCAAGATAGTTTTCTAATATCTGGTAATATTCATAAAAATGGAAATAACCCTTCATCTGTTGATTCACTTTTAATTCAAAGACATATTTTAGATTTACAAATAATTTCACAAGTAAAGGAGTAATATTATGATTTTTAAAAATATATCTAGCAAATTAATATATTTAATTTCAATATCTATTCTTTCTTTTATCATATTAACACTATACAACCATTCTTTTGCAAATGGAGATATTAATATATCTACTGATAAAGAAATTATTTTAAAAGATGAAGAATTTAATTTAAGTTTAGATTTTAATAATACAAGTATTGCTTCCTTTACTTTAAATATATTTTTTGATAATAATAAAATAGAATATTTAAATAATATTGAATCATCTAATTATATAGATAATAAGATTATATATACTTGGACTGCTTCTAATTTTAATAATCTAGCAGAAGAATTAAATAGTCTTTCTCATTTTAAATTTAAAACTCTTGAAAATGGAAATGTAACTATTGTAATTACAGGTGAGTTTTATGACTCTAGTGGAAACAAATTAGATATACCAGATGAATCTCATTTAATTACAATTGGAGAAACTAATAATATTTCCGAAACAGATAATATAATAATACCTAACAATACTCAAAACCTTGATCCTAGTAATTCTAAACTACAAATTTTAAGATTTAATCAAGAAGGTATTACTCCTAACTTTTCACCAGATATTTATGAATACTATTTTATTATTGATGATTCAATAGACAATTTTGATATAACTTCAATACCTGAAAACCCAAATGCCACTGTTACAATTGATGGTAATTCTAACTTCAAATCTGGTTTAAATATTTTAACAATTTCTGTATTATCTGAGAATAAATCTTCTACTACTGATTATATAATTAATGTAACTAAAACAAACTCTCCTGATTTAGCAAATACTAATTTAGAAACTCTTGCTTTTAAACAAGGTTCTTTATCCCCTGAATTTGATAATTCTATTACAAACTATACATTAGAAGTCTCTAATGATACAAATACTTTAGATATTTTAGCTATTCCTGAGAAAATGAATACTACTCTTAATATTTCAAAACCAGATGTTTTAATCGAAGGAAATAACTTAGTTGAAGTTTTAGTAACTGCTGAAAATGGATTTACTACAAAAACATATATTGTAAATGTATATAAACGCACTCTTAACGAAGATAATGAAATTGCTGAAAAAAGAGCTTATGACACGGAATTAGTTTCTACTTTAATCCAAGAAAATACTACTAATCCAATTTCAACAAATCAAGAAATTGCAGATGATTACAGCAATGATTCTCAAATTATTGAAAATCAATTAGATTCATCCACTAATATATTGGGACTTTCCATTTTAATAATTGTTATTATTATAGTTTTAATTATTGTATTTATATTATATAAAAGAAAAAAGAAACACACAGAAAGCAAAAAACAAAAATAAAACAAATTAAAATTATTTATTATAAATCAAATAAAGTAAAGGAGCTCCTTATTAAGGAACTCCTTTGCTCTTATTTAACTCTAAGCTCTGTTTCATATTTATTTAACCAAAATGGATATTGTATAACACCTATATGTTCTTTTCTCCAATCATCGATTGTAATTTCCTTTTCTGAAATTATTGAAACTATTTCATCAGGCAATATTATATCACCTATATTTATAATTTTAATAGTAATAATTTCCGAATCCAATATAATATTTGATTTATTTCTGCTAACACTTCCAATAACACCGAAAGATATATCTGAATTTAAGTTATATGCTTTTTTAATTTCCACATTAGCATGTAGGCAAAAGGTATTTGCTTTTTTTGTTAGACCTTCAATTAATAAAAACCGAATTTCTTCCTTCCAAACTATCGTTTTTTCAACAATAATTACTGCAACTTTATTTTGTTCATTCTTAATAATATTATTAGAACATTCAAAATATATAACTAATATCCTGCTTTTTCCATTTAAATCTAAATATGCCTTACACTCTCCTTTTTTAATAAAATATACTTTCTTGTCTACTATTTTTTGTTCACACCGTTTTTCCAGTCTTTCTAGAATCTTTTCAAATTTTGACATTTTTAAGCCTCCTTATAGTTAATTTCTAAATAATATATATTTAAATTATTTAAATATATATTCTATACGTATTTGCAAATATTCTATCACAAAAAAATTCAAAAAAAAGATGTAAAACAATTTAATATTTTACACCTTTATCAACTAAATTTAATTGATTTCAACCACTTAGCTATTTTTTAGTTTCATAGCTTCAATATAGGATATATTTTCGTACTGCATAGCGATCTTATCATAACTTGCCAAATGATATGGAATGTATATAGGTTTTTCACAATAAAGAGCAACTATATAATAAAACTCTTTTTTAGTATTATATTTCTCTTTACACTTTTGCCTATACTTTTGAGAATTAAAAATATTATTTACTGAAGTAAATACATATTTTAAACTAACATTATCTGAAAAACCTAAGAAAAGTGTTTTGTTTGAAAACTTTAACAACCCTATTTCATTTATTTTAGGATTTTTTGAAAATGTTTTTTCATGTACCTCAATTTGTATAGGATTATAGCATCTTTGAATTTTTTCAAAATACCATACTATGTTCTGCATTTTCTCAGAATTACTTTCTGCAACAGATCTGATTCTGCAAAGCGTTTTTATAACTTTAGCAACCATCTTATCATCCAATTTAGATGTATCCACTTCTAATATTATTCCTTTATATTTAAAATTAATTTTACTTATCTTTCTTCTTTTTAATTTTAAAATATCAAATAAATTAGAATATGGATTAATTGCAGCTACAATTGCTCTTACATTATTTGCTATTTCTCCGTGCTTTTTAATTTCTAAACCAACTGTACTACCTGATATATACACATCATATAATAATACTTTATATGATTCACAATATACCAAGTTGCTTTCCTTAGAATCTTCAAAACCTTTAGCTTTCATCAATCTTAAATTCACACACATCTTAGACAATTTTTCAATAGCAAGACATTGTCTTCTAATTTCCTTATATGTTTCCACACTTTTATCAAAAAAAGCGGTACCAACATCTGGTAATTCACAGATAAGATATTTAAATGTATGTGTTAGTTCATCTCTTTTGCTAAAGATTTCGGCTAATAGCTCAATATAGTCTTCCATAGTATACCTCTTACGATATGGCTGAATAACTTCTAGCTTAAATATGCCGGGTGTTGCAGTTTCTTCCAAATAGTACACAACTTTTAGTTTTGATTCATACCTCCGTGATTTGCTATAAATACTCATAATTGCCTCCTTTATTTTTTTGGTTTAACTTCGTACTTACGGATTTTATCATATTTAACTGTATTTTTCAACTTTTATCACAATAAAAAGGTACCAAAACGGTACCTTTTACTACTCATTTAATTGATTTATTAATTCAATTGTATCTTCTGTTTTCATTCCTATTAACATTTGGTTTCTAATAACATTTTTAATTGTTTGATTTGCACTTTCATTTACTTCTAATAATTTATCTATAGTAATTTTAGGTTTAGTTATTAAACCAGCATTTACTTGAATAACATTATTTAAATCATCAATTATAAATACATCAGTTTCTCCTGTACTAGGATTTATCTTACTTCCTTCTTCTATAGTAGTATTTTTAACAGTAAATGTTAATTTTGGATCTTTATATATTTTTATTTTATAATTCCCATAATCTAAATTATTAAAACTATAATATCCATCATTATTATTGAAATCTGGTACAGTAAAGCTAAAGTTTACAACTATATCATTTTCATCAACTAAAAATACAGCTATATCGTTTATTCCATTTTCAGTTATATCTGGTATACCATCTTTATTTTCATCAAACCACACATAGCCATTTATTACACCTTTACCTACTGGAGTATCATTTATTTGAACTCCTACTTTTTCTGGTTCTATTGCAAGCATTTGAGTATCTATTCCTTCTAAGTTTTTATATACTGCATTTGCAGCAAATGAATTCCATGCAATACTATCTATTGGTGTCCCAACAGGTGCTACTGTTAAAATACTTATCTCTAATTTATCATTTGGATTTAATTTTGAGTCTGTTGTTATTAATTTAAATGATTTTATATCTGTTATATTTTCTGGTGTTGTTAATTGCCAATCATCATCTACCCCAATTACATCAAATACTGGTCCAAATCTTACTGGATTATAGCTTTCTGAATAATATATTTCAAATCCTGCTTCTTCTATATCTCCATTTTCTTTTATAACCTTAGCTCTTATTTCATCAATTGTATAAATTCCATAACCACTTTGTCTTGAGGAACCTGTTTGAACAACTCCTGTATCTCCAATATGTGGTAATATATCTACAATTTCTACTGCTTCTAATTCAACATTACCAATATTAGTAACACTTATTAGATATTCAACACTTCCTCCTGATGTTGCACTTGCAACTAACGGTTCTTCTAAAAATTCTGTATCTAAATTCCCTTTGATTTTTTTATTACTTTTTGTACTTACGAAAAATAGTATTCTATTTTCATTACTTCTACTTTTAGCATATACTGATGAAACTCTTGGATCTCCAGCTATATCATTTAGGTCTCTATAATTCTCAGAACTATCTGGTATTACTTCTATTGCAGATATTGTATTTAATATCATAAATGTCTCAAATATACCTTGTGCCCCTATTTTTATTCTTGTATCAAAAGAAATATTAAAATTCGATTTTTGTCTGAAATTAAATGATGTTTCATCTTTAAATTCAAATTTAACTATACTATCACCATTTTCATTAATATCTGGTATTATTATTCCTTCTGGCAAAACAGGTACTTCTGAATTTGGGAAATAATCTGAATAACTAATTGATGCATTTCCAATATATTCTAATTCTTTTGGAATTAAAAATGCTATTATTGGATCAACTAATCTAGATTCTCTACAAGTCGCACCTATATTATATCTAATTGTTGTTCCTGGATTTACTGGAACATTTGTTAGTGTTTGTGAAAAATTAGTATTTAATACACAAGTATTTTGTACTAATGTGCTTTTACTGTTTGGTACTCGTTCTAATTCTGTATCAACAATATATGTCAATTCAAAATCATTTACAATTGTTGTGTTATCTATTACATCTGATTTTACAATACCATCTACTTTAGGTGGGTTATTGCTTCCCATCCCAACACTTAATTGTACTAAATTCCAAGTTAATGTTGCTAAGTTATCTCCTGCATCTAATATAAATTGTAAATCAACTGTTGAGCTTTCTAGTGTGCTAAATGGTCCAAATTGACCAGAATCTCCTAAAACAGTTGTATAATCTACAAAATATTCAACATCTATTGCAAGTTTAATTTCTGCAAAATTAAAAGTTCCTGTTTTAAATTCATAATAATTTATTTCTTGTGGTAATGTCTCTGAAACAACTACTGTTTGTAATGGTTGGTTTCCTGTATTTTTAATATTAAATTCATATCCAATATATTCATTTTGAAGTGTATAATTAGGCCCATAAACTGGTATTACTGCACTTGATACTTCTTCACCTAATGTTATTGTATTAACATCTTGTTCTTCTGGAACACTATCTATACTCCAATTAGTTAAAGTTACAAGTTCTGCTCCTATATCTAATCCTTCTGCAATTATTGCTTTATATATAAATTCATATTTTTGTCCTTTATATGCTGGTAATTCAAATTCTACTGTATTTCCAACAAATGTTCCTGCTGTATTATCATATCTATTATCTGCAAATTTAGAAGATACATCTACACCATTTACTGGAAATGTTGAATCTATTTGTATATTATTTGAGCCTTCACATACAATTCTAAGATTTTGAATTTCTCCCCCTAAGTCACCAAAGTTTTGTACAGTTACTTTATAGAATACTTCACTTCCTGGTGCTGGATCTATACTTGGTAAAACTACGTCTCTTGATAATTCAAATCTTGGAATTACTTCTAATATAATTTCTTCATTCAAATATTCTACTTCCATTACTTCATTAATATACATCTGTGTTTGTAATTCAAAACTTGTTCCAGATGGTGTATCTTGTTTAAAAACCACTCCAAAACCTAATCTTACTGCAACACCTAAATCTTCAATTGCTCCAAAGTCAAATATTACATTTTTACCACCTGTTACTATTTCTTCTCTTTTTTCTTTTACTGGTTCTTCAATATCTCCAAAAAATATATCTAAATAATCTGGTACAAACATTCTAATTTCTGCATTTTCAATATTTCCAGATATTCCACTGAATCCTGCATTTAGCGTATATATAAATACATCTTCATAATTCCCTTTTGTTCTATCTACTTGAGTTATAAGTGTGAACATTTAATTCACGTTCCTTTCTTTTTAATTTTTTAATATATGTTTTAAATCTGTTAACAATTCTATACTTTGTTTATTGTTTTCAAATTCATTAAACATATTTTCTTCTTTTGTAAATGTACTTAAATCTTTTTCTACTCCTTCTATTTCTTCTTCTATATATATTAATATATATTCATAAATCTTATTAAATTTACTTATATTACTTATTATTACTTTATTTATATCTAATATTTTTTCATTTATTACTTCTTCTTTTTTCACATATGTCTTTTCTTTATTAACTAAATTTTGTCTTGCTCTTTTTAATTTTTCATATTGTTGTTTTAATTCTATTTTACCTTTTGCATTGATTTTATTTAAATATATTGTGAAATTTTTCACTTCATTTGTAAATTCTTCTACTTCTTTTGTTATTACATTTATTTCATCGTTTATGTTTGCTACCTTTGATACTAAGTTTTTAGCTTCAACTTCATACTCTATATACATGTTATCTAATTTAGTATATAAATTATTTTTAAGTTGTGTATATTCAATATCTGCTAATATATCTTTAATTTTCTCAATATATATATGTCCTATTGAATTTAAAAAACTTTCATACATAATATTTTCATTTACATCGCTTACTTTTATTCCACTACATTCTGAAACCTTAACACATATTTTTTTACATACTTCAATCTTTTTTTCTAATTCACGTTTATTTTTTTGCTCTTCTAACTTTTTTTCTTTTATTTTTTTACTTTTATTTTTTTCTTTTATTAATATATTATCTATTTCATTTATAAGTTCCTCTATATTATCTACTTTTCGTTCATTTAATATCTTTTCCACTTTTTCTACTATATTTTTAGTTTCAATATTAATTGATTTTTTCATATTTAATCTATTTTGAATCTCTGTAATTTTATATTCTATTTCTTTATTGATATTTTTTTCTATGTTTAATAATTTTTCATTATTCTTTTTTTCTTCTATTTTTTCTTGTTTTAGTCCATCATCATTATTTTCAGTTTCTTTAACTATTTCTTCGTTATTTTCTTTTTTAAAGTTAAATATTTTCTTTATTATATTCATCTTAATCCTCCTTTTAGTTTTAATATATATTTATACTATTTTATCTGTTTTTTACATATGTTTAATAAAATAGATTTAAGGAGGAAAGTTTATGGGAATGCCTGAAATACCAGATGGTGCAAATAGACCAAATACAGAAGAGGTTATAATTGATTTACTAGAATCAATTGCTCTTGAAGAAATGGCAATTAGTCACATTCTAAATGCAGAAGGTGAAAAACTTCAAGCAGTAATTTGTAGCTTTAAAAATAATCAGACTAATATTTGCGGATTAAATAAAATTGCTAATAATCTAAACCACACTATTGGTGACTTAATTATTAAAGAATGGCTATTACTTAGAAAATTTAATAGTATACAAGATTATTCTTCACAACTAAATAAGTCTAAACCACATACATCATGTAATTGTTGTAAAAATTATATGGATAATAACTAATTATATACTTTCTCCTATATTATATTACGATTTACATTCCTTTTTGTTACTATATTTCCATTCAATTTTTATTTTATATTTTCTTTAACAGATGTAACAATTAAGAACATTTATCATACTATACATTAAGAGTTTTAACTCTAACAATATTTTAGGAGGAATTATATATGTCAATGCCAACAATCCCAGATTTGGATCCTACAGTAACAATTAACAGAGATGACGCCTTAAACGTAATACTTTCATCAATAGGTATGGAAGAATTAAGTATGGCTCACATAGTTAATGCTGAAGCTGAAAAAATCCAATTCGCTTTAGGTACTTTAGAAACAGCTGAAAGTGGAGCTGCTACTTTAGAAGAAATTATGGAAGTTAACAAATCTTCAAATAAAATGTTAAGAGATGTTATAAAAAACCAAATGTTAATCGGTATGAAAATGGAAGACGTTGTTTCTTTAGCTAATCAAGTTACTGTTGAACCAACTCCAGAACCAACACCTTAGTTTTAATTATTAATTAAATATTTGAGATGATTTTAAATATTTTCTCTATAATATACAAAAATCCAATTGGATATTACTCCAATTGGATTTTACTTTATTTTAATATTTAATCTATATTTAAAAATTCCACTATACTTTTTACTGTTATTTCTTGTTGCTCTCCATGAGTTATATTTGCTATCCCATCATTTTCTTGTATTCCATAATTACCAAATTGAGCATGATTTCCACCTTTTATTTCTATAACATTTGTTTCATAATTAATATCCTCTTTCATTAGTAAATCATTTTCACCATATATTGTTAAAGTTTTTTCCAACGGGTAATCAGCATAATTATATGAACCTAATAGAAACAATTTTTTTATATCATTTTGATTCTTATCAGCATAACTACTTGCCATTATTCCACCTAATGAGTGTCCTCCTATATACCACGTTTTTATATCTAAATTTTCAGTAATTATATCTTCTGCTGCATTTTCATTTAATATTGCTAAATTAAATGGCATCTCTGGCATATATATATTAATGTTATTTTTGCTTAGTTCTTCGAGAAGTGGTAAATATGCTTCATATTGTACCTGACCTCCTGGATAGAAAATAATTCCAACTTCACTTCCAACATCTATTTTTATATATCCTTTTTTTTCTGTTACATTTTTTAAATTTAACACTTCTATTGCCATTTCATCTGCTAAATATTCTTTTCTTAAATATTTATACATAGATACTATTAATGTTATTATTATAAATATTATTACACATAAAACTATTTTTCTTTTTCTTGCAGTTTTCTTTTCTTCTACTCCCTTATCCAATTTTTTAAACTCCTTTTATATATCCATACTAAATTTAATACTTGAATTTCTTTTCATTCCTACACTTTCATACAACTTATGTGCATTATGTGCTGTTTCTAAACAGTTTAAATATATTGATTTATATCCATTATTTTTTGCATATTCTTTGATATATTCCATAATTTCTTTTGCTATATTTTGTTTCCTATATTCTTTTAATACACATACATTAAATAATTCTAATGCTGGTTGAAACGAAAAAGTAAATAAATCTATTTTATATGCTGTTATACTCCCTACAATTTTGTCATTTATTTTTTTAACAAATATTATATAATTACCATGTGCTTTATATTTTTTATATTCATCTATATTATTACTATCTTGGAAACATTCATCTATTATCTCTTTATATTTTTCAATTTCTTTTTCATTTAATATTTCTATCATATTAACCTCACATATCTCTTAATTATTAACATATATCTTATCTTATTACTTAATTTTTTTCAATATTTTATGAAAAAAAGTATTTAGTTTTACCTAAATACTTTTAATATGTTATTTTAATCTTCTGTAACTAATATAAAGTTTGTTACATCCTCATATTTAACTTCACCTAAATGATTTGTCTCTATAATTATCCTATACGTACCATCTTCTGACATTAATGCTTCATTTAAGTTAAGAACTAAGTCTATAGAATTCTCTAAATCCTCTGGATTAAATGTTACTACTCCCTTTTCTGGATTAACTATTGTTGTTCCGTCTATTACTATATTTTCAATTAAATTTAAATGTTTAACATATGCATCTCCATTTTTTTCAAATATATATAATTTAGTTGTAAAATTCGTATATTCATCATAATCTATATAATCAAAATGTACATGTACTGTTGATGCTTCATCCCTTGTCATCAATATTTCTTCTGTTGCTATACTTATTTTCATAGCTGGGGGTGGTGGGTCTATTACTATAAATGATGTATTTACTTTTGCAAAACTTTCTCCTAATGGTTCTACATCTAACACCAGATCATGTATTATCTCTCCATTTGTTAAACTCTCCATTGGTGTATATAAGGTGTATTCCATATAATTTATATTTTCTACATTCCCAAGTGGTATTAAGAAATAGTTTCCTTTATTTAATACTATATCACTTTCTTCTAACAAGTATATTTTATCATCTATCTCAATATAGCTTCCTTCTGGTACTTCTTGATTAAATGTTATTCTTAAACTTAATACTTTATTTTTATATTCAGTATCTATTGCTTCTAATTGATTTGCTGTAAAGTCTACTCTTATATCTACTTTATCATCTCGTATTTCATAATTTGTACTATCTGGTAATATGTCATAAACTCGTTGTTCTCCTATTTGGAAATTCAAATTCATTCTTGTCCCAATACTTCCATCTGCTAGTTTAGGAGCTAATGACATTGTATAATATCCTACATCTAAATATTCTCCATCAAATTCAACTATAAATGTAAATAATGCATTTTCTTGTCTCGCATCTACTTTATGCTCAAAATATTCATTTGTAGACATACTTATAAATTCTGTAAATAGTACACTTTGTTTTGCTTCTGTTACTTCATAATAATAATAACTTGGTGAGAATATATAATCTCCATCTCCATTTATTAATATTTCTGATGAATCTATCATCCTTATTTTGGTTCCTACTGGTAATACTGCTGTTCCAAATAATCCAATACTCATGTCTTGTATTTCTGTTGGTACATATGTAAATTGATATTGCAGAGTCATACTACTATTTTGTGTTATATTTATACTTGTTTTTTCTGTATCTATTAATTTATAGTTTATTCCTTCTGCTATTGATGTATTTCCTACTGTTACATGTATTATTGTTCTATCTATATCTATTATCAATTTATATTTTATTCCTTGGTCATCACCTAATATTATTTCAGCATATTTTCTTGTTGAGTCATCTGCAAGCATGTCATATCTTGTTACTTCAAATACTATATTTGATTGTGTATCAGCTGTTACTTCTCCTAATAATATTGGTGTATCTACATAACTAGATAGTTCTTTTTCACTATTACTTCCTAATTTTGCCGTTATACCAAAATTATTATCTGTTATATTTGTATCTGCTATATCTGGATTCGCTAATATTTCACTTGATGGTACTAAATTCATATTAAATTCTTTTACACTTAATATATGCATATTTTTATTTTCAAAATATGTCGGTAATTCAAATGTTAATGTATTATCTGCACCAACTTCATGACTTGCTAATATTTCATCTTCATATTCTGTTATATATCTTAACATTACATTTACTGCATTAGATGTTGTATATATATTTTCTGTATTTTCAACTCCACCTTCTAAATATCTTTGCCATCCATAACAATTAAATGAAAGTACTCTACCTGAATCATATCCTTCATCTATATATCCTTCTTTTACTGAATAATTAAAATTCATTGATATTATATCTTCTGTATGTGACTGTAATATTGTCCTTGGAAGTCCTGTTACTTTTATCATGGTTATATCTGATAAACTAGCTATTTCACTTATACTCTTCCAATCAGTATCTATTAACTGTAGATTTCCACTTACATCTAATAAATCTGTTCTTGTTGTATATTTAATTTCATATATCTGTCCATTATCTCCTAATATTTTAGGTTCACTTGTTAGGTCAAAATCTATTATATTATTCGCTATTCCCATATCTACTGGATATTCTACATTTGCTTTTGGGACTGGTATATAGTAATAGAAATCTTCCCCTGCAATCATACCTTCTGAATTATTTTGAATCTTCAATCTATAATTCGCAGCTCCTTTTATTATTTTACCAAATGCATCACTTGGTATATATGACATTTCAGTTGTTGTATAATCTCTTTCATTTATTTTGATTTCACTTACAAATTCAAATTGATTTGTGTTTGGGCGGACTGCTAAATTTCTTGTTCCAGTATAATATTTTGTCACAATTCGATTTAATGCTCCATCACCTTCAAAGTCATATGGTTCTACTAATGTTCTATCACCATATTGATGTGAATCCCATCCTTCTTCACCTGCATAAAAAGCTGTATATAAATTAAATGCTGTATATGATAATGTTGGATCTGATGTTAACTTCATATGTATTTTTACTTCTGGAGATTTCTCTGCACCTTGCAATATATAGTTTTCATCAAAAAATGGTCCACCTATTTCAACTTCTCCATCATTAAATGTAATTACATATATGTTTTCACCTGACTCTGGATTTATTTCATGCCTTATATTTGGTTCTAATGTTTGCCCATCATATGTTGCATATATATCTTCCATCTCTATTTCAATACCTTTAGGAAGTATTGTATATAATACAGGATTTGTAGATATTTGAGATGATCTATATGGATATGTATACATATATAATGATACATCAATTGGAATCTCTTCTCCTGCTTGATAATCCAAAGTTGGAACATTTATACTTTTAATTGAAGTACTGTTTTTCTCGTCTGTAGTTCTAAGTGTTGATACTGTTGATGTCTTTACATTTTTAGGTTGTCCTACATCATCAAATTCATGTACAGTCATTTTCGAATATGCTCTTTCATTTGTTACATATTTTCCATAAATATTACCACTTGATGTTAATGTACTTGAACCACCATACGAATATAAGTATGTTTTAGCTGCAATTGATGGAATTGTATATTCTAATTGCTTTATAGATACTTGTTCAATCTCAAGTAAAGTTCCATTTTGTAAATTGTGATATTCAACTAATTCCTTTATTGTTAAAGTTTTCCCAAATGAATCTGAAGTACTTGACACCATTGAATATGTTCCTCTTGCTACTTCATTTGAATATTTATCCACTAATATATATGCTATGTCAAATTCGTAATTTTTCACTTGTGGTATAACTACTGCTCTTACTTCTATATTACTTTTTTTATTTGAATTTAATACAACTCCTGTGTCGTATTCTAACTTCATATTTATATTTCCACTTGCTTCTAATCCTTCATTCCTAATATATAATCCACCTAAAAGTGGCTCTACCTCTTGACTATAGTTATATGGTATTGACCTTGTTGTTCCCTGTACAGCTATGTTCACAGCATCTATAATTTTTGTACTTACTGCACCAGTATTAGTATACTGTTTACCACCATATGTTGTCATATTAACAGTATATGAATATTGTGTTGTTTGTCCTACTGAAAATCCAACTGAATCAAGTTGAATAAGTGGGGCAAATTTAGCACTTGTAATATATATTTCCTCTGCTCTATATACAACTTTTGAAGGATCACTTGAGTCTATTGTCCACTTACTATTATTTTTAAAACTCGAATCACTTGCTTCACCTGTATAAACTGCATAACTTGTTCCATTTTTTGGTAAATTCAAAACAAATTCTAATACATCATAATACCCATATATACTACTTAAAAAACTATAACTTAAACTATTATCTATATCTAATACTAATGTTTTAGGTGCATAATAGTTATTTAAAGTAGGTGTAAAATTATTTGAAAATTCAATTTCAGATATTGTTTTTGTATATTCATTTGTACCTTCTGTCATTGTTACTGTAATTGCATCTTCTAATCCAGTTAATCTATTGTCTGTTTTATCGTATTTATTCCATATATTCATATCTATTGTAACTGGAATCTCTATTTTATCTTCATTTGTTGCAAGAGAAGTATATGTATATGTTAATGTTCCTGTTCTTGCATTACTATAACTTCCTGTTCCTTGTCCTCCTGTTCCATCTAATCCTGATAACTTTGTAAACACTGCTGATGATATGTTTCCAAATGGTGCTGTCCAGGTAGTTGTAGATATATCTGTATCATCATCATACCATTGCATTCCTACTGGTAATGTTATTTCAATTGTACCACCTACTGATTCAGTAAAAAGCGGGTCAATTACTAAATATCTCACTGGTTTTGTATGATCCCATGGTTCACTATTTACGCCTGTAGTAGTCAATTCTGCACCTGCTGTATATGAATTGTCATTATATAACCATGCTGTAAATGGTATATTATCTGATAAAAGAACTATATTTAAACTCATTATTTGTAGATTAGAATTTACGGGTATTAAATCTCCTGCCTCATAATCTACTATTCTATCTCCATCTACATCATACCCTACAAATTGTTCCCCTACTTTTGGTTCAATTCCTAATTCTGCCGGATATGGCAATTGTATATTTCCATCTATAATATCATGTGTTGAACTTTTTAGTATATATCCATTTAAATTATATTCAATAGTTTTTGTCTTTGAATTTAAAAATATATTATTAAAATTCAAATATGAAATTATAATTAATATAAGAACTATTGATATAAAAATAAATCTTTTATTAAACTTCAAATTTATTTCCTTATTTTTTGTCATATGTTTCCTCTCTTTTTATTCCTTGTTTATCCACCTTTAATTCCAATTGTATTATATCAAACTAATATTTTTTTAGTCTAGCTTTTTTTATAAATTTCGTGATTTTTTTACATTTTTTTCCAAAAATTAAGAACATTCACTCTAATATGAATGTTCTCAGTTTTTTATACTACTCAATATTCATTTTTCCATTATAGTAATTCCATACTGCTTTTACTTCATCTTCATTTAATGCTTTATTGTATAATGCAAAATTATATATTGTTCCTTTAAAGTGTAATCCTCTTTCACCTCTTAAATCTCCTATAGATAATTCTGGATTAGCTTGTTCCGCAATATTTCCAGATGGGAATTCACTTGCTAATGTACCATTTAAATATACTTTAGTTGTTTTTCCTTTTTCTGCAGTTATTATGATATTTAAATATTTATTATTATACTCTGAGATATCTATTAATGTATATTGTACATTTGTATAACTCATATAATCATAACTATATATTTTTAAATCATTTCCCGCTACTGCCATCCAATTTATATATCTATCAATTGCTGGTGACATTGCACATATTGTTCCTCCCCAATTATTGACACCTGGTGGATTATCTGCCCAATCTCCTCGTATTGTTACATTTATTGAATATTGTTCATTTACTGGTTGATCTGCTGGTACTAATTTAGATACTGATGAATTATCTTTTGATACATACCCTACATTTCCGTTTTCATCTGTAATATATTCTAAAGCTGCTGAATCATTTGAATCATATGATCCCCAACTATCATGATCTCTTAATGTTTGGTCATCTCCTAATCCTATCATTGCATCTAATGGTAATCTTTCTTTCCCTACAACCTCAGCAACTATTTGAAATGAATTGTTTGGATCAAGTGCATATATATCGTCTAAATTTTCTTTAAATAATGTAAATTCATATACTGAATTTTTTTGTGCATTAAATTTCAAATATGTTTGTGTCGCTTCTGTTATTCTCTCATCTCCATAATCTACCGCCAATGTATCAGGGTAGTTTATCATTATCTCCCCTTCTTTTCCTTCTGTCGTAACTGTTACGGCTACAGTATATGAATTTAGGTTATCTATTACTTCCATATATGCATCTTCTGCAAGTGCAGCTTGGTACACATTAAAAGTTGCAGATAACATTTCTTCATATGGTGATTTTGATTTAGCTGTTAGTGTAAATGAAAATATTCCATCTACAAAATATTCTTTTTTCACTTTAACCTTTACTTCCGAAGTTTTTAAATCTGTACCTACAAATTCTGTTTGGATTATATCTTCTGCTAAAAGTTTATCACTTATAACTTCATATACAACATCTGTAGTTGTATATCTTAACTCATCCTCATAATTATATACTTCAATAATAATTTCATCACCATCGGCATAATCTGATATTGTATAAATATTATCACTTTCAAGTGTTAAATAATTACTTGAAAAATAAAAATCTTGTGCTTCTATTAATTTTTTTTCACTATTTGTTTCAATTATATACCTTGCCAATGTAATTCCTGTAATTGAAACAACTATTATACTTGTTATTATCCAAAATATTATTATATTCTTTTTATTATTTATATTTTTTGTTTCTTTTTTCTTTTGCATTTTTCCTCCTATTTGGTATTTTATTATACCAAAAAAAAAATAAAAAGCTATATTTTTTATATAATTTTATAAAATAAAAACACTTGAAAATATCAAGTGTTTTTGAATTGTTCATTAATTATTCCTCCATACCCAAGGATTCTAAAATAATTCTATTACTTTTTTCTCCAATTCCACGAAGGTTCTTAAATGTTTTGAAATTCTTAAAATGATTTCTTAATTCATTCATTTCCTTAAATCCATTGCAGTTAGATAACTTACTAGCAACCGCACTGTCTTTAATTCCTTCTTTGACAGAAAGATTTTCCGGCATAGTTTCCATACATTTGTTTAATTCCTTTAATCTTTCAGTAAGCTTTGCTATTTCCCATTCACATTTTTGAATTTCCTTAAGTAATTCCTTGTACTTCATCTTAAATGCTCCAATTCTTAAAATTAATATATTCTATTTCATCACAATTTTATGTTAATTGCATTTTTTACAAAAATAAAGAGCATAACTGCTCTTTATTAATTAGTCATCATTGTCATCATCATTATTATCGTCATCATCATTATCATCATCGTTATCGTCATTATTATCGTCATCATCATTATCATCATCGTTATCGTCATCTATATCATTGTCATCATTATTATCGTTATCATTATCGTTATCATCATCGTTATCGTCATTGTCGTTATCATCTATCTCATTGTCATCATTGTCATTATCATCTATATCATTGTCATCGTTGTCGTTATCATCTATATCGTTGTCATCATCATCGTCGTTGTCATCATTATCGTTGTCATCATCTAAATCGATTTCATCATCTATGTCTGTACTATCTAGACCATCTATTTCTCTTGATAAAACAGTACCTGTTAATGCATCAATTTCATATTCATATTCTTTGTTATTATATTTAAATTCTACTTCATATATCATTTTATTATTATCAAAATCTATTTCAGTTTCTAAATCTGTTAACATATCTTGAGAAACACCTAATGTAGACAATACTGCAGATGTTGCAGCAGATAATCCTACATATTTTGCTGAATTAGTAATACCTGTAATATCTAAATCATCAATCATATCTACTCTTTCTTCAATTAATAAATTCAAATCTGCTGTATTTAATTTTGCTAATGCTTCAAATGTATATTCAGGATTTAATGCTAAAAGTGAATTGATTATTTCGGCTTTTCCTATTGATATATTGTTTGTTTCTGCTAATTTTTGAAGTTCTTCTGAACTTGTTACAATTTGCCCAATAATTGCTGGTACTATATCTTTACTATTTAAATATGTTTCTATATTTTTAGTAAATTCTTCTTTTATTTTTTCAGCTTCTTTACTTGCTTCGTCAACTGTTAATAATACTGCATTTGCTTCTTTAGATATATAGTTATTATCTATCATACTTTGCATAATTTCATCTGTTGCTGTTTTAATATTATCATTTTTAACATCTACTGTTTCAACTATTTTTTTAGCATCTTCATTTAATGCTGTAATTTCTTTTACTTCATTTTTCCCATTAATTTTCATTTCAATACCTGGATTTACATCTAATGTTACTGTTGCAATTGTTTGGTTTTGAGGTATTATGACTGCCATAAATACTGCCATTACTACTGCACCTGCTGCTGGTACCCATACCCATTGTTTTAAATTTATTTTATTTCTTTCTTTTTTAACTTCGTTTTTATTTTCTTCATTCATTTTTAATATTTCTCCTTTTCCACTACTTATTTTATTTGTAATGGCACTAAAATCAGAAGAAATCATATCATCAAAAGC
Organism: uncultured Clostridium sp.; assembly: GCA_964371215.1. Lineage (GTDB taxonomy): Bacteria > Bacillota > Clostridia > TANB77 > CAG-508 > CAG-269. The sequence goes on from CAYJKU010000005.1 coordinate 27,445, forward strand.
TTTATTAATATTTTTATTTAAATCTTTATTTCTCATTTTATACCATCCTTTCCATATTTATCACGGAGCTTTTTAACTGCTCTATGATATTTTGAAATTACTGTTGATAATTTCATATTTAATATTTTTCCAATTTCTTTAAATTTCATATCTTTAATTGTGTGTAATACAAATATTTGTCTTTCCTCATCATTTAATGAATTAAGTATATTCTCAATCAGCATTTTTTCTTCTATACTATTGTCTGTTACTTGTAATTCATTTTCTAATTCAGTTATATCTGTATTTTCAGTTCTTTTTTGTGACTTTAATTTATTTAAACATAAATTTTTAGTTATCGTTAATATCCATGACATAGGCTTTTGTTTTGAATTATACCTATTTGCATATTTATTTATATTTACATATGTGTCTTGCATTATATCTTCAGCAATTTCCTTGTTTTTTACTATTGAAAATGCAAACCTAAATACATAACTTCTTGTTTCATTATATAGATTTTCTAGTTCATTTATATTATTATTAGCTATTTCTTTTAGAGATTTTTCTATTTTTAGGACGTCCATTTTTTCTCCTTTCATATATATAACAATTCAAGTTACATTTTTATTGCAAAAATTTAAAATTTTTTATATTTTTTATTTTTTTATATTGTTCTTCTATTAAATTATTATAAAAGTTTACTATTTCTAGTAAACTTTTATTTTATTAAATTTTATATTGCTTATCTTCTTCTATTATTTTTATGAATTGTTCTTCAGATATTGGTTTTTCAAAGTAGTACCCTTGTGCTTCATTACAATTCAATTTTTGTAATAATTCTGCTTGTTCCTTTGTTTCAACACCTTCTGTAACTACTTTTATATTTAACTTATTAGCCATTTTAATTATTGATTCAATAATTATATTTCCTCTTTCTAAATCTTGATTATCCAAAAATCCTTTATCTATTTTAATTACATCTGCTTTTAAATCATTTAATCTATTTAATGATGAAATACCAGCACCAAAATCATCTATTGCTACTGAAAATCCTAATTGCTTTAATTTCTCAAATTTCTGTTTAATAATATCTGTTTCTTTCACAAAAGCGCTTTCTGTTATTTCAATTTGAATATTTGATGGTTTCAAATTGTATTTACTTAAAATTTCTATCATTTTAAGTGGTGTTATATCTTCAATTAATGTTATTGCAGATATGTTAACTGCTACTAATGGCATTTTTAAATTTCTATTTTCATTAAGTACTCTACATACTTCTTCAAATACGTAATAGTCCAAGTTTGTTATAAATCCATTTTTCTCAAATACTGGTATAAACTGATCTGGATATATCATTTTCTCATTTTTTTCTTTCCATCTAACTAATGCTTCTGCACTTTGCATTTTTAAAATTTTCAAATTAATTTTAGGTTGATATACAACTAAAAATTCTTTTTCTTCTAGTGCTTTCTTCATTTTACTTACTATTTCATTTTCTGTTTCATATTTTCTTTTCATAGCTTCATCAAATAAATAAAATGTATTTTTATATAGTTTTTTTCCTTCAACTCTAGATATACTTGAATAATCTATCATTTTAGTAATTGGTACTGTTAAATCAGATATTAAATATCCACCTACAGACAAACTAAGATTATATGTTTTAGGCAATTCTTTTTTAGCCCCCAATATATATACATCAACTAATTTTTTAACTTTTTTTTCTAATTCGGTTTGTTCATTCTTCATAATTAATACAAATACATCATTTTCAATTCTAGAAATCAAATTATCTTTTCCAAACTGTTTGTTTAATTCTTCAGCTATATTTTTAATAATATTAGAAACTTTTTCATTCCCATATGTTTCTTTTATTATTTTAAACACATCTATATCTATTGTCATAACAATATATTCATTTTCTTTTGATTTTTTTAATAATTGATCAAATTTTTGATAGAATATTAATAAAGAATCTAACCCTGTAACTTTATCTATACTTGCTTGTTTTATTAGTTTTTTCTTTCTTTTGTTTCTATAATAATATATTATTAATATTAATGTTATAATAACTAATATAACCTCTGGTGTATATTCTCTTATTAATCTCGAAATACTCATAGATACTGTGAATCCTTCTACTTCCTCGATTTCAATTTCTCTAAAAGCTGCTTGACCAACTCTATCAATCATTATATTATATACCTCTAAATATGTTTCTCCAAAATTTTTATTTACAAACAATCTTATAGGAATTTCTATTGGAGTACTATATAATTGAGTATTTCTTAAACTAGTTTCTTCTAAAATCTGGTTTGCTTCTGCTTCTGAAACAATAATTGCTTGTAATTCATCTTTGTTATATTTTTTAATCATTTCATCCATATTTTCAAAAATTTCAAGTTCAAATTTATTATAATATTCTTCGACTTGTTCAATATCAAATGTATCATAGTTTAACATACCTATTTTCCCTACAAGTTCATTTGTTAATTGGTTTCTTTCCATTGTTGCATCTGTCATAATAGTCATCATTCCTATGCTAGCATAACTATCTGATACAGAAAACTTTTCTTGCTTTAAATCTAAATCTCTAGTCTGTGAAAGAATTATATCTGAAATATTATATATTTCGGCTATTTCTTCTGATGAATTTGTATTTACATTATACATTAAATATTGTATTTTAAATCCATAAGTTTCAGCTAATAATTCAATTGATTTAACCGCTATTCCATCTGGATACCCTTCTTCATTTATATATGAAATTGGCTTTTGGTCTATATTCACTGCTACTTCTATAAAGTCATTCCCGTCATATTCAAGAGCATATGCTATATGCTCTTTTGTAAAATCTTTTTGTGCTAATTTACTATCCTGATAATATTTATCATGTAATGAATATAGTAGCATCGGATTTTCTTCTTTTGCTCTTTGTAGCGCATTATCTATTTCTTTTATTAATTCTGTATTTTCTTTTCCAGCAATTACATATGAATTTATCTCACCTACAACCGCAGTTGTCTTAAGGTTATCTATATAATTCAATGAACTTGTTAAATAATAATCTCCAAGAATTGGTTCGACTTCATCCTTATCTGAATATATATATTCCATTTTTATATTTTTTCGTTCTAAATAATCTTCAAATAAATCAATATATCCACTATATGATACTGTAAATACTTTTTTACCATTCATTAATTCTTCATCATCATATAATGTTGAAAAACCATCATCTACAGTAACTAATATTTTCTCTACTGCAAATTCTTCTGTCGTATATATAAATTCATTTGCTCTTTCTTCTGTATATGTTACTGGTGCAAATAAATCTATTTCCCCACTTCTTAATTTTTCAATACCTTCTTCATATGTATATGGTATAAATTCAAAAGTATAATTCATGTAATTATCTATCTCATTAAATACGTCATACCCATATCCTTTTTTATCTACAGAATCTATATCTTTTATAATATTATAGTATTCGATATACCCTACTTTAATTGTTTCTTTTTCACTACTATATACCTGTGTACTTAGTAAGCTTCCAACTGCTATTATTAAAATAATTATTATACATAGGATTATAAGTTTTTTCATGTTTATCCTCCCTATTTATATCATAAATGATATATTCAACATTTTATCTTTTGCTTCATTAATTATATATTAACAAATTTTATTTTTCAACAAATTTCAATAATATTATATAATAATTCAGTTAATCAACTGGTAGTATTTTGCTTTTTTATGTAAAGTATGTTATAATATATTTCTTAGCGTATATTCGCTAAAATAATTATATAAAAAGAGGTATTCACAATGATTACAAACCCAACTTATGACCCGCTGCTTTTTCAGGAACAAGAAACCCCTGGATTCTGTATTACAGTAAATTCAGAAAATTTCATTCCTTGCTTAACTGACAGTGAATTTGGAACTATTTTAAGATTCCCCAAAAATTCAAACAATGCATTTTATCACCAATTAGATATTGGTCCTAAAAATAAAATACTTATAACTGCTAATTCACATATAAGTATCAGCAAATCTGCACAATATACTCAATTAGAATTTATTGTGGATAACTCTAAAAATTGTCTACGATACTATGTGCATCAAAAAACATATGAATTTACTTCTCTAGAAGTTGTCACTACAAATATTTTTAAATATAGAACAACTTCCAATAGCGAAGGCTATATTTTATGCCTTCCACAAGGCACAGAATTAGCAATTTCTGTATAAAACTAGAAGAGCAAGACTAATTAGTCTTGCTCTTCTAGTCTATTCTTATATCTATTCTCCTTTAATCTTTAATAGTTATGTTGACATATTCTTCTAAAACCAAATCACTATAATATATATATGTAGCAATATCTTTTCCTACATAATAATAATGCCATGGTTCATTGTTAATTTGAGTTATCATGTATTTATCATCTGGATATCTTAATATAAATCCAAACTCATGTGCATTTTGTTGTAACCATGACCACATTTTTTCATTATTTGCCCCAGAAAAATCTATTGCTAGTCCCGTATGATGTTCTGAATATCCTGGAATAGTTACATAATCCTCAGTTAACTCTATTGCCTCTTCTTGTGTATATCCTTGTGCTATAAATTCAGCTATTCTTTTATCATATAATTCTTGCTGATCTTGAATTGATCTATATGCATTATTCATTATTAATGTAATTCCATCTTTCTCTGCCTCTACAAGCATATCATCTAAAGATGTTTGCATTTTTAAGTTTATGTCAATTTTATTGTATTTTACCAATTCAAATTGATAATTTTCTGGAAATGGATTTTCTTTATTTATAAGTAACACATCATCTGTTAGTTTTTCCTTATTTATATCAATTTCTTCTTTGATTTTATAATCTATTTGAATATTATATTCCCCACTATACACTGCAACTTGAATATTACTGTTAATGTTATCATAAATAGTATATTGATTTCCTAATGCAAAAAAGTCTTTGTCATTTTCCTTTATATTTTTTATTTCCAAAAGTAATTCATCAGAATTATTTATGTATACTTTTTCATTTATTTTTTCTACTAAATTATTTATTTGTATTTCTAAATTACTATATTTAGATTTATCTATCGTTATTGAAAAAGTTGTTATTTCACTGTTTTCATTTTTATCGTACCACAATGTTAAACCTAATTCTATATCATTTAAGTAATCATATCTAACATTACCTTTTTCAAATTCACTCTTCGTATATTCATCTTTTGTTTCAGCTATAGCTGTTTCTATAACTGTTTCTTCAAATACTTTTCCAGTATAATCTTGTTGTATTATTTGTTTTGATATATTTTCCCAGTTCATATATATAGCACTAATAAAAAGTAACATAATTAATATAATTAGTATATTAGCCCAAAAGTTTCTTGTTTTTTTCCTCATTTTTCCATCCCTCCATTTTTATAGATATAATTTTAGTATTTATTATATTTTTACACATATCTAAACATGTTTTAAATTTCCCATATTTCTACACAGAGAATATTGTTAGTATATCACATATTTTCCTTTTTTTATAATATTTCACAAAAATTTAGGAACTACTTGTTCTTATGTTTTTTTAGGAGTATAATATTTATATAAATTATTTTATATAACAAAGGAGAAATTAAAATGTCGAAAAAGTTTATTATTTTTATTATTTTATTTATAATCGCTATTTTAGCAATTGTATCTACATTTTTTTTATTACCTAAATTAGAAAATCAAACAATGGTTCAAAAAACTTTTACACAAACAGAATTAGCAGAACTATATTCTTCTCATACTGGTCCAGGTCTTAATGATGGTGAAGCATTTACAGATATGACATTTGAGCAAATAATTGAAACTTTTAATGGTGCTACACCCACTAGTGAAACAAATATAGATCCTACTTCAATTAGTATTTTCTATTCTTATACTGCTACAGATAATAACCAAGCTAGTATATTATTCACATTTGAAGATAAAAATGGTGTTTTAGATTGCGTATCTGTATCTAAAAACTTTAATTAAACATATATAAAACGAACTAGAGTATTACTCTAGTTCGTTCTGAATCGTCAATTATTTTTTCCTCAATAGTGTTTTCAATTCTTTGTACTTTTCATAACATTCTTCATGATAATATTCATGATCTTCTAATATACAAAATTTTTCCTTAACATCATAAATTGTAAATGTTTTACCACAACAAGAGCATTTATCGTTACTTTTAGGTATACAATATTTATTTAGAATTGTTTTAAATCCAGGTATACTATTCTTCCTAAATGTCTCATATGTTTCTACCTTCGCATTTGACTTATCAATCTGCGTATGGTTCACAATCACTTCAATTTGACCACATCTTTTTAGTAAATATTTTGAGAATATTACAAATTCATTTAGCATTTCTTTTGGATGTATTACTGAGTGTATCTTTCTATAATTTATAAGATTATTAAGATGCTCTAACTCTGAACAAAATGTTTTTATATGTTCTAATGTATTATATAACTCTTTTGGCTGATTAAACTCTACCTGCTCATAAATTACAACTACTTCCAAATTTTTTTCATAAACCAATTTAGACATTAGTTTATAAACTTCATATTGTTTTTTGCTAAATATTGGATTTCCAAAACAATCAAATGATTCTGGAACCCATCTTTCTTGGCCAACAGTTATAATCATATTATCTGTTCTTGCCAAATGTTTTAATATAATCTTTCTATGTACTATCCGATTTTTCTCAATAATTGTATTACAATTCATTGATTTAACCTCCATTATTTAATTTGGTATTTTAAAATATTTACTTTCTATTTTACTACATATTTACATAATTTTCAATAAAAACTAATATAATATTCATTTTCCATGCAAAAAAGTCACTGAACTATTTTTTCAGTGACTTTTTCTATTATAATACATTTTTTAATACTATTGTTTTAATTCTAGACATTTCTTCTAATGTAGTCATTACACCTTCATTTCCGATTCCAGAATATTTCCACCCGCCAAATGGCATTTCAAATGATCTAAAGAAACTTGCTCCATTTACTATTGCTCCACCACATTCTAATTTATCCGCAATTTTCATTGCTCTTTTGAAATCATTAGATATTACACTACCACATAATCCAAATTTAGATTGGTTAGCTATTTCAAGAGCTTCTTCATCTGTATTAAATCCTATTACAGATATTACTGGACCAAATATTTCCATATCACTTGCAACTTCCATTTCTTTTGTTACATTATCTAATATTGCAGGATAATAATATGCACCTTCTCTATTTCCACCAAATACTAAACTAGCACCTTTAGATACCATTTCATTTACTTGGCTTTCAATTCTTTCTGCTGCTGCTACATTTATCATAGGTCCCATATCTGTATTTTCATCCATAGGATTTCCTACTTTTAAATTAGATAAAACATCTTTCATTCTATTTATAAATTCTTCTTTTCTAGAATTATGAATTAAGAATCTTTTACTCGCACAACAAACTTGTCCTCCATTATATAATCGTCCCCATATTGTTTCATTAACACATAAATCCATATCTCCATCTTCTAAAAATATAAATGCATCATTTCCACCTAATTCTAATGTTACATGTGTTAAGTTTTTAGAAGCTGTTCCCATTGTTTGGATTCCCGCTTCTGTTCCTCCTGTAAGAGATACTAAACTTATATCTTTATGTGCCGCTAATGCTTGACCAACTATTGGTCCATCACCAGTTATTATTTGAATACATCCAGCAGGTACTCCTGCTTCTATCATTAATTTTGTATATTCAATTAATGTAAGAGGATTATAATTTGATGGTTTAATTATAATACTATTTCCCATCATTAATGCTGGTGGCACTTTTTGACAAAATAAATCACTTGGAAAGTTAAATGGTATTATTGCAGCAACTACTCCTAATGGATACCTTCTAACAATTTGAATCGTTTTGGCTTGTCCTGCTTCACTTCCTGGTTCAATACTTTCTCCATATAAATGTTTTGCTTTTTCAATAAAAGCTGTTGCTCCTATTTTAACATTAGCAAGTTCTCCTCTTGCCTCTTTGATTGGTTTACCTGTTTCATTAGATAATAGTGTTGCTAATCTTTCTTTATTAGCTTCAACTAAATCCACAAATCTATATAATATTTCTGCTCTATCATATATAGAAACTTCTTCCCATTTTTTTTGCTCTATTTTTGCTACTTTAACTGCTGTATCTACATCTTGAACAGTTACATTTGGGACTTCCCCTATAGTTTCTTGAGTTGCCGGATTTACAATTTTAATTGTTGCTCCATTTGATGCTCCACTCCAGTTATATCCTATTAAATTATTCATGACTTTATTCTCCTTTTCATGCTTATTTCTTTCACATACTAATACTTCATAACTTCCATTTTTATCTGTATATGTTATTTTTTCACAGTTATAATTATTTGAGGAATTCTTTTCCTCTGCTCTTCATTTACCAAATGCTGTAAAAGATAGCATTAATCCTCCTGCTGTATTTGCACTATGGTCAGTTGCTCCATATTCTCCAAATGTAAATATTGTCATAAATGGTACTCCATTTGCTTCTTTATTAAGTTTTTTAACAACTTCATCAACTCTGTCTGCTATTCCCATTCTTCTTCCACCACAATGTACTAATAGGTATGCACCAATTTCTGAATTCATTTTATCATTAACTTCTTTTAAACTTTTTCCAGCAGCATCAATTAACCCATCAATTGTTCCTTCCATTTGAATAATTGCTGTATGTTCTGCTAAATCATTTCCAATATTCATAGTATTATCTTTGTTTCCATTCATAGGATGACGAATTGCTACTAAATCTCCTACTATATTTTTAACACCTAATGGTTTAGTAATTGTTTTAACTAAAAGATTTCCACCTTCTAAGTCTTTAATTTTTTCTCCTGTCCATTCAGCATATTTTTCTAATGCTGGTACACCATCAATTTCAACTAATCTTCTTTTTTCATCTACTTTTGTAATTACTCCAACATTATCTGTTTCTGCATATTCACCTGTATATACATTTACCATTTCTTTTTCTGTACAGAATAATGCTATTGCAACTCCATCTCCAAATACAGTATCATTACTAAATATTTTCCATTTAGCTTCTAATGTATTATCTGCTGCACTACCACCAAATACTGGTATATTTCCAACTACATCTTCAATTCCTTTTATATATTCTTCTTCTTCACCTGGAGATGCTGCCATATAGAAATATGATGGTACACAATTTTCTCCTAATTTACTCATAGCTTCCTGAGCCACTTTTTTCCCTGTTTCTCTTGCTGTTCCTTCTTTTGGTGAAGCTGCAACTCCTACATGTAATTCTGGATCACCTAATGCTAAAATTCCTGTATATCCGTCTGGACTTGTAATAAATCCATCTGGCACTATTATTCCTGCACTTGATGTACATCCAATAATTGGTGCTGTTCCTAATACTGTTTTAGCACCTTCTAATACTTTTTCTACATCACTATCTACTGATGTATATAAAAATGCTACTTTTGTTTCCATTAAATCTACAACTGCTTTCTCAGCTGTTTCTTTTCCTTGAAGAAAACTATCTTTATTAATACTCCAACTTACATTTGATTTTAACATAAAATCCTCCTTATAAATTTATAATTTATTTTTAATATTTCAATTATATCAATAAAGATTTTTTTGTTCAATAATATCTAAAAATGTAATAAAATTGTAATATTTGTATTTATCCTTTATTCTTATTATCCTTCTAACTAAGAAAAGAAAACTTAATCGTATTTTATCTACCTCTTGTAATCCCAATAATTTTATGATATTTTTATTGTTTTTTGCAACTCAATTATACAAGATTTTTGATTTAGTTGCATTTTATTATGCAAAAACTAAAAAAGGTGTATAACTAAATGTTTAGGAATTCATTTTCCCGCACATTTGTTATACCCCAAATATAACAACATCTGTTGTCATATTTCATACTATTTTGAATCGTATACCTTTATCGCTTCATCAATAGTTGTATCACAAATAACTTTTCCATATTCTAAAACTATTCCTCGTTTGCAAAATTCTTTAGCAACATCTATTGAATGTGTAACAAATAACAATGTAACATTTCCATCTTTCATTATTTCTGTAACTTTATTTATACATTTTTTCTTAAAGTATTTATCCCCGACACTTAATGCTTCATCAACTATTAATATCTCTGGATTTATATTTACATTTATTGAAAAACCTAATCTTGCTTTCATTCCACTTGAATATGTCTTAATTGGTTGCTCTATATATTCACCAATATCCGCAAATTCTATTATCTTTTCTATTAATACATTTATCTCTTTATTATTTAATCCTAAAATATTTCCTTTTAAAAATATATTCTCTCTCCCTGTTAGTTCTTGGTCAAAACCTGCAGCCAATTCTAAGAGTGCACTAACTCTACCATTTACAATAACTTCTCCGCTAGTTGGGAATGTTACCTCTGTTATCATTTTAAGTAATGTAGATTTACCTGCACCATTTTTTCCTAATAATGCTACCGAATCACCTTTTTTTATTTTAAAAGAAACATCATTTATTGCTTTTTTTTCTGAATATTTTGTCTTTTTCAAAAAAATCCCTTGCAATCTTTTTTTACTGTTTTTATATAATTTATATATTTTTGTAACATTTTTAAATTCTATTATATTTTCCATTTGTCTCATGTTTCTCCTTTATATTATATCTGGTATTTCTTTTCTTAGCTTTTCGTAACTCCATAAACCTAAAAGTGAAATTATAAGTAATATTATAACAAATGCTATTGTAGTATATAGATCTTCAAAAAACCATTTTTGGTTAATAAAACAATTTCTAAAACCATTTACAATATATGTAACAGGATTTAATTTTAATAATTCTTTAAGCCATGGTATATCTATAGTATCTACATTCCATAATATTGCAGATAACCAAAATACTGGTGCTATTGATGCTTTTACCAAATTGAAAAAATCTTTGCTCATTGCTGATATAAATGAAGAAAAATAACTCCAAGCATTCATTAATATGAACATAAATATAATATATATTGGTAATTGCAGTAAATAAATTGTTGGCATATATCCCATTACCATAAAAATTACTATTGTTATTAACACTAATATTAAATTAACAAACAATTTAGATAAATTATTAAATGTAGGAATTATGGATACTGGAAATTTCATCTTTGTTACTAAATATGAATTTTTGAACATACATGAAGCTCCTGTTGTTATCATATCACTCAAATAAAACCATGGTATTATTCCTGCTAATAACCAAAGAAAATATGGATATCCATTTACATCACTCGACATTCTAAGTCCAATTGAAAAAGCAAACCAATATACAAAAATTGTAACCATTGGCTTTATAATTGCCCATAACCATCCCAGTGCTGCTCCCCTATATGTCTTTACCAAATCTGTTTTAGTAAGTGCTATAATTTGACTGAAATATTCAATATGTTCTTTTGCTATTTTTGCTACTATTTTCATTACTTACTCACTTTCTTTTTCTTTTTATCATATGTCAACAATGATTTCAAATTATCCTCATATCCTAATTTTATCAAATCATCTTTAATAATTGTTGTAGAAATCCCTTCTGTTCTATTAAGAAATTTCACTTCACAGTATTCTTCTAAACAAGTGAATTTTTCACTCCCTTTCCAATCACTCCCCATTACAACTAAATCGACTTGATATTTTTTTACATCATCTATTTTTTGGTTCCAGTCTTTTTCTGGAATTACTAAATCTACATATCTTACTGCTTCTAACATTTTTCTCCTCGTCTCATAATTATGATATGCTTTTTTATTTTTTATTTCATTAAACTCATCAGTCGAAAGTGCTACAATCAAATAATCACCTAATTGTTTTGCTCTTTTTAATATTTGTATATGACCATAATGTAATAAGTCAAATGTCCCATATGTTAGTACTCTTTTCATTTATTTTTCCCACTTTCTTATCTCGTTACTTTAATTATACTTTTTGCATTATGCAAGTTTCAATAACTCTTTTTGATGAATTTCCATCATCTAAATAATTAAATTTCTGATTAAACCTCTTGTATTTTTCATCATAGTTAAAATTAACTGATTTTTCTTTTATTTCTTTTATTAAATCTAATTCTTTTTCTACTATTTCACCTGGTAAATCATTTAATTCTAAATAAAAACCTCTTATTTGATCTTTATAATTTGCTAAATCATACATATAAAAGATTATCGGTCTTTTAAGATTAGCATAATCGAAAAAAACACTTGAATAGTCTGTTATTAAAATATCTGCTAAAACATAAACATCATTTACATCGTCTACATTAGCTACATTGTATATAAATCCTTTATATTTCTCAAAGTTAAATGAATTAGCTACAAAATAATGCGGTCTGAATAATATTATAAAATCTTCTTGCAACTCTGCTCTTAATTTATCAAAATCAATACCTAATTCATATGTATAGCCAACACCGGAAGTATGTTGATTATCTCTCCAAGTCGGTGCATACAATATGATTTTTTTAGTGCTATATTCTATTCCTAATGATTTTTTAATTATGTTTTTATCTTCTTCAGTATAATTAAATAAAAAATCATTTCTAGGATAACCTTTTTCTACTATTTCAGCATTAGGATTATTTTCTTTTAAATTAAATGCTGTTGCTAATTTTTCAGAAGTAAATTCCGATGGTGATAATAAATATGAAAATCTAACAGCATCTTCTTTATATTTTTGTCTCATATCCATTAAACTATTCATTGCATTTCCACCCTCTAGCTCAATATCATATCCCAATCTTTTAAGCGGTGTACCATGCCAACATTGTATATATTCTTGACCTTCTCTTTTCTCCACTATTTCAGAAACTCTTGAATTTGTTATCATATATTTTGCTTTACTGTAATACTCAAAATATTGTTTCGAATTATAATTAACTAATTTAGCTTTCTTTAATTTTTCATTTTGATTGTATTTCTCTATTTCTTTAAAAAACCATACAAATTCAAAGTCTTTAAATCTATCATCCTTCAACATTTCTTCATAAATTGCTCTTGGACTACAAGCATATTGTCTTCCCATATAACTTTCAAAAACTATTATATTTTCATTAACTACATTTTGCTTGCAACATTTCTTATAATATCTCTTAATTCTTATATTTTTAAGTTTTCTTAAATTAGTTCTAAGAAACTGATTTTTTTTAACTAGATATGTAACTAACTTTTTTACTATTTTCTTCATACTCTAATTTCTCTCTTTCTAGTAAAAATCTAATTATTTTTTCGGTATTATTTTCTCTAATTGTTTCTATATACTTTTCCTTAAATTTATTAAATTGTACATAGTCATAATCTTCTTCCTCTATTTTCTTTGCTATACACTTTATGTCTTTACTTGTAACACTTGACATTTCAGTCAACAAGTCTATATTTAATCCTCGTGCATCACTATATTTTTCGTAATCATATACATAAAAATATGTTTGCTTATTCATTACAGCTGCTTCAAATGCTATTGCTGAGTAATCAGTTATAACGTAGTCTGATACACTCATTATTTCATATGTACTATATTTTGAATCAATACTATTTTTAGGATCTACTTTCCAATCATCTAAAGGATGTAGTCTAATTATTAAATTGTATTTTTCTTGATTTATACATTTTATTATTTTATTCAAGTCTACTTTTTTGTTTTTTCTAAAAGTTGGTACATATAATATTGTTTTCTTTTCTTTTAACATCGAATATTCTTTCAACAACCCTTTTGGTTTTTTTTCTATCAATTCTTTTAAATAATCAATTCTCGGCATACCTAATATTTTTATATTTTTTTTAGAAATATTAAATGCATCTTGATAAAACTTGCTTGTTGCAAGACTTGGAGCTATTACATAATCATAATTTTTATGCATTTCCCAAGCCTTTGAGGTTTTCCCATTTCTTCCTTCTTTTTTATCAATACTTTGATATCCGAATTTTTTTATTGCTCCTAAAGCATGCCATATTTGCATTACCTTTAATTCTTCTTTATGTTTTAATATACTTACTATAATTGAATACGAGTCTACTATACAATATTTTGAATTTGCTAAATGGTACATTCCTTTAATTAAGTGCATTATATACACTATTTTGTTCAGTAATCCTTTTTCTATTTTTTTTGCAAAAACTATAACCTCAAAACCTTTTTTTTCAAATGCTTTTTCTAATATTTGAAAATCAACACTTGGCTCATTACTTTGTCTTGAAAGCATTACTACTTTATCTTTATTTTTTCTAATTTTAAATATATTATATATTAAATTAAAAATAATTTTAACGATTTTAATAAACAATTTAAATTCATCTCCTTGTATTTTAACTAAACTTATTTTTTCTAGTTTTTTCCTTTTATTTAACAGTATCTTATCACATTAGTTATAAAATTACAACATTTTAACATAGTTTTCGCTTGCATTATTTACTAAATCTCCCTATCATTATTTATAACAAAAATACTTATTAATATTCCCAAGCTTTAGACTTGTCTATTAATAAGTATTAAATTCAATTAATTGTAATCTTATTTAGATATTTTTTTTATTTCATCATAGACTCTTTTACAGTTATTTTTATCAAAATATCTATAGAATTTGTTTATTCTTTCTAAATACTTAGATTCTACCTCTGTTCCTTTTTCCATTTGTGCAATTATTGCCTCTACAGTATCTTCATATGTATATACCACTTTCCCAAATGCATCTTTTTCATAATCCCAATCACCTTTTTCGTATGCGTGTCCTTCAAAAAATGTATCAATATCAAATTGAGTATATATTACCGGCTTTTTCAAATATGCAAATTCCATACCCACACTTGAATAATCCGTAATCATAAAACTTCCTTCTTCGAATATTTTAGAATATTCAAAATTTTCTTTATTAATTTTCACAATATCCTCATGACTTTCAATAGAAAAATCATTCACTTGTTGTAAACATGATAAGTGAATATAAAATTCTAAGGTATATCCTAATTCTTTCAACTTTTCTATTATTTTAGTATCATTTATAAGGTCATTATAAAATTTAAAATATTCTGTTTCTTTGAATTTTTTGTTATATTCTCTCATACCTGTATCAATATCTATTTCGTTTACTATTTCTTTCCTCCAAGTTGGCATTAATATAATTTTCTTTAATGGTCTATTTTTTAGTAGATCATGTCTTGGTAATCCTGTTAATTTCACGACAGACTGATCATATCCATAATTACCATTTACTATTGAATTGTATTCTCTTTCTGCTGAAGTTAGAAATATAGTTAAATTTTTATTATATATATTTAACCACTTTGATAAATCATTTACAATTATTCCATGTTGTAAAAATATCAAATTAAAATTAAGTAAATCTAACAAATAATTTCTTTTATTATCAAAAATATTATACACTATTTTATCTGCATGTGATGATATTACATTTTCTGCAAGTAGCATTAATATTTTATGTTTAATAGATTTCGTATCAACTACTTTTCCATATTTTTTTATTTTTTTATAATCTTTTGATTTTTTAGATATTACAAAATACGCATTTACATTTTTATCATGTTTAATAACATAGTTATATAAAGCTATTCCATTATCTTTTGCTTCATTTACTCTATCCGAAAATATCCATATTGGTTTTTTATATATTTTTCTAAGTAAATAGTACATACATCTATAAAAAACTATTGAATATTCTTTTTTCTTCCATAATGCTTTTAATAATTTTTTTTCTTCTTCTTTTTTTTCTTGCATTGTTCTAATATGCTTAATTAATAATCTATCAGAATCAAATTTCACTATTTTTTTATTTTTATAATAATAGCTCTCTTTCATGTTGAAGTTAATTTTTGTGAAAGCACCCATATTTAATTTTAGTTTTCTTATGTATTTACCTTTATACTCAAAAAATGCTCTTAAACTTTTTACTTTTTTTAATGGAATTTCTACTTTGAAACATTTTACATTTAATACTACACCTCCATCAAAACCATAAATGGTTTCATTGTCTTGTTCTAAATAGTTTAATTCATATTTTTTTTCCTTATCATCTGAAAAATATATTTTATAATCTTCCTCATTCAGAAAACTTTTAACTATTCCTTGTAATATTATATTATCTTTTTTTATATCCACTATATTAATTTTTAGCAACTCTTTGCAATATACTTTATATAATAATCTGTCATTATAATACAAAGCCCCTTTTCTATAATCAAGACTTATTTTCTTATCATATTTCAAATTTAGCGTATATTTTTTCCATTCGCTCGAAAATCTTCTTTGTTGAAGTATTATATAATCATCAATTTCTATTAATAATTTTTTCAACAAATTTATATATTCTTTAAACTCTTCGTCTGTAAGAACTTTTGTGCTTGATTTTTCTTTTATCTTCCATTGTAAATCATACATCACAAGGAATTTTATAAAATCCAATATCTCTCCATATAATTCTTTAGACCATTCAAATAATTTCAAGTAACCATATTTTAATGTTTCAATATACCATGAGGGATCATTGATTGAATTATTAATAGCAGATGTTCCATCTACTCTTCTTCTATAATTATATATAGCTGTCTTTAATATCCCATACTTGCATTTTTGAAGTAACAATTTATTTACTAATGTCAAGTCTTCTCCATATTTTATTCTACTATCAAATTTTTCATTTTTAATTATTTCATTTTTAAAAAATGCTGTTGATGTAGAATTATGAATCTCATTGTAATCATTTAACAAATCCACCACTTTATCTTTATCAAATTTATAATCTAAAGGATGTAAAAAACCTTCTCTCGCTTCAAAAAATCTAACTCTAGTTGCAACAATGTCAATTTGTTTTTTATTCTTTTTAAAAAAATTATATACTTTTGAACAAACATCTAGATTTAAAGTGTCATCTGGATCGCAAAAATTAACATATTCACCTTCTATATATTCTAATCCTTTATTTCTTGCAGCAGAAACTCCTTGATTTCCTTGCTCTATATAAACGATATTTTCTGGATACATTTTTTTATATTTTTCACATATTTCATTTGAACTATCTGGACTTCCATCATTTACTAATATTAACTGTATATTATCTTTAAATCCTATATCTTGATTAATAATACTTTCTACCGCTTCTTCTAAGTATTTTTCTACATTATACACTGCCATTATTATACTAAATTTATATTTCATCTTATTTGAACTTCCCCCATTATATTCTAAATAATTTTATCTTCTTTCATTCTCTTAATAATTCTTTCAGTATTCTTTCCATCTTTAAATTCCACTATTTTACTATATTTCTCTATACATTCTTGCTTTTGCTCTTCTACATAATTATTATTAATTACTTTTTTAACATCTTGTGTATTATATACTACATCACCAAATACATTTTCCAAATTAAGCATTAAGTGTCCTTTGTACTCTTCCATACATTCTTCTTTATCTCCCCACCAAAATATGACATTTGCTCCCCTATAAAAGGCATCATAAGATATTGAAGAATAATCTGTTATCAAAACTTTAGTCTGTTTTAGTATTTCATCATATGTATGCTGATTATCAATATATTTTGCAAATTCACTTTCTATTAAAAACTCTTTTATCAATGGATGTGGTAATACAATTATATGTTTTTTTAGTTTTTTATCTATTCCGCTTATTATATTTTTAATCATTTTATAGTAACCTGTACTTTTAAAATCAGCTCTTATCTGATTATATTCCCACGATCTCCAAGTAGGCATTATTACTATTTTATCCGCATTATCATTTCTTACGCTTCTATCAAATTTAGCAAGACCAGTTATGTATAAATCTTCCTTGCTGTACCCTCCAAGCTCAATAAAATGTTCTGCTTCTTTTTCAGATGATACTACAATTTTAGAATCCTGGGGCATTTGATTACCTTTTCTGAAAAATCCTCTACCACCTGCATTTAACGATACCATATACATTACACCATGTTGCAAAAATACATATCTAAACTTGTTACTATATATTCTTCTTACAGTATGTTTATTTGCTGTTCTCAACTCTAAAGAATGCCCTGGCGATTCTGATGATATTAGTGATTTTGCTTTAAAAAATAATACATAATGTTTAAACGTATATTTCCAAATTATATTTTTCATATATTGTGGTTTTATATTTTTTCTATATGCACTATTTTTATCTATTATAAAATATACATTACTATATCCTTCATCAATTAATTTTTCATAAACTACTGATGCACTTTCTTCATATTTCCCTGAATCTTTTTCATACATTAATATATTTTTTGATAAGTAAAAATTGCTAACTAATTTAGCTAAATTTAGTTTAAGTTGTTCTAATTTCCCATCTGTTTTATTGCATTTTCTTACAGTTAAAACCATATTATTTGAAACTGTTTGTCTTATATATATACTTGTATTCTTTTCTTCAATTTTTCTAATATTACTATTGTTGTACCTCTTCCCAAACTTATTTAAAGAAAACTTCATAATTCTAGCTGTTGCTTCATAACCTTCTTGCTCACAAAATACCTGGAAATTATTATTTATTGGCATATCCAGTACATCTTGAATTGGAATTTTCAATATAAACATGTTTGTTAACACTCTAATTTTTCGTATTTTTAACTCTTTAAATACATACTTTGGTTTATATCCTTTTTCTGCTAACTTTACTATAATATTATCTCTTTCCATATTCTTTTTTAATTGCAGAAAACCTATTACCACAATACTCTTCTTGAATACATGTTTAAATATCCCTACACTTATTAGTTTATTCTTACTTAGTTTAATACTATTTTTTATTTCTATCTGCATCCTATTTTTCCTCATTATATTTCAACTTACTTTATTTAAAATTATAATTCCCATAAATCTTAACAACTATAATATCTTGTATTTCTTTTACATACCCTTCATTTGGAAATGATGGCATTTCTTTTATTTCATTTAAAATTTCACTATTTTGCAAATAAATATCAGGATTAACTATATTAATAGGATATCCTATAATATCATTATAATAATCTCTATAATTTTTATATGTATATAGAGAAAAGCTATTACTTATACCTGTCCCTTTTAAAAATTCAAGTCCTGTCCTCTTACCATCCATATCAGTTTGTCTTACAGATCCTATAAACATAACTTTTGTTTCATCAATTTTATACCCTTCTACTTTTTCTATATCATACAAAATTCTATTCATCGTCATATCGGTATTTTTAATTATTAATTCTTTTTCTAAATATATAGCATTTGCATATATAACTTGATTAAATATTATGTATATAATTAATATATATACTGTATTTTTTAATGATATTATATTTTTACTATCCCAATACTCTAATACGATTAAAGTCAAAATATACATAAACACAAATCCCGTAGTCATTAAATAATGCATGTCTTTTCCTGCTGATAAAAAATATAATATTGATGCACATAATGGGCTTACTGCAATTAAAACCATTAATAGCATTATATTTGCTATTGTAATTTTTTGTTTTTTCAAACAACTAATTAATATAACTATTGATACTATAATAACTCCGACTATTACTATTGTTGTAATCTCTTGATTATATGTTATTGGATTTAGAAATTCCTTAAAAAAGTAGGTATATGTATTTTTCAAGTTCTCTATTATTTCTACATTAATAAAATTATATGCTATTTCAACTCTATTAGCAGAACTTCCTAATATTAGATTAACTATTTTAACCATAATCTGATACAAAATTAGCCCACTTGCTATTATTCCCAAACTTTTTAATCCCGTTATAATGTTACTTATTATACTTTTATTATCTAAAACCCTCTTTAGTATTATCCACATAAATAGTATTATTGTAACAGATAGATATGCTTGATATATTGCACACATAATCATAATACATATTGGCGATAAAAAATATGATATTTTTTCATTCTTAGCAAACAAAAAAGTTGGTAATACTGCAAACAATAATCCAAGCATATACGTATCTACTTCATGAGCATATGTTGCAGTTAAGAGTACGAATGCATGATTTGATACTAATAATGCAGGAACAACATAAAGAGATACTTTATTCTTAAAATTAAATGTTTTAACAATTAAATATGATGAAATAGATATCCAAAAGAGACTTAATATTCCTAAAACCCAAATTATAGTTAAACTTCCCCTCAACTCAATATTAATAAATTGCATGAATCTACCACTAGAATTTTTTATATTTAATTCACTTTCTAATTGATTAAAATATGTAATTGAATCATGAGAAAAAAATTCATTTGCATATGCAAAACCATGTACTATAAATCCTAATACAAAAGTGCTAATCAATATTTTTTTATATAAATTAATATCAATTTTACTACCAGCTACTTTAATTTTTTTATCAATCATTTCGAAAATTTTTCTAATTCTTTTCATTTTTCTCCTTCTTTCTAAATATGATAACTTTACTAAACATATAATTCAAAATAACAACTATCACGCTTGATATAATTTTAGATATCAAATCATTAATATGTACTAATTCAACTAAAACTAGTATAATCACCATATCAGCAATTAACGATAATACTCTTGTTCCTGAAAACATTAAAAATTTTTTTATTTGTTTCCCTTTTTGATTATCTCTAAATACAAATTTCTTATTTGTTATATAAGCAAAAATTACTGCTACTATCCAAGAAATTACATTTGCAAAAAGATATTGATATTTATCGAAATCTGCTATTTTTATAACATCTGTGCAAATTACATATACTATAAAATTAACTATTGTTGTTAAAACTCCAAAAATTAAATATTTAATGATTTCACTATATTTTACACTTAATTTTATTATCTTTTCCATCTTCTTCTGTCTCCTTTACAATGTAAATTGGTCTCCCTTTTATTTCTTCATAACTTTTAGCAATATATTCTCCCTGTATCCCCATACAAAACAATTGTATTCCACCTAAAAATAACATAACACACATAATTGTAGGCCATCCATCTACAGGTTCTCCATATAGTATTGTCCTAGCAATAATAATAATAATAGTCATACTTGCAAAAATACATGATATCATCCCAAAAAAAATCGATATTTTTAAAGGAACTGTTGAAAATGAAACAATTCCCTCAACTGCATATTTAACCAACGATATAAATGACCATTTCGTATCCCCAGCTACTCTCTCCACATTTTCATACTCTATATATTTAGTTTCAAATCCTACAAAACTAAATATCCCTTTTGAATATCTATTATATTCTTTTAATTGTAATATTGCTTCTGCTACTTGCTTTGTAAATAATCTATAGTCACCAGCTCCAGCTACCATATCTACTTTACTTGTTTTTTTTATAATTTTATAGAATTGGTCTGAAAAAAAGCTCCTTATTTTAGGTTCACCTTTTCTCGAAACTCTAATAGTCGCTACTTGATCATAATTTTCACTTTTTATATATTCATACATTTTAACTAACAATTCTGGAGGATGCTGTAAATCAGCATCCATTAATGTTATATAATCTCCGTTAGCATTCTTTAAACCTGCATACATTGCTGCTTCTTTTCCAAAATTCCTTGAAAATGATATATATCTTACTCTATTATCTTTTTCAACTATTTTTTTTATAACACTTAATGTTTCATCTCTGGATCCATCATTTACAAATAAAAATTCGAAATCTACATACGGTTTCATTCTTTCTGCAATCTCTGCAATACTTTTATAAAAATGCGGCACTGTTTTTTCTTCATTATAACAACTGATAATCACTGATATTTTCTCCATCTTTAACTCCAATTCTAATTTTATTCTACTCCATTTTATAATTATAATATTTTAAATTCTAACATATTTTTACTTATACATACAAGACTTTTCAACATTTTTTTGATGATTTGATTAGAATAGTAATATAACTTGTTTTTAATAATAGTATTTATATTATTTAACAGTGATATATTATTCAAAATAAAAAAGAAACAATATAAAAGACATTAGATAATTCTAAATAGATTATGAAATGAGATTTGGAGCAAAGTAAATCCAAATCAGTATAATTACATACATGATAAACTAAATTCTATTTCTGATGAATATATGTGTTACTTGAATTATTATTCTGATACTGATTATAGGGATGGTTTTAATTATTGTTTCAATTATATTATTTCAACTTTAGGAGGTAATGATGTTAAATAAATATAAACTGGTTTCTATAACAAAAATATTTAATAAGATAAAAAAGGAATTAGGAGCAGAAACGTTCAAACTTCTATTTGAAATCATTTTAACTGATAACGGATGGGAGTTTTCGAAACCCGAAGAAATAGAAATGAATTCTAAAACAAATGAAAAGATAGCTAATGTATTTTATTGTGTTCCATATTCTTCTTTGCAAAAAGGTGGAATTGAAAGAAATCACGAATTTATACGCTATATTATTCCAAAAGGAATATCCTTTGACAGTTTAGCAGAAGAAAATGTAGAAGATATGGTGAATAATATTAATAGTGTTTCAAGAAGAAGTTTAAATGATAAAACACCATTCGAAATATTTGAAGAAAAATATGGAAAAGAGAAAACAAAAAACTTCATCTCAAACCCATACCCAGAGATGAAGTTGACTTGAGTTATAATATACTCAAATAAAAGATAAACACAGAAAATAATTGACTGTATATCTAATTACAAAAGTTGCATTTAGTTTTTTAACAAAAATGGCAACTTCTATTAAACATGCTTTTATATCTTCTATATATTATTATAATACATTTCCCCCAAAAAGCAAGTAAAAACTTGCTTTTACCTTAGAAAACGCAGTTGCTTCATTAAACTTGCATTTACCTCTTAAACTAACCTAATACTTTTATATTTCTATTGACAATAATCTACAAATTATTATATTATATGATTAACTAAATTTACAAAAGAAAGATGAGGAAAACATGAAAACAAGTTTTAAGAAAAAATTTATTTTAATCACAACAATTTTATTTATATTTAGCAATATATATTTTTCATTTTCACAAATATATGCTGCTGGTCTAACAATGCAATTTACTAATACTGATTTATATAGAGCTGTAAAATCTGGTATCTCTACATATTTTGTTTCAAGTGTTGACGATACTACTAATACTATTGAATTTAATGATAACATCGATCACCTGACAGCTGTATATATAATGCATAACGATTTAACAGATATTTCGGAATTATCTCAATTCTCTCAACTTCCAAATATGACAAAATTATTATTAAATAATAATAATATTACTGATATATCTACACTAAGCTCATTGACTCAACTTACACATTTAGAATTAATTGATAATGATATAACAGATATATCTACACTATCTAATTTAACAAATCTAACAAATTTAAATTTAGATAATAATAAGATAACAGATATTTCGACTATTGACTCTTTATCTAATTTAAACTGGCTAGGATTAAGAGATAATAACTTGACAAATATTTCAGAATTATCCACTCTTACTAATTTAAATTATCTTTATTTAGATAATAATAAAATTGCTGATTTAACTCCTTTAAGGGAACTTACTGAACTTACTGATTTACAAGCACATACTAATTTAATATCTGATGTAACACCACTTGCTGGTCTTACTAAATTAACAAAACTTAATTTAGATAAAAACTCAATAACTGATGTAACATCTTTAAACAATTTAAGTTCGCTAACTGAGTTGCATTTAAATGATAATCAGATTTCTAGTGTTTCAAATATATTTGCTCCAACTGGAAATTTATCTTCTTTAGTTACTGTTGAGTTAGAAAATAATAAACTAACTAACCTAGATAATTATGCTAATTTAGCTACATCTCAAAATATATCTCGCGTTCTAAATATTGACGTAACTTCAAATAATATATCTGATATAAGTGGTGCTGCCGGATTAGATCCTTTTATGTATCGAATTCATTCTGGATATCAAAATCTAGTTATTAGGACTAATAAATTAACAGATATACCAATGCCTCAATATGTTGTCGAATCTCAACAACCTGGTAGTATTTATTATATTGATGTACCTATTTATACACAAAATTGTACATTATCTGCTGATAATACTACATTAGATGTTGAACCTGGTTTTACAACTGCTACATTCCAATTTGGATTTGATCCTCATCAAAGAGCACTTTACTCAAGTACAGTTACTATAGAAGTAGATCTTGTTGCTCCAACTTTATCTAGCTCACTTACACCTACTACTATTACTACAGATAAAGTATTAGTTACAATAACTGCAGATGAAAAAATTCAACCTTTAAATGGATGGACACTTTCACAAGATGAATTATCTCTTTCAAAAGAATATTCTTCTAATATGACTGAAAATATTTCTGTATTAGATTTAGTAGGTAATGAATCAACTATTCAAATTGTTGTAGATAATATTCAAAAAGATAACACAAACACTACTACTCCTACGCCACCAGATAATTCTTCACAAAATACAACTACTCCTTCTGTTGATAGTAATACAAATAATACAAATAATAGTGACACTAGTAATCCAAATACAGGTGATAATATTTTCATATATATTGTAATAGCTCTTATCTCAATTATATTATTTATTGTAATATGTGTTGTCAGAAAAAATAAAAACAAAAATATAAATATAAAAACTAAATCAGAATAAATTTAAAGAAAAAGAAATGTGATACCTCACATTTCTTTTTTAATGTTTTAACTTCTTCTTTTAACAACTCTTTTAGTTTTTTATTTTCCAATCCATTTAATATATTACTAAATAGACCGTATCATTATCAAATAATATTTGTTCATATGTGAATTCTTCATAATCTATTGTTAGAGATTCTTGTACATATACTCTTTCAAATTTTCGTTCCGTATAGTAATTCATAACTTCAAATATACTCCAAGGACAACCAAATTTTTTCTCTGTCATTGATCCCATATGTTCTATTCCATACGCATATTGTTGTGGAATTTTATCATATATATATCCAAATTTTGTAACTTCAATTCCAGTTTGTGCTTCGTATTGTTCTATTGAATGTCTAATAGTCGCTCCCATATTTTCTTCAACATTATTTGAAGCTATATGTTCACTTATATTTCTAATTATATACATACTATTTAATATGAAAAATATAATTATTATTCCATATACCATATTTTTTACTTTCTCTTTTTTACAATTGATTGTAGCCGTATATAATAATATTAATGACATTCCTATTAACATTCCTATAGGCGAATTAACTCTGCCAACTGGGCCTGTATTAAATACAAACATTGGCACAATACATGTTATTAAAATAAGTAGTATAAACAATATATATTCCGCTATGATTCTCTTTTTTACCTTTAATACTATTAACATTATTATTGTTGTACCTATTGTAATATAATTAATATAATGTGGTAACATGTTTAGTGTTTTATTCCATAATTCTACTAAATATAACCAAATTAATACTATTTGTGTAATAAATCCTTGTTCTGTTGAAATATCATTTGTCCTATCTGATTGACTATCAAATATAGCTTTTCCTATTTCTATTGTAGCAACAGAAATTCCTAAGACTACAATTAATATTAGTCCTATTTTTAATAAATCTATAGCTATCTTTTTAAATTCAATCTTCTTGTTTTCTTGTTTTAATATATGATTTACTATCCCTATTAAAACAATTAGTATTGGAAATATATTTAATAATCCTTGATAACATATTGTTGCAATTAATAAAGTAATAAATATTTTTAAATATTTGAATTTAGTATCTTTTCTCCAAATATTAACTGCTACAATTATTAAAAATAATCCTAAACACATTACTGCAGATTCTGGAAATAGTAAGTATTCTAGCGTAAATTGATTTAATATTGTTATAAATGCTACTCCAATTATTATTATTTCGTTAACTATTTTCTGTGGTTTAAATATTTTAGTAAGTATTTTACTCATTAAATATATTGTACTTGCCACAAATATAACTCCAATTATATTCATTCCTACTATATACGTTTCTAACGGAATATTTAATATTCCTGCCCCAAAACATACTATTGCTGAAATTAATCTTCCATCTAATAAGAAATATTCTTGTGGATAATTCATATATCCTAAATCTGCTAATACATATGTATCTGATGAATAGTGCATTTGCATAAATCCTTGACACAATATTATTGTTATCCCTAATATTATTAAATATTTTATTACATTTTGTTTTCCTAATTTTTCTATTATTTTTTTCATTTTACCTTCTCTTTTATCATTTTCTTTGTTATTATACTATAAATTTATATATATTCAATATTTTTTTGATAATTAATTCTTAATTTATTATCACTTTTATCCAAACTAAAAAGAAATAAGTATTGTACTTACAAAACTTACTTCATTTTCTTGATTTCTATTTATTTTTTATGATTTTGATTTTTACTGTCCATATCTCAAAAGATATATATCAACTTCTCTTGGTGTAATTTCTTCCTTTTTACTTTTTGTCATTGCTTGTTGTAATAAATATGCTTTTATAAAAAAATTACAATATTCTTTATCATATTTACTTGTATCTTCTAACTTGTACACTTTTTTTATATCATCCAAAGTGTTACTTTTTATTTTTACTATCGTTGTTATTTCACTTTTAGCATTTTTATCATATATAAAATATAATTTTGGTAAATGAAAATGTAAATATTTAGAAACAAATGACCTGTTTTCCATATTTGTTATTTTTCTAAATATTTCTACCATATCTTTATGGAATTCTATAATTTTATAAAGATTATCAGCGTTTATTTCTTGATTTTCCCCTAATTCATTAATTTTTTCATCTATATATTCTGATATTTTTTTACCGTTATATTCCGCTTTCATCAACCCAACTAGCTTTTCTTCATAAAACGATCCTATTGGTTCATCCTTACTTGCATTTTTTCGTCTCTCCAGTTGTGCCGAATATGCTCTACCAATCAACCATGTTTTTGCTATAACATTCTTCGTTGTATGCTCCCTATACGTTTCACAAATATCATATATTATCTTATTTGCTAAATTCCATTTATTATCTTCATGATTTATTTTAAGATTTTTATCTTTTAACTCTTTCTCTAAAAAATCTATTTCAGATTTTACTAACTCTCCTATATTATCTATATTTTCCATCTCCATACTCCTATTCATTTAATCTAACTTTTAATTATTATATATCTTCTTAAAATTTGTTACAACATAATTTATCTACAAAATCCAATAACTTGTTTTTTTATTAGATTCTCTGTTTTATTTATTCTTGATATTGCATTTTCTATATCTTTCTTTAATATATTATCTATTCCTTTAGATTTTTCTTTTATAATTCTGTTTGCTTGCTCTATTTTTACTTTTTCAAATATATTCCTTGCACATCTTCCATTCGAAAAATTTTCTTTTTCTTTTATTTTTTCTTTTTTAAAATATTCTATTAATGTTTCTTTACATTTAGCATGTATTTTGTATTTTTCTTTTTTACATAATAATCTAAAAATCTCATATAATTCTATTTCTGTATAATCTGGAAATTGTAATCTAAATTGAATCCTACTTTTAAAACCTGGATTGGAATTCAATAATTCTTCCATTTTCTCTGTATATCCAGCTAATATTACACATAAATCTTCTCTTTTATCTTCCATCTCTTTTATTATTGTTGCTACACATTCTTTCCCAAAATCTTTACTATCTGTTGCATTTACTGTTAAAGTATATGCTTCATCTATAAAGAGTACAGAACCTACTGCTTTTTCTATTATTTCCTTCGTTTTAGGAGCTGTTTGCCCTATATATGAACCTACTAAACTTTCTCTTTGAGCTTCAACAAATTTACCTTTACCAGATAATATCTTTTCTTTTTCAAATATTTGTCCTATTAACCTTGCAACTGTTGTTTTCCCTGTACCTGGATTACCTTCAAAAGTCATATGAAGTGATGGCATATTTTTTCTTCTTTTATTTACCTTAATATAATTTAGTATTTCTACTAATTGTTCTTTAATATTTTTCATTCCTATCATTTTTTCTAATTCTTTTCGAGGATTAGAACTAAAATCTTTTTCTTCATCATCTTCTGCTAAATTTTCATCCAATTCTTTAATTACTGTCTTTAACCATTTCAGTATTTCTCTTTCTTCATCTTCTTCTATTTTTATGATACTATTTGTATTACACCATACCAATACATTAATTAATATATTTTTAATTTCATCAATTTCATTTTTACTTATCTCTTTTAGCAACTTAGATTTTCTATTTATTTCAATATTATTCTCCATTAAAAACCTTAAAATATATTTTTGTTTTTCATCTTCACTTAAACTTTTTAATTTAATCTCCCAAAATATATTTTCTTTAAACTCTTTTGCTATTTTATTTTTTAAATAGCCTTTCTCTCCTAAATAAAAGTATATTTTATTAGGATATTCTTTGTTTAATTCTAAGAAATATTCTTTTTCTTCTCTACTTAAATTATTTACTTCTTCAATAATTATTAAATCTTCTTTTACTTTTTCACCTTGCTCTTTTTTCAACTTTGAACTATATATATATTCTGTATTTATAATTTTTTCTTCTACTAATTTTCTATGTAGCAACTTAATGAGATTTTCTTCATTTATTTCATTTTTAGAATTCACTATCAATATATTATATTTAGCATTTTTAATCTCACCATTTTTCACTAATTTCAAATACTTAATATAATTTTCTACTATACTTTTAGCATTTTCTAATCCCATTATTTCATTTAATTCTTCTGTTATTCTTCTTTCGTTTTCTTGATAGTTACTACTTTTACTTCTCAAGAGACATCCTCCTTTATATGTTATACAAGACCAGATAAATTTGATCAAATAATATTTTATTATATATTATTTAAAAATCCAACCTATCTGGTCATGTATTGCTTTTATTTAGAGTATCTCTCTTGCGCTATTTTTAAAACATCTTTTATTTTGTTTCTAAGTTCTATCGGTTTTTCAACTTCTATCCCATCTATATTATTTAATGCCCAAATATAAAATCCATTTATATCTGCATCTACCTTTAACTCAAATTCATCCTTATTCAATTTTTTAATTGTTATATTTTTACCAAATTTATTGAGTACATAATTTAATGTTTCATTTTTACATATAGCTGTAATTTCTTCTGATTGACCACCATGCATATTTACTGATGTTTTCGTAAAAGATGCTATTTCTTCTTCTGTCTTTTTAATTATCTTCTCTTCTAATACTTCTACATCTCTTATTCTATCTAACCTATAATGATATAACTTATCTGCACCTTCTTTTAA
Organism: uncultured Clostridium sp.; assembly: GCA_964371215.1. Classification (GTDB taxonomy): domain Bacteria; phylum Bacillota; class Clostridia; order TANB77; family CAG-508; genus CAG-269. The sequence goes on from CAYJKU010000005.1 coordinate 56,881, forward strand.
ACAAACTAAATAAAATTCTTGCATTTCATATATTATTGCATATGGAGATACTGTTGGTGTACTTAATACAACTTCTTTTAGGACTTTCTCTATGGTGAATTTCGAATAATTAAATTTAATTTTTCTCCCCTCCACTATTGCATTTGAAATATCTTCAATATTTTTTATAACTTCCATATTTTGTGTCTTTTTATTCTTAGCAAACACTCTATAATTTTCTAGTTTTTTATTTTCATAAACATTTTGTATGTTTTTACATTTATCTATTATTTGTTCTGCTATTGAGGGAACTATATAATCACTATAATTAAATACATCAATTATGACTCTTAACTCTCCTGGTTCAAAATCTATATCAGGATTATTTGTATAATAATACCCTTTTCCATTTTCTTCTCTTGTGGATATATCATATTCAAATTTATGTTTTAATAATTGTATATTTCTTTTTATTGTTCTTACATCTATTTCCATTCCATATTCTTCTATTACTTTTTCTCTAATTTCCACTGCTGTTAACATATGTTCTTGTTCTGAATACTTTTTTAGTATATTTAAAATATATAATATATTTCCATTTTTTTCATATAATTCCATTCTATATTCCACCTTTTCTTATTCTTCTTGAATTTATTTTAACTTATCCTTTTTGTTTTATCAACATTTTATATAAAATTATTTTTCTAAAATCCCTATTATGTCTGACATTTAAACTTAATTTTATTACTTATCATCTTATCTAAACTACATAATAAACAGATATCTTTAAGTATATTTTTAATTATTAAACAACCACTGTCATATGTCAGTGGTTGTTTTTCTAATTATATTTAATTTTTAAGTATACTATATTTGTAAGTCTCTTTTTTTGTACATAATACCACCAATAATTAAAGCAATTATATAAATACAAATATATATAATAAAACTAATTAATGTTTTACTACTAAATAAAATAGCTTCTTTTGCATTTAACATTACAAATGGGGAAAAATATGTTAGCCATTCTGCTTTTTCTACTAACAACTCACCTAAATACCCAAGCATATAGCTTGCAAGGACTACTGACGCAACTATAGATCCTGTTCCAATTTTACTACTTATCCCAGCAAACATTAATCCTATGCCACCAAATAATATTGCAGTAAAACTCGTTATTTTAGCAGCAGAAATTATATCAGATAAAACAAAGCTTTCTCCTCCACCTATAAAACCACATACTATACTTGATACTATTGCTCCAGATAATACTATTCCTATTGCTATTAATGATGTGAAATATTTAGAAATATATATTTCTAATCTACTTACTGCAAGTGAATTTAAAAATTCAATTGATTTTGTTTTTTCTTCTTTTGTAATCAATCTAGCTGAGAAAGTGACTGCAAAAATTGATACAGCAACTAATATAATATTATATATCATTCCAAAATATGTAACATAATTTGACATATCTGCCATATTCTCCATCCCCATAAACTGCATTAATTCTTGTGGCATAGCATCAAATTTTGCTTGTGCTAAATCTTGTATTGATGGGAAAAGTGCCATGTACAAAGTCATTATAGCTAAAATAGCAATACTCCAACTTATAATTGTCTTTTTTGTAATCATCAAGTTGAACGTACATAATTTGAAAATATTTTTTATCTGTATATTTTCCATATTCTTACCTCTTCTCATCTTCGTTAGTTTTATAATATGATATGAATTCATCTTCTACAGTTTTTGTTTTTATTTCAAGACTATCTAAATCCATTTTTGCAAGTTTTCTTATTACTACATTTATATCTTCTTCAATATCATATTTTTTTGAAACTCCATCTTTTGTTGTATAAGAAATATTTTGTTTGTGTTTTATTTTAACACCTTTCATATCAAAGTAATCTACAATTTCCCCATCTTTAATTATTGCTACTTTGTCACAATATTTTTCTATTTCACTTAAATTATGGCTAGATAGAAAAATTGTTTTTCCCTTTTGTTTTTCTTTTAATAATAGCTCAAAAAATTTATTTTGCATAAGCGGATCTAATCCATTTGTTGGTTCATCTAATATAATAAGGTCTGCATCTTTTATAAATCCTTGAATTAGTGAAAGTTTCTTCTTGTTGCCAAAACTAAGTTCACCTATTTTTTTTGATAAATCAAGTTCAAAATATTGGCTTAGGTTCTGCATTTTTTCGATTGAAGTTTCTGTAAATCCCAGAGCAAATTGCAATAATTTTTCACATGTTATGTTTTCATAAAAAGCAGATTCGCTTGGTACATAACTTACCTTACTTTTAATTTTTTTACTGTCTTTTTCACTATCTAATCCTAAAATTTCTATTCTACCTTTTGTCGGATTTAACATATTTAACATATTCCTTAAAGTTGTACTTTTTCCAGCACCATTTTTACCAACAAACCCTACAATTTTGCCTTTTTCTATTGACAAATTAATTCCTTTAACAGCTATATTTTTCCCATATGTTTTTACTAAATTTCTGATTTCTATAACACTCATATATTTCTCCTCATCTAGCATTTGATTTACTCTTATATAAAAATCTATATAATTTATATATCTGTATTTCTCCATTGTATAGTAGTATTATAATTTAGTGACACATCATCTTTAGATAATGAAGTTTCATATAATCTACAAGAATATACATCACCTTGTAAATAATATTTACTAGTTGTTTTCCACCACTGTGTTACTCCTATAAACATAGGTGTATCTTCATTGTTCCAACCCAAAGCTCCATTTATATAACTTTGGCTATCAAAATATGTATAGCCATACAATTCACCATCAATATAATATTCTATTCTATCTTGATTTACAGTCCACCCCAAAGATTCTCTTTCCTCTTCTGTCGAATCTTTATATGTCCTATATACAAAAGTTAAATAAAAATCCTCATTAATCTTATATATGTCTGCCGCATTATTTATTCGTATATCACCATAACTTAAAGTTGACAACTTTTCACCTGTACCTGACCAATTTGAATATGAATTAAATTTACATATTAAATTAGAAGATGTAAATCCAAATCTCATAGATTTAGTAATATCATATTCATCTAAGCTTTTAATTCTAGTAAATAATCCTGAAGCATAATTTCCTTCTATTGGGTAATTTAATCTATCTAAATTAGCATATATTTCAAAAGTAAATCCACTACTAAAGTCTCCTGGAGATGTTACTTTTAAATAATCTCCCTCACCATCAAAGTATAAAGATTTTGTATCTGCAACATATTTAACTTCACCATATTTTTCAATATTTCCCCAATTATCTGTATTCATATTTGTGGAATCAATATTCATTACTAATCCTTCAGATACACCTAAACTTGAATTTACATCCCATATCTTATAATTTGAAACTCCATTTATTACACTAGTATTGTAGTTTACAATATAGTCATATTCTACTACATGCCCATTAACTTCTGTTCCTTTAGAAATATAATACCAATTTGAACCTTTTATATTTGTAGCAGTATTATCTTGGTCATATTCTACTAATATTTTCCATCTAAGAGAATTTTCAACATTTTTATCATATAATCTAATTCCTATGTAGTTTTCTGGTGTACTATCTTCATCTGTTAATTCCGTTACTACATCTGTTTTATTAATGTAATCTATAAGAATCGCCATATCTAAAATATCTATATTTATACCTAGATCTTTGCAATATTCCTTTATCTTTTCGTCATTACCTATATATGTTAATTTCCCTGCTACTATAGCAAAATTATTTATATCTTCTTCCTCTAAACTATTAATATAAGCTTTAATATCACTTCCATATATAGTTAAATCACTTAAATTGTTGTATTCAAAAGCAGTATTTACCTCAAATTCTTCTTTTAATGCTGCCAATTTAGATTTTTGAACAGCTTCATTAGCCATATTTAATATTCCGTTTTCATTTGTGAGCATAGAGATAGTAATACCAGCAATTAATAACAATACAATAATTGTTATTACTAGAGCAATTATTGTTATTCCATTTTGTCTTTTCATTTGAATTCCTTTCAAAATAATATATAATTACATTATTTTATTAGTTTGTCTTTTATTCTATTATATATTCTTTATTGATAATTAAATACTATTTAATATTTACTGCACTATTATACCATAATTATTTTTAAGTTCAATAAATTATATTAATTATATTTTTAAATTAATATTAACTTTATATTACTATAATATTTCAATATAAAAATGACAAAATTCTACTTTCTACTAAACTTTTAATTGACAAAATATTTATGTTAAGATATTATAATTAAAAATAACAAATGAAGAAAGAAGGAAAACAATGAAAACAACTTTTAGAAAAAAATTTTTAATTATGACACTAATTATATTTATAATTAGTAATCTATATTTTTCATTCTCTATGATTTACGCAAGTGTTACTTATACATTTGATGACACTGAATTTTATAACACAATGGCAAATAGTTACTCTAATTTTATAGAGAGTAAAAATGATTCTACTAAAACAATTCAATTTGAAGATGTCTTTTTAGCTATTAATGCACTCTCAATTAGAAACCCTACCCTAACTAACATTTCAGATATATCTAAGTTTCAACATCTTGAAAAAGTTAATTTATCGGAAAATGTTGGAATAACTGATTTTTCACCTCTAGCAACTTTACCGAATCTAAAACACTTAGAGTTATATAATTTAAATACTATCGATTTAAATCAACTTTCTAACATATCATCTTTAGAACATTTAGTATTAGATAATAGTAATGTAACTAATGTTTCTGATCTGGCTACATTATCTAATTTAAATTGGTTAGATTTAAGAAGTAATAATCTAACAAGTAATGATATAACATCATTATCTTCTCTTACTAATTTAAAAAATCTTGCTATAAGTGATAATAACATTACTAATATTAGTGCTTTATCTAGTTTAAGCTCATTAGTACACTTAGAAGCTATCTCTAATCAAATATCTGATGTTAATCCACTTGCAAACTTAACTAATTTAGAAATTGCTTACTTATATAATAATAATATATCTGATATAACATCATTAAATAATTTAGCAAATTTACAAATTCTTGAACTAACTAATAATAATATTTCTGATATATCAAAAGTATTTGCTCCATCTGGAAATTTATCTTCACTAACTACACTTTCTTTATCTGGTAATAAACTAACTAATGTAGATAATCTTAATGCTTTAGTCCAAAATCAGAATTTACCTACTAATGCTTCGATTAGTCTTACTGGAAACAGTATTACTGATTTATCTGGAGTATCAGGTATTGATACTTCTAAATATAGAATTACTACAAATTCTCAAAAAATAACAATATTAACTAATAAATTAACTGGTATCAAATTACCATCATATATTTCAGAAGTAAACCAAATAGGCAGTCAATACTATATCTCTAATACCCCCATAAGTACACAAAATTGTACATTATCTGCAGATAATACGACATTAGATATACATCCAGGTCATACAACTGCCACATTGATATTGCCTTCAAATAGTTCTAATGTAACACTTGGTAGTAGTACAATAACTATTATAACAGACTTAGTTGCACCTAAATTAACATATAATAATACACCAAATACTGCTACTACACAAAATGTACTAGTAACAATAACAGCAGATGAACAAATACAAGAACTTGTTGGATGGACACTTTCTCCTGACAAACTATCTTTAACAAAAACATATTCTTCTAATATAACTGAAAATATAACTGTAACAGATTTAGCGGGAAATGAATCTACAATTCAAATAATCGTAGATAATATACAAAAAACCACTCCAGATACATCAACTGGTAACAATACTAGTTCAAATAATACTGTAACTGGCTCTACTACTAATTCAGATAATACTACAACTAGTTCTAATACAATCTCTCAAGGCTCTAATCCAACTACTGGAGACAATATATTATTGTATATTGTATTAGTATCTATCTCAATTTTTGGGTTAACATCTATTATCATATCAAAAAAAGTAAAAAAAAATATTAAATAACTTAAAATAAACCACTAGCATCTGCTAATGGTTTATTTTTTACTTTCTATCTTTTATCTTTTTTACGTGTACAAAATATTCCGATAATTGCCCCTATAAAAATAATTGGTCCTACTCGTATAAAAATCCATTCTTATGTTAATATTTCAGCAACAAAAAAACCAGTATTTCTACTGGTTAACTTGGCTCCTCTTGTTGGACTCGAACCAACGACCTACCGGTTAACAGCCGGGCGCTCTACCAACTGAGCTAAAGAGGAATATATATAAAATCTGGCAACAACCTATTTTCCCAGCAGGGTAACCCGCAAGTATCTTCAGCATATTTAGGCTTGACTTCTGTGTTCGGAATGGGAACAGGTATTGCCCTAAATATAATAGTCACTAGAAAATTATCGTATGATAAACACACTGAAAAATACATAGATGAAAAAACTTTGAATTTTAGAATTAAAATTTATACCGATTGCAAAATTGTATTGGTTAAGCCCTCGAATTATTAGTATTGGTCAGCTTAATGTATTACTACACTTACACCTCCAACCTATCAA
>CAYJKU010000006.1:0-57992 GCA_964371215.1 uncultured Clostridium sp.
AACTTTCTAAAATAGCTTTAATTAAAAAAGATAAAGATATAGCAGTAAAATATATTAATTTAGCAATAGATATTGATGCAAAGAAAATAGTAGAAAAAGTGCATAAAGATCCAATATTTATTCCAATAATTAGTAAAATTGCAATACCATTTAATTTAGAAAATATGGAAGAAAAATCTGAAAAAGCTAAATATTCTAAAAAAGAAGAAAAAGTAAAAGAACACTTAGAAGAGATGAGTGAGCTTACTAGGAATCTAAGTTATAATGATATTAATTTATTAAATCAAGAAAATGATAGAGAAATTCAAGAATAAAATAATATTTCATAAATATATATAAGTTGAGGTGGTTATATGAAAAATAGAATTGGTATAATTGGTGGAGATGGAAGAAATGTTGAACTTGTTAAGCAATTAGCAGAAAAGCAAGAAATATATATTTATGGAATAGATAAAATTGAAGAATTTAAAGATATTAAAAATATACAAATATCTTCAGATTTAGTAACATTTTTAGAATCAATAAATACAATAATAACATCATTTCCAATTACTAGAGATGGAATACATTTATATGTGGAATATTCAGATATTAAAATAACTTTAGAAGAATTTTTTAATAAAATACTTAATACAGACATGAAAATATATACAGGAAATATTCCCCAAAATATAGAGGAATTAATAAAAAAAAATAATAGTAATATAGAGATAATAGATATTCTAAAATTAGAAGAATTTGCAATTAAAAATAGTGTTGCAACAGCAGAAGGAACACTTGCAATCGCAATTCAAGAATATAAGAAAAATTTACAAGAATCAAATATTCTAATATTAGGTTATGGAAGAATAGCAAAAACAGTTGCTAATAAATTTAAATATTTATCTAAAAGTGTAACATGTGCTAGTAATAAAGATGAAGAATTTCATTGGATAAGAACAAATGGATTTAACGCAATACATTTAGATGAGCTAAAGAATTGTATTAATGAATATGATATTATTATAAACACAATTCCATTTGTTATTTTAAATAAAAGTGAATTAGAAAATATTAAAAAAGATACTTTGATAATTGATGTTGCATCAAATCCTGGAGGAATAAATAAAGAAGAAGCGGAAAAACAAAATATTAAATATATTCATGCTTTAGGAATTCCCGGTAAAGTTTCTCCAATATCTTCAGCTCAAATAATAAAAGATATTATTAAATAAAATAAAATATCCTTAATATATAGTGAAAAATACTAATATTTGAGGATATTTTTAGTATATAAAAGTAATGAAAAAAGAATAATAAAATAGTAAGGAGATAGTAAATGAATAGTAGAGAATATTTAAGTTCAATATCAAAAGAAGACAAGGAAAAAATAGATCCAATATTTAAGTATATTGAAAAAGAATATAGTGAAGCACAATTTTCAGATAAGTATGCAGAAAATACGAAATTACCAATATATAAATTAAATAAAGAATATGTTGCTATAGGATTAATGAAAAAATATATTTCAATTCATTTTAGTAAGTATAATGCAGTTGAATATATTAAAAATAATACGAAAGGAATAAAATGTAATGTTGGGTGCATAAATATTCCATATAATAGAGAGATAGAATATGAGATTATATACAAAGCAATTGATTTAACATTTATTAAACAATAATTTTAATTAATAAAAGGAACACTTTTGAGGTGTTCTTTTTACTATAAATCTAAATTAATAAAAGGAAATATATGTATAAAAAGATATGTATATAAACTTGCTATTAAACCTTGAAGTAATTTACCAATAATATATGGTTTAATAGATAAATCTGTTTTAGAAACAATACTTAAAATTTGAAGTAAAATAGAAATACCACCAAAACCTAATAAAAAAGCAGTTATAATTATATTAATAGAAAGTTTTTTATCTGTAATACTTACAACTGAATTAATTCCAGTTGTAATTTCTAAAATACCAGTTAAAAGAGGTTTAAGAAATTCTGGATTAATATTTAGTAAATTAAAAATAGGGGATAATATGTTAGTAAATATATTTAAAATACCACTAGAATTTAGAATAGATATAATTGCTGAAAAGATTAATATAAAACCACCAATAAGCAAAATAGTAGAAATACTACTTGTAATACTTTCTGCTAATATTTCACCTAAATTAGAGAGAGAAATATTAGCTTTATTTTTATTGTTAATAGTCTTTTTATCTACATTTCTGTTGTCTGTATTTTTCCAAAATCTAAATAAAAAACCAACAGTTAAACAAGCTAAAATATGAGTAATAAATAATAAAACACCAATTGATGTATTCTGAAAAATTAATATGCCAACAGTTCCAATTATGAAAAGAGGTCCAGAATTATTAGTAAAGCTGAGTAGTCTTTCACATTCTTCTTTTGAACAAACATTATTTTCTCTAAAATTACTAGCAATTTTAGCTCCTATTGGATAGCCACTGAGTATTCCCATAATTAAAGCAAACGAACCTTCACCTCTGACATTAAAAATAGGTTTCATTATTTTATTAAATAGTTTTCCTATATAGTGGATAATATTTGTATGCATTAATAATTCATTTGCAACAAAAAAAGGAAAGAGGGCAGGTACAACAGATGTAGCCCATAAAATAAGTCCATTTTTAATTGCAGGTAAATTAGTGCTTGAAAATATGAGTAAACTAATAGTAAAAAGAATAAAGAATATAGCTAAAATATTTTTTTGTATTTTAATTGCATAAAAATGTATATTTGAAAACATAATTTTCTCCAATCTAATAGATATTAATATATATTAGAAATTGAATTAGTTTATGTATAAAAAAGACAAACTTTAAAATAAAAAAAAGTAAGAAAAATTATTTCCTACTTTTAATATATATTAATTTTATAATGGAATATTAGTATTAAAATTTGGGTCATAGCTATATTCCAAACTAGTTATTTCATTTATATTTCCTTCAATGTAATTAATAGTTATTGTATCACCTATTTTTAAGAATGGTACAATAGTTTCATCTACTTTTAAACTTAATCTATATACCATATCTTCAAATTGAATATAATATACAGTAGAACTATCTAAAACAGCAGATGTTATATTATTAATTTGAATTGTAGCTATAAGTGATTCACCAGTTGATGAAATATTAGTATTTGAATATTTTCTTGCAATTTCTTCTATTCCCATTGAACTATCTTCGACAACTACTTTTTGGTAATCTTGGTAATCAACAAAAGCGTACATTTTAACTAATCCTGCATTATCTTTTAAACTTAGTAAATATGTTGGTCTATCATTTAAATTAATAAGTAGAGGGAATGTAGATGTGTAATCCATCTGTTGTACTTGACCTTCAGCAGAAGACATTGCAGAAAATTCTTCAGCACCTGCTACATTATAAAATTTAGTTTCTTTTGTTCTTAAATTAACCATTACAAAACCAACATTAGATTCATCACTTACAACAGAAGTAATACCAGTATATAGATAAATATCATTATTCATTGCAATATAGTTGTATCCTTCTGTAGTCATAACAACATCTTTTTGTGTGAAAATTGAGTTTAAGAACCCATTTTTATATGAACCCCAATCAGATAGTTGATCTAATATTAAATTAGAGTTATATACATTATCTATCCAATCCGGTACATCAGAAACAGAATATTTAGTACTATTTCCAGTTATTGGGTCAAATACTATTACACCGTCAACTTCAGGCATTATACCAACACTTGTGTATTTTAATATTTGAGCAATCCAATAAGGATTTCCTTCATCATCTATTTCAAAATTAATATCTCCAAATATTGAAGTTGGATATTGGAAGCGTAAAGCTCTATGTAAATCTTCATTGAAATACGCAGATTCAGCATATTTCATACCAGAATCTAATCTTGTTAAATTAGATTCACCTGTTACAGAATTAACAGTTATATATCCAGGAATTCCTTCTTTTCTGTTATTAATCCACTTTATAAAATCTGTATGTTCAAGAGGTGTAACTCTAGAAATTTCGTCATTAAAAGTTATTTGTGTATACATAGGAGAAACATAGAATTGGCTGACTAAATCTGTTAATTGTCCCATAACTCTATCTCCTAATTTTGTTGTTGATTCCTTATCTAGTAATGCTAATTGAGAAAAATCTGCTTCTGGTATATCTTGTTCAAAATTACCATCTTCTACATTAATTCTTGTATAATATGAATTAGATTGGAAAAATGGTGTGAAGAAAAAATTAATAATTAATATTAAAGCAAATACTAAATAAATTAAATATTTTTTGTAAGACTTAGAATTATTTTGAATTTTAACTTTTGAAAATACATATTTACAAGTTTCATAAGATATAAAGAATATAGATATGTTGAAAAACATAAATCCCCAAAATGCAGGTGAAGATATATTGAGTGGGGGAAGTGTAATGTAAAATGCAATAAATGCAAAAATTAAAGTGACTAAAATTGATATAAGATATTTTTTCATGATAAACCTTCTTTCATATATTTTTTTAAAATTATATCATGTATAAAATTTAAAGTATAGATAAATAATATAAAATAATATAATTGTTTTACATATTGAAAAAAATAATATATGAAGGTATAATAAAGAAAATTAATATGAAAGAGGTAGGTTATGGCTAAAAGAAAAGTGGTATTAGTAGGAACAGGTTTTGTTGGAATGAGTATGGCATATTCTATGTTAAATAGAGGAGGAGTAAATGAACTTGTTTTAATAGATGTAGATAAAGAAAAAACAATAGGAGAAGAAATGGATTTATCTCATGGTCTTCCATATGCTCCTCAAAAGATGGTAATAAAAGCAGGTGGGTATGAGGAATGTAAAGATGCTAAAATAGTTGTAATAACAGCTGGAGCAGCACAAAAACCTGGAGAAACAAGATTAGAACTAGCAGAAAAAAATGCAAAGATTGTAAAACAGGTAACAAAGGATATAATGGCTAGTGGATTTGGTGGAGTTATAATTGTGGCAAGTAATCCAGTAGATTTAATGGCATATGTAGTACAAAAAGTATCCGGACTTCCTAAAAATAAAGTAATAGGATCAGGAACTATTTTAGATACGGCAAGACTTAGATATTTGCTAGCAGATAATTTTGAAATATCTAGTAAAAATGTTCATGCATATGTAATGGGAGAGCATGGAGATTCTTCATTTGTTCCATGGAATTATAGCTATATTGGTTGTAAAAAACTATTAGATGTAATAGTCCAAAAAGGAAGATGTGTAGAAACACTTGAAAATATTCACAAAGAAGTAGTTGACGCAGCATATAAGATAATAGAAAGAAAAAAAGCAACATACTATGGAATAGGTATGGCATTATCTAAATTAGTTATTGCTGTATTAGATAATGAAAATTCAATACTAACAGTATCTACATTATTAGAAAATCAATATGGTCAAAACAACATATATATAGGAGTACCAGCTGTAATAAATAGTAATGGGATAAGAGAAATAGTTGATTTAGAATTAGATGAAACAGAACAACAAAAATTAGATAATAGTTGTAAAATATTAAGAGATACAATAGATGCATCAATAGATAAAATAATTCAAGAAAATTAGTATAAATATAAAAAATAAACACTTAAGAGTTTAGAGGGAACCTAAGTGTCTATTTTTTATATTTAATTAAAATTATATACTCAATCTCATAATAACAGCACTATCATTTTTATAATAATTTTTCCTAATAGATATTTTTTTGAATCCATATTTTTCATAAAGCTTAATTGCATTTGAATTATTTTCATTAACTTCTAACATAATAGAAGTTATATCATTATCTTTTTTACAAAACTCTATAATAGTTTCTAAAAGCAAAGAGCCTAAACCAAGTTTTCGTGAATCTTTTTTAATAACAATATTCATTAAATCAGCAGTATTATCAAAATATCTAATACCTGCAAAACCTAGAATAGTATTATTCTTTTTTGCACATATGTAATAAGTGTTTTCAGATTTTAGTTCACTTTTTAAAGTATCAATACTCCAGAAATCATCAAAATCTAAAGTTAGATTATTAGATAATAAATTTAAATCAGATAAATTCAGTATATAAATATTAATATCATCAGTCATAATTAGTTTAAACCTTTCATCTTATTTTCTAATTCTATTTGAGCCTGTGGTTTTTTTATATATAGAGGAGTAATATCTTGTAGATTATTATTATTAAATTTATATAATCCAGCTAGTGCTAAAGAATATGAGTTTAATATATTTTCATTTTCTGATGAAAATGTAGAGTTAGGGATAATATTTAAAATTTCATTTTTTCTATTTGTTAAATCTGTTCCAATAAAAGTAATATTAGTATCTAGATATTTAGAACATATATTAATTATATTTGAAAAAGAATTTAGGCAAGGTTCAATAATTAAATCTAAATTACTTTCACTTTTTTTATAAATACTAAAATAAAAGTCATCATTAGTTGCAGGTATTAATGAAACAATATATCCAATATTTTCAGTATTGTATACTAAGCTCTCAAGAGAAGAAACACCAATACTATTAATATTGTGAGTATCTATAAAAGCTTTAACAGTTGAAATACCAATTCGTATACCAGTAAAAGAACCTGGCCCAATATTTGTAACAATCAAATCTATATCTTTAAGAGATAAATTCGTATCAGTAAAAATATTTTGCACTTGAGGCATCAAATTCTCTGAGTGAGTTCTCCCAGTTGAAATGTCTGACTGTTTTATTAAATTATTATTTTCTAAAATTGAAACACCACATATATCACTTGCAGTATCTATGCTTAAAATTTTCATATTCGCTCCTTAAAAGATAAAAAAGGTAATTAAATATATTATATAAGATAATAATATAAATAAATGCCAGATTAAATCTATAATAAATATTTTTTTAGTTAATTTTTTATTTTTAATTATTAAAATAATTCTTGAAATAAATTCTAGTAATAGAATTATAAAAAAGAATCCAAATATTGATGTTAGATGATTTAATGTTAATCCATTTGTAAGAATATCACTAAAAAATCTAGTACCACCACATAAAGGACAATCATTTCCTGTTAATTCTTTATATGCACATTTGTTTAAATGTGGGTAGATATGCTCTAAAAAAAATGAGGTAAGAGGGAATGTTATTGCATATATTGAAAGTCCAAGTAATGTGAAATTTAAAGGACAATAGCATTTTATTAAAAAAAATTTCATATTAATAACTCCTTAAATAGTTATATTATAAAAGAAAAGGATATGTTAAATATCCTTTTGTAAATATGTATATTAGTTATTATTATTAATAATCATAATAGTCATATGTATATGAATCATAAGTGTTATACATATATGATTCACTAGCTAATCCAAATAAAGCTCCCCAAAATATAGTTGAAAATATAGTAATTATTATAGCTAATGCCGATAAAATAATTCCTGCAATTCCAATACCTTTTTTTTCATTTGCTTTAGATTGTTTAACTACATATACAATACCTAGAATAAGACCTATAATGGCAGGTATGAAAGCGATTACACCACAAAAAGGTACAAAACTTGCTATTCCAGCGATTATTCCTAAAACTAAAGAAGCTATTCCCATAATTAATCCTCCTTATATATAATATAGAAGTATAATATATAAAACGTCAAATTTTGTCAACTAATTTAAATAAATTGTTAAAACTTTCAGGATTAAAATTAGAATTATTGGAAATAATGTTTAAAACCCTAGAATCAGGATTTGTACTATCTTTTTCAAAAAGTATTTTTGTGTGATTTTGAGGTATGAAATCTAAAATCATTTCACCCCATTCAATTATACATATACCACTTTTAAAATATTCATCTCCACCAATTTCTAAAAATTCATAAGGGTTATTTAATCTATAAACATCAAAATGATATATATTTTGTGAATTTGATATATATTCATTTACAATAGAAAAAGTTGGGCTAGATATTTCGTTATCTAAATTAAAAGAAGATAAAAATCCTTCTGTAAATTTAGTTTTACCAGAGCCTAAATCACCAGTTAAAATAAGTATTTCATTTTTAGAACATAAAGAAGCAATATGTTTTCCTATTGTTAAAGTATCTTTTGGGTTATTTGAAATTATTTTAAAATTATACATAAATTCACCTTTCTTAATTAATAATATTGATATAAATATTATAATATAAAAAGTGAAGAAATTCAATTAAAACTATTGATTTAATGCAAATTGTGTAATATAATCGTAACAAAATTGTAACGGAATAGAAATATTGGGGGACATAAAGACTGTTATTGGAGGAATGATGAATGTTTAAATTTACTTTTGGGCAAGACATAGGAATAGATTTAGGAACTGCAACAGTAATTGCATATGTAAAAGGAAAAGGTATAGTGTTAAGAGAACCTTCAGTAGTAGCTGTAGATAATAACACGGGAGAAGTTTTAGCAGTAGGGCAAGAAGCTAGAAGAATGCTTGGTAGAACTCCAGGAAATATTGTTGCAACAAGACCATTAAAAGATGGAGTTATTTCTGATTATACAGTTACAGAAAAAATGTTAAAATATTTTATAACTAAAATATGTGGAAAATTTGTATTTGCACCTAGAATTATGATATGTATACCATCTAGAGTAACAGAAGTTGAAAAAAAAGCAGTTGTAGATGCTGCCACACAAGCTGGAGCTAGAAAAGTATACTTAATAGAAGAGCCAATAGCAGCAGCTATAGGGGCTGGAATAGATATTTCTAAACCAAGTGGAAATATGGTTGTAGACATTGGTGGAGGAACTACTGATGTAGCTGTAATTTCTTTAGGTGGATCAGTTGTAAGTGCTTCTTTAAAAGTAGCAGGCGATAAGTTTGATGAAGCAATAATAAAATATATAAAGAAAAAACATAATGTTATGATAGGTGAAAGAACAGCTGAAGATTTAAAAGTAACAATTGGATGTGTATATCCTAAAATACAAGATTCGGAAATGGAAGTAAGAGGAAGAGACTTAATATCTGGACTTCCAAAAACACTTAGAATACATTCAAGTGAAATGTTAGAAGCATTAATAGAACCAGCAATGATGATTGTTGATGGTGTACACAATGTATTAGAGAAAACACCACCAGAACTTGCATCAGATATAAGTGATAAAGGTATATATATGACAGGTGGAGGATGTTTAATAGATGGTTTAGATAAACTGTTAAAAGAAAAAACAGGAATAAATGTAATGATAGCACAAGATACAGTATCATGTGTAGCATTAGGAACAGGAAAAGCATTAGACAATTTAGATGTATTAGAAGCAAAATCTAAATAAATTCAAGTGTCGCATCGAGTATATAGAACTCATGCGACATTTTAAATGAAAAAATATAGAATAAAATGTAAAAGAAATAGGAGAAGAAATGGAAAAAAAAGTTTCGTTTATAACATTAGGTTGTAAAGTTAATCAATATGAGACAAATGCGATGTCACAACAATTTATAGAAAATGGATATGAACTTGTAGAAAATCATCAAAAAGCAGATGTATATATAGTAAATACATGTACAGTTACAAATATGTCAGATAGGAAGTCTAGACAAATGCTTAGAAAAGTTAAGGAATTAAATAATAACTCAATAGTGGTTGCTTGTGGATGTTATGCACAAGTTGCAAAAGAAGAGTTAAAGCAAATTGAAGAAATAGACATAATTGTTGGTAATAATGAGAAAAAAGATATAATTAAAATAGTAGAAGAATATTCTGAAAATAATATTGAAGAGAAATACTCAAGTGTTGATGAAATATTAATGCAAAAAGAGTTTATTGAATTTGGTGAAGTAGAATACACAGATAAAACAAGAGCTTTCATTAAGGTTGAAGATGGATGTGATAGATTTTGTACATATTGTATAATACCATATGCAAGAGGAAGAGTAAGAAGTAGAAAACCAGAAAGTGTTATATCTGAAATAACAAAAATTGCAGACAAAGGTATTAAGGAAGTTGTTATAACAGGAATACATATTGCATCATATGGGAAAGATTTTAATAATGGATATAAACTAATAGATTTATTAGAAGAAATAAATAAAATTGAAAAAATTCAAAGAATAAGACTTGGTTCAATAGAACCATTATTAATTACTGAAGAATTTATATCAAGATTAGTAAAATTAAATAAAATATGTGATCATTTCCATTTATCTATTCAAAGTGGATGTGACGAAACATTAAAAAGAATGAACAGAAGATATGTTACAAAGGATTTAGAAGATGCTATAGAATTATTAAGAAAAACATATGAAGATGTTTTAATAACTACAGATATTATTGTAGGATTTCCAGATGAATCAGAAGAAGAATTTGAAATAACATACAATTTCTTAAATAAAATTAAATTATACAAATTACATGTTTTTAAATACTCTCCAAGAAAAGGAACAAAAGCAGCTGAAATGAAAAATCAGATTGATGGTAATGTAAAAGAAGAAAGAAGTAAAAGACTTTTAGAATTATCAGATGAATTTCAAGAAGAATATAATAAAAGATATATAGGAAGAGAATTAGAAATATTATTTGAAGATAAAAAAGATGGAGTTAATATAGGGCATACAAAAAATTATATAATTGCAAATACTAATATTTCTCAAGAGGGTATTAACTTAGAAAATAGAATTGCGAATGCGAAATGTATAGGTGTAACTAAAGAAAACTTAATAGTTGAAATATTAAAATAGATTTGTGTAATAAGGTTGTAATAAATGTGTAATATAAATTTAATATAAAAAAGCTTGATTAAAAAAAGTATATATAGTATATTTTTAATGAATAATGTTATTAAACAAAGGAGGAAATATATATGTCAGAATTCGGAGAAGAAAAAAAAGTTGAAGGTGTTTTCGGAGGAATAGAATTAGGAAATGAAGGAATTATTGAAAACGCAGGTACTAATGGTGGAAACATTGGTGGTACTACTGGTGGTGTTTATGGAACTATACAAAATGCTGAATTACCAGTTAAACAAGGTTTTTGGAACAAATTCAAATGTTTCTGGTTACAAGAAATTGATTGGAACAAAGAAATAAGAGTTGAATTAACACCATATGAACAAAAAGTAGAAAATGAAATAAATGAATTTTTACACCAAGAAATTACTTGGGAAAAAGTACATAATTTCTTATTTCAAGAAATTAAATTTGGTAAATAATTAATAAGAAAATATAAATTAGTATAGCACAATTATTTGAATTGTGTTATACTTTTTTTATTCATGAAAGGAGAAAAAAATGGCCAAAAGTAAATCAGTTTTTGTATGTTCTGAATGTGGAAATGAATCTGCTAAATGGTTAGGAAAATGTTCAGCATGTAATGCTTGGAATAGTTTTTATGAACAAAAAATTCAAACATCAAAAAATTCTAACTTAGTAGATAAATCTAATAATGCAGTAATAACACCGCAAAAACTTAGTTCATATGTAGCTAAAGAAAATATTAGAATACATACGGGATTTGAAGAATTGGATAGAGTATTAGGTGGTGGTTTTGTAAAAGGTTCACTTGTATTATTAGGAGGAGAACCAGGAATTGGTAAATCTACACTAATACTTCAAATTTGTGATAAAATTAAAGGTGATGGAGATGTCTTATACGTTTCTGGAGAAGAATCAGCAGAACAAATAAAAATGAGAGCAGATAGATTGCAAATAGATAATAATCAGATAATGTTTTTAGGTGAAACAGACATAGATATTGTAAATAATGCTATTATTGAAATGAATCCTAAATTGGTAATAATAGATTCGATTCAAACAATGTATTCAGAAGAATTATCAGCAGCAGCAGGAAGTGTAAGTCAAGTAAGAGAAATTACAGCACAAATTATGAAAGTATCTAAATCAAGAGGAATTACGACAATAATAATTGGACATGTAACAAAAGATGGAAATATTGCAGGTCCTAGAGTTTTAGAACATATGGTAGACACTGTATTATATTTAGAAGGCGAAAGATATTTTTCTTACAGAATATTAAGAGGTGTAAAAAATAGGTTTGGCTCAACTAATGAAATAGGAATGTTTGAAATGAAAGATATAGGGATGAGTGAGATATTAAATCCATCAGAAATATTAATATCTGAAAGAGAAGATAATCCATCTGGATCATGTATTGTATCTACATTAGAAGGAACAAGACCGATACTTGTAGAAATACAAGCTTTAACCTCGCAAACAGTTTATCCAGTCCCTAAAAGAACAGCAAATGGTTTGGATTACAATAGATTAGCATTACTTGTAGCAGTACTTGAGAAAAAAGCTAATATGATGATTGGAATGCAAGATATATATATGAATGTTGTAGGTGGTCTTAAATTAAATGAACCATCTATAGATTTAGGTATAATATTAGCAGTTGCATCTAGTTATAAAAATATACCGATTCCAAAAGATATGATAATAATAGGTGAAGTTGGACTAACTGGAGAAATAAGAAGAATAAATCAAATTGAAAAAAGATTAAAAGAAGCTGAAAAATTAGGGTTTAAAAAATGTATTATTCCAGAAAATAACAAAAAGGACTTGAAAGATAAATATAAGTTGGATATAATATGCGTTAGAAATATAAAAGAGGCGATTGGTAAAATAGTAAATTAGAAATGCAGATACTAGACATTTGTAAAATACAGAAAGGAGAATTGTTTTGAAAAAAGTAAAAGAAGAAAACATTACAAAGATTTTGAAGTTAATTGCTCCAGGTACAGCTATACGAGACGGATTAGAAAATATATTAAGAGCAAAAACAGGAGCATTATTATTAATAACAGATGATAAAGAAACAATAGAAGATGTTGTAGATGGTGGATTCTATATAAATGAAGATTATAGTTCTGCTAAATTATATGAACTTGCTAAAATGGATGGTGCTATTGTACTTAGTGGGGATTTTAAAAAAATACTTTATGCTAATGCACAACTGATTCCATCAAATAATATAGCAACAACAGAAACAGGTACAAGACATAGAACAGCAGAAAGAGCTGCAAAACAAACTGGAGAATTGGTAATAAGTATTTCTCAAAGAAGAAGTATAATCACAATATTTAAAGAAAATGATAGATATATTTTAGAAGATACGGATGTGGTATTAAATCAAGCTAATCAAGCGATACAGACATTGGAAAGATATAAAAAGGTATTTGATAACAAACTAAGTATATTAAATGAATATGAGTTTAATGATATAGTAACAATTCAAAATGTATTAACTGTAATACAAAGAGCTGAAATGGTTATGAGAATAGCAGATGAAATACAAAGGAAAATTTATGAGTTAGGTGAAGATGGAAGACTTGTAAATATGCAATTAGAAGAAGCTATTGGAGACTTAGAAAATGAAGAATTGCTAATAATTAAAGATTATATAGTTGAGAATAAAAAGAATAAAACAGCTGACAAAGTATTAAAAGAGTTAAAAAAATTAAGTTATGATGAGTTGTTAAAAGAAAATAGTATAGCAAAACTATTAGGATATGAGACTTTTGAAGATTATGATGAAGTGGCAGTATATACAAATGGATACAGAATTTTAAGTAAAATACCAAGAATGCCATCAAACATAGTAGAAAACTTGGTGGAAAACTTTAAATCATTCCAACATATTTTAATAGCAGATATAGAAAGCTTAGATGATGTCGAAGGTATTGGCGAAATTAGGGCTAAGGCAATACATAGATCATTAAAAAGAATGCAAGAACAATTTGTATTTGATAATATATTATAATAAAACAATAAAGGAGAAAATAAAATGAAAAACATATTATGGATAATTGCATTAATAGTATTAGTAATATTACTAGGAGGATTAGGTTATGGATATTATAAAACAACAGAGGAAGTAAAAAATCCTATAGTAACAATGGAAATCGAAAATTATGGAAGTGTAAAAATAGAACTATACCCAGAATTAGCACCAGAGAGTGTTAAAAACTTTGTAAATTTAATAAATAATGGATA
This sequence comes from uncultured Clostridium sp., assembly GCA_964371215.1. Taxonomy (GTDB): domain Bacteria; phylum Bacillota; class Clostridia; order TANB77; family CAG-508; genus CAG-269. Next base: position 14,000 of record CAYJKU010000006.1, read on the forward strand.
TTATAATGGACTTACATTTCATAGAGTTGTAAAAGACTTCATGATTCAAGGGGGAGACATTATTGGTGATGGAACAGGAACTGTATCAAAAGGGAATATATTAGGAACAGATGATGTAACTCCATATACTGTGAAAGGTGAATTTTTTGCAAATGGAGTAGAAAATGATTTGAAATTTGAAGAAGGTGTAATTGGTATGGCGAGAAGTGATTACTCACAAATGTCATCAGAATTATTAGAAGAATCATATAATTCAGCTGGTTCACAATTTTTTATAGTTACAGGTGAAGCTACATCATTAAATGGATATTATACTTCATTTGGTAAAGTAATAGAAGGAATGGATATAATAAATAAAATAGAAGAAGTTGAAGTTAAAGTTGCAGATGATGCAGAAGAAACAGGGAATACAGAACAAAGTATACCAGTGGAAACTATAAAAATAACAAATATGACTGTTGATACAATGGGAATTGAATATGAATTACCAACATTATTAGAAGCATTTGATTATAACACTTGGTTATATGAATATTATGGATTGAGTTTCTAAAAATCAATAAAATGTGTATAAAGTTAATTATTTTACTGTTTTTTTAGTAAAATGATTGACTTTATATTAAAAACATGTTATTATATATATCGTTACAAGAAGAAGATCACTTCTCACCTTACTAAATAGGGAAAGGTTAGATAAATAATAATTACTAATATATGTAAATATATTATATGGTATTTAGATTGACTTGTAACAAGAGTCAATTTTTTTTATGGAGGTGTTTTATATAAAACAAGAATTACCAATAAATAGACAGATTAGAGCTAAAGAAGTTCAATTAATCGGTGATGAAGGAGAAAAATTAGGAGTAGTGTCTTTTGAAGATGCGATAGCAAAAGCAGAAGATAAAAATTTAGATTTAGTATTAGTATCACCAAATGCAAATCCAGCTGTATGTAAAATAATGAATTATGGAAAATACAGATTTGAACAATCAAAAAAAGAAAAAGAGGCTAAGAAGAAGCAAAAAGTTTTAGAATTAAAAGAAATCAGAGTTACTCCAAATATCGAAGAACATGATTTTGGTTTCAAGGCTAAAAATGCTAAAAAATTCATCGAAGATGGAAATAAAGTTAAATTAACTGTTAGATTCAGAGGAAGAGAAGTAAATAATGTAAAAGCTGGTCAAATGGTTTTAACAAAATTTATTGAAGCCTTAGAAGAGATTGCAGTTGTGGAAAAACAACCTAAATTAGAAGGTAAAAATATGTTTACAATTTTAGCTAAAAAATCGTAAATGTTTAACCATAAATATATTAACGAAAGGAGACACGACAATGCCTAAATTAAAAACAAATAAAGCTGCTAAAAAAAGATATTCAATAACAGCTACAGGTAAAGTTAAAAGAACAAAATCAAACAGAAGACATTTATTAGCAAACAAAACAACAAGACAAAAAAAATCAGGTAAAGTTCAAGATGCATATGCAGATAAATCATGTGTAAACACAATTAAAAAATTATTACCATATGGTAACTAATAATAAAATAATTAAAATAGAAATAACAAATAAGGAAGGTGAGATAAATGGCAAGAGTAAAATCAGGAAGAACAACAAGAGCAAGACATAAAAAAATATTAAAACAAGCAAAAGGATACTATGGAGCTAAATCATACAGATTCAGAAATGCTAACCAAGCAGTTATGAAATCTTTAAGATATGCATATGTAGGAAGAAAAGATAAAAAAAGTGATTTCAGAAAATTATGGATAACAAGAATTAATGCAGCAGCAAGAATGAATGGTACTACATATAGTAAATTAATGAATGGAATGAAAAAAGCAAATATTACAGTTAATAGAAAAATGTTAGCTGAAATGGCTATAGCAGATCCAAAAGCTTTTACTGAAATAGTAGAAATGACAAAAAAAGCATAATATATGTAAAAAATGGAAAAGATGGAAATTAATCTGTCTTTTTTTATTTGGTTAAATATATATAATATATGATGGGTTAGCTAAAACAGATAATGAAATATAAATATAGTACTGGAAATGTAATAAATCTGTAATAAAATTGTAAACAAACAGAAATGTACAACGAAGTCGAAATATGTTATATTAAGTATACATATGAATAAACATTGAATCAAAGTGAGGTGAAAAATGAAGAATATAAATAAAGTCTTAAATGTAATATTAGTAATAATATTATTACCAATATTAGTTATTAATATGGTTATATTATATGATTCTTTTGCACATCCAGATGAAGTGCCATCTTTTATAGGGTGGAAGCCATTTATTGTATTATCATCTTCAATGCAATCTGAAATAAACGAAGGAGATTTAGTAATTGTACTAGAAGTACCTCAAGAAGAAATTAAAGAAAATGATATAGTGGCATATAATATAGAAAATGTAGTTATAACACATAGAATTACAGAAGTTATAACTGAAAATGGTGAGACACGATATGTAACAAAAGGTGATAATAATGAACAAATAGATTCAGGATATATCACATATGACCAAGTTGAAGGTAAATACCAAATGAAAGTGGAAGGGTTAGGAGATATAGCTATATTTCTACAAACACCATTAGGAATGGTTGTATCATTATCAGTTCCAATCATGTTATTATTACTTATACAATTAATAGAAAACAGAAGAAACAAAGTTTATCAGATGGAGAAAGCTACACAACAACAACAAATGATAGATGAGATAGAGAAACTAAAGAAGCAAAACGATGAATTACTACATAAAGATGATGTTTCTTCAAAATAAATTAGTTATTAACATTTTAATATTAAAAAAATTTTAGGAGGAAAGAAAAATGGCAAAAAATCAAAATGAAAAAAAATCTTTAAATAGATTTACTATTTTAATAATATTATTAACAATAGTTGCACTTATTTTAGTATCTGGAACTTATGCTAGATACACATCTACAGCTACAGGTGAAGATACAGCAATAGTAGCAAGTTGGGATATAGAATTAAATGATGAAAAACTTACAGTTGTAGATCCAGATAGAAGTTTTGGATTATTTACAACAATAAATGATACAAAACTAGATGCTGGAGGAGATATAGTTGATGAAACAGATGTAACTGATAACATGATAGCACCTGGTACACAAGGAGCATTTACATTTACAATTGAAAATTTATCAGATGTAACAGCTGAATATACATTATCTGCAGTAGTAACTGGACAACCAGTACCAATCGTATATAGTTTGGATAATACAGCAGCTATTGGTGATTGGACATCAGATTTATCTACATTAGAATTCTTTGATGCAGCTGATGCAACAGCTAATGATATAGCTATTGGTGGAAATGAAGTTATAACAGTTTATTGGCAATGGCCTTTTGCAGATGACGGATCAGCAGATACAACTGATACAGCAATTGGTGTAGCAGCAGCTACAGCTGAAGCGGCAGGAACTCCATTAGAAGTAACAGTTGAAACATCAATAACAGTAACTCAAGTTGACTAATATTGATTTAAGCTAAAATATAAAGGTGTATTTAAAGCGAATACACCTTTTAAAATATATTGACTTAAAAACATGAATGGATATTAGATGTATTTAAGTGAGTATATTATAGGAGGAGTTTATGGAAGAAAATAATGAGAAAAACAATGAAACAGTAAAAAGAACATTCTCATTAGAAGAAGTTCAAAAAATTATAATGTATAGGCAAAATGATCAAATTGCTAAATGGATATTGGTTATTATTGTTGTGTTTTTATTGATAGTATTATTTTTTCTTGCACATAGGATAGGTGTTATAGGAATTGACTATGATGCAAATTCTTCGATATTAGCTGCAATGAATGTGATCAGAGTTACAGAAGATGATTTGCAAATTGAAAAAAATACACAATTAAATATATTTGAAAATTTTAAATTTAATAATGAAAAAATTATAGCACCAGGGTCATATGGACAATATAATTTTTCAGTCCAAAATGTAACAAATAATTCGATACAGTATTATATAAATTTTGAAGAAATATTAAATGAAAATGTGAATATGAAGTATAGACTTAAAATGGATAATATTTATGTTAAAGGGAATAATGAAGAATATATAGATATTGAAGAAATGGATTTAGGAGATGTTATTGTTATAAAAGATTCAGTAACTACATTTACATTAGAATGGTATTGGGAACATGCAGATGAACAAGATACATATGTAGGAAGTTTAAATGAAAATCAATACTATGGAATAAACTTACAAATAAATTCTAGAAGCGTATTTTAAAAAAATGTGAGGAGAAAAACATGTTATATACAAATGATGCAATTACCAAAAGAAAGCTTAGAGCAGACAAAATTAGGAGTAAATTTACAATATTAGTTTATATAATAATAATACCACTTGTAATATATAATTTGGTATTAATAGCTCAATCGATAATTAATCCAGGAGTTACACCTAGTTTTTTAGGGATTAAGACATATGTAATCATATCAGGGAGTATGGAACCAGGATTAAATATTGGAGATATAGCAGTAGTTAGAGAAGTTGATGAATCTGAAATAAATGTAGGAGATGTAATTTCATTTAGACAAGGTCAAAATGTTATAACACATAGAATTACAGAAAAGATAGAAACAAATGGTAGTACAGAATATATAACTAAAGGTGATAATAATAATGCTGAGGATCATGGAACTATAACATATGAAAATATCGAAGGAAAACAAATAACTGTAATACCATATCTTGGAAATGTAGTATTAATGTTACAAAAAGGGATATTCGTAGTAGTTTTATTAATAGGGATTTATGTATATATGTTATTTAGTGGTAATTCGAAAAGAAAAAGAACAGAAAGAAATGTTAAAAGAGTAGAATATGAAGAAAAAGTAAGAGTATAAAAAAAGAAGATATCATGTATCTTCTTTTTTTATACTCTTAATCTAAAAAATCTGATTTTTTTCTCTTGCTTGCGATAGGAGAAACTTCGAAAATTATATCAAAACAATCAAATTTGTAAACTTCGTTATTATCTAAATAGTCTAAATATATATCTAATTCGTCTAATGTTTTACAAGCAGTAATAATAGCTGGATGAAGATTATATGAAAAAAGTAGTTCCATGCCTAAATCAAATGCAGCAGCAATTGAAGAATTTTCACGGTTTTTCATTAATTTAAAAGCTTCTTTGAATCTAGAAATTGCAGTATTTTTATAAGCATCTATCGAAAGAGTATATTTTTTTTCTATAATTTCTTTGATACTATAATATTTAGTTGGATTTGTAGCTAATATTACATTCAGCTCGTTTAAAGTATAAGGTAGGATAATTTTTTTTTGTATTTCAGAAATAATTAAAGTTTTTTCTTTTAAATCTAAATCATCAGTTGTTTCTCTAATTGGTGATTTATCTAATTCTTTTTGCATAGCTAATTCTTCGATTATATTTTTCTCTGGTTTAATTTCTTCTTTCACTTCATTTGCAAAAATAGAAGATGGAACTTCAGTTGAAGGGACGCTCTCTATAATATTTTCTGTATTTGAATTAATAGGAACTTCTTCTTCAATATTAGAAGTTGGAACTTGATTTACAACAGATTCAACTATATTTGGTGTTAAGTTTAAATTTAATTCTTTTTGTATATTTTCAATTTTTGATTCTGCAATATTATTATTAGATTTTAAATCTTCAATATCTAATTTTTCAATATGTTTTGAAAAATTAAAATCTGAATATAATGTAAATTCTGTTAAAAATGTATGCATCTCAGCAGTTGAATTAGCAAGAATTGTATATGTTTTATTATAAGTAAGGTAAATATTATTTAAATACTCAGAATAAGTTTGGACATTATTTTCATTAAAGAAAGTAGAAGTATCAATTTCTAGTTTCTTTAACAAATCATTTAATAAAGTTAATAAATGTTCTAAGTCATTTATATTTTCATTGCAATAAGATAAGGCAGTTTTAGATTTTTCCAAAAAGTCCATTACCTTATTTGAATAATCTGTATCAATATCTTTTTCAGAAAATGCAAATCTTTGCATATGGTTTAAAAAAATATTTTTTAAGTTATGTTGAGATTCTATATATGTATTTATATTATCTTTTTCAACATAAATTAAAGAAATAAATTCTATCTTTTTATTTAATATATCATTTGTTAAAAATATCATTTGTATCACTCCAATCAAAAATATTATATAATAAAGAGAAAAAAAAGTCTATACAAAATAATATTTTTTATAGACTAATTTAAAATATTAAATTATTGTTTTTTAATTTTAGGTTTAGATATTAAAGAAGCAAGATATCCGAAAAATATTGCTGCTGAAATACCACCAGCTGTTGCAGTAATACCACCTGTTAAAGCACCTAATAGACCTTGTTCTTTAACACCTTCAATAGCACCTTTTGCAAGTGCATGACCAAAACCAGTAAGAGGAACAGTTGCACCAGTCCCTGCGAAATTTACTAAGTGTTGGTATATACCAAGACTACTTAAAATAGCTCCTGTTGTTACAAAAAATACAAGGATTCGAGCAGGTGTTAATTTTGTTTTATCTATCAGTATTTGTCCTATTATACAAATTAAACCACCAACTATAAAACTTTTTACTAATGTTGTGAAATCAAATATTTCTAACCAATTTAAATCCATAAAAACATCTCCATACTTATAATTCTATACTAACTGCATGTGCAATACCAGGGATTGATTCACCTTGTTGAGTTGATGTGGAATTCATCAATGCACCTGTTGCAATAAGTAAAACTTTTTTTAATTTTTTTTCTTTTAACTTTTTGAAAAAATAACCAGAGAAGACAGTACCACAACATGCACAGCCACTCCCACCACTATGAGTATCCTGAGTATCTTTATCAAATATCAGAACACCACAATCATTATAATTTGAAGAAATATTAATACCTTTAGATCTTGCAATATCTATAGCAATTTCTTTTCCTATATATCCTAAATCACCACTTATTATCAAATCATAATAACTAGGATTTCTACCGGTGTCTTCTAAATGAGCAAACAAAGTATTACAAAATGCAGGTGCCATTGCTGCTCCCATATTATTTGCATCTTTTATTCCCATATCAACAATTTTACCAAGAGTTACATGAGTTATATATGGACCATTACCTGTTTTTGAAAGTATTCCAGCGCCACTACCAGTTACAGTCCATTGACTTGTTTGTGGTCTTTGATTTCCTAGTTCAAGAGGGAACCTAAATTGTTTTTCTGCACTACAAAAGTGGCTAGAAGTGGCAAATAAAACATTTTTTGCAAAGCTTTCTACACTTATTGCAGCAAGAATCATTGATTCTACAAAAGTTGAACAAGCTCCAAAAACGCCTAAAAAAGGAATAGACAAGTCTCGTAGTCCGAAACTAGATGATATGCATTGATTAAGTAAATCACCTGCAAACATACAATCTATTTCAGAGGCAGATAATTTAGATTTTAAAATAACATTTGATACAGCTTCTTTGATAATTTTACTTTCAGCTTTTTCCCAAGTTTTTTCACTCCAGAATTCATTATCTAGTGTTTTGTCAAAATATTTACAAAGAGGCCCATTAGCTTCTTTTGGTCCTACTATAGAACTACATTCTAATATAGTAGGAGGTGAATCGAATTTGATTGTTTGTGAACCTATTTTTTTCATAAATAACTCCTTTAGATTAAAGTGATAGAATTTGTATTAAATATTAAATAAACTATTCCTATTATTATGGAAGAGGAAATACCAAACACAAGAACAGGCCCAGCAACAGTAAACATCTTACCTCCAACACCCATAATATATCCTTCGGACTTAAATTCCATAGCAGGGGAAACAATAGAATTTGCAAAACCAGTTATAGGAATTAATGTTCCGGCTCCAGCGAATTTACCTATTTTATTAAATATATTTAAACCAGTTAAAAAAGCGACAACTCCTATTAATACTATAGAAACAATACTTCCACAATCTTCGGGAGAAAAACCTCTGGCTTCAAAGATATTGAAAAGTATTTGAGCTATCATACAAATTAAACCACCAACCCAAAAAGCGTTAAAACAATTTTTGAAAATAGGGGAGTTCTTAGATTTTTGATCAACATACTTTTTATATGTTTCTTTTGATTCTATCGGATTCATAGTACCTCCTTAATTTGAATTCTTTCTATTTGGATCAATTATAAAACTAATATCTAAATCAACAAAATATTCAGAAATTTTATTTCCGTTAATTGATGCTCTTTGTTCTATGATTTTAACTTCAGATAAATAATTAATTGTTTTAGAAGTTTCTTCAATTGCCTTTACGATAGCATCTTTCCATGAAACAGGTGAATTACCAGTTATAATTAAATGTTTTTTTATTTCCATAAATACCTCCATAAATATTTAAATCTTTTTAATATATTTTCCTAAGAAAGTAAAAATATGCATATGATTGTAAAAAATATAAAAGTTTAGTAAATATGTAGAAAAAAATATAAAAACATAATATAATTAGGTGGATAAAAATATGAATGTGGAGATAATAAAGATGATAGATATACCAAGAGAAATAATACTTAAAACATTATATAAAATAGATAAAGATGGTGGATTTTCCAATATAATCTTAGATGAATTGATTAAACAAAACAGAAAAATATTAGATGAGAAAGATATAGGATTTATATCTGAGATAGTATATGGAACAATCACATGGAAGCTTACTATTGATGAAATTATAAAAAAATATTCTAAAATTAGATTAAAAAAAATATCTCCATGGATTTTAAATGTACTTAGAATGGGGATTTATCAGATTGTATTTTTAGATAGGATTCCTAAATCTGCAGCTGTAAATGAATCAGTTAATTTAGCTAAAAGATATGGGCATAAATCTAGTTCTAATTTTGTAAATGCAATTTTAAGAAAAGTAGAAAAAATAGATTATGAAGAGTTTTTTAATATAGGTGATGAGGTAGAGAGAATATCTAAAACAACATCTATGCCAATATGGATGGTAAAAGAATTATTAAAAAGTAATACAGCAGAAACAGTATTAGAAATATGTAAGTGTTCAAATATAAGGCCTAAAATATGTTTGAGAGTAAATAAATTAAAAATAACAGAAGAAGAATTAATAAAGATATTAGAGGCTAAAAATATACTAGTAGAAAAAGGAATAGTAGATCCGTTTTTAGTTGTTTCAAATGTTAAAAATATTGAGAATTTAAAAGAATTTAAAGACGGATATTTTATAGTACAAGATGAAGCAGCAGGATTAACTGCTAAAATTTTAAATCCGAAAAAAGGAGAATATATACTTGATGCATGTAGTGCACCAGGAGGAAAAACAACATTTATTGCCGAGTTGATGGGGAATAACGGGAAAATTGAAGCATGGGATATATATGAACATAGACTAAATTTAGTAAATGAAAACACAGAGAGGTTAGGGATTGACATAGTAGAAACAAAGATTCAAGATGCAACTATATTAAATGAAAATTATATAGAAAAATTTGATAAAATACTTTTAGATGTTCCCTGTTTAGGAATAGGTGTTTTGAAAAGGAAGCCAGATATAAAATGGACTAAAACACAAGAGGATATTGAAGAAATAACAAAGATACAACTGCAAATTTTAAATAATTGTGTGAAATATTTAAAAAAAGGAGGAGAGCTTGTATATTCAACTTGCAGCATATTTGAAAGTGAAAATATAGAAGTGATTGATGAGTTTTTAAAAGCGAATTGTAATTTTGAAATAATGAATGAAGAGATAAAAGAAGAGCAATATTTTCAAAAATATGTAAGGAATGACAAATATTTACAAGTGTACCAAAATAAAGACACAGATGGATTTTTTATCGTGAAATTAAAGAAAAAATAGTCAAAAAAATAAAAGCAAAACAACTTAGAAACAGTTATATAAAGACTAAAAAAAGTAATATTACAAAAGTATTACAGATGTATTACATTTTTGTTAAAAGTATTGATTTTTTTAATGGATAATATATAATAACACTATGTGAAAACAAGAAAAATATTCAATAAATAGAAAAAATTGCAAAATAAAAATAGTATTATAAAAATAGTTTTGTCAAAAATAAATATTGAAGATTAAAAAAAGGAGAAAAAAATGCCAAGTTGTTTAGGACTATATATAGAAGAAAACTTAATTAAATATGCAAAAGTTTTAAAAGAGCAAAATAGCTATAAAGTAGAAGCATTTGGTGTGAAGTTTTTTGAAAACTTCAATGAAGCTATTAATCAAATTGTAGAAGAAACAAATAGTTATAATATTCCTATTAGTACAAATATTTTTAGCGAGATATATACAAGTTTTAATATGCCCACAATTTTAAGTAAAAATGATTTACAAAAAGCAATTAAAACTGAGTTTGAATTTGATTGTTCAGATAAAGGTATAAATCCACAAGCATTTGAAACTAAATATGCAATAATGGAAAATGTTGTCGAAAAAGATAAATACAAAATATTACATGTTTCTGCAAATAAAATAGATGTTCAAAAAAGATTGAATGAACTTAAAGAAGTTGATTTGAGATATGCAATAGCTATGCCATTTGTAATACCAAATTTAGTTGATGTAGACAAAAAAGAGAATTATATGATAGTAAATATTGAAAAAGATACAGTAATTACAACAGTATTACAAAATAAAGTTTATGAAATAGAAACTCTGGAAAATGGAAGTGAAGAAATTTTAGCTAAAATAAATGAATATGAAAATTCATATGCTAAATCTTATGAAATAGTTAAAAACACAACTATTTATACTTCATTAGGTGACACAGCAGAAGAAGAACAAATGCATTTAAATAGTATAGTTGGAACATTATATAATATAGTTGCAAAAATTATGAAAATGATTAATACATCTGTTGAACCAATACAAAAAGTATATATAACAGGAACTGGAGCACTTGTGAATAATATTGAATTATATTTCCAAGAGTATTTGGTAAGTGTTAAATGTGAAGTTTTAAAACCATATTTTTCTGATGGGACAATGAACAACAATATCAAAGATTATATTGAGGTTAATTCAGCAGTTGCATTAGGTATGTCTGCATTAGGAGAAGGGATACAAGGAATAAATTTTGCGAAAACATCTGTAATGGCAGGGATGTTCAAAAAGGGAAGTGGAAGCAAAAAAACAAAGGATAAAAAAGAAAAAGGAAATTCAAGTGTAAAAAGTTCTTTTACAAGTATTGCTGGATTGAAATGGGATCTTGGAGAAGGATTTGATAGACTAGAGAAAAGTTTAGTTAGAACAGCGGTAGGAATTTTGATATTTACAGTGTTTTTCTCGATAGGTTCAATTATTATAGGAAATGAAATAAATAAAAAGTATGGCGAAACAGAAGAGTATATAGCAGATGTAAATAATCAAATTCAAAAAGCAAATGCAGATGAACAAACGATTGTTGCAAAAGAAGCTGAATATGAAAGTTTAATAAAAAGTATCCAAGAAGCAAATGAAAAAATAGATGATAAAAACAGTAGCAGAAATTCAATACCGAATTTGTTAAATCAAATAATGGCTGTTGTACCTCAAAATGTTCAAGTGACATCTATTGAAAATTTATCTGGAACAAAAGTTATAATTGAAGCTCAATCAGATAAATATGAACAATTAGGATTTTTTATAGCTGAAATTAAGACTGGTGTTATATTAAAAAATGTAGTATCAACATCTGGGTATAAAAGCGATTCAGTAGTTACAATTAGAATAGAAGGAGAGTTGCCATGAAAAAATTATTAATTACGATTTTAATAATATTATTACTAGCATTAGTAGCATTTCTTTTTCTACAAGGTTTGAAAATTGGAGAAATAAAAGTATTGAGTTTTGAAAATATTCAAAAAGAATATGAAGCATTAGATACCAAAATACAAGAAGCAGGTAGATTGGGAACAGTTGATTATAAGACAGCAGTAGACAGTGTGGAAAGTGCTTTAAAAAAATTCGAAACAGTAAAAGAAGAATATGATGAATTAACATTATTAAATACAAATGAAAATGGTGAAATAATAGGAGTATTACAAGAATATGACTATGAAAATTTACTAGTAAAAGTGGGGAATTATGCCACTGACGAAAATATAATAATGGATATGGATATTGTAGAAGGGAATTCAATAATAGAAAATTCATATGAATTACATTTTACAGTATCAGGAAGTTATATTTCAATAATTGATTTTATATCAAATGTTGAAAATGATAGTACATTAGGATTTAAAATTGAAAACTTTGAAATAGCATCATCTGGAGGAGAAACTTTACAAGCTAAATTTATATCAAGAGAAATAGTAATAAATGATATAAGTGAAATAGTACAAGTTCAAGAAACTGATGAAGTAACAGAAGAAACTGATGAAACAACTGATGAAACAACTGATGAAGATTCAACAAAGACTACAGAATAAAAGTTTTCTATAAGAAAGGAGAATGATATGATAAAAAGTTTTTTAAAAGAATTAATCATAGTATTATTACTAGTGATAGCGATAATATTAATTATTGGAATATTATTTTATGATTATCTTCCAATGTCGAAAACATTACCAACTGAAGTATCATATAGTACTCCGGAAGAAGTTAAAGAATTAGCAGCTTCTTCTGGTATAGAAGAACAAACAATAATTATGACATATTCTGTTGATTCAACAGATTTGAATAATTATCAAAGGTCACAAGATTATGTTCCAGGAAAGGCAAATCCATTTTCATCATATGTAACTGATGTTCCAGATGATGAAACAGGAACAACTAATGGAAATGTAAACAATTCTAATTCTGGAACAACAAATGAAGATAATGATCCATCTGATGGAACACTTTATCCAGATAGTGACTTGAAATAAATTTGTTATTATTGTTATATATATTAATTTAAAGAATTATTAATATATATATATCAAAATATATAATTCTAAAGAAAAGGAGGAAAAAACATGAAAAACCAAAGAGGTATTACATTAATCGCATTAGTAATAACTATAATCGTGTTATTAATTTTAGCGGGGGTATCAATAGCTATGTTAACTGGAGATAATGGTATATTAACTCAAGCAACAAATGCAGCTGAAGATACAAAACAAGCAGAAGCAGTTGATAGAATCAACATGGAATTAAATGCAATGTATGCTACATTATTAGCTGGTGGATCAATTGATTCAGCTTATATGGCTGGAGTTACAGCTAATTTACCAGCAACAGGATATACTATTGCATATACAGGAACAACTGTAGATGCTGATGATGGTTCAATAACAATTACAGCTGATATTGATGGTAAAACTATAACAGGTAAAATCGAAGGATTAAATGTTGGAACAGCTGCTATATCAGGTGGAGCTATTGGAACAACTGTGTACTCTAGAGTTAGTGCAGCAACAGCATTAACTGCAGCAGTATTACCAAACTAATTATTAAAATAATATAAATATATAGCCATACGCACACAAAGTGTGTATGGCTATAGTTAAATAAAAAAGTATTAGAAAAAGAATATAGCAAAGGAAAAAAACATGGATATATTAATATATATAACTCTATATATAATAGGTACTCTATTTGGTAGTTTCTATTCACTAGCTATACATAGAATACCAAAAGGGCAAGATATAATAAAAACAAATTCATATTGTCCATCATGTACTAAAAAACTGAAATTTATTGATTTAATACCAGTATTTAGTTATGTATTTTTAGGTGGAAAATGTAGACATTGTGGAAAAAAGATAAGTCCAAGATATGTGATTTTAGAAATATCTTTTGGATTGATTTTTGTTGCTGTTGCATATTTAACAAAATTAAATATGGATAATATAACAGTTTTTAAAATAATAGAGTATTCATTTATAGTTTTGTATTTAACATATTTAGCACTAATAATAGGCATAGATAAAGAAGAAAAAGAAATACAAAAATCAGTTAATATATATGGAATAATAATATCTATGATATATATGGTATATCTATATATACTAGATGACAATAATATATATAGATATGCAATATATTTAATTGCATATATGTTAATCTTAACTTTAGATACAATTATATTGAAAAAATTTGCAAAGAGTAACTATGGTCTTGGAATAATAACAATGATAATGACGATGGTAATATTTACAGGTGAATATGTTGTTATTAATTCAGTAATATGCACACTTATAGCAATAACTGTTTCAAATTTATTATTTAAAATTAAGAAAAACAAAAGTATAAAAAAGGATTTAAAATTCTCACAAAAATTACCAATAGGTTTTTATTTAGGAGTAACAAATATAATAACATTTATTATGGTTTTAATAGTCATGTACACTAGAACTATACATATGTAGAAAGGTTTTGATTTTATGAAATTAAAAGATCAAAAGGGATTTGTAGGTAGTGACATTATAATAGCTCTTATATCTTTAGCGATATTTGTAGTGATAATTACAGTCTTAATAACAGAATATAATAGTAGTGTTAAAGAAATTGAATTAAAAGCAGTAGCTATGGAATATGCAATAAATGAAATTGAAAATCTAAAAGGATTAGGATATAGACAAGAAGAAGATAATAATAATAATGGGATAATTGAAGAATCACTTGGAGAGTTTTCAGGATATGATGATTTAGGAATATCAGATAATTTGAGTAGTACAAGTAGTGAAAATGACATACACTATTTTGTTAAAGAAGAACCAATCCTAGAAAACTATAGTGAAAGTGGATATTATTTAACTACTTCAATCCAAGATTATAATTCTATAAATCAAGAGGCAGATCCGAATAAGGTTAAAGAAATAAAAGTAGTTGTTTCATACATGTTTCAAGGTGAAAGACAAGATATTGAACTTAGTATAGTTGTTATAAATAAATAAAGAGAGGGAAAAATATGAAATCAGAAAATGGTATTACATTAGTGTCACTTACGATATATATAATTGGACTACTATCTGTAATTGTTATTATTACAGTTGTTACTTCATTTTTCTATACTACTGTAGATTTATCAACAGATAATGTAGATACATTAATTGAATATACAAAATTTACTAGCTTCTTTTCAGAAGATATAAATTTAGACTCTCTGAAATTTGTAAATTGTCAAGTTGAAAATAATGTAGTAGGTGGAATTGAAAAAAGTTTTGCAATATTTAATAATGGTCATCAATATACATTTGTAAAAGAAAATGAAGCTATATATTTGCAAAATGCTAAGATAGCATCTGGAGTAGAAAGTTGTGAATTTATATCAGACATAGATTCACAAACAGGAAAAGAAAAAATTATTGTTAAAATAAAATTTATAGGAAATGATAATATAAAGGAAACTTCATATATAATAAATTAGAAAAGGAGAGAATATGAGAAGAAGAGAACCATTAGGAATCGAATTAGTTAGAAGAGGCATTGTAAAAAATGTAGATATAGAAAATGCTTTGAAATATCAAAGAGACCATTCAGATATGAAATTAGGAGATATTCTTTATGTATTAGATGTATGTGAACCTACAAAACTTATCGAAGCAATAGGAGACATATTAGGTGTAAAAGGAATTCTTTTAACAAATAAAGATATTAAAATAAAATTAGAAGATTACTTATCATTAGATGTGGCTAAAAAATATAAAGCTATACCATATGAAGTGCAAGGATCAAAAATTAAAGTTTGTTTTGCAGATACTACTAACATAAAAGAAATGGAAAATATAAGAATGGCTCTTTTTAATAAAGGGTTAGTAATAGATAGCTATATTACATTTGAAAAAGAAATAGTTAAACTTCTTAAATCATTTGAAGGAAAAGCAGATGAAAATATTTATGATAAAAGCAAAAATGATTCAGCAACAAATTTATTAGATGTAATAATTAAAACTGCAATGAATAGAAGAGCAAGTGATATTCATATTGAGCCAATGCCAAATGAAGTTAGAGTAAGATATAGAATTGATGGTGAGCTTTTTACAGCAGCTACAATAGATAAAGAAAAACAGGTAAATTTAATAGGTAGATTGAAAGCAATATCAAATATGCATCATGAAAAACAAGAATCGCAAGATGGTCGAATCTTAATTTATGATGATTATAATATTCGTTCATCTTCTCAACCAAATGTGCATGGAGAAAAATTTGTTTTAAGACTACTTAAAAAAGATTCAAATATTAAAAATATTTTCGAGTTAGGTTTTCCAGGAACAAAAGAAGATTTAAGGAGAAGTATAAATAAAAAGAATTCTATAACAATAATTGCAGCTCCAACAGGTGAAGGTAAAACATCAACATTATATAGTATGATGGATTATTTAAATAAACCTGAAATAAATATTACAACAATCGAAGATCCGGTAGAAATTCGTATAAAAGGATTAAACCAAATAGAAATAGATAATAGATCATCTTTTTCAGGTTCATTAAGAACTGTTTTAAGACAAGATCCAGATATTATATTAGTTGGGGAAATTCGTGATAAAGAAACAGCAGAAATTGCTATACAAGCTGGACAAACAGGGCATTATGTATTATCTACAATCCATACAATAGATGCAATCGAAGTTATAACAAGATTAAGAAAAACTGGATTATCTGATTATGATATTTCAAGTACACTTGCAACAGCAATATCTCAAAGACTTGTTAGAACACTATGTAAGGAATGTAGAGAAAAAAGAGAATATACAGATGAAGAAGCAAAAATAATTGATTCAATATCTGAAAGATATAATGTTAAATTCGATACATCAGAAGGAACATATCATGCACCAGGATGTAAATCATGTAATAACACAGGATATTATGGAAGAATGGGAGTTTTTGAAATTCTAGATTTAACAGATGAAATAAAAGAAGATATAATGATGGGAAAATCAAGTATAGAAATAAGACGAAAAGCATTAGAAACATCATATAAGCCATTAATAGTTGATGGAATAAGAAAAGTCACACAAGGAGAAACTACACTTGAAGAATTAAATAGAAAAATAATATTCTATTAATATTTAATAAATAAACTTTTAGGAGGAAAGATGAACTTAGATAAAATATTAGATGAAATGATGGAAAATGATGCATCAGATGTACATTTAATTTGTAATAATAAACCGATGCTAAGAATTGCAAGAGAATTAATACCAGTAAAAAATAGTATGATAATAACACTAGATGATATGAATGAATATTATGATGAATTAATTAAAGGAGATTTAGAAAAAGACCAAATTTATCATGATACAAAGAAATTAGATATGTCATATGTATACAAAGACACAAGATTTAGAGTAAACATTTCTTCAGCAGATGATTTACCAGTATGTACATTAAGATTAATTAAAAATACATTGCCTGCATATGAAGAATTAGGAGTACCAGATATTGTTAGAAGATTAACATATCAGACACAAGGACTACTTCTTGTAACAGGAAAAACAAATTCAGGTAAAAGTACTACACTTAATGCACTAGTTAATTATATAAATGAAAATCAGAATAAAAAAATATTAACATTAGAAAGTCCGATAGAATTTAAACATTCATCTAAAAAATCTTTAATTGTACAAAAAGAAATTGGAGTAGGAAAAGATAGTTTGTCTTTTAGTGATGGAACTAAAAACTCATTAAGAGAAGATTGTGATATACTAGTAATTGGTGAGATTAGAGATAAAGAAACAATGGAGGCAGCAATTGAAATGGCTGAATCAGGACATTTGGTAATTGGAACACTTCATACAAAATCTTGTGCAGAAACAATTGATAGAATTATAAACTTCTATGAAGTAAGAGATCAAGCAACAATTAAAAACTTATTATCTTCTTTATTAAAATTAGTTATATCTCAGAGACTATTAAAAGGTGTAGGAGGAAAACTTGTTCTAATTCCAGAAGTAATGATAGTAGACAATATAGTAGCAGGTATGATAAGAAAAGATAAATTTAGTGTATCAGAAATTGAAGATGCGATACAAAGTAATTCGGAAAAAGGAAGTATAGGACTTATAAACGCTTTGGCAGATTTATTTGTTGAAAATAAAATAACATTAGAACAAGCAAAATCTCAAATTGAAGAAAAAAATGTAGAAGTATTAAATAGAATTATAATGCAATTAAAAATTAAAAAATCATAATAATATGAAGGAAGGAGAAATAAATGCCTACTTATACGTATAGAGCTATAACTAGAAGTGGTTTAGTTATTAGAAATAAGGTTGAAATGAGTAGTAGACAAAAATTAGTTGAAAATCTAAAAAGTAATAACCTTATACCAATATATATAAAACAATTATCATATACTTCTAGCTCTAAAGTTAAAAAGCAAAAGAAAAATATATCAGATATACAAGAGTTAATGAAAAATACAAATACTACTCAATTAGGTAAAAAGAATAAAAAACAATTAACAGCACTTGAAAAAGTAAATATATATTTAAATACAAATCAAAAAGTTCCTCAAAGAGATTTGGTTGTATTTACACAACAATTTTATTTGCTTAAAAAAGCTAATTTCAATAATATACATGCTTTAAATACTTTAATAGATAGTACAGAAAATTTAGCATTAAAAGGAATACTACAAGATATATTAGCAGGTGTTGAATCTGGTGAATATATGTATTCTACAATGGAATATTACGAAGATGTTTTTCCTTATATTTATATAAATATGATTAAAGTTGGAGAGTTATCTGGATCATTAGTAAATTCACTAGAACAAGCAGTTAGATATTTAGATGAATCAGAAGCATTAAATAAGAAAATCAGAGGAATTTTAATACCAAATATAATTCAGTTTGTATTGCTGATAGTAATGCTTGTAGCAGGAACTCTTTTTGCTATCCCTGCAATACAAGGAGTATTAGATGAAGTAGGAAGTGAAGAGCAACTTCCAGCAATTACATTATGGTTTGCAGATGTACTAGATGTTATTGGGACATATTGGTTTATTCCAACAATTATTATGTTAGGAATAATTGTTGGTATATATGCATATACCCAAACACAAAAAGGTAAATATCAGTTTCATTATTTTAAATACAAAATGCCAGTATTTGGAGAATTAATATTTGCGATAGATTTTTCAAGATTAATAAAAGCTATGCTTTTAAATTTAAAAAATGGAATGAGGATTCAAGAGTCCATAGAGGTAAGTAAAAATGTTATAAGTAATTATGTTATGCTTTCAATAGTAGAGACATCTATAAATAATATACATGCAGGAACATCATGGATAGAACCATTTGATAAATCAGGACTAGCAAAACCAATGATGATAGAGATGTTATTAATAGGTATGCAAACAGATCTAACAGAAATGATGGACAAATTAGTTGAATATATGCAAATAGATATAGATAATATAATGGCAAGAATAGTTAAAGTATTACCACAAATTGTATATGCAATTGTAGGTATAGTATTAATATTCTTCGTAGTTGTGGTATTAGTACCAATTATTCAAGTATATATGGGAAATTTCTTATTCTCAGCATATGGAGTTTAATAAATATAAATTTACAAAAGAAAAGGGCGGTTAAGGTTACTGTCCTTTTCTATTAGAAAAGAGGGAACAATGAAAATTGGAATAGATATAGGTGGAAGTCATATTGCAATTGGTGTAATTGAAGATTTCAAATTAATAGAAAAAAAAGAGATCAACTTTAGTAATGTAGATTTAAAAGAAAAAGAATTAGTAAATACTATAGAAGAATATATAGTAAATAATATCAAGGAATTAGAAAGTAAGTATTTAATAGAAAATATTGGTATATCAATCCCGGGAACTATAGTAGACAATAAAATATTAAAATCAGCTAATTTAAATTTATTAAATTATGATATAGTTACAAATCTTAATAAATATATTAAATATCCAATAAAATTAATAAATGATGGAAAAGCAGCAGCTATTGCAGAAAATAAATTAGGTTGTTTAAAAGATGCTAAAAGAAGTATATTTTTAACTTTAGGGACTGGAATTGGTGGAGCAGTAATAATTGATAATAAATTATTAAATACTGGTAAATATCCAGGTGTTGAAGTTGGTCATATGATAATAGAAAAAAATGGACTAGATTGTAAATGTGGTAAAAAAGGTTGTTTTGAAAAATATGGGTCAATGCTTGTTTTAAAAACAAAATTAAGAAAATATTTGAAAAAAGAATTAAAAGGTATTGAATTAAAAGAAATATTAGAAAAAAACGAATTAAAAAAAGATGAGGATAAAGATAAAGCAATTGAAGAAATATTAAATTCGTTTATTCGAGATTTAGCAATAGGTATAACAAATTTAGTAAATATTTTTGAACCAGAATATGTCGGAATAGGTGGAAGTTTTATATATTTTAAGGATATTTTATTAAATAGATTAATAAAATATTTAGAAGAAAATAAAATGTTTTTCAATAATAATAAAATAGTAATTAGAACTGCAGAATTAGGAAATGATGCAGGTATAATAGGAGCTATAATAGAATAATAATTAGGGGGATACAGGTGTACTATATATATATGATCAGATGTACAGATAATTCTATTTATACAGGTATTACAACAGATTTACAAAGACGTATGAAAGAACATAAGACAAAAGATAAAAACTGTGCAAAATATACATTGTTACATAGTTTTGAAAAAATAGAAAAAGTATGGTGTTCTGAAAAAAGAAATCATGCTTGCAAATTAGAATATCATATAAAAAGATTGCCCAAAAAGCAAAAAGAAGAGTTGATTTTAAAAGAAATATATAATATTAAATATTTATGTGGTAAGATAGATTTAGACAATTATAGTAGATATAAAATTAAAGAATTTGATATTGAAATTGAAGGGAGTAATTAGAGCATGGAGGAAAAATCAAAAGTATATTTTACAGATTTTAGAGCAAAGCCAGGATATAATTTATTACAAAAATTGGAAAAGTTAATAAAAAAAGCAGGTATTGAAAAAATAAATTTTAAAGATAATTTTGTTGCAATAAAATTACATTTTGGTGAACCAGGAAACTTAGCATTTTTAAGACCAAATTATTCGAAAGTAGTTGCAGATGTGGTTAAGCATTTTGGAGGAAAACCATTTTTGACAGATTGTAATACTTTATATGTTGGAGGAAGAAAAAATGCGCTTGATCATATAGATTCAGCATATTTAAATGGGTTTACTCCTTTTTCAACAGGATGTAATGTAATAATTGCAGATGGATTAAAAGGGACAGATGAACAAGAAGTAGAAATAAATAAAAAGTATGTAAAAACAGCTAAAATAGGGAGAGCTATTATGGATGCAGATATATTTATATCATTAAATCATTTTAAAGGACATGAAATGACTGGATTTGGTGGAGCAATTAAAAATATCGGTATGGGTTGTGGGTCACGAGCTGGTAAAATGGAAATGCATAGTAATGGAAAACCATCAGTTACCAGAGAAGAATGTAAAAAGTGCAAGAAATGTATAAAAATATGTGCACATGAGGCTATAACATATGATGAGAATATGATTGCTAATATAGACCATGAAAAATGTGTTGGTTGTGGAAGATGTATAGGAATATGTAATTTTGATGCGATAAATCCAATATATGATGAGGTAGGGGATGTTTTAAATATGAAAATGGTAGAGTATACACATGCGGTGTTAAAAGATAGACCACATTTCCATATTAGTTTAATTTGTGATGTATCGCCAAATTGTGATTGTCATAGTGAAAATGATGCACCAATTATCCCTAATGTTGGAATGCTTGCTTCTTTTGATCCAGTGGCTTTAGATAAGGCGTGTATTGATTTAGCAAATAGTCAAAAACCTTTTGAAAATAGCCAATTAGGAGAACATATTAAAAAGGGAATAGAAGGACATGACCATTTACATTGTAATCATCCTTCAACTAATTGGAAAAGTCAAATACAATATGCTGAAGAAATGGGATTAGGTTCAGCAGACTATGAATTAATTAAAATGAAATAAAGTAAATAAAAGGAAAAAAGCCTATGTTATACATAGACTTTTTTCCTTTTATTTATTAGTCATTTCTTCTAGCTTTAATAAGTATTCCCAGTTTCTATCAACTTCTTTTTGGAATTCTTCAATCATCCATTCATTACCAGGTAAGAATAAATGCTTAAATCTTTTCTGTAATTTTAAGAATTCTTCAATTGGTAATTTTTTAGCAGGTTTAGTTGTAATTTTGTAAACACCATTTACAACTTCATATAAAGGCCAATAACAAGTATCTACTGCAAGTTTATTAATTTTCATTAAATCTTCAGTAGGGTAACCCCAACCTCTAGGACAAGGAGCAAGAACATTTAAGAATGTAGCACCTTCTGTATAAATAGCTTTTTCAGCTTTTTCATATAAATCTTTAAAATTACCAGTAGCAATTGTTTGAGCCATATATGGTAAATTATGACCTTCCATAATTTTAGTTAAATCTTTTCTTGATTGCATTTTTCCTGGTATAACTTTTCCAGCAGGAGAAGTAGAAGTATCTGAGAATTTAGGTGTAGCTGATGATCTTTGAATGCCAGTATTCATATATGCACCATTATCATAACATACATAAAGCATATCATGATTTCTTTCCATAGCTCCAGATAAACTTTGTAGACCTATATCATAAGTTCCACCATCTCCACCAAAAGCGATAAATTTAGTTGTGTTATCTAATTTACCAGTTCTTTTCATTGCATTATATGCAGCTTCAACTCCAGATAAGGTAGCTGCAGCACATTCAAATGCTGTATGTATAAAAGAATCTTTCCAAGCAGTATATGGATAGATGAAAGTTGAAACTTCCATACAACCAGTAGCACCAGATACTACAGCATGATCTCCTTCTTTTAATGCTTTCATAATATGGTTAGCAACAGGAGGAGCACCACAACCAGCACACATTCTATGTCCAGATGTAAGTCTATCTGTTTTAGTAGCCATTATTTCTTTTAAATTATATGCCATTATATTTCACCTTCCAATCTTAATCCAAAATATCTATAAGGTTTTTCAACTTTTCCAGATTTAACTATTTCAGTTAAATCTGAATATACATTTTCAATATCTGTAGTTTTAGTATCTCTACCACCAATACCATATACATAGTTTACACATAATACATCTTTTTTGTTAACATATAGGCTAGATGTAATATCACTAAATAATGCACCACCAGCAGCATTTAATGAATCAGCTTTATCAAGTATTGCAACAGCTTTTAAATGAGATAAAGCTTCTGCAATTTCTTCAGCAGGGAATGGTCTAAATACACGAAGTTTTAAAAGACCAGCTTTTATTCCTTGTTTTCTTAAATTATCTACAACATATTTAGTAGTACCAGCTGTTGAGTTCATACAAACGATTGCAATTTCTGCATCTTCTAACATGTATTCTTCAAAAAAGCTATATTTTCTTCCAGTTAAAGCTTCAAATTCTTTAGAAACATCTAAGATAACTTGTTTAGCATTTTTCATAGCTATAGCTTGTTGTGTTTTATGTTCAAATAAGTATGGTTGAACATCTAATGGACCTACAGAAATAGGTTCTTTTTCATTTAATAAATAATGTTCAGGATTATATGTTCCTACAAATTCTTTTACTTTATCATCTTCTAATAATTCAATATTTTCAATTGAGTGAGAAGTAATGAAACCATCTTGACAAACCATAACTGGTAATTTTACATCTTTGTGTTCACCAATTCTATTTGCCATAAGTAAGTTATCATAAGCTTCTTGGTTGTCTTCAGAAAATAACATTATCCAACCAGAATCTCTTGCTCCCATTGCATCAGAATGATCATTATGTATATTTAATGGTCCAGATACAGCTCTATTTACAAGTGATAAAACTATAGGAAGTCTTAAACTTGAAGCTATATATATCATTTCCCACATTAAAGATAATCCGTTTGCAGAAGTAGCAGTCATTGCTCTTGCACCAGCAGCTTGAGCTCCTATACAAGCAGACATTGCACTATGTTCACTTTCAACTGCAACAAATTCAGTATCAACACTTCCATTTGCAACAAATGTTGAGAAGTATTGAGGTATTTCTGTTGATGGCGTAATAGGGAAGGCAGCAACTACATCAGGATTTATTTGTTTCATAGCTATTGCAGCAGCCTCATTACCACTTAATCTTTCTCTTATTCCCATTATTCTTCACCTACCTTTTTCATTTCTATTGCACCAAAAGGACAAACTTGAGCACAAACTCCACATCCTTTACAATAATCAAAATTAAAATCTTCTCTTTTTTGTTCTTTATTTACTGGTATTGAGTTATCTGGGCAAACAGGGAAACAGATTCCACATTGTTTACATTTTTCTTCTATAAAAACTGGAACTAAACTTCTCCAATCTCCAGTTTTAAAATCCATAGCATTACCAGCTGTATATATATCACCACCTGGAGTCATTTTTTCCATTGGTGTTGTTGGTCCTATATTTGTCATATCTTTTTAACCTCCTTTAAAGCTATTTCTAAAGCTTTCATGTTACCATCAATTACTTCTGGTTTTTTAGCAAATTTATGTTTAAATGATGTTTTCATATCATCAAGTAAAGCTTCATCAGACATAATTCCACTTACTTTAACAACTGCAGCAAGCATTGGTGTATTTGGAAAATATTTTCCTAAAGCTTCGATTGAAACTTTTCTAGCATCTATTGCATAGATTTCACCATTATATCCTTTTAAAACACTTTTTAAATATTCTTCTGTTTTTGTCGTATTAATAATTATAGCACCTGATTCCTTTAATCCAGATGTTACATCAACTGATTCTAATAAAGTATCATCAACTACAACAACATAGTCTGGTTCATATATATTACTGTGAACAGTAATTGGATTTACACTAACTCTGTTATATGCTGTAATTGGAGCACCCATTCTTTCAGGTCCATATTCTGGAAATCCTTGAATGAATTTTCCAGTATTAAATGCAGCATCAGCTAGTAATAAAGAAGCTGTTTTAGCACCTTGACCACCTCTACCATGCCATCTAATTTCTATTAAATCTTTCATTTCTAACCTCCTTAATTTTGTACAAAATAAGTATATGACTTATTAGATATAATGTCAAGAAAAACTAAGAAAACTGACCAGTAAAAAACATTATTTGATGAGATAAATAATGTTTGAATTGACATAATACAAACAAAGTGATATAATATTCTTATGAATATTTTAATATTCTCGAGATTCGGGGATATTAATCCTCGAATAAATAATTATTTGGAGGATTAATAATGGGAAAATATAAGTACGAAGTAGTAACTGTAGATGTTACTTACGAAGAAATAAACAAAGTTACAAAAGAAATGATGGTAAAAGGTTGGTACTTAGTACCAACAATCAAGTCATTAGAATCGATTAAAGTGAAAAATAAAGGTAACGAAGAAGATGCCGTTATTTTAATTTTTAGAAAGTTAGAATAGATTATAGTTTGAAGTAACTGTTAGATGAAAATCTAGCAGTTACTTTATATTTAAGAGAAAAAATTAAAAGATAATAAAATTTATTAGCTTTTTTATATGTACACATTGACACTTTATAATATTATTGTATAATGTTAATATACAATAAGAAGAAGAGGTAATGATGGAAAATATTAATATTAAAGAACTAGACGAATTTTTACAAAAAAGTGATAAAGCAAATTTTATGCAATCACCTAATTGGGCAAATGTTAAAAATGATTGGAAAAAAGAGTATATAATTGTAAGAGATAAAGAAAATAATATAAAAGGAGCAATGATAGTATTGCTTAGAAAAATACCTTTAGTAAATAGATATATAATGTATGCGCCAAGAGGGTTCACATGTGATATATATGATAAAGAAACAATAAAAGAATTAACAGATGAAGCAAAAAAAGTAGCAGATAAATATAAAGCATTTATATTTAGATTAGATCCAGATGTATTACAAGAAGACGAAAAATTTAAAGATATAATTGGTGAATTAGGATATAAGACAAAAAGCGATATAAAAGATATAACAGATGTAATTCAACCTAAATATGTATTTAGATTAGATTTAAGAAATAAGACAGAAGAGGAAGTTATTAAATCTTTTGAATCTAAAACAAGATATAATGCGAGATTAGCAGCTAAAAAAGGAATAAAAATAGAAACAGGAACTAGAGAAGATTTAAAAATATTTTATGAAATAATGAAAGAAACAGGTCAAAGAGATAATTTTCATATAAGACCACTTGAGTATTTTGAAAAAGTATATGATGAAATGGGAGAGAATAATGTTAAATTATTAGTATCTAGTTATGAAGGAGAATATTTATCTTCAATATTTTTAATTAAATATGGAAACAAAGTTTGGTTCTTATATGGTGGAAGTAATTCAAAACATAGAAATTTAATGCCAAATCATTCTATACAATGGGAAGGGATAAAATGGGCAATAGAAAATAAATGTGATTGGTATGACTTTAGAGGGGTATCAGGTTTTAAAGATGAAAATGATCCGCAACATGGAGTATATAGGTTTAAAAAAGGATTTAATCCAGTATTTATGGAATTTATAGATGAAATGTATATAGTATATAGACCTATAACTAATTGGTTATTTAATTTAGCGAATAAGTTTAGAAGAAAAGTTAAGTAGAATATATAGATTAAGGGAATAAAAGCAAAATGAGAATACATAATAATAAACATAGAATAGGGAAGAGAAGACTTATAATGTATATAGCAATAATCGCTATATGCATTATTGCTGTTGCATCAGCATTATATCTTCAATTTTATACGAGAATAGATTTAGGAAAAATGTTTGGAAGTGAAGAAAGTAAATATGGAGATAAAACAGAAGATGAAATAGCAATATTAGAAACAGGATTTGAAAACATATTTAATAATTCGGTTGAAAATGTTTCTGAGCAAAATAATAGTAAAAGAATAACAGATGAAAGAGATTTAATCTATACAGCATATGAAAATAAGGAAGAAAAAGGAAACTATAATATGGATGTAACAATACCACAAATTAATGTAGATAGTGATATTGTTAGAAAATACAATCAAACAATAAAAGACATATTTTTTGGTAAAGTAGAAAGTATTATAGAAGAACAAGAAAATGAAGAAAACGTTGTCTATACTGTAGAATATGTTGCAGAAATATATAATGATATATTATCTCTAATGATAATATCTAATTTAAAAGAAGGCGCGAGTGCACAACGAGTTATTGTGCAGACATATAATTATGATTTGAGAAATAACAAAGAAATTTCATTAAATGAAATATTAGATATTGAGATGATTGAAAAAGACTATGTTCAAGATATGATTAAAGTAGAAATAAAAGAAGAACAAGAAAAAACAGAAGCGCTGCATTCATTAGGGTATACAAGTTATAGTAGAGATATTACAGATGAACAATATTTAATTGAAAATACAACTGAATTTTATTTAACAGAAAACGAATTATATATCATATATGCATATGGTAATGAAACATTTACAAGTGAAATGGATATGATAATATTGTAAAATAGAAAACTAAAATTAAGATAAATAATCCCCAGACTGGTAAAGTCTGGGGATTTGAAAATAAAAGGGGATGTTTTTTTATTTTAGCCAGATGTTTCTGGCTTGAATATAGTATAATAAAGTTTTTTGTCTTTTGTGTGAAATGAAAGTGAAAAAATATAAATTTTAAGATTAAGGTTGTTCACCTAATGTAATAGTTAAATCTAATTCTTCACCATCACGATTTACTCGTAAAGTTATTTCATCTCCAATATCTAAAGTATTTTTAATTGCATTTAATTCATCCATTGTAGTTATAGATGTATTATTAGCAGAAATAATAACATCACCTATTTTTAATCCACCTTTTTGAGCTCCGGAGAAATCTTCAATAGAAGAAACATAGATTCCTAGAGCTAAATTATTTTTGTTAGCTGTTTCTTGATCTAAATCCATTCCACTTATTCCTATATATGGTCTTTTTACTTTGTTGAATTCTATTAAATCTGAAATAATTTCTGTAGTTGAGTTAATTGGAATTGCAAAACCAATACCTTCAACACCAGTACCAGATAATTTAAGAGTATTAATACCAATTACTTGTCCTTGGCTATTTACTAAAGCACCACCACTATTGCCAGAATTAATTGCTGCATCAGTTTGGATTAATGTAAATGTCTGACCGTTTTCATCAGTAACTTCTCTATTTAATGCCCCAATAGAGCCAGTTGTAACAGATGTTCCAAGACCTAAAGGATTTCCAACAGCCATAGCAAATTCGCCTACTTTAAGGGTATCTGAATCAGCAAATTCAGCAGGAGTTAGATCTGTTTTATCAATTTTAATTACAGCCAAATCAGTTTGTTCATCTTTACCAATTATAGTTGCTTCATATTCTGTTTCATCTCCAAATAAAGTAACAGTAACTTTTGTTGCATCAGATACTTCGTAATATGAATCAGATGAAGACGAATCTACTATGTGATTATTAGTTAATATATATCCGTCATCACTTATAATTATTCCAGATCCAGTAGCTGTACCAGTTGAATTAGTTGGGGCATTATTAAAAATAGAAATAGAACTACTAACTGTATATTCAACTTTGATACCCACAATTGATGGCAAAACTTTATTTGCAGCATATACAGAAGTATCTGAGAAATTTGATAAAGATACTTGTGATATATATCCTGTTGATTCAGACGGTTGGGATAAAGTAGTTGTAGCTTCATTAGAAGAATTATCGTCTAAAATGTATGAACGAATTTGGGGAACTCCCAATACAGTACCAATTACTAAAGAAGCACCAACAGTACCACTGATAAAAGGGATAAGAAATCCTTTTGTGAAACTTGAATCTGATGTTCTTTTAGATGATGAATATTGTGATTCATATCTATTAATATCATTAGAAATCTTAAAATTTGATGCTCCTTTTACTTCATTTGTTTGATTTTTTTCATTATTATTTAATTCCATTATTACCTCCAATATTTAATTATGTATGTTATTATTTAATATATATAATAGACTGGAAATGTGAATAATATGTGAAAAAATAAAGTTTTTTTAGATATATTTACAAAATTTATTGAAAATATAAACATATAAATATATAATAGATTAAAATAAATACAAAGGGGTTTAGATGTACGAAATGATAGGAAAAACGAATGTTAAGATGAAAAAAAATGTAAAAGGGATAACAATGATTTCTCTTGTAATTACAATAGCTGTATTATTAATAATTGCAGGAGTAACTGTTAATATAGGACTAGAAAGTATTCAAAGAGTAGAATTTGACGAACTTAAAACAAATATGCTATTACTTGAAGCTAAAGCAACAGGTATTGTAGAAGATTTGAATTTTAAAATAGGATTAATTTCAGATCCAATTACAGAAGAACAAACACAAAAAATTGTAGCAGTGAAATTAGAAGTATTAGAAACAGAAAATAAATTAAAATTAAATACTTCGGATGGAATAGCACCAGAAATAGAAATACCTGGGGTGGATTCAACAACAGCTAAAAACTTATATGTAATCACAGAAGAAGCTATAACAATGTGGGAATTAAGTGAAATAAAATTAAGTAACCAAGATCAATATTTAATAGGTTTTGATGAAAAAAATGCAACAGTTGAAATATATACAACAAGAGGGTATGAAGGAAAATATATATTATCTGAAATAAAAAATATTGAAATATAATTGGAGATATAATGAAAGAAAAAGAATTTGAGAGATTAACAAAATTAAAAGAATTAGAAAAAGGAAAATATGAAGAAGGTATAGAGAAAATACTAGGAATAGATGAAGCAGGAAGAGGACCACTAGCTGGTCCTGTTGTAATTGCAGGAGTTATAATGCCAAAAGATTCTATGATAGAAGGAATAAATGATTCTAAAAAAGTTTCAGAAAAGAAAAGAGAAAAATTATATGATTTAATCATAGAAGAAGCAATATGTTATGAAGTTGCCGTCATTGAACAAGATATAATTGATGAGATAAATATTTTGAATGCAACAAAGTTAGGTGTTAAGAAAGTTGTTGAAGGTTTAACTATTAAACCAGATTTAATATTAGTTGATGCTTTAACAGGAATAGATACTCAAGGTATTAAATATGAACCAATAATAAAAGGTGATGCTAAATGTTATAATATTGCTGCAGCGTCAATACTTGCAAAAGTAGTAAGAGATAGAATTATAAGGCAATGGGATGAAATATACCCACAATATGGTTTTGAAAGCCATAAAGGATATGGAACAGCAAAACATATTCAAGCAATAAAAGATTATGGATTAACACCAATACATAGAAAAAGTTTTACCAAAAAATTTGTTACAAAAGAATGTGAGGCATAAATGAATATAGGGAAAATAATAGAAAATAAGAGAGACAATAAAGAGTTGTCAAAAGAGGAAATAGAATATTTTATAAATGGATATACAGAAGGAACTATAAAAGATTATCAAGCAGCAGCATTAATAATGGCAATATATATAAATGGTATGAATGATAATGAAATGACGAATTTAACTATAGCAATGACAAATTCAGGAAAACAAATAGATTTATCTGGTATTAATAAAATAGTAGTAGATAAACATTCAACAGGTGGTGTAGGAGACAAAGTTTCTTTAATAGTATTACCTATAATAAGTTCATTAGGAGTTGCTGTTGGAAAAATGTCAGGAAGAGGTTTAGGGTTTACTGGAGGAACAGTAGACAAACTTGAGGCTATACCCGGATATAAAACAGGAATAGAGATGAAAGAATTCATATCTAATGTAAATGAAGTTGGAATTAGTATAATTTCACAAACATTAGATGTAGCGCCAGCAGATAAAAAAATATATGCATTAAGAGATAGTATTTCTTGTGTTGAGAGTATCCCTCTTATAGCATCAAGTATTATGAGTAAAAAAATAGCAAGTGGGGCACAAAAGTTAGTATTAGATGTTACAGTTGGTAGAGGAGCATTTATGAAAGATTTAGATGAAGCTATTGAATTGGCAACTAAAATGAATACTATAGGTAACAAAGCAGGAGTTGAAACAGTTTCAATTTTGACAAATATGGATGAGCCATTAGGGCATACGATTGGGAATTCATTAGAAGTTATAGAAGCAGTAGAGTTTTTAAAAGGTAATATGCCAGAAGATTTAAAAGAAGTTGTATTAGAACTTGGGGCATATATGATGAAATTAGCAGGAATTTCAGAAAATATAAATGAAAACAAAGAAATGATGTTAGAAAATATATTAAATGGAAAAGCTTATAATAAACTAATAGAATTAGTTAAAAACCAGAGTGGAGATATTACTTTTATTGAAGATACTTCTAAATTTAGAAAAGCTAAGATAATAAATTCAATAATTTCAGAAAAATCTGGTTATTTAGCTAAAATAGATGCAAAGAAAATTGGAGAGATAGCATGTGAGCTAGGTGCAGGTAGAGTTAACAAAGAAGATGAGATAAATGAAGCTGTAGGAATTGTATTAAATGTTAAAGTTAGAGACAAGGTAGAAGCGGGAGATATAATTGGATATATACATTCAGATATTTCTGAGAAAGCTCAAAAAGCAGATTTAGATATAAAAAATAGTATAGTAATTACTGAAGATATTAATAAAGTAAATAAAAAAGAACATATATTAAAAATAATTGATTAATGTTTAATTTAAATTAGTGATTGAAAAAAATATATTATGTGATATAATAGAATTATAAAATTTTAAAAGAAAAGGAATAAATTATGAAAAATGTAGATAAAAGAACAACAAAAAAGAAATTAGATAAAGGACAGATATTTGTTAAAGTTATGGCAGGAGCATTATGTTTTATGATGGTATTTGCAGCTGTTGTATCATTAATATATGCTTTAATATAATAAATTTTAAATAATAGAGTAAATTAGATAAAAAGGAGAGTATGTTTACATACAAAAGATTTATGATAGTTGATTTAGGTATGAGTTGGGAAAGTTTTTACAATGAAAATATTGTTGCATATATTGAAACATTAAGTCAAAATCCAATTGA
This sequence comes from uncultured Clostridium sp., assembly GCA_964371215.1. GTDB lineage: Bacteria > Bacillota > Clostridia > TANB77 > CAG-508 > CAG-269. The sequence goes on from CAYJKU010000006.1 coordinate 46,064, forward strand.
ATTGATAACATTAATACTAGATATAGCAATAGTATTTTTCTTAGTATTTTTGTTTTTTAGAATTGTAAAAGGATCAAGAGCGTGGCAATTAATTAAAGGAATTATATTTATTGTTTTAATAACATTTATCAGTGGATTTTTAAATTTTAGAATTTTAAATTGGATCTTAACTGGGATAATGAATATAGGGGTTATAGCTGTTATGATAATATTCCAACCAGAATTAAGAAGAGGATTAGAACAACTAGGAACAAATAAATTAACTAAGTTTTTTGGTTTAGAAAAAGATTTAGCAACAAGAATGAAAGAAGATATATATAAAGTAGTAATAGCTGTTAAAGAATTATCAGACCAAAAAAAAGGAGCATTAATAGTTATTGAAAGAGATATAGAGATACATGATATAGTATCAACAGGAATATCTATGAATGCAGAGGTTTCGCCACAATTGTTAGTAAATATATTTGAACCTAAAACACCACTTCATGATGGGGCAGTTGTTATTTCTAAAAATAAGATTGCAGCAGCAGCATGTGTATTACCACTTGCAGATGATAAAGATATTGCAAAAGAATTAGGAACAAGACATAGAGCAGGAGTTGGAATGTCTAAAGAATCAGATAGTATAGTAGTTATAATATCTGAAGAAACAGGAAAGATTTCAGTTGCAAAAGATGGAACATTAATAGCAGATGTTAGAGATGATGTACTTAAAAAAATATTAATAAGTAATATTGTTACAAAAAGATTTGCAGATGAAAATAAAGAGAGAAATACTTCTATTAAAAATTTGAGAAATAGATTAAAAAAAGAAAAGAAAAATAAAATAGAAGAAAAAGAAGATGGAAGTGAAAATTAATAATGAGAAATATTAAATTGGTTATTGAATATGATGGCAAAGATTTTAATGGATGGCAAAAACAACCAGATAAACTTAATATACAAGGAAACATTGAACAGGCAATAAAAGAAATAACAAAAGAAGAAGTAGATTTAACAGCATCAGGAAGAACTGATGCTGGTGTTCATAGTATAGGGCAAGTTGCAAATTTTAAAACAAATTCAAATATACCAATAGAAAAGATTGCAATTGCAATAAATAGTAATTTGAAAAAATCTATTGTAATCAAATCAGCTGAGGAAGTAGAAGAAAGATTTCATAGTAGACTCTCTTGTAAAAGAAAAACATATAGATATATAATAAATAATTCAGAAATCCCAAGTAGCATATATAGGAATTTGGAGACACATATTCCGGTGAAATTGAATACTGAAGAAATGAAAAAAGCTATTAAATATTTTGAAGGAGAACATGATTTTAAAGGATTCAAGTCAAGTGGAACTAGTGGGAAAAGCAGTATTAGAACAATATTTAAAGCTGAATTAATAGAAAAAGAAAATAATAGAATACATATTGAATTGACTGGTAATGGTTTTTTATATAATATGGTAAGAATTATATCAGGTACACTTGTAGATGTAGGAATAGGGAAAATAAGAGCAGATGAGATACAAAATATAATAGAAAGCAAACAAAGAGACTTAGCAGGAAAGACATTACCACCTCAAGGATTGTACTTAGTTAATGTAGAATATTAATAATATGAAAATAAAGATTGAGGTAATTAAAGAGATAGAAGAATTCTATTTCTTTTTTTGTTAACAAAATATATTTCCATAGCATAGTATATACAAAAAGTAAAGGAGAAATATATATGAACATATTATTATTAGTTTTTGCACTCCCAATTGCAGTCATTACCATTTCAATAGCACTTCAGAAAATATTAAAATGTCCTCCTCTTGTAGCAGGAATTGCTTTTTCTATATTTTTAGTAATAACAGTATATATAAATGATTTGAATTTGTTAATAGCCACAATTATATATACAATAATTAGTTACATAACAGCTGTATTAGTAGAATTGTATTACAGAAGAAGAGAAATAAACAATTGTGATCTAAGTTCAAATGTAAATTTAATAAATTCAAATTGTCAAAACGATGGTGTAACAATAAATGAAACATTTGATTGTATTAATTCTAATGGTATTCCTACTAGAATAAATGTAGTATCAAATAATGGAACACATGGGTGTAGGGGGAGAAGGTAGAATACTAAAAAGATAAATATTTAATACAAAAAGAGAAGAAATATATTTCTTCTCTTTTTGTATTTGGCTATTATCTAACATTTAATACTCATTGTTTTGTTTTAGTCTTCATCTTTTTTGTTTCTTTTTAAATTAATAACAACTGCATCAGAATTATCAAATAAATATTTTGAATCTGTTGTATCTGTTTGAACAGGATTATATTCGTTATTTTCATCTAAAAAGTTTGTATTTTTATAGTTGAATTTTCTAGGTAAATCTGCATTATCTTCAGTTGCAGTAGTTACACTATCTGAATATTTTCCGAAATCGTAATTTGTTACTGGTTGAGGTTCTTTATATTTTGATTCCATATAATTGAACATACCAACACCTGTTAAAGGTTTTCCACCAGGTCCACGAACTTTGTATGCAATTTCTTTTTGTTTAAGTACTTGTAATTTACCTTTATCAATAACATTAACCCATGCCCATTTAACATTTGAGTATTTACTATCATATTCGTTTTTAGCCATATCCATACTAGTAGAATATGTCCACTCTCTTTTTTGACCAAATTCATTAGACCACCATATAAGTTCATCCATTTCACCACCACCAGCAAATAATTTACTAGCACAGTTAGATAAAATAACATTTTTGAATTTATCTCTTTCATCTGCAGGGTTTAATTGTGAAATACTTTGTGCAGAAATTGTTGTTCCAACTCTATATTTTCTGTACATAGTAAACATTGGTTCAGTAGCTTTACAAATGAAGTCTGGGAATTCATCAACATATAAGAAATATGGTGTTCTGTTGTTTTCATTACCAGGTCTTCTAAGAATAGCATCTTGAATAGCTATTAAATAGAACAAACCAAATGCTCTATGAGCACTTGCACCCAAGTCACCACGTCTTGTACATATGAAAGTAAATTCACCTGTTTCTAAAGTAGAGTCAAAGTTTATATTATTATTTCTATTGCATAATATAGATTTAATTCCAGGAATACGAAGTAAATTATCTAATTGAGTTATAGCTGAATAGATATGTTTTTCAATAGTAGATCTACTTGGTCCATTAGAATAGAAATTCTTTTTAAAATATGCAATTTGAATTGAATATTTTTCAGCTAATTCTTGGTCATGTGCCATTATTTCAGACATTTTTTCAACTAATTCAAAATTAGTAAGCATTTTTAGTAAATCTTCCATATTAGGTAATAAACCATTATTCATTTTAGGATACATTTCTTTTAAAAGCATAGAAATATTTTCTATAGCTTGTATCATAATATCTTCTCTATATACATCTTCTAAATGATCAAATGTAACAGAATACATTGTTTTTAAAACAGAAGATATAGTTATTGCTATTTTTGATGGATTGTCATAAACAAATGGATTTAATCCAATTGAATTAACTGTATCTGATGGATCAATTAAGTTATATGGTACATTAAAATTTTTACAAACACTAGTCATATGAGATATAACTTCATAATCTGGAGCCATTAATGTTAATCCTAAGTTTCTGTATATATAATCATTTCCTTCTGCAGATAAAGTCATTTTTTTAACAAATGCTTTATAAATTTTTTCTTTACCTGGAACAGGTGAAATCATGTCTAAGGTGAAATTTTTATTTAAATATTCGTTATTATATGGTTTTTTTAAATAAGCTATATTTGTTTTTAAAGCTGTAAAACCTAATTCTTTAGAAACTTTTGCAAAGAAATTCTTTTTCTCAATATCTTTAGCTATAAGAGGTTCATATACTAAAGAAGTTTTACCAGTACCAGATCCACCACAAACAAATAATGACTGGAATCTAGCAGTTTCATCGATTACTATTTTTTTAGATGTTTCACCATCTGCACATAAAAATACTTCACAAGTATATGGTCCGTGACCGTCTTTGGAATTAGATAAGTCGACACCAGCATAATCCCAGATTGAACGAGTTTGATCTTTACTATCATAAATTCCAAAATATAACCATTTAAATAATGGATATGCTGTAGCTAGTGGCAAGTATAAAGAGATACTTACAAAAGCAGGTGTTACTAAGTCAGCGAACTCAGTTATAATCTCAGCATAATTTGGAACTGATAAAAGTAATAACCATGCTCCCATATTAAGCCATTGTGTAAACATTGAAAGTACTATAATATATAATCCTATAATATATAGAAAAAACAATGTTACTTTATGTTTCTTTGATTTTGCAAATTTTGATTTAGGTGATACTGAATAGGCAAGTACTGGACATGCTATTGCAAAGACATATGCTATTGGACCCCAATAAGAATATGACACACCTGTAAAAATCATTAATAACATTTCTACAATTCTATCAACTGCTATAAATACTGTTATTAAAGTAAACACATATGTAACAAATGTATTTCTATCTGTATTTAATTTCTTTAAAAATTTATCTAAAAACTTCATTATGTATATCCTTCCTAAATATATTCATACACATATATTATCCTATAAAATCAAGAAAAAAACAAGTTTTTTGGCAAAAAAAACGAAGATTATTATTAAAAAAAGGTGAATGAATAGGTATTCCTAGTATTTTAATGAATATAAAGTGAAAAATGGAATATAATACTAATTAATAATTGAAATGGAGGAGTCAAATGAATAAAGAATTTTCAAGAGAACAACTTATAAATGACAAGACAGAAAATGAGAAAGAACAAGATTTAATTAGAAATATAATTTTGGCGAGAAGAGAACTTAAAATAGTAAATCAAAATTTTGATTATGCAAATGAAGAACTTATAGATTTTTACTCATATCAAATAAAAGCGACACAAGCTAAATTAAATTATCTTATAAAAATGGCTAAATTAAAAGGAATACATGTTGATATGATAAATGATATGAAATTTTCAAATATCATTGATGAAGCTGTTTAATTATTAATAATATTTATGAATATTTGTCCTAAAGTACACATAGATTTGTAATATATAATTTATTACAGTTTGGAGTGTTTTGGGTATGAGTGAAAATATAATTGCATTTTTAGCTTGCATATTTTTAATTTTAATATTTGGAAGATTATTTTTAGTTCCACTTAAACATATATTTAAAATAATACTAAATTCTATTTTAGGTGCAATTATATTGTATATAATTAATTTGATAGGTAGTCTATTTAATTTTTATATAGGAATTAATATTTTTACTTGTTTAACTGTAGGATTACTAGGAATACCAGGTGTTATATGTATGGTGTTAATCAGATTAATAATTGGGAGTTAATAAAACAAAAAGTAGTACATTATATATACTACTTTTTTGTTATACATCAATTATTCAACAGTAACTGATTTAGCTAAATTTCTTGGTTTATCTACATCTAATCCTTTTTCTTTTGATACATAATATGATAATAATTGTAATGGTACAACAGATAAGATAGGAGAGATGATAGGATTTGTTTCTGGTATCATTATAACTCCATCATATTGATTTTTATCTATATCTAAGTTACTAACAACAAATGTTGTTGCACCTCTTGTAACAACTTCTTGAATATTGCTTATTGTTTTTTCCATTAAATTAGGATCTGTCATTATTGAAATTACAGTAACACCATCTTCGATTAGAGCTATTGAACCATGTTTTAATTCTCCAGCAGCATAACTTTCGGAGTGTATATATGAAATTTCTTTTAATTTTAACGAAGCTTCTCTTGCAACTGTTTCGTCAACACCTCTACCTAAGAAGAACATATCTTTTTGATTACATACTTTTTTAGCAAAATCCTTTATTAAATTTACATTTTCTTCCTTTAAAATATCAGTAATTTGAGATGGTAGTTTTGTAAGTTGTTTTTTCAATGTATTTATATCTATATTAATATTTCTTTCTAGTTTTTCGGCAAAGTATATAGAAAGTATTGCCAAAGCAGTAACTTGTGAAGTATATGCTTTTGTTGAAGCAACTGCTATTTCTGGTCCTGCATGTGTAAATATAGAATAATCAGCCTCTCTAGTTATAGAACTTCCAATAACATTTGTTAATGCGATTGTTTTTGCACCTTTTTCTTTAGATAATTTTAGTGCAGCTATTGTATCTGCTGTTTCTCCAGATTGAGTAGGGAAGATACATAAAGTTTTTTCATCGATTAATGGTTCTCTATATCTAAATTCTGAAGCGATATCTATTTCAACACTTATGTGACATAATTTTTCAATCATAGCTTTTGCTGTTAAACCAGCATGCATAGCTGTACCACATGCAACAATATATACTTTATTTAAAGAAGATAAATATTCTTTTGTGAAATTTAATTCTTCAAATTCAATTGTAGGGTTAATTAATTTAGACCCAATTGTTGAAGTTATAGCTGTTGGTTGTTCATAAATTTCTTTTAACATATAGTCTTCATAACCATTTTTATCTGCACTAGTTACATCCCATTCTATTAATTTAGTTTCTTTTTCAATTGAATTTAAATCAATATCATAGAATTTAACTTCTTCTTTAGATAAAAATGCAAATTCAAAATCATTTAATAAGTAGAAGTTTCTTGTATATGGTAAAACAGCTGGTATATCTGAACAGATAAAGTTTTCGTTTTCACCTTTTCCTATTACAAGTGGACTGTCTTTTCTTAAAACAATCATATTGTTTGGGAAATCTGTACATAAAATTTCTAATGCAAAACTTCCTTTAAATTCAGAGCAAGCCTTTTTAACTGCAGATAGAAATTTCATTTCACCTGTTGTTTCTTCTTTTTCATAATAGTAATGAACTAAATTTGGTACAACTTCTGTATCTGTTTGTGAAAAGAAAGTATATCCTTTTTCAGATAAGAAAGTACGAAGTTCATGATAGTTTTCAATAATTCCGTTATGAACAACACTGAATTTATTTGAATTGTCCATATGTGGGTGTGAATTTTCCTTTGATGGTTTTCCATGTGTAGCCCATCTTGTATGAGCAATACCAATAGTTCCTTCTAAGTCATTAATTCCTTCTAAATCATAAAGGTTTTTAACTCTACCTTTATCTTTCATGTTAGAAATACCACTTTTTTCCATAGTAGATATTCCGGAAGAGTCATAACCTCTATATTCTAATTTTGTAAGTCCTTCAATAAGAATTGGACTAGCTTTTTGTGTTCCTATGTATCCTACGATTCCGCACATAGTAAATTCCTCCTTTTAATATAAAATTTGGAATTGAGCATGTAAAAAAAAGCTTAATTATATCTGGATTTGTTATACTAATATATAGTAATTTTTGTCCGATATTTTGACTTTAAGCTAAAGCCATTAGAGCATCCGCCGAATTTTCGATAACTCTAAACCTCGTCAGTATAAATATTTTAAAAATAAATATACTCTGGCGCTAATTTGAATCAAATTTTAAAATAAAATTGTCTAAAATTAGTTTGTTAAAAATTTACATAGTCAATTCACTTATAGTATATTACACTAAAATAAGAAAAGTTACAAGCTTTTTAGCAATTATAGTTGGAAAATCATATAATTTGAGGTTAAAGATTGTTTCTTGGGTATTGTAAAATAAAAAATAGTGATATATAATTTATATGAAAGGTGAAACAGGAGGTGGTATAGATGAATTACATTGGAATTATAGTTGCAATGGATGAAGAGTTAGAGGCAGTATTACATTTTTCAGAAGATATAAGTAGAAAAGAGAAAAAAAATATTGAGTTCATTGAATGTAAAATAAAAGGAAGAAATTGTGTAATAATAAAATCTGGTGTAGGAAAAGTAAATGCAGCAAGAGCAACACAGATATTAATATATGAATATCAATTAATATACATTGTAAATGTGGGAGTAGCAGGAGCTGTTAATGATAATTTACAAATTGGGGATGTAGTTATCTCAGAAAAAATTATACAACATGATTTTGATATTACTGCATTTGGTCATAGCAAAGGTTATGTTCCACAAGTTGGAAACAATATAAGTGCTGATGAAAAATTATTACTAGAATTTAAAAAAGATATAGATAATTCATTAGACAAAATGTTCAATATAAAATTTGGAGTTGTTGCAAGTGGAGACATATTTTGTACAAAATTGGAAATGAAAAATAAAATATTCCAAAAATTTGATGCAGATGTAGTAGATATGGAATGTGCAGCAATTGCACAAGTATGTTTTTTAGAAAAAATGCCATTTATTGCAATAAGGAGTGTGTCAGATATTCCAAATGAAAAAAATGTTACAACATATAATGAAAATTTAAAATTAGCAGCTAAAAGATGTTCGATTGTTTTAAAAGATTTTTTAGTATAATTGTATAATAAGAATATAAGAAGTTAATAATTTTAGTAATTAATGTTTTTAGTTAAAATAAATAAACAAAGGAGTTAAAATATGAAAGAAAAAATTAAAGTTGTTCAATATGGTGCAGGAAAAATGAGTGTATATACAATGAGATATGTATATGAAAAAGGTGCTGAAATAGTAGGGGCTATAGATATAAATCCAGACATAATAGGAAAAGATATTTCTGTTGTTATGGGTGGAGAAGAAAAAGGTGTAAAAATAGTTTCTATAGAAGATGCAGAAAAAATGATGATCGAAACAAAACCAGATGTAGCCCTTATAACTACAATGAGTTTAATTAGTGATGTAGAAGATGCGCTTATGTTATGTGCTAAATTAGGAGTAAATGCAATAACTACTTGTGAAGAAGCATTTTATCCTATGAATTCTAATCCAGCAATAACAAAAAGAATTGATGAATTAGCAAAACAAAATAATTGTACAATTACAGGAAGTGGATATCAAGATATATACTGGGGACAATTAATTTCTAGCTTAGCAGGATCAACTCAAAAGATAACTAAAATTAAAGGAAGTTCAAGTTATAACGTTGAAGATTATGGTATAGCACTTGCTAAAGCTCATGGTTCAGGTCTTACTATGGAAGATTTTGAAAAAGAAATAGCATCTGTAGATAATATTACAGATGAAGAAAGACTAGCTATAATTGAAAAAGGAGAATACTTACCATCATATATGTGGAATGTTAATGGATGGTTATGTGCTAAATTAGGTCTAACTGTTAAAAGACAAACACAAAAAACAGTTCCTCAAACATATAAAGAAGACATTTATTCTGAAACATTAGGAATGACAGTAAAACAAGGTGATGCAACAGGTATGAGTGCGGTTGTAACTACAGAAACAGAAGAGGGAATAGTAATAGAAAGTGAATGTATAGGAAAAGTATATTCAAAAGAAGATTTTGATAAAAATGAATGGACTGTTATGGGTGAACCAGAAACAACATTAATAATAAACAGACCAGCAACAGTAGAGCTTACTTGTGGTTCAGTTGTAAATAGGATACCAGATGTTATGAATGCAAAACCAGGATATGTTCCAACAGAAGAAATAGGAGAACTTACTTTTAAAAGTAAAAATTTAGAAGAATATCTTGTATAATTAGTATATATAAATTAAAATTAAAAACCTTGAAATATATATTGTATGTCAAGGTTTTTTATGTTAGAATATAATTACTATTAGGAGAAAGGAGTATTTTAAAGCAGTGCTTTAGAAGAAAGATATGAAAGTTAAACAAGAAAAACAATCAGTATTAATGGAAATTATAAAAAGATTTAGAGATGATTTAAAAAAAATGATAGAGTCTCTTGCTGCTGTTATGAAGGATTTTTTCAGTGCAGATGAACAAGATCCGAGTTTAGAAGAAGTTTTAAATGATTCAGGAATGACTCAGCAAGAAATTGATGATGTATTAAAATCATTAGAAAATGTAAATATATATGAAAAGGAAACTATAGAAATAAAGAAGGACAAAAAGAGGAAAAAAGAAAAAGAAGAAGAAGAAAAGAAAAAACTACAAGAATTAAATATGAATATGTTAAACAATGAACAAAAAAATAAGATAGAAACGACATTTGAACAAAACGAAAATGATTTAGATGATAGAACTAGATAAGTTTTGGAAAATAAAATGAAAAAATGTATAATATATATTGACAAAAGGTAAAAATAGTAATATAATACGCATTGTCAATAAAAATGGCGAAGTAGCTCAGTTGGCTAGAGCATTCGGTTCATACCCGAAGGGTCATGTGTTCGAATCACATCTTCGCTACCAAGACAACACACTAATTTAAAGTTAGTGTGTTTTTTTGTTGTAAAAAGAAAAAGTTTACAAAACATAAAAAAGAAATTTTGATATATAAAAACAATAGTTTTATATATTAACTGTAATAAATTGATAAAAGAATGTTAATATGATTTAGGAAAAAGAGGTGTGGAACATGGTAAATAAAATTTGCACGATTTTGACAAATCAAATCAGGAAAAAAATGCCAGAAGTAGATGATGAAAGAGCAGAGGTAATTCATTATGGATTACAACATTTAGTAGGTGAAATTCCAAAGATATTTATAATGTTAGGAGTAGCGTTTGTACTTGGAATATTTGATTTAGCATTTATTACGTTTTTATCAATAGCTATATATAAGGGGGCATCTGGTGGAATACATTTGAAAACACATATAGGTTGCTTGATATTTACAACAGCATTTTATTGCATAATACCTTTTGTATCACAGTTTTTTATATTATCTGATATTACAAAATACATTGTAATTGGAATATCTTGGGTATTCGGAATAATAATGATAAAACTATATGCACCAGCTGATACAGAAGATATACCAATATTAGATAAAAAAGTAAGAATGAAAAAACAAATTCTTTCATATATATCATATACAATAGGTTTAATAGTTGCTTTAGTAATACAAGATAGTACAATAACAAATATAATAATAATAGCACATGTTATACAAACAATAACAATAACAAAATTAGCATATAGATTAACAAATAGTAAATATGGATATGAAGTATATAGTGATACTTCGATTGAAAATGCTTAATATAAAATATTACCGGTATATTTTATGTTATATAAATATCTTAAAAGGAGGATCTATCATGTTTAAATTATTAGCAAAAGTAGCTGAGAAATATGCAAAATCAACAAATACAGCTTGTGCAGTATTTGCAATATTTCACCAACCAAAAATGCCAACAAGCATGTTAAAAAAAGACTAATATTACATAAACTAATTATATAATCCGATAACAGCCTTTGGGCTGTTTTTCTCTTAAATTTAATATATATAATATAAAAGAACTACTATATTTTAAGTAGTTCTTTATTTGTTTGAAGTAATTCAATTTGTTGTATAAATAGTGAATCTTTAGTATAGGTTTTTATATTTGCGTCTTTATATCTATCTATTATATTTTTTACTTCCCATAATCCTAAACCAGTATGAGAGTTTTTACTAGAAACTCCTTTATGATAAATTTTTTCTAAATCTATATCTTGATTTTTAAAGCTATTTTCAATTGTTATTATTTGTGTATCAGAAGTAAAGTCATGTCTGAATATTATGTTTAAAGTTTTCTTATCACTTTCTGCAGAAGCTTCAATAGCGTTATCTAATAATATTCCTAAAATTCTTGCAAATTCATATATTTTCATTCTTAATGTAGATAAATCTAATAGAAAAGTAATTGTAACATTTATATTATTTAATTCTGCTTCATAATATTTTGTTACAAGGAGATGATATATTCCGTCATTATTAATTACGGTAGGGTCTAAAATATATAATGTATTCGTACTGTGGGCATCTAACGCTAAATCAGAATAATATTGTTTGAGACCTTCTAAATCTTGTGTCATTATATATCCACCTATAGTTGTTAAAGTATTATCGAAATCATGTTTAAAACCTCGAACTTGATCATGCAATTTGGTTAAAGTTGTTAT